>DATKEV010000095.1:0-14597 GCA_035511855.1 Candidatus Udaeobacter sp.
CGGCCGGGCAGAATGCGCTGGGAGTACGAATCACCTGAGAAAAATCTCTTCCTTGTCGACGGCAAGACAGCCTGGTTTTATGTTCCCGCGGACCATACGGTCACGCGGGTACCCGCCAAGGAGAGTGCTGATTGGCGCACGCCGCTGTCGTTGCTGGCAGGCGAGGCGAAAGTCTCCCGGGTGTGCGCCGAGATCCAATCTGCTCCGAACGAAACGCCAGAGTCTTCTGATAATTCCGTTTTCCGCTGCTTCATCCGGCAAGGGCGACCTATTCCGCGCGGGCAAAATTCTTCCCAAATTGCGCGGACGGGTGGGGAAACAGCCGATACTATTCTTTTCGAAATAGTCAGGAATTCTGGAGATCTCGTTCGAGTCGTTGCACGAGATCCAGGTGGAGTAGCCGTCGAGTTTCACTTTGGGGATTGGGTCACAAACCCGCACTTGGCAGACTCGTTCTTCCAGTTCACGGTGCCCCCTAGCGTGGCCATCGTGAACGGCGAGTCACTCTCGACGGACAAAGGGACGAATCACTAGGTTCGAGTGCCAGTACGCCCTTAACTGGAGAGAACGGCCAACCATTCGAGTGCCTCACGCATATCAACAAGATAGGGTAAACTAGAGGTCTATGGGAGAATTTGTCTGCCGAGTGGCGGATGCTGACGGGCGCGTCTACTCACACGTCGAGGCTGCGACTTCCCTGGACGAAGCACGCCAGAAACTCGCGGACCGGGGTCTTTACGTCTATTCCGTGGAGTCCCGTGGGGGACGTCTGGCCTCGCTGCTCCGTCGCCCGACCACCCGACAAATTGGCGGCACGGATTTCCTCATTCTCAACCAACAGTTCAACACACTTATCAAAGCCGGGCTGCCGATCCTGAGGGCTTTAGATCTTCTTGCAGACCGTGCCTCTTCTCCTAAACTCCGGCCCATCATTTCCAATGTGCGCGATATGGTTCGTGAAGGGAAGTCACTCTCCGAAGCGGTGACGGAAGCGGGGGTTTTCTCGAAGGTTTATTCGACGGCCATCCTGGCGGGAGAAAAGAGCGGCAATCTGTCGGGGGTCTTGGACTATTACATCGCCTATCAGCGCGTGAGCACCGGAGTCCGCAAAAAAATACTGGCTACGCTAGTTTATCCGGTTCTGTTGATCACCGTGGCGGTCATCATCGTCACTTATCTCGTCACCGCGGTAATTCCGAAGTTCGCCTTACTCTATCGCGATTTGCATGTGGATCTCCCCGGCCCCACCCGTTTGCTGATCGCCCTGACGGTTGACTATCGTTGGGTTTTTCTCAGTGGCATTTTGGCGCTCGCGGCGCTGGCCGCTGGAGTTTTTCTTTGGTCGCGCACGGAAGAGGGCGGGACGGCGTTCGACCGCTTCAAGTTTCGTCTTCCTGTGATTGGGAACACTCTTCTCAAGTTTCAGGTCGCGCAGTTCTCCCGCACGTTATCAACGCTTCTCACAGGCGGCACTCCACTCGTGGCTGGCCTGCAGACTGCCACGGACGCTATCACCAGCAAATTGCTGCGTTCAACCGTCTCCCAGGCCACGCAAATGGTTCGAGAGGGCGAGTCGCTCCATGTTGCGCTGGCTACCAAGTCCGTGATGCCGGAGATGGCCCTGGACATGATCGAAGTCGGCGAATCGAGCGGCGCGCTTGCTCCCATGCTCACGAGCGTTGCGGAATTCTACGAGGAAGAAGTCAATTTGCGTCTGTCCGCGCTGATCTCACTGATCGAACCTATTTTGCTGATTTTCATGGGCATGTTAGTTGCCTTCATTCTGATTTCCCTGTATCTGCCGATCTTCTCTTTCTCTCTGACGGGAGCGACAAAGTAACCAATGGCCTTCACCGACCAACACGCAAACGCTATTGCCGGAGCCGCTTCGGCTGCCGACGAACAACAAGAGCGCGATACGGCGCGCAAACTCGCCGAACGATATCGCTACGCCTTCATTGATCTGCGCGAGCAACACATCGATCCAGAGTTGATTCGCAGCATTCCCGCGGATCTGATGTTCCGTTACAACTTTGTGCCACTCGAGGTGCGCAACAGCATTCTCACCATCGCCGCCGCGGATCCGGGCCAGGTGCAGATGAGCGATGAGCTGCCGCTCCTGCTCGGCAAAAAGCTGTCTATTCGCGTGGCTACTGGCCGCCAGATCAGTGATCTGCTCAAGCGTACGGAGCAATCACAGCGCGTTCTCGAGCAAGCCACCGAAGCATTTGCACTGCAGACCTCGAAGGAAGAAGAGGAAGGCGAAGAAACAATTTCCGGCGACCGGCTGACGCGGGACAGCACCGCCAGCCCCGTGGTTCGGCTCGTCGAGACGGTCATCTTCACCGCTCTCGAGCGCCGCGCCAGTGACATTCACATCGAGGCCCGTGACGCCGAAGTGGCCGTCAAGTACCGCATTGATGGCGTCTTGCAGCACGCCATGCAACCCATCTCAAAGGAATGGCATTCCACGGTTCTCTCGCGTATCAAGGTCCTCAGCGAATTGGACATCGCCGAACGCCGCGTCCCGCAAGACGGGCGCTTCCGCGTCAAGTACAAAGGCCGGTTTATCGACCTGCGTGTTTCCATCATGCCCGCCAGCCACGGCGAGGACGCCGTCCTTCGCGTCCTGGACAAGGAAACGCTCTCGGAAAAATTCCAGAAGCTCAGCTTGGACGTCGTCGGTTTTTCTTCCGAGGAATTGCGCCGGTTCCGCCGCTATATTCACGAGCCTTACGGCATGGTGCTGGTCACGGGACCAACGGGTTCCGGCAAAACCACCACCCTGTATGCGGCAATCAATGAAATCAAATCGGACGAAGACAAGATCGTTACGATTGAAGATCCTGTCGAGTACCAGGTCAAAGGAATCACCCAGATTCCTGTTAACGAGAAAAAGGGCCTGACCTTCGCGCGAGGCTTGCGTTCCATTTTGCGCCACGACCCCGACAAGATCATGGTGGGCGAAATCCGCGACCAGGAAACCGCGCAGATCGCCATTCAATCCGCGCTCACCGGCCATCTCGTTTTCACGACCGTCCACGCCAACAACGTTACCGACGTCATCGGCCGCTTCATCAACATGGGTGTCGAGCCTTACAATTTCGTTTCCGCGCTGAACTGCATTATGGCCCAGCGCCTGGTGCGCGTCATCTGCCCCAACTGCAAGAAGCCAAAAAAATATTCGGCCGAAGAAATGCAGGAATTCGGTCTGGATCCGGCCGTCTGGGCGAGTGTCCCGCTTGCCGAAGGCGCCGGTTGTCTGGAGTGTTCGGGAACGGGTTATCATGGTCGTACTGCGATTTGCGAGTTGCTCGACCTCACCGACCGCATCCGGGAGATGATTGTGGACCGCCGGCCGACCTCGGAAATCAAGCGCACTGCGCGTGAGGAAGGAATGATTACCTTGCGCGAGAGTGGGCTGGGGAAGATTCGTGAGGGTATTACTTCGGTGAAAGAGATCAATAAGGTGACCTTCGTTGAGTAGTGCAGCCACACTCCGTCAGGGCCTTTACCAGAATGGATTGGTGCGCCGCGTCGTGCAATGGCTCGATGCCATGCCTCATCCACAGCTGGCGATCGAAATCGAGCCTGATCGCATTGCCGCCGCGCGCTGGAGCCGCACCGGTTCTCTGGAAGGGTATTCCGTAGAGCTTTTGCCGGCCGGAGCCATCTTTCCGTCAGCGGTGGAAGCCAACATCATAAACGCGGCAGCGGTCAAAACGGCCGTTTCCAGCGCCTGTGATCGTTTGAGCGCTAAAGAGGAGGACGTTGCGCTGATTCTGCCGGACCCCGTTATTCGCGTTTTCGTCCAGCATTTCGAGGAATTCCCGCGCTCGAACGAGGAAGCTATCCCCATTCTGCGCTGGAAGCTGAAGAAGAGCGTGCCCTTCGAGGCCGACGAAACCCTGATTTCCTACATGCGCCAGGCTCCGCGTGAAGCGGGTGTGGATGTCTTGACGGCACTGGCTCGGCTTCGCATCATTCGCGAGTACGAATCCCTTGCCGAAGGCGCCGGCCTGCGGCCCGGCGTGGTGATGAGTTCTTCGCTCGCGGCCGTGACGCTCATTGACGATGCGAAACCAACGCTGCTCGCGCGCGTTTCCGGTTCTTCTCTCGCCACGGCAATCGTGCGCAATGGCGTGGTTTGCGGTTATCGCTGCACGGATCTCCCGGCGCAGGGGTCTGCGCTAACGCCGCAAATGCTGCTCGAAGAGCTTTTTCCTGTCGCGGCCTATTATCAAGACATCTGGCACGAAGCCATTCAGTCTGTCCGCCTCGCCGGATTGGGTGCGCGGCTGGCTGACTTTGTACGGGCGCTCGAGGAAGAATTTCATTGCGATGTGCGCTCGTTGCTGCAGTCCGCAGTATCCGATGGGCGTATCAAAGACGACGCCCACCCTTTGGCGGACCGCGACCTGGACGGACTCATCGGGTGGATGTTCCAGCGCGGCTGAAGGAATCTAGAGGTCAAGACGAAGCGAGAATGAGAGTTCGGCTCAATATAGCGACCAAGCCCCTGGAAACGCACCGGCGCTTCCTGGCGGGTTCGGGTGTCGTGGCAGCGGTAGCCGGCATTATTTTTTTCTGGCTCGGCTGGCATGTTTACGCGGTTCGCAAGGCCGATGCACAGATTCGTGCCCGCTCGCTGGCCATGCGCGAAGAGATGGCCAGGCTTCAGACTCAACGCGCGGAACTTTTGCAATATTTTGGCCAGAAAGAGATCGCCAGTTTGCACGACCGGGCCGCCTTTCTCAATTCCATTCTTGATTCGCGAAGTTTCAACTGGACACAAATGTTCATGGATTTGGAGCACATTCTCCCGAACGGGGTCCGCGTGGTGAGCATCGAGCCCAAACAGGTTTCCGGGCGCGTCGAGGTCAAGTTAACGATTGGCGCCACGAATGACGAGGCGCGACTAAATTTCCTGCATGCCCTGGAAGAGTCAAAGCAATTTACCGATATTCGTGTTATAGGCGTTCACGTGGCAACGGCTGGGTCTCAGACCGGCGATCCCCAATCGATGCAAATGACCGCCCTCTATTATTCGAGGATTTGATGCCCGTCGACTTCTCAGCCCGTAAGCAAATGATCCTCGGAGGAGTAATCCTGCTCGCTTTGGCCGACGTCGCGTTGGGGCTTTACAGTTGGGAACTGGCCTCCGCGCCACAGACTCCACAGCAACAATATGCCCAGCAGTCGATGCAACTGAAAGTACTCAAAGGGGACATCGAGCGCGCTCAGAAAATCCGCAGCGACATACCGAGCACCCAAAAGGACTGTGACCGATTCGAACAATCCCTGTTCCCTGTGAGCACAGGCTACTCTTCTGTTACTTCGGAACTTGGCGACATGGCAAAAAAAGCGGGAGTGCAACTGGAAGACGTAGCCTTCAAGCAGGATTCCGAGAGCCACAAGATCGTAGAAGTCGTCATCGATGCGACCATCAACGGCGATTACAAAAACGTGGTTGCGTTTCTCAATGCGGTGCAACGGTCCAACAGCACGTATGCGATGGACTCCTTGACTCTCGGTTCGGAGAACTCGCAGGGACCTGCCGGTTTCATCAAAGTAGCTGTGCATCTCAAGACCTATTTCAGGACGACGGCATGAAGCAGAAGAGAGAACTCGCGATTTTTGCCGTGCTGATCGTCGTTGCCGCCATCGTGTGGTACTTCCAGCGCGTGCAACCCGCTGGGACGGCGGTCACATTGGCCTCCGGAGAAAAATATGATTTGCTTCCCGTGGACAATCCAGGCCTCCATTGGCCGGAAGTGAAAGCCGCCCAAAAAACCGGGTATCAGAGCACCGGGCGCAATATTTTCAGTATGGTCGTGACGCCTCCACCGCCACCTCCTCCGCCGCCTCCTCCCGATAAGACAAGCCAGAACATCGATCTCCCTCCACCGCCGCCACCACCGGTGACACTCCCGGTGAAATTCTTTGGCTTCGGCACGGTTCCCAACGGTGCAACACGCCGCGCTTTCCTGACCGACGGGGAAGAAGTGTTCATTGTCGGTGAGGGCGACGTGCTGCTGAACCGCTTCCGCATCTTGAAGATCGGCAATGCCAGCATTGAATTTGAGGAAATCTCCTCGGGCCGCCGCAATACGGCACCTCTGGAGGAACAGCCTGCGAGCCCGTCGGCATGATCTTCGAGCGTCCACAAATGGCCCGTAAGCGCCTAGAAAACGGCTATGCCTTGCTGATGGTAGTGTTTCTCGCCACGCTCATGCTCCTCGCCACCATCGCGGTCGCTCCGAACATCCTGACGGAAGGCAAACGCGAACGGGAAAAAGAGATGATCTGGCGCGGAAAGCAATACGTACGCGGTGTGAAACTCCATTTCCGCAAGTATGGCCGCTTTCCGACCTCTCTGGATGATCTTATGAAACCGAAGATTGGTTCGCTTCGGTTCATGCGGCAAGCCTACAAAGACCCCATGAACAAAGAAAACGGAGAATGGCGACTGATTTACGTGGGTCCCAATGGGCAGCTCATCGGCAGCCTGAAGCCGCATACGATAAATCTGCAGATTTCGCCAGCGGGTGGGCCGGGCATTCCGGCTAGCCAGCTGGCCAGCGGCTCGCAGCCCGGCGCAAACGGCCTGCTAGGCCAGGCGGCGGGCACTCAACCCGGTGGCACGGCACCCGGCTCGAATCCCACGGGTGCCACAGGAGCCCCCGTTGGAACCGATCAAAGCGATTCCGGTTCGAATGGCCAGCCACCCCCTCTGCCTGATGCCTCAACCATCTTCGGCGGCAATATCATCGGCGTGGGAAGCAAGATCGACAAGCCGTCCGTCATCTATTACGACCAGGCCAAAAATTACCGTTTGTTTGAATTTATCTGGGATCCTGCGAAAGACGCTGTTGGTTTCGGCCAGCCCGGCTTGCAGACCGGGACCGGCTTAGGTCAAATCCCGGGCCAGAATCCCGTAACACCTAGCACTACGCCACAACAAAATCCTCAACAACAGTAGGCATTCTCACGGGGCCACGCTTGTTGGCAGAGGCGAAGATGACTTCGCCTGGCTGACTCCAGGCGACATCGTTTTCGCTGCTGCCATTTTTTTGCTCTCCTCGTATTTTTTTTTCACTCGCCGCACGTAGGAAATTGTCTCGGGGATGGGGGGCACTCGACCGTATTTCTGAACCTTGTCCGGGCCCGCGTTGTATGCCGCCAGCGCGAGAACGAGATCGCCGTTGTATTTTTGCAGAAGATCCCCCAGGTAATGCGTGCCAGCGTCAATATTCTCCTGAGGATCGTAAATGTCCAATACGCCCAGCGTCGCCGCCGTCTCCGGAAGCAGTTGCATCAGCCCGCGCGCATTCTTGGGCGACACGGCCTTTGGGTCAAAGTTGGATTCCGCGGCGATCACACTGGTGATGAGGTCCGCGTCCACCTTGTAGCGCGCCGCGGCCGCTTCGACGAGTTCTCGATAGGGCGGCTTCACGGCGGGCTGCGCGGGCACAGGAGTGAAGACTTCCTCTGGCTCGATGGTCACAACTTCTTCAGCAGGAATCTCAACCACCCCGCCCGCCATTTGCAGACGATATTTGTCTCCAACGAGTTGGTAGCCGGTTACAACAAGCCGCTGGCCGCTGCGCAGAACGACGTATTCCGCTCGCAGATTGGACGCGGCCAGCAGCGCGGGCAGAACGAAGAGGGCCGCTCGCTTCAGACGCACGGGGCAGCCTCCCGCAGAGCAAATCGCTCGATCGCCGCCGCAACGCCGCTCTCGTCGTTCGATGCTGTTTCGTGCCAGCCAAAGGCTTTCAATTCGGGCACGCCGTTCCCCATCACCACGGGAATGCCCGCGAACGAGAGCATTTCTAGGTCGTTATGATTGTCACCGATAGCCATCACTTCTTCGCGAGCAAACCCACGCAACGCGGCCCACTCCGCGAGCGAAGATCCTTTTGAGCAAGCGGGGTTGATGACGTCGATCATGGCGAAATCCCTGCTATCGTAGCACGTCACAGCCAGCGCGAATTCCTCCGCAAAGTCCGCGCCGCGCAAAACCTGCTCCGCTTGGCGCATCGGCTGGACTTCTCCGGAAAGCATCACTTGGATGGGATCTTCCGTCAGGCAAGATTCGAGCGGATTCGCGATGGCGATGAATTCCTTGTTCCGCGAATAATAGGCGTAGCGCAGGGAGTCGTCCGGATTCAGAACTTCCAGCATAAGCTGATTTTCGCGCGGCCGGTCAAAAATAACCGCGGCACCTTCACGCCAGCGCGCCGTTAGATGAAGCACCCGTTCCGCTATTTTCCGTGGAAGCAGATGCCGCAAGTGGGTCTGGCCTTCCTTCGAGCGAATCAGCGCGCCATTGTTCACGATCATGGTCAGAGGTGAATCCAGCCTTTGAGCCACGGGCATGGCAAAGTCATAGCGCCTGCCGGTCACCAGCGCTACCTCGATGCCGCGACGCGCTGCTTCCGAAATGGCTGCCCGGTTGGCCTCGGACAGCTGCCAGCGGCTGTCCAGCAAGGTGCCGTCAATGTCGAGCGCAATGAGCCGCACAGCCATACAGTCATTGTACCCTGGATGCGATGGCGCCTGGCCACAAGGAACCAAGAGAGTGCCCCACCGCCGGGTGTTCTTGGCAAAGAGTGCGGAATCGATTGAAAACAAAAGGGTTGAGTTTTGCGTGAACGCCAAAGGGTGCGGAACGGTTTGAAAAGAAAGGGGATAACAAAAAACAGAAAATGGAAAAGTGAAAATCGAAAATGGCGAGGCCGGACACGAACAGCGTTTGGATGGCCACTCGCGTTCCGCGGAAGACAGGCGTGCCGCCGAGGATATCGCGATTTTTGGTGATGACTCCCTTGAAATGACTGTATCACGTGCGATTGTAGTGGGGGGCAGGAGCCGCATGCAGGTGCGTGTTAGACTGGCACGGTCATGAGCCAAGCGTCGAAAATCCTGTCGCAGACTGCGAATATTGTGGAGCTGGAATGCTCGGCGTGCGGCAAGAGGTACGACGCTGGAACCGAGCAACATCTGTGCACCTGCGGGAAGCCGCTGCTGGCGCGGTACGACCTGCGCCGGGCGGCGGCCACGCTCACGCTGGAAAACTTGAAATCGCGGCCACGCACGCTGTGGCGCTACGCGGAAGTGCTTCCGAATGACCCGTCCGTTTCGCTGGGCGAAGGCATGACGCCTCTGGTGCATGCGAAGCGCGTGGGCGCGTCCATTCAATGTCAATCGGGTCGATGTCCATCGGAGAACCTCGAGCGGCTGTACGTCAAAGATGAAGGCTTGAATCCCACAGGCTCGTTCAAAGCGCGGGGGATGTCGGCGGCGGTCACGCGCGCCAAGCAACTGGGCGCAAGGGTGCTTGCGGCTCCCACCGCCGGCAACGCTGGAGGTGCCTTGGCCGCGTATGCCGCGGCCGCGGGACTTTCGGCTGTTATTGTGATGCCCGCAGATACCCCCTCGGCTAACGTCATGGAATGCCAGGCTTTCGGCGCGAAAGTCGTGAAACTGAATGGCCTGATCTCCGACTGCGGCAAGTATGTCGCCGAGCATAAGGATCGCGAAGGCTGGTACGACGTATCGACACTCAAAGAGCCCTACCGCGTTGAAGGCAAGAAGACCATGGGGTACGAACTCTGGGAGCAGTTCGACGGCAAGCTGCCCGATGTGATTTTGTATCCAACGGGTGGTGGCGTAGGTCTAATCGGTATGTGCAAAGCCTTCGATGAAATGCAGCAGATGGGCTGGATCGGTGATGAGCGCCCGCGGATGGTGGCGGTGCAAGCTGAAGGGTGCGCTCCCATCGTGCAGGCCTGGGAAGCGCATCGGAAATCCGCACAGTTTTTCCCAAACGCCGCGACCATCGCTTCGGGATTACGCGTTCCCGGCCCGCTTGGCGATCAACTGATCCTGAGCATGCTGCGCCAAACCAAGGGCACGGCGCTTGCGGTTTCGGATGAGGAGATGCTTCACGCGGGGCGGGAACTCGCCTCGCTCGAAGGCATCTTTGCCGCGCCCGAGGGCGCCGCCACGGTCATCGCCGCACGCAAGCTGGCTGCTTCCGGCTGGATCAAGCCTGAAGAAAAAGTCGTGCTGTTCAATACTGGGACAGGCTACAAGTATTCCGAGGCTTGGCAACGCGCACTACAGTCCGCTTGAGTTGAGAGAATCGATGGCCACGCGCAGGCTCTACTACGATGATTCTTTCGAGACGGAATTCACGGCCCGGGTCATGCACTGCGAAGTGCTCCCCCCGGATGTGAACGCGGGGATCACGGGAACCGTCTGGGGCTTGCTTCTGGACCGCACGGCTTTCTACCCCACCTCCGGTGGACAGCCCCACGATACCGGCAAAATCGGGGATGCCAACGTTCTCGACGTGCGCGATGAAGGCGACGAAATCCTGCACCTAGTCGATCGCAAACCATCGGATCCGGACGTGAGCTGCTGCATCAACTGGCCTCGCCGCTTCGACCACATGCAACAGCACACGGGACAGCATCTGCTCTCGGCCATGTTTCTGGAACGATTTGGACTGCCCACGGTTTCCTTCCATCTGGGCGCTGAACTCTGCACGATTGATTTGCAGGGGCCTGAGCCATCCGATGAAATTCTGGAAGGCGCAGAGCATGCGGCAAACCGGGTGATCTTTGAAGATCGCGCGGTGAACGTTCGTTACGGAACCGCGGATCAACTGTCCCAACTCGGCGTTCGAAAAGAAGTGGACCGCGAAGGCATTCTTCGCGCCATTGAAATTGAGTCCGCCGATTTGCAACCCTGCGGCGGCACGCACGTCAAACGCTCAGGCCAGATAGGGCTGATCCTGGCACGGCGGTGCGCGAAAGTCCGCCAGGATTGGCGCGTCGAGTTCGTTTGCGGGGGCCGCGCGGAACGCGTGGCGCGCCATGATTTCATGCAGTTGCGCCAGGTGGCCGACAAGTTGTCGTGTTCTCTTGAAAACGTGGTGTCCGCCGCGTCCAAGGCCGTCAGCGAACGTGATGCAAATTTCAAAAATGCCCGCGCCCATTTACAAGAGCTGGCCCAAGCCGAAGCGCGGCTTGCGCTTCAGGCAACTCCTCCTGATTCGCGCGGCTTCCGAATTTTCTCTCGCGTCTTCGAGGGAGTACCGTCCGAATACCTGGGATTTTTCGCCACTGATTTCGCCAAGACCGAAAAAACGATTGCCGTGCTGGCGGCCGATGATGGCAGCCTGCTCTTTGCCCAACACCCTTCTGCTGGGCACGATATGGCCCGGCTGATCAAACATGTTCTCGAAAAACTGGGCGGCAAAGGCGGTGGTACCCACGACTTCGCCCGCGGCAAGGTCGCCGATCCCTCTCAGCGCCGAGTTGCCCTCACGTCCGCAATGAGAATGTTGTCCGAGGGAAAATAATGAGCTAGAACCGCTTGACGAATCCTCGTAACGGTTCTTAAGCTGCCACAGCTGGTTTGGAAACAATGGCTGCCGGTGCCAATTGAGGTGTTCAATGACCGAAAAGATTTCACGTCGCGAGGCGTTGAAACTTGGCACGACTGTGGCAGTCACAGCTGCCGTTTCGCCTCTGGTCCCTTCATCGGCGGGCACAGCGTATTCCGAACTTCCTGAATCTTCTAAGCCGAGTGCACCACCTTTGTCGACATCCTCAGAAGCCGACGTCTGTTTCCTACCCGCGATAGAGATAGCGGACTTGATCCGCCGGAAAAAACTCTCCGCTCGTGAAGTGACGCAAGCACATCTCAAGCAGATCGCCCGGGTGAATCCCAAAGTCAATGCCATAGTCACCTTGGTTCCAGAAGATCAGTTGATGGTGCAAGCCCTCGCTGCGGACGAGTCTGCGGCAAGAGGCAATTTCAAAGGGCCTTTACACGGGCTGCCTGTCGGAGTGAAGGACTTGCATCCAACGAAGGGCATCCGCACTACGTTTGGCTCACCTCTTCACAAAGATGACATTCCCAATTTTGATTGTCTGTTGGTCGAGCGTGAGAAAAATGCCGGGGCCATCATCATTGGCAAAACCAACGTGCCAGAGTGGGGGCTCGGCTCGCAGACGTTTAATCCTGTCTTCGGACCAACGCTCAATCCCTACGATTTGACCAAAACTTGTGGTGGGAGCACCGGCGGTGGCGCGGTGGCCCTCGCCTGCGGGATGGTGCCACTTGCCGATGGCAGCGACTTTGGGGGTTCGCTCCGGAATCCTCCTAATTTCTGCAACGTCGTTGGCCTCCGCCCTTCGCCGGGACGCGTCCCAAACACGCCCAGCCATTTGGCGTGGTTCCCGCTCTCCGTGTCCGGGCCCGTCGCGCGCAATGTCTCGGACTGCTCCTTCTTCTTAAGCGTCCTGGCGGGCTTCGACCGACTTTCACCGATTTCCATCGATCAGTCGGGCAGTTTCTTCGCGCAACCTCTCGCTGACCGTGATTTCAAAGGTGTTCGCGTGGCCATGTTCAAGGATATGGGCTTGCCATGGGAGCCGGAAGTCAAGAACGCGGTGCGTTCCCAGCGCAAAGTATTCGAGAGTCTCGGATGCATCGTCGAGGAAGCAGAGCCAGACTTGACGGATGCGAACGAGAGCTTCTTGGGGTGGCGTCACTGGTCCGTCGAGGCGGGTTTTGGCGATATCCTTGAAGCCAATTCCGACAAATTGAATGATTACGTTCACTGGCACGTGACTGAGGGACGAAAGCTTACGGGGACGCAACTCTCCCGCTTGGAAGTGAGGCGCAGCGCTTTGTACCAGCGCGTGCGCGAGTTCATGGAAAAATACGAGTTCTTCATACTCCCCGTGAATCAGGTCTTACCCTTCGACGTGAAAACCCATTACCCCACGAAAATCGTTGGAATGAAGATGGAGAACTACCTCGCCTGGATGAAGTCGGCGTACTACATTTCCGTGGTGGGAAATCCGTCGATTTCCGTGCCCTGCGCCTTTTCCGAGAGTGGTCTTCCGATCGGAATGCAGATCATGGGCCGTCATCATGACGATTGGGGAGTCTTGCAAATTGCCTACGCGTTTGAACAAGCCACCAACGTGGGGCAGCGCCGCCCCGGAGTTGTTTAGAAATCTTCCCGGCGGGCTACTCAGAAAAAGCGGATGCGAACGCGGTCGGGGATGCGTTCCAGATCAATCAAGGTTAGAAAATCAATCGTCTTGAATTCGCGATCAATGGCAGGCGGCCCGCAAAGCCGGGCCGAAATGTCGAGATAGGCCCGAAAGAGGCGGGGAGGTTTTACTCTCGCCGCGCACCCCTCTTTGGTGCGGCATTCCTTCCCGGGTTTTGGCTGTGTCCTCAGGGCAGGCTCAACGAGATATTTCCCTTCGAGGGCCTCGTAAAGCGCCGCTCCTTCATTTTCATCTTGCGATGTCAGCGAGCTGCACCCAATCAAATATCTCGCTCCGCAACTCTCTGCATACCTCGAGATCCCTCTCCAAAGCATATGCAAAACGGGAGTGTTCCGGTATTCCTGATGAACACAAGCCCTGCCCAGCTCCAGCACTTCACCGCGAATCCTATCGAACGGGCCGAAATCAAAAATGCCTTCGCCGTAATAGCCCAGGTTGCCCTTGGCGCGGTAACCGCTCTGCATCCGGTAGGTGCCAGCCAGTTTGCTCGTGGCAGTGTCATGGACCATCAGGTGATCGCAAATAAAATCGAACCGGTCACGATCGAGCCCACAACGCTCCGAACTGTCCAATCCCTCTCCAAGTTCCACATTGAACACCAGATAGCGCAGGCGCTGGCATTCGACTACATCTCCGAGGGATTGGGCCAGCCTTACGCTGAAGAGGTTTGTTGTAGCAAGAGGGTTGCCGCAGTCGTGGACCAGGACAGCGGGAGTGGGCATGTTCAAGTCTCGACCGGAGCATGTTACTGAAATATTTCAGCACTGTAAATTGGATGTTTTCGCGGATATCAGATGCAGCACTGAGGAATTGGTGGAAGAGAAGGGATTCGAACCCCCACCATCCTCGTTGCGAACAGTGGGGAAAATAAGCTAAGGCAAGGCGCCACAATCACTTAGCTATTTTCACGGGGCCCTTAATTGGCAAACCTGGCAAACCGGTTTTCTCTTTGTCTTTTCAGTGCAGTTCGACGGTGAGAAGCTGGATAAAATCACGCGCGGTGCTTGTCCCTGTAACGACGACAAAGTCATTTTCGAGAACCCTCTGATCTACTCCGCAGCCGTGTTTCGTGTTCCAGGCATGAATTAGGGACTCAAGGGTATGGGACGGTACGTGCCCCGCTCCGGGTGGGCTGAGCAAAAAACTTCACGCGAAAGCTGCTGCGGAAAAACAGCAATCCATCACACTTGTCAACCAGAGTTTCGACGAGCGAAAAATTGTGGTTATGCGCTCAGACGCCTCGGACAAAACCGCGAAGCAAAGCGAGTCCGACGATCACTTGCGGTTAGCCGACAACACATGCAGAATTGTCGCATCCTCTTCGAGGTGCTGCACAGGCTATAATCACGCGCGCGAATGCCTCTGATCTCTGGCACGAAACTCGGTCCATATGAAATTCAATCGCCCTTAGGCGCCGGCGGGATGGGTGAGGTGTATCGTGCACGCGATACGCGGCTCGATCGCACCGTCGCCGTCAAAATTCTCCCCTCTCAT
>DATKEV010000096.1:0-54099 GCA_035511855.1 Candidatus Udaeobacter sp.
CGGAAGCGGATGCGAAGTAAATGCTGCTGCTGTGCGTATCACGTGGTATGTCCAGTTCTAGAGTACACTTGGCCCTGTTGCAGCCTGGAAACCGCTGCGCCACGAACCTCCGCATCTTGTTAGGCTAAGTGCACAGGACGCGTCCCCGCGCATGAGCCCCCATCAAACGGATCGCCACCATTTCGAACGGCAAATCGTTTATGCCCGCCCGATTTTTATTTTGCTAGCGCTGCTCGCTGTTCTTGAGCAGCCTCCCTCGCGCGCAACCCACCGCTCGGCCTCTTTCCTAGCCGCCTATCTGATTGCCGCGCTCCTCGTTACCCAGCTCGAACGCCTCCTGCGCCGGCGTTCCTGGCATCTGCCCTTGGCCTGCGATCTTCTTGCTCTCGGCTTCTTCATCTACATCAGTCCTTCCACAGTTCCGGTTTGGTTTCCGTTCATGTTCATCTGCTACGCGGGAGGCATTCGCTGGGGGCTTGGATTAACCGTCCCCCTTGCCGGCGCGCTCTCTTTGGTCCTGGTTCTGCGCACCGCGGGCCGCGGCGAAATCGACTGGATGCGAGTGGTGGCTTGGCTCGGACTCTTGGCCGGAACATTCGCCGGCGGAGCGGGCCTCGCCTACCTCGGTGACCTCAACCGGCGCTTTGTGGCGCAGATCGATTTCTTTTCGCGCATTAATGCGACCATGCAAGTGGATCAAGGCTTGGCGGAATCCCTGCGGCTCTTTCTCGACGAACTCGCCACGACCTTCAACGCGGAAGAGGCTCTTTTGCTCTACCGCGATACTGATCTCGAGCGCATTTTTCTCTGGCGCCTGAAAGCGGGCGAAAGCGAGCGGCTGGTCCCGGAGAACATGCCCCTCTCCCGCACCGACGGCTTTTTGCTTGACGACATGGACGCCGCAATTTGCTGGAACTCGCTCCTCGGGCCAGGTTCCGGTTTCGGGTGGGACCGGCGGGACGGAAGAGCCATCAAGAATTTGCCGCGGCTTCCCGGGCCGGCTCAACAGGAACTTAAAGTGAACTCCTTCCTGACCGTGTCATTTGATCAGGCCGGGCAACCGAGTGGCCGGATTTTTTTGCTGAATGGCCGTAATCCGTACCAAAAGCAGGACTTAGCCTGGCTTGAGAGCATCGCCGACCATATCTCTCCTGCTCTGGAAAACATCTTTCTTTTGAGGCACTTACGCGCCCGCGCCATCGAGGCCGAGCGCAGCCGCATTGCGCGCGACCTTCACGATGGTATTCTCCAGACCCTCCTGAGCATCGAAATCCAGCTGGATGTACTGCGGCGCCGGGTCCCTGCCACCCCTGAGCAGGCCGTCAGCGGCCTTGCCAGCCTCCAGCAGACCGTCAAGAACGAGGGTGCCGAGCTCCGCCAGACCGTGACAGACCTTCGCCCGCTCCGCGTCCAAAGCGCCGATTTGGTTGATTTAATGCGCGGTTTCGCCGAGCGCTACCGCAACGAATCCACCGTTGCCCTGGACTTGCTTATCGATTCTGCCCAGTTGCGCGCTCCTGACCGCGTCTGCCGCGAGATTTTCCAGATTTACCGAGAAGCACTCAACAACATAAAAAAGCATGCCAAGGCTTCCCATGTCGTGGTAAAACTGTCGCAGGATGACAGCCGTCTAGTACTCGTAGTAGACGATAACGGCGAGGGCTTTAGTTTTGCTGGCAAATTTAATGGCGATGAACTGGATCGTCTACGGCTGGGTCCGATATCCATAAAGGAACGCGCGCGCACCGTAGGGGGAGCTTTGACCGTGGAGTCGAATCCCGGCCATGGGGCGCGTCTGACAATCGAAGTCCCGCTCGGTTGATATGGCAAAAACCAAGACACAGATACGAGTACTACTAGCCGACGACCACGCGATTTTCCGCGAAGGTCTTCGCAAGCTTCTCGATTCCGACGAGGATATCACCATCGTCGGCGAAGCACAGAACGGCGCAGAATGCATCAAGCTCCTCGCCAAGCTCAAGCCGGATATTCTTCTGCTCGATCTGCGCATGCCGGATAAAGACGGCCTCGCCGTCCTCGAAGAAGTCAATTTCGACACGCTGCCCACGCGCGTGGTAGTTCTCACCGCCGCGGAAGATGATCGCGACGTGGTGCGCGCCATGCGCCTCGGCGCGCGCGGCGTTGTTCTCAAGCAATCCGCCACCGACCTTTTGGTGAAAAGCATTCACCGCGTGCACGCCGGCGAAATCTGGCTCGACAATCGCATGACCGCCGAAGTGATGAAGGCCTTTTCCAAATCGAGCGAAGCCGGCCCGCGCCGCGAAAAGCCGCTGCTCAGCGACCGCGAAAAAGAAATCGTCCAGCTCGTCGCCCAGGGCTTTCGCAACAAGGAAATCGGCGAAAAACTTTTCATCTCCGAGCAAACCGTCAAAAATCATTTGCATAATATTTTTGACAAGCTCGGCGTTTCCGACCGCCTCGAACTCGCGTTGTACGCCATTCACCACAGACTCATAGACCACTCGTAGCGCACCCCGGCTCCTGTCGTGGCCGCATTCACCACTTCGCGTGCCCCTCTTGCAATGAAAAGTTACGCGTCTCCGTTGCTTATCGACGCTTCCTTCTGTTTGGAGGGATCGTAATAATAATTACTATTCCATTTATTGTCGGAATTTCGGAATGTTCTCGCGTTCGTCGTTGTCGCGATGGTTGCATTTTTTCCGCTCGGATTCTTCTTTCCTTATCTCTTGAGGAGTATTTATCCTGCGCGGTTGTGAACCATACCCTCCGACCTCTGACCCTCAGCTTTAGGAAAGGCACCAGAAACGACTCATAACTGTGAAGGGCCGGACAGGTAATTCGGACGCCTACCCTTAGATGATTTTGGGCGCCCCCATCCTTGGTTTTTGAGGCGCGGCCTTGGCCCTTGTTTTCTCTGGATTGTTCTCGGGTTCTCGGGAACCGTTCACCCCGCCCAATTGCCGTTCACCCCTCAATTTCGACCGTTCGCCGCAAATCACTTTGCTAGCCGTCCCCCGCACGCTATTCTTTCCCGTGTTTGCTGATCTCCAACCCCGCCCCGGGTCCACTCTCGGAAATCTCGCCGCACTCAGCGTTGGAGTTTACTCTGAGCGCAGTCGAAGGGCGCTGAATCCTTTTCGCCCCTCTCTAACTCCTTTCCTTGCCACACATCCGAGGAATTCACCCGTAACCCCTTTGCTTGCCACACATCCAAAAAAAGAGATTCTAAACCCCTTGTTTGCCACACATACGACACACCCCGGGGTGCGGGTGTTATTGTTAACCAGCGACGGGATCGGCACAGCAGGACCCCGCCCGCCGATGAACGAGCCTACTCCCTTCAAGGGGTCACGAGTGACGAATCACGGGTTCGCTTTTCTCGCCCGTTCTAGTACATCGGTACTTCGCGGAGGCGCGTCCGTTTTGTACCCGGAGTTCTATTGTCCATTGGTCCCCTCCCGGATACACTTTCCTTTCATCGAGGAGGATCGCCTTGACCGGTTCTGAACGCCGCACGACCCAGCGCTTTTCTATGCGGCTGCCGCTTACCGTCCGTTGGACGACGGGCGCGGCGGTCGGCGAGACCAGCACCGAATCCCGGGACGTCAGCTCCCGCGGTGTGTACTTCTTTCTTGCCAAGGACGTCAAGGAAGGCTCAGCGGTCGAGATTCTCCTGACCCTCCCGAACGAGATCACCCTGGCCGGACCAGTGCGGGTACGCTGCCTCGGGCGCGTGCAGCGCACCGAGCCGCGCGATGAGGGGGCGATCGGAGTGGTTGCCGCGATCGAGCGCTACGAGTTTTTGCGCGGCGACGAAGATAGGTAAATTTTCGCAGGGAACAGGATCTGCAAGCTGAATGTGCAAGAAATGAAAAGCTTGCGGCCCGAAGAGTTTTAGAAAAGTTCCTTGCTCGCTCACTGCGGAGGCGGGCGGGATAAGCCGGGGTGCCTTGGCCCCTCAGCGAAGCGCCCCGGCACTGATTTTCAAAGATTGCGTTCCAGGTTATTTTTTCTTCTTTCTTCGTCCCCCTCATTCGAATTGTTACGGCGTTCCTTTCGAATATTTTCTCGATCCACGTTCACGCGCTAGTCGCAAATTCAAACCATACAGAAATTCAGTGCACCGTTACCTCTGCGCCGCCTGTACTTGAGAGCAGGCGATTTTTTCAGGCCGACTGGGAGAGGATGGAGGCAACCCAGCAGCGCACTGCCCTGGTCGCGGGGGATTAGAATCGTGACAGGAATGCTTCGAATGCATTGCTCGGCGGAGGCGTGCGGCAATTCAGCGGAAAAGCGAGTTGCGAACTCGAAGTCGTGATGGCGGGCGTGTGTTTTGAGCAGGCGCGTTCTTAAAGCTGGCACCAACAAGCAGACAAAACGGGGGGAACCTTTCCAAATGGCTTCCGAGATTGAAGAATTGAAGAGCGAAATTGCTGGCAGCGAGGCCGCAGCCGAAGAGATTCCGGCGGAGGCCGACATCCCGGCGAGTGACGATGCCATTGGAATTTCGCTGCTGGAACTCGCTGAGATCCTCGATCAACACAAGATCTGGGTGGAGTCGGGCGGAGAATCCGGGGCGAAGGCCGATCTGTCCGGGGTGAACCTTTCGAAAGCGGATTTGACGGGCGTGAATTTGCAGGGCGCGTTGCTGCACCGGACGAACCTGGTCAGCGCCGATCTTTCAATGGCGAATCTGCGCGGAGCGAGCCTGGTGCGCGCCAATCTGCGCAATGCCAACCTGCTGGGTACCGAGCTTCGCGGCGCAAACTTGATGGGCGCCACGCTGTACGGCACGGACGGCCTGTGGTTCGGGCGGCTTGGCGGGACGAACCTCTTCGATGCCATGCTGCCGGAGTCCATCTCGGCGGTGGACAGTTCGAAGGCGATTGCCGATGCGACAAAGATTGCGCGCTGGTTTTATTTTCTAACGGCTGGCCTGTGCCTGATCTGCAGTCTGCTGATCGTTTTCACAAGCGACGTGCGGCTGCTGCTCAACGCCTCGGCCATACCCCTGGCAGGGCTCGGCAATCTTCTGCCGATAACCGGATTCTATTTGGGCGGGCCGTTGGTGTTGCTGGCGCTGTCGCTTCGTTTCCAATTCTTATTACTGCGTTTGTGGGGAAGCATGGCGGCGCTTCCGACCGTTTTTCAGGATGGCCAGACGCTCGAAAAAGACGGGCCGTGGTACTTGATGGGGCTGGTGCGGCGGCATTTTCGCTGGCAGGGTGACAAGCAGTCGGCGATGACCACGTTCGAAACGGCGCTGTCCATGGCCCTGGCCTACTGGATCGTTCCCGCCACGTTGTTTCTATTCTGGCTGCGTTATCTGACACGTCAGGATTTCCGAGGCACCCTGCTCCATGTCTGCCTGATTACACTTTCGATCGCGACGGCGACCGGTCTGCCGTTCATCGTAGCCCAGGTACTGCGGCCGGGCGACATCCGCTTGACCAGGACGAAAAACATTCTTCGGCTGATTTTGGGAACCACGCGGGCGGCGCTCACGACGGGCTTCGTTCTTCTGTTGTTTTCCATTGGCGTAAATCGCGGGCTGCCTTATGACAAGAGCAACGTCTCGAACGACTCCTCGGCGGATGCGCGGCGCTGGGGCGCGATGGTATTTCAGGCGGTCGGATACCGGCCGTATGCGGACTTGACGGAAGCGACGCTCTCGTCACCGCCGCCGCGAGGCGCCACCTGGAATGATGAGACGATCGAGAAAATTTCCGGCGCGCGGCTGAACCAGATGAATTTGCGATTTGCGCGCGCTTACCGCGCGTTTTTCGTGAATGCACGGCTGTGGCGAGCGAACCTCGAAGGCGCGTATCTTTCCGAGGCGGATTTACGGGGGGCGAATTTGCGAGAGGCGCTGCTGCGGTCGGCGACTCTGGACCGCGCGCAGGTGAGTCGCGCGGTGCTGGTGTCGGCGAATGCCACGGGCGCGAATTTTGTGGCCGCGGACTTGCGGTTTGCGGACCTCTCCTACGGGATTTTCGAAAACGCGGTGCTTTCGAACGCCAGGGTTTCCGGCGCTTCGCTCTACGCGGTGAATTTGCGGAATGCGCAACTGCTGCGGACCGACCTCTCGCGCACGGATATGCGCGACACAAAACTC
Organism: Candidatus Udaeobacter sp.; assembly: GCA_035511855.1. Classification (GTDB taxonomy): domain Bacteria; phylum Acidobacteriota; class Terriglobia; order Acidiferrales; family UBA7541; genus Acidiferrum. Next base: position 6,098 of record DATKEV010000096.1, read on the forward strand.
GAGCACGCTATTCTCTCGTTTGCAAATCTGGAGCAAGCGGATTTGTCGTCCGCGAAACTCGGAGAAGCGAACCTGACCGGCGCCATCCTGAAGGGCACGATCCTGCTGGACGCCGATTTGAAAAAAGCGGATCTGCGCGGCGCCTACCTGACGGGAGCGATTCTGCGCGGCGTCGAACTGGATGGCGCGAACCTGGCGGGAGCGGATCTACGCGGCGCGGCGGGCGTCACGGCGGTAGAGGTCTGCTCCGCGCTACACGGGCGTTCCGCTTTGCTGGACCCCGATCTGGCGGCGGAAGTGCAACTGCGCTGCGGAGCTTCGCAGTAACAGAGAATCAAGAATCACGCCAGGCGAGTGAGCTCTACTGTAGGCCCGTGGCGGCCGCGAATCGAGCTTGTTGTTCGTTCTGCTCGGTCGCTAACACTTGTACTTGACTGATGGCAGGAGCTGCCGCGGTGGGATACGTGGCATAGAGCGCCACACCGGTCAAAAGCGTCCCGGCAACAAGATTCCCGATGGTGACGGGAAGCAGGTTCCAGAAAAGCCATTGGCCCACGGAGACGGGCGCGCCAAGCATCATGCCGGATGGAATCAGGAACATGTTGACCACCGAGTGCTCGAAGCCGAGCGCGAAGAACGTCATGATCGGAAGCCACATGGCAGCGATTTTTCCGACGGTAGACCTCGATACCAAGGCCAGCACGGCACCGATCGTCACCATCCAGTTGCAGAGAACAGCCTTTACTACCGCCGAGGCCCAGCCACTCGGGCCAAGGGCTACGTAGGCTAATGTTTTCTTCTGCGCGGCTTGCCTGAGAAGATCCGCAACCGCGCCGCCGTTGCCGGTGCGCCAATTGGTGATCGCCAGATAAAACAGCGCCGCGTAGAGCACACTGCCGATCAGGTTGCCGAGATACACCCAGCCCCAATTGCGAAGCAACTTGCTCACACGGACCGTTCCGGCCATGACACCCGCGGGCAGCAAAGCAAAATTCCCGGTGACTAATTCCAGACCCAGCAACACCAACATCACAAACCCAACTGGGAAGAGAATCGCGCCGACGATGGGAGGGAGCCCTTGCGATGACACCACGAAGACGAGGGATGTAGCGTAGCCAAGAAACGCTCCGGCAAGGATTCCGCGAATGAGCATATCGCGAGCGGGCAGATCGGACTTTCTCTTCGCCAACTGCACCGCCTCCAGCATCAGGTCCTTAGGACTCACGTAATCCGTCATCATTGTTTCTCCTACGCACAAACTTTTGCCGTCGGTGCGGCGCTAAGAGCAGGCAACTTTCGCGCGGCCGACAACGACATTTTCCACCGGCCTTTGTTTCAAGCTGGCCTGGCAGCGGGCGGCAAGGCGCGCGCGTGCCGCCACGACGCCAATCCCGCCGTGGCGGCAGCCGTGAACAGCGGATCGCTCAAGGCGGCGTGCTCCCTCGCTTCCACGTCAAAGCGGTACGACTGGACAACATTGGCCACGACATCGGGAAGCGATTCATCGCATGGCACGGCTTCCAGAATCTCCTGGCCCGCAATTGCATGGGGACCGGTTCGTCCGCCCGTATAGATCGCCACGGCATCCACAATTTTTCCGTCAATTTTGGTTTTGAAGCCACGGAGACCGATGTCGGCAGCTTGATGGTTGCCGCAGCCCGCCGGGCAGCCGGACCAGTGAATCGAGAGAGGATTCACACTGTTACCCATTTTGTTGTGGAGGGCTTCGGAGAGTGCGATGGCGCGGCTCTTCGTTTCGATCAGGGCGAGATTGCAATAATCCGTGCCCACGCAGGCGACCAATCCGCGCACAAAGGGAGAGGGGCGAGGTGAGAGTTGTTTGAGCAGGGATTCTTCCAGTAACCTGGGCACGCGTTCTGCCGGAACATTCGGAATAATGGCGTTCTGTCCTATCGTTAGACGAATTTCTCCCTTCCCATAAATGTCGGCCAAGCGCGCGAGCTCGTCGAGGTGTTCGGGGTTCACTCTGCCAGTGGGAATGCAAAGTCCCACGGCCGAAAGATTCGCCTGCTTTTGCGAACTCACTCCGAGATGATCGACGCGGGTGGAGCCGCGCATGTCGCGGCCCTGGAAGGCGAGCTCGTGGCCGAGCCGCGTGACAAGTTCCGCGCGCAAGCGCCGAAGGCCCCACTCCTCGATCAGAAAAGCAAAACGGCACTGGGAGCGCGCCTCGCGCGGGCCGTGATCGCGATAAATCTTGATCAGTTCTGTCACGACCGCGGCGGCCTGGAAGACTTCGACAAAGATATTCAGCGGCGAAGCGACGGTGAATCCTCCGGAGCCCATCTTGCCACCTACAAGCACGTTAAATCCGAGACGGCCGGCCTTCTTCGCGGGAACGAGCGCGATATCCTGCGACTCACTGTGCGTGCAATTGTCCAAGCAGCCGGTCACGGTAATGTTGAACTTGCGCGGCAAGTTGGTGAACTCCGGGTTGCCCTTGCTGCCTACGATGAGGCGGTCTAACTCCTGGACGACAGGGGAGGCGTCGAACAATTCATGCGGCGTCAAGCCGGCGAGGCCGCAGCCGTTGATGTTGCGAACGTTGTCGATGCCCGTCTGGAGCGTGCGCAAGTCCACACCCCGGAGCTTCTCCCAGATCTCCGGCACGGTGTCGAGAGCGAACCCGCGCAGCTCAATTTGTTGCCGGGTAGTGATGTCCAGGACGCTGTTGCCAAGCCGCCGCGAAAGCTCGGCGATCGTGCGCAGTTGGTCGCTCCTTACGAAGCCGTTGGGCATGCGAATGCGCATCATGAATTTGCCGGGCGTAGGTTTGCGGAAGAATACGCCGAGCCACTTCAACAATTCTTTTTCCGCGGGTGTCAGTGCTTCCGTCCCGCGCTCAATGATCTGTGGGAGGTGATCCAGAATGCGCAGGCCGTCCCCCTTCATGGAGGCCTTGTAGCCTTCGACGGCGTTTGTGCCGACGGGGATTTCCGCGGCCGCGATGAACATGCAGAAATGTTGTCATTCTCGGGACGGCGGACGCCAACTCAAAATTTGGCTTGCTTCAATCAAAAATCTGAGAAGATGGCGCGTGGTTTAGGTGTTCTCCCCAGGCAACCGACGGCTCTTCAATATCGACAGCTGCAGCCAGACTTGACATGTCCCCAGCGTCGCCGGGCAGGGATTCTCCGCGCCTATCGGCCCGAGTTTGATATTCCGCTGCCGGCATCGGCTTGTGTGTATTGCGTCGCCCTCTGCCAAGACTTGGTTTCTTCAGTCTACCCTCCGTTGCGTTCTTCGCCGGTCCTCTTTTGCATCGGTCAGAAAGAAGCGCCTGCGGGGCGAGATAGGAGGAATATTTCCGAGCTGATCGAATGTGTTCGGAGAGGCGCCCGCCCAAAAGTTCGGACGATGGCGGCGGTGATTTCAGGACTCTTGGCCGAAGAGCTTGATGTCTTCCGGGCCTTCCTGCACAGGCAAAACGGCGCGGCCCTGCACGAGAGCGCGAATCTGCTCGACGATGTCGGGATTCGCAAGGGTCGTAATATCGCCGGTGTCCATGTGATTGGAGATCGCAGCGAGCACGCGGCGCATGATTTTTCCCGAGCGCGTCTTGGGCATATCCGGCACGATGTAAATCGTCTTTGGCCGCGCGATCTTGCCGATCATGGTTTCAATCGTCGACGTAATCTTGTCCTGCACGGCCTTATTCGGCAGAATGCCGGGCTTGAGCGAAACATACACCACGGGGACGCGGCCCTTGACCTCGTCGACGGCGGGCACGACCGCCGCTTCGGCGACCTCCGGCAGTGTGAGACACGCGGATTCAACTTCCTTGGTGCCGAGGCGGTGGCCGGCAACGTTGATGACGTCGTCGACGCGGCCGAGGATGCGGTAGTAGCCATCGGCGGAAAGCACCGCGCCGTCGGCGGCGTAGTACGGCCAATCACGCCAATCCTTGCTGTTCGGCTGCTTGTTATATTTCTTGTAATATTGATTGACGAAGCGCTGGGGGTCGCCCCAGATGGTCTGCATGATTCCCGGCCAGGGATTGCGAATGCAAATATTCCCCGCCATTTGCGAGCTGGCCTTCACTTCGTTTCCATTTTCATCCCAAATTACGGGATAAATCCCGAGCACCGGCGGCCCCGCACTGCCGGGCTTCATGGGATCGAGAGCCGGCTTGGTGCTGCAGAGAATCCCGCCGGTTTCCGTTTGCCACCAGGTATCGACGATCACCGCTTCGCCCTTGCCGACCACTTCGTGATACCACTGCCAGACTTCCGGTTCGATTGGTTCGCCGACGGTGGTCATGTGCTTGAAGTGGTAGTTGTATTTTTTGGGCTCGTCGGCGCCGGCTTTGCGCAGCATGCGAATCGCGGTCGGCGAAGTATGGAAAATATTCACGTCCAGCCGCTCGGCGATGCGCCAGACGCGCCCGGCGTCCGGGAATTGCGGGACGCCTTCGTAGAGGACGCTCGTTGCGGCAAGCGCAAGCGGCCCGTAAACAATATAGGAGTGCCCGGTGATCCAGCCGATGTCCGCCATGCACCAATAAACATCTTCGGGATGAATGTCCTGGTAATACTTCGCGGTGCCGGTGACGTAGGCGAGATATCCGCCGGTGCGATGCTGGCAGCCCTTGGGTTTTCCAGTGGTGCCGCTGGTGTACATGAGGAAAAGCGGGGCCTCGGCGTCCTGCAAAACGGGATCGACAACTTGGCCGCGATAATCTTTCAGGACTTCGTCGACGAAGTAGTCGCGCCCCATGATCATGACCGATTCGGAAGTATATTTTCCCGGATAGCGCCTCCAGACGAGGACCTTGTCGATCTCCTGGCCCTCTTTCTTCGCGGTTTCTACGGCGATGTCCGCGCTGGCCTTGTGGTCCACCCATTTGCCGTTGCGGTGATAGCCATCCGCGTAAATGAGGACGCGGCTGCCGGAATCGGCGGCCCGCAAGCCGCAGGCTTCACCGCTGAATCCGCCAAAAACCACGGAGTGCACCACACCGATGCGCGCGCACGCCAGCATGGTGATGGGCAATTCGGGAATCATGGGCATGTGAATGGTGACGCGGTCGCCGGTCTTAAGTCCGGCAAAGTCGCGGAGCATGGCGGCGACTTCGTTCACGCGCTTGTAGAGCTCCTGGTAGGTGATGACCGTAGCGGCCTCACCTTCCGGTTCGGGCACGAAGATGAGCGCGGCCTTGTTCTTGTATTTCGCGAGGTGCCGGTCGACGCAGTTGTAGCAGGCGTTCAGCTTTCCGCCGACAAACCATTTCCAGAAAGGCGGGTTCGCCGTGTCCAGCGTCTTGCGCCAGTGCTTGTCCCAATCGAGCAGCAAGGCATAGTGGTCAAAGCATTGCGGAAAATGTTTCTCGGCGAATTTCCTGACAATGGCGGGATCGGCGAGATTGGCCTGGGCGATAAATTTCTTCGATGGGCGGAAGTACTTTTCCTCTTTCCAATGAACGGCAATCTGTGCTTCGCTGAGCTTGGCTTTGCCCTTTTTTTCATTCGTGCTTAATTTCGGTCGGACGGTGGCCACGGCGGCAACTCCCCCTGAAGATCGAAACAGGTTTGACGCGACAACGCAGAATAAACTCGTTCAGGCAAGCCCGCTTCAAGGATGGCAGGCCCTTGCCCGAACCGATAATGCTACCGCGCGGGTGCGCGAGTCAATTGCCGGTGGCCCCCTGCTTCATCCCGCCGACTTCGTCCCAGATCTTGTGCCCGTGTGTCTCCTTCAGGAGCAGGCTGCCGACGATGAAAGTCATGCTGGCAACGATCATGGGGTAATACAAACCGGCCAAAATATTGCCGGTGGCTGCGCAGGACGAAAGCCCAATGAGGGGCACAAGACCCCCGAAGACGCCGTTTCCTATGTGATAGGGGAGGGAGAGTGACGTGTACCGTATCTTCGCTGGGAAAGCCTCAACAAGGTAGGCCGCGATAGGGCCGTAAACCATGCAAACGTAGACCACCTGGAGGAGGACCAACAAGACTAGCGCCGGCATGTTCGGATCTGGCGCTTCCTTCGCGGGAACAAGAGCGCCAGAGGCATCGCGGGTCAAAGGTGTCAAGGCGATGGCGCCAGTTACCTTGTTCTTCGTAGACTTTACAGTCTCCACGTTATTCCCCGCGTAGTGTTCCATGGCCTTGTAGATTGGGATATACGTAAGCACCGCGATTAGGCATCCAGCCATCATGATCTTCTTTCTCCCGATCCGATCGGAAAGCGCACCGAAAACAGTGAACAGCGGCATCCCGAGCAGAAGGGCGATGGCGATGATGTAGCTGGAAGTGCGCGCATTCACTTTCAAAATCGTTTGGAGGTAGAACAGGGCGTAGAACTGCCCCGTGTACCACACTACGCCCTGGCCGGCGGTCGCGCCGAACAACGAGATCATTACGCGCTTCAGGTTGTCCCATTTTCCGAAAGCATCCTTGAGTGGCTGCAAAGAAGTGGTACCGGCAGTCTTGATCGAGGTGAAGATCGGCGATTCCTTCATCTTCAAACGAATGTAGAGTGAGATGCTGACCAAAACGATGGAAATCAGGAACGGTAACCGCCAACCCCAGGCCGAAAAAGCCTCCTTGCTCATCGAAGACTGCGTAGCAAGGATAACGATCAACGAGACGAAAAGTCCGAGAGTGGCTGTGATCTGAATGAAACTAGTGTAGAAACCGCGCTTACCGTCAGGGACGTGCTCGGCGACATACACAGCCGCGCCGCCGTACTCGCCGCCGAGGGCAAGTCCTTGCAAGATGCGGATGGCGAGCAAAGTGATCGGCGCAAACCAGCCCGCCGTGGCATAGGTGGGCAGGAAACCAATGAGTGCTGTCGCACCGCCCATAATGGTCAGCGTCACAAGAAAAGCGTATTTGCGCCCGACGAGATCGCCGATGCGGCCGAAGAACAATGCGCCAAAGGGGCGGACGAGAAAGCCCACGGCAAAGGTGGACAAGTAGGCGATGAGAGCAATGGTATCGTTGCCCGCAGGATAGAACTTAGTTGAAAGGACGGCAGCCAAACTGCCAAATATATAGAAGTCGTACCACTCGATCATCGTGCCAACACTGGAGGCGAGAATCACTCGCCAGATGCTGTAATCGGCGGTACCGCCCATGGGGATTGCATCTGCTCGGCTGGCCATGCTTCCTCCTGTATCGTCCGACCATGTTGCGCAGGTGCGACGCTGGCCGTCACTGACCGCGAGACACACCTGCCCTAAGTATTTTTGACCCTTCCGTTGAATCCCCTGTAACCCGCGGTACGGGTTGTGGGTCAGGTCTTCAGCGGCGGAAGGGCTCCTGGAATTCACCGTTCATATACGGGTCGGCCTGAGTTGTCAAGAAATGACTTAAGTGGCATGAAGGCGCAGAACGCGCACTGTTGAACTTCTTGCTCTGCTCGAGGTTAGCGCGGGAGAGACTCGATGGACTTGCCGCGGAGGGAAGCGTCAAGGAGTTGGATGAAGTGGACGACGGGTGTCTTCTGACCTTGGCGGGCGAGAGAAGATTGGATTTGCAGAATGCAGCCGGGATTTCCCGTGGCGACGACGCCGGTTTTTAGCGGCGCGATGAGCTGGGCCTTGCGGTCGCCGAGTTCCTTGGCGGCTTCCGGTTCGACGAGATTGTAAATTCCCGCGGAGCCGCAGCAGATGGCGGATTCGGGAATTTCGGCGAGTTCGAGACCGGGGATGGCTGAGAGCAGAGCGCGAGGCTGCGAGCGAACGCCCTGTGCATGCTGCAAGTGGCAGGCATCGTGATAGGCGACGCGAAGGTTTAATGGATGGCGTTGCGTGCGAGGCTCGATGCCGGCCAGGACCTCGCTGATGTCTTTGCATTTCGAGGCGAAGATTTTTGCGCGATCGGCATAATCAGGATCGTCGCGCAAGAGATGGCCGTATTCCTTCACGTTGGAACCGCAACCGGCGGCGTTGGTGACGATGGCGTCCACATTCGCGCTCTCGAAAGCGTCGATTGTTTTCTTGGCGAGTTCGATAGCTGCCATTTCTTCTCCGGCATGAACGAGCAAAGCTCCGCAGCACGGTTGTGCAGGCGGCGCGACAACTTCACAGCCTTCAGCGGCGAGAACGCGAGCGGTGGCCGCATTCACTTGCGGAAAAAATTCGCGCTGCACGCAGCCAAGGAGCAAGCCAACGCGGCAGCGCTTCGTGCCGACGGCGGGCGTCACTTCCGCAACGGATTCGCTTTTCACAAGCTTGGGCATCAAGGATTCCAGGGCTTGCATTTTCTTCGGTAGCAATTTTAGTAAGCCCGAGGCGCGCAGGACGGCTTGCAATCCGGATCTTTGGTAAGCGAGCAGCGGGAGACGCAACTTGCGGAGCCGATCCGGCCGCGTAAAGATCTCAAACACAAAGCGCCGGTGAAATTTTTCAACGCGCGAGCGCGGGGTGTTTCTTTCGATTTGCGCGCGCGTGGCTTCGATCAGTTTTCCATAGTCCACGCCGGAGGGGCACGCGGTCATGCACGCCATGCAGCCGAGGCAACTGTCGAAGTGGCTGACCCATTTGGGATTCATCTCTGCGCCGCCGTCGGTGGCCAACTTCATCAGGTAGATGCGGCCGCGCGGCGAATCCATTTCCTGCCCCCAGAGGACATAAGTGGGGCAGACCGGCAGGCAAAAACCGCAATGCACGCACTTCTCGATGATTTCGTTGGACGGCGGGTGATGCGTGTCGAAGGCGGACTTCCGGCTGGTGTTCGTGGTCGTTGACATAAGGGGATAACCTAAGCTGTCAGTCGAGAAGGTACTTGAATGATCCGACCCAAGGCAATCCCATAAAGAAGAGATTTCACTGTAGAGTCTCCGGTGGAACGACCTCACACCCGGCTGTTTTCAAGGAAGAGTGCGGAACCCTCTGATTGCAAAAGGGTTGTTAAACACTTTCTGGACCAAGAGTGAAAAGAGGGAGTGCTCTTGACACTCACTCGCCGGCCGCATGGAAGGCACTAGCCGATTCGCTGGTGATCATCCCTGTTATCCGACAGGTCTGCGAATCCGCAGTTTCCGAACCGCGTTTTTAGGAGTTGAATCCCCCAGGGTATCATTCGTAGCGTAGCGCGACCATCGGGTCCACGCGCATTGCGCGGCGCGCGGGAATGAAGCAAGCGAAAAGCGCCACGGCGCAGAGCAAGATCGCAACGCTGGAAAACGTCAGCGCATCGGTACTGGTCACGCCCAGCAGCAGGCTTCTCAAATAGCGCGTCAGCGCAAACGAGGCCGCCAGTCCCAGAGCCACCCCTGCAAGCGTCAGCCCCAGTCCATGCCCGAGCACCAACCGCAGAATGTCCTGCTTACTCGCGCCCAACGCCATGCGGATGCCGATTTCATGTGTGCGCTGCCGCGTGGTGTAGGCCGTGACGCCGTAGATTCCCACCGCGGCCAGAACCAGGGCGAGCAGCCCGAATGCGCCGACAAAGGTTCCGGCAACGCGCTGGCCAAAGCTGGCAAACTGTTCGCGCAATTCGAGCGCGGTCACATCGAACACTACCAGGTTGGCATTCAGTTCATGGATGGTTTTCTCGACCGTCTTTCCGAAAGTCAACGGATCTCCGGTCACGCGCGCATTGATAATCATGGTGGCGTGGTAAACCTGGTACAACGGCAGATACAGGAATGGCGTTGGCTTTTCATTCAGGCCGGACACTTTGACGTCCCGCGCCACACCGACGACCGTGAACCATTCTTTCGGCAAGTCGGAGTAGAGTTGCTTGCCAAGGGCCTCCTGATGCGGCCAGTAGCGATTCACAAACGTTTCGTTGACGATCACCGCGCGTTCTGAACTCTTCGTGTCCTGCAGCGTGAAGTCGCGCCCCTTCACCATGGGAATCTGCACGGTCTGGAAATAATTCGGCGTGATGACGGCCACCTGGGTCTCCATCGATTCATTGGCCTGCGAAACGTACCCTTGGGGCTTCACGCTGGTCGAGCCTCCCCCAAATCCGAGCGGCACGCGGTCCGACAGGGCCACCGACTGTATGCCCGGCAGCGCTTCCAGTTTCGCGACGAGCTGGCGATCGAATTCCGCCCCGCTCGAATCCGAATATCCCGCTGTAAACAGATCGTAGGAAGCAATCAGCACATTATGGGGATTGAATCCCGGATTGATTTGCTCGGCGCTCAGGAAACTGCGAATGAACAATCCCGCACAGATCAGCAGCAGCAGCGACAGTGAAATTTGCGCCACTACCAACCCGCTCGCGAGGCGCGCCTTCCTGAGTCCACCCGACGCCTTCCCCGAGTCCTCTTTCAACACCGCCACCGGCGCTACGACCGAGGACCGCAGCGCAGGCAAAATTCCGAAGATCACGCCCGTGAGCACCGAAATCACCAGCGCCGCAAGCAGCACCGTGCGGTCCGCCGCGATGCTGAGTGCGAGCGGGATATCCTCCGTCACCGGCAGGAATTTCATGAGCGTTCCCTCAGTCCAGACGGTGATCAGCAGCGCAACCACGCCTCCCGCCAGCGCCAGTATCAGGCTTTCCACCAGCAGTTGCCGCACCAGCCGCCATCGGCTCGCACCCAGCGACATACGAATGGCGATCTCACGGCGCCGCCCCACCGACCGAACCAGCATCAGATTCGCCACGTTCACGCATGCCAGCAGCAGCACCAGGCCCGCGATGGACATCAGTGCCGGCAGCAGCGTCGAAAGAAAATAATTCAAGCCAAATGGGTTACGCCACAGCGGGTACACCGTTACCGTGTCGTGCCCTTTGTGCTCCTCGGGATAATTCTTTACCTCCGGCTTCAGTCGTAGCGTCATTTCCTCCTGCGCCTGCTCCCGCACGAAGCCCGGCTTCAACCGTCCAAACGCAAGCAACCAGAACTGGTGATGGTCATGAAGCAGGTCGCCCAGAGGGTTCAATTGGGCTTCCATCATGATGGGAACCCAAATCTCGGTTCGCACCCCCGTCTGGCTCCCCTGAAACGCCGCCGGCGTTACGCCCACAATGGTGTATGGGTGTTGATTGATTTCAATCGTGTGACCCACGATGCCCGGATTCGCGGCGAAGTGCGTTTGCCAGAGCCGGTAGCTGATCACCGCCACGGGGGCGCCTCCCGGCCTCTCATCCTCCACGGGCAGAAAGCCGCGCCCAAGAATCGGCCGCACGCCCAGTACATCGAAATAATTCGCAGACGCTACCATGCCCCAGACGCGCTCCGGCTTGCCCTTGCCCGTCAGGCTCATATGCGCAAAGTTGCACGCCGCAATGCCAGTAAAACTCTTCTGCCCGTCCCGCATGGCTTCGAGATCAGGATAGGTAAGCGGGAAGGGGTTGTCCCCGGGCTGGCTTAGCGTCAGCGCCACAACCTCGCTGGGGCTGGACAGACCGGGAACCGGGTTCAGCAATGTTGAGTTGATCCAACTGAAGATGGTGGTGTTCGCGCCGATCCCCAAGGCAAGCGTCAGGATAGCGATCACCGCAAACCCAGGCGCCTTCCCGATCATCCGTAGGCTGTACCGCACGTCTTGCCAGAACGAGGTCATCCGCGCCCCTCCAAATGCATGCTCGGGTGATTTAGAGCATGTTCCCGCCCATCCTAGGCCGCCATCTAAGCGAATGCTAGCGCATCACTTAGCAGGATTACCCCATTCCAATCGCGCGCTGCCGTCCGATTGTGGGACGCGCCCTGGAGCGAGAACGAACATTCGATTGAATGTGGTTGACGCTACGTTTCGAGCAACCACCGAATGGGAGGATAGCAGTCGGGTAATCAGACACTAACGCGCTGCTGGCTTTTGAGATCGATTGGCGCGGCGGAGAGCCGGGCTTATGGAGCCGCGACGAGAGGTGCACTTCTCGTGTTTCGGAGGAATTGGATGCATTGAAGGAAGGGGAGCACGGATACAATACGGCGCGGAGGGGACATGGCGAAAACGCGCAGAGAGTTCTTGACGCAGACTTCGATTGGGTTGTTGGGAGTGGCGGCACTGGACCAGGAGCAGAAGTCGAAGCCGGCGGAGTTGCCGCCCGGTACGCCGCCGGCGTTTGGGACCGCGCCGACTGTGGGGCCGGAAGTGTCGGCGTCCACTTTGGCGGAAGCCGAGAAGCTGGTGCAGGTGACGATGAGCGAAAGCGAGCGCGCGCAAGCGGCGTCCAATTGGCGGAACAGCATGGCCGCGCTGTACGAGCGGCGCACGGGGCCGCACAAGGTGGCGCTGGAGCCCACGCTGGCTCCATGGTCGCGCTGGGATCCAGTATTGGCTGGACAGAAAGCAGGACCGGAGCAGGATCGGTTTGTGCGGGGCAAAGTGGATCCGGGACCCGTGCCTAGAAGTGACGAGGAATTGGCGTTTGCTCCGGTGACGAAACTCTCGCGATGGATCGAGGAGAGGAAGATCAGTTCGGAGCGGCTGACGCGACTCTATCTTGAGCGGCTGGAGAAGTTTGATACCAAGCTGCGGTGCGTGATTACTTTGACGCGCGAACTGGCGCTGGCGCAAGCCCAAAAGGCCGACGCGGAAATTGCTACGGGAAAATACCGCGGGCCGCTGCACGGCATCCCGTGGGGAGCGAAGGATCTTCTGGACACGGCGGGGATCGCTACGACCTATGGCGCGGAGCCGTTCAGGAATCGCGTACCGGGGGCGGACGCGACGGTTGTGAAGCGATTGCATGAAGCGGGTGCGGTGCTGGTCGCGAAGCTGAGCCTGGGCGCGCTGGCCTTGAATGACATTTGGTTCGGCGGGCAAACGGTGAATCCGTGGCTGCTGGAAGAGGGCTCGTCAGGATCAAGCGCGGGACCGGGTGCGGCCACGGCGGCGGGGTTGGTGGGATTTGCGATTGGGAGCGAGACGGGAGGAAGCATCGTCGGGCCGAGCATGCGGTGCGGGATCACCGGGTTGCGGCCAACGTATGGACGCGTGGCGCGGACTGGAGCGATGACGCTTTGCTGGTCGCTCGACAAACTCGGGCCGATGACCCGCAGTGTCGAGGACGCTATGCTGGTGCTGCATGCGATTTCCGGGCCGGACGCCGGGGATCTATCCAGTGTGGGGAGCAAGATTGATTTTGACGCAGACGCGGGAGCAAAGGGACTGCGCGTGGGCTATTTCCCCAAATGGATGAAGGAAGAGCCTGCGACGGACGTGGACCGCGCGGCCTTGGAGACGTTGAAAAAGACGGGGATGGTCCCGGTCGAGGTGGCGATACCGGATTGGCCTTACGACTCATTGGACGTGATTCTTTTTGCGGAGGCGGCGGCGGCGTTCGAGGAGATTACACTGAACCGGGCGGTGGATCAGCTGAAGGTGCAAACGCCGGATGCCTGGCCGAACACGTTTCGACAATCGCGATTTCTTTCCGCGGTGGATTTTGTGCAGGCGGACCGCTTTCGGCGCAAGGTGGCGATGGAGATGACGAGGGTTCTTTCTGAGGTGGACTTGCTGCTGGTGCCTTCGCTGCGAGATGAAATGCTCACGATCACTAACTTTACGGGGCATCCTTCGCTGACGCTGCGCGCGGGATTCGTTGAAGTGTCCGAGGCGCGAAGCGATTGGGCGCCCGATCCGAGCAGGCCGCTGCCGAAATTCTCGCCGCCTCGGCGCGTGCCGCATGGCGTGACGTTGATTGGGCGGCTCTTTGAGGAAGGTACGCTGGGGCGCGCGGGGATGGCTTTGGAGCGGGCTTTCGGCGTGGTGGAAGAGAGACCAAAAGGATTCTAGATACCGCCGAGGAAGCGGCCGGGGTTGAGAGTGTTTTTGGGGTCGAGGCGATTTTTTACGGATTTCATGAGGGGCAGGGAATCGCCGGGAGTTCCCCAAGCGTCGAACGCAGGCATTTTTGCAGGATGATGGAGCACGACGAGGGAACTGTTACGGGATTCCAATTCTTTGCGCAAGATTTCGAGGGCGGCGTGCAACGCGCTGGGCTTGCCCTCCAGTCGTAACCATCCAAGACCTGTAGCGTAGAGGAGTGCTTTCCAGCGGAATTGTTGTGTGCGCGCGGTTTGCGCTAGCAGTTCGATCGTGGGGGTCATGGTGGCTGGGAGGATGCTGATTTTAGCGATGGCCGTGGTCCGTGGGTCGACAAAAGACCAAAGCGCTTCTCGCGCGGCCCAAGTTGACGCAGAAGCTTGAGCGACGCCGGAGGGAACGGCGAGAGTTCGAAGTTGCGTTTCCTGTGCGGCGAGGCCGGCTTCGGTGCCTTCGAAGAGAATGTCGGAGACTGAAGAATTCTCGTCGGAGAAATGAGATTGCAGGAAGGTGTGGGCGAGCTTCGAATCCTGAACAGCGAGAACGAATTTCTGCGTTTCCTCGGAATTTGGGTTAGAAACGGAAAACGCGCGCGAGTGGAGAGGAAGTGGATGCAGGCGGAAGACCGCGCGGGTGATGATGCCAAGAGTGCCGAGGGCGCCGGTGACGAGCTTGGGAAGATCGTAGCCAGCGACGTTTTTGACGACTTTGCCGCCGCTGCTGGCGAGCGTGCCGTCGGCGAGAGCGATGGTGACGCCGATGATGAGGTCGCGCAGCGCGCCAAAACGCAAGCGGAGTGAGCCGCTGTCGTTCGTGGAGAGCACGCCGCCGACGGTGGCTTTCTCCGGCCAGAGGGCGTCCAACGCAAGACGCTGGCCATGTTGCGCGAGCGTTTCCTGCAATTTTTGAACGGTGCAGCCGGCTTCGACCGAGACGGTGAGATCGGCCCAGGCGTGTTCGATGATTTCGTTGAGGCGCGCGGTAGACAAAATTATGTCGGCGCGCGCGGGAGGATTGCCCCAGCCGAGCTTTGTCCCGCCGCCACGCGGAACGACGGCCAAACCGGCCTCGCTCGAAAGGCGCAAAACTTCGGCGAGTTCTGTTTCCGTGCGCGGCTCGATGACAAGCTTTGGTTGGACGCCGGCGATGGCATCAGCGGCGGTTGGTGGGCGGACGTGATCATTGCCGACGAACGCGATGAGCTTGTAGCGGAGGGAGGAGTGGAGAGCGGCGGATTCGGATTTGGCGGCGGCGTCCATGAGTTAGCTATGGCAGGTGCTCGAGGAAGAACGCGAGCGAGCCTCCCGCGGAAGGAAACTGAGGCAATTCACATGGCCGCGCATCAGAAGCGCTCCGCGAGGCCGGCGGATTCGAGGGGATGGGGAACGTATTCGCCGGGCTGTTCGCCGCAGAGGCGTGGCGTGGGAAACACTTTCGTGGGATTCGAAAGCTGCAGAGGATCGAACGCGCAGCGGACGCGTTGCATGGTGATCAGGTCGGGTTCGGCAAACATTTTGGACATCACTTTTTTCTTGTCCTCGCCGACGCCATGTTCGCCGGTGATGGAGCCGCCCGCAGCGATGCACAATTCGAGGATTTTGGAGGAGAGCGCTTCGGCGGCCTCTTCCTGGCCGGGAATGCGGCGGTCGTAGAGAACGAGCGGATGCAAATTGCCGTCGCCGGCGTGAAAGACATTGGCGACGCGCAGACCGTTGTCCTGGCTGAGGCGATCGATTTCGCTCATGACCTTAGGAAGAGCGGTGCGGGGAATCACGCCGTCCTGGACGATATAGTTCGGGGAGATGCGTCCCATCGCTGCAAAGGCGGCTTTGCGGCCTTTCCAGACAAGAGCACGCTCCGCGTCGGATTCGGCGAGGCGAATTTCCCAGGCGCCGTTCGAACGGCAGATTTCGTTTACCTGCGTCATGAGCGCTTCGACTTCGGCGAGAGGACCGTCGAGTTCGACGAGAAGCAGGCCGCCACAGCTGGGGTAGTTGGCATGGACGGCGGCTTCGGCCGCCTGGATGGCGAGGTTGTCCATCATTTCGATGGCGGCGGGGAGCATTCCGGCAGCGATGATGCCGCTGACAGCGGCGCCCGCTTCATTGGTAGAAGGAAAGGCCGCAAGAAGCGTGCGGACGCATTCGGGACGCTTCACGATGCGGAGAATAATTTTTGTGGCGATACCGAGAGTGCCTTCGGAGCCGACGAAAACGCCGGCGAGGTCGTAGCCGGGAGTGTCGAGCGTTTTTCCGCCGAGGCGCACGAGCGTGCCATCGGGAAGCACGACTTCAAGGCCGAGAACGTGCGTGGTGGTGAAACCGTATTTCAAGCAATGCGCGCCGCCGGAGTTTTCGGCCACGTTGCCGCCGATACTGCAGACGGATTGCGAGGAGGGATCGGGGGCATAGAAATATTCTTTGTGCTGGATGCGGCCGGTAACGTCGAGATTGATGACACCGGGTTCGACGATGACGCGCGCGTTGGGGAAATCAACTTCGAGAATGCGGTTCATGCGCGCGAGGCTGATGACAATGCCATTTTCGACGGGGAGCGCGCCGCCGCTCAGGCCGGTGCCGGAGCCGCGGGCGACGAAGGGTAGGCGTTCGCGATGACAGATGCGGACGATGCATTGCACTTGCTCCGCGGAAGCGGGAAGGAGGACCGCGCGGGGCATGACGCGAAAATTCGTGAGGCCATCACACTCATAGGTGTGGAGTTCTTCGGGCGAAGAGATTAGGCCACGTTCACCGACGATGGCGCGAAGCTCGGAGAGGATGTGGGCATCCATAGGCATCTGCGTGAAGCATAGTACGGCACGGGCGGGGAATGAAGAGGGAATCTGGTTGACAGGCGGGCCAGGCCTTCAATAGCACAGAAGGAAGCCGTAGGGCTGACAGCGTTCCAAGCAGGGCGCAACAGCGCTGCGCCCTGCAAGAACAAGAATGCGATCGCATCAGTGGATGAAACTCAACCCGCTGGGGATGAATTGCGGGAAGACGTAGGCATAGAGCATGACGATGATGCCGACGATGGCCGCGAGTGCAACGGAATGCCAAAAGACGAAGCGGAAGATGGAGCCTTCGTTGCCGACCTGGTTGGTGGCGGCAGTGGCGATGCAGATGGATTGGGCGTCGATCATCTTGCCCATCACGCCGCCGGCGCTGTTCGTGGCGCACATGAGGATGGGACTGAGATTGAGCTGCTGTGCGGTGATCTTCTGGAGGCCGCCGAAAAGCGCGTTGGATGAAGTGTCACTGCCCGTGAGGGCAACTCCGAGCCAGCCAATGAAGGTGCCGAAGAAGGGAAAGAACCAGCCGGTGCGCGTGAAAGCGAGGCCCAAGACGGCGTCCATGCCGGAATAGCGCGTGACGTAGCCGAGGCCCAGCATGCAGGTCATGGCGACAATGGCGAAACGCAATCGGACAAGCGTGCGGCCGAAAATCTGAAAGATTCTTCCCGGTTTCAGACCGAGAATCACGCCCGCAAAGAGGGCGGCGAAAAAGCAGCCCGTTCCGGTGGCGGTGAGCCAGTTGAAGTCGAAGCGCGCAGCTTCCGGTGTCGGCTTTTGCACCACGGGCATCGTACGAGAGACTTTGGCGTGCAAGTAGGGCCAATCCCATCCGGCCGGGCCAGGGCGAGGCTTGCCGTCGGGCATCATGACTTTGAAAGAAGGCGTGGTCGCCTGATTCATAGCCAGCTTCACCTTGGGCAATCCCCACACAAGCACGAAGAGAGAAAGAATGGCGAAGGGCATCCAAGCCTTGAGGATTTGGCCGCCGGAGAAGTGCTTGATGGAGTCGCGGGCTTCCACAGCGGTGACCGCCTGTTCGTCGGAGAAGCGCCAGATTTTCTTAGGCTGCCAGACGCGCAAGAAGAGAAGTGTGGCGACGAGAGAGAGGACCCCCGCGGCGATGTCCACGAGGTTGCTGTCCATGTGATTCGCCCAGAACCATTGCGTGGCGGCGAAGGAGCCACCAACGACCAGGATGGCAGGGAAAACTTCGAAAGTCTCTTTCCAGCTCACCATCGCACGGACGAGCCAGAAGGGAACGATGATGGCGGTGATGGGCAGGATGCGGCCGATCATGGCGTTGAGGTCGCTTTCGTTCAGTGAAGTGACTGCGGCGAGGGTGTGCACCGGTGTGCCGATGGCGCCCCAGGCCACGGGGGCGGTGTTGGCGATGAGGTTGAGCGCGGCGGCCTGGAAGGGCTTGAACCCGAGGCCAATCATGAACGCGCCAGCGATGGCCACAGGCGCGCCGAATCCTGCGGAGCCTTCGATGAACGCGCCGAAACAAAAGGCCACCAGCAGAAGCTGCAAGCGGCGGTCGGGAGTGATGGCGGCGACGGACTGCTTCATGATTTCGAATTGGCCGGTTTCGACGGAGATGTCGTAGAGAAAAACGGCGGCGATGACGATCCACACAATTTTGAGCAGGCCGAACGCGGAGCCGTAGAAAAAGCTGGAGACGGCGAGCAGCGCGGGCATCTTGAAGGCCAGGATGGCGACAACAACGGCGGTCGATGCGCCCGCGACGGCGCAAAGATGCGCCTTCACCCGCAGTCCGGCCAGAAGACCGAGCAAGACAATGATCGGCAGTGCCGCGATCAGCGTCGAGAGCCACCAATGGCCCGTCGGGTCATAATTTTGCATCCAAGTCACGGAAAGACCTCCAACGACTGACTTTCAAGAATTGCGCACGAACCTGACGTTTCAAAATCAAATGACGAGAGAAACGATGGCACCCCGAGCCTGCTCTTGTCTCTAAGGACTGCGTTTAGGCCGCTGAAATACTTCCTTACGGCGTCAAAGTCAAGCGATAAGTATTGCGGCTGGAGGCCAAGACGATGGTCGTGGCGGACGGGTCGAGCGTAAAAGGGCAGACCGGTGTCTCCGTGGGGAAGTGTTCAGAGAATTCCGACTAATTCCTCGTCACGGGATACTTCACCGTAAGGGACAGTGCGTTCTTCGATGTTGAAAGCGGTTGCTGAATTTGGAATCAGAGGGCGGATGTAATGGAGGTGCCCGCAGCGGCAAATACCGTGGCCATCTCCGCTTGCGCGAAGGAAATGAAGCATTGCACGACAACGGGATCAAACTGCGTGCCGCTGGACTCGATCAAGCGGCGGACCGCCTCTTCGTGGGGAAGGCCGACGCGATAAGGCCGCGAGGAAACCATGGCATCGAAGGCATCGATGACACACACGATTCGGGAGACGATCGGAATCTCGGTTTCTCTGAGGCCTGCCGGATAGCCTTTACCGTCAAAAGATTCGTGATGGTGAAGGATGTCCAGCGCAGCCCGTTCAAAACCTGGAAGCATGCGAAGCACGGCCCAGCCGTATTCGGGATGCTTTTTCATCAGCGCATATTCATCCTGGTTGAGGCGACCCGGTTTTCCCAGGATCGAGTCTGGGATTCCCACTTTGCCGATATCGTGGAGGAGCGCGGCAACTTCCAGGTTTTGCAACTGATTCTCTTCCAAGCCAAGCTCTTGCCCGACGCGCATGCCCCATTCCGCCAGGCGCGTACTGTGTACCCCGGTATTCAGATCTTTTAGGTCGAGAAGCTGGTTAAATGCGCAAATCACCGAGCTACGCAGCGCGGTGACCTGTTGTTCGACTTGCTTGATGCGCAGGGAATCCGGCGTCCACGGAAGGTTGGACGACACAGCGAGCACCGGTGCGCGCTCGTTCATCACGGCGGTTACCAGCAGAGCAAACCGCACGAACCGGAGCCTGAGCCTGAGCTGGAGTTGCTGTTTACCCAAGCGGAGACCGCCTGGTAGGCGTCGAGCCGGCCGTGGTTGAGGTCGGGAGTGAGCCGGATCGCGTGAGACAATGCGCTTGCCGCCTGCGACTGGTTGAGCGGCTGCTTGGCGCTGAGCATCAAAGCCACCGTGCCGGCCACCAGTGGAGCGCTGAACGAGGTGCCGGACTCGCTTCCGTAAGTGCCGCCCGGATACGTGCTGATCACGTTCTCGCCGGGCCCGGCGATCCAGACATCCGCCGTCCCGTAATTCGAGAAGGAAGAGCGGGCGTCCCAATCCGTTGTTGAAGCAATACCCACAACAGAGCCGGAGACGGACGCCGGATAAACGCGCGCGCTGGTATTTTCGTTGCCCGCCGCTGCCACCAACACGGCGCCGGCTTTATTCGCGTAGGAAATCGCCTGGGAGAGCGCCGGGGAAGGATAAGAAAGGTCAAAGCTCATGTTCACGACGTTCGCTTTGTGCTGCACGGCGTAGTACAGAGCCGAAACGATGCTAGAAAGGTTTCCCGTTCCATTGGCAGAGAACGCCTTCAGGGGCAGGATTTTGGCGCTGGGCGCGACCAGGTGCACGAGCCCGGCAGTCATCGTGCCGTGGCCAAACGCCGCGTATGGCGAGCCGTCCAGAATCGCGGCCGAGGATTGATCGAGGATGGCCGCGCTGGACTGTTGCACCATGGCGGGCTGCCCGGCCTGGGTACCGGTCGGATTCAAGCCGGTAGAGGACACATCGAGCCACTCGGAGGCGCCCGGCTGACTGCGTGTGAAGTCGTAGCCCTCGAGCAGCACGGGATAGAGAACCGGGTGATTCGGATCCACCCCGGTATCAATGACCGCGACGATTCCCGTGCCGCGCAAATTGAAGCCGTTTTGCGCGTCGGAAAGGCGGATGATCTGGGCGGCCGGCTGGGCCGCATAGCCGTGGATAACCAGGGTCCCGTAGTACTTCACCAGCGCCGTGTCGTAAAGCCCCGAGGGAATACGGTTGAGTGGGGTCTTTGGGACCGGTAGGAGCGAGTCAGGCTCGATGCTTTGAATGCCCAGGAGGGAATCCACCAGATTGACCCCAAAGTTCAGCACGTCCACGACGATGTTGCCGGTCGAGGTAACAAGAAAGGTCTGGCTGACGTTGCCGTCCAATGAGCCTTGAACGTGGCATCCTAAGAGTGAACAGAGATTGAGAACGGAAGATAATCCGCCCGTCGTGCGGACGATGTAGCGGTTCTGGGCAGCGGCGGGCTGAACACCTGCCGTGGCAATGGCCATCAGAACGGCGAGAATGAGTACGCTGCGTTTCATAGACGGGGGTCCTTTTCTGAGTTCTGTTGCCTTTGCGTCACTCCGCCATCGGCACAAAGGGATATCCGCTAAGTCTCGCGGAATGTTCCTCTTGGGCCAATGGTACGGGTGTGCTCTTTGTCACAACCAAACGAACTATTGCCCTTCGGTACTCTCGTACTAAGGGAGGAAAAGCTGTGGCCGCCTGCGGACAATTGCCGATCATCGTTTGGCTCCCGGCAAGCGGTCGAGCGCATTTCGAAGCGAAATGACGATGGGCTTTTCCTCAGCACGTGGAAAAGAAAGTTCCAAATCGCCACTGCTCTCGATCTCACCGCGGAACTCGCCGAAGTGATTTGTCGTGGTGTGAACGACTCCGCCGCGGTGATTGGAAAGCGTGACCTGGACTTCACCACCGACAAAGTCGGGTCGGCTGACGTCCAGCAACTGTCCCGTAATGACCAAGCGGTTGCCTTCCGGCTTTGACTCGATCTGGACATCGACTTGGTAAGGATCAGCCCGGTAAAGCATCTGTCTCACACCTGTGCCCGCTGAACGGGCACCCGTTAGAGCCGGCTGCAAAAAGCTGTCGAAAAGCACTTCGATCAGGTTGCTCGATTCTTGCTGTTTCGCCGCCCAGGCGGCCGTGGAAAATGCCGCCTTGGCGATTCGAACACTTTCCGGGGGCGGCTGATAACTGGCTTCTAGTGCTCCCGTATGGCGAACTTTTTGCCATAGAGAGACCGTCTCGGCGCAGCGTTTGCAACCAGTTTCCAGATGCTTTCGCATCGCGTTTTGCTGGTTGCTGGATGTCACCCGATTCACGAAATCAATCCACTCCTCTGTTGTAAAGTGCTTCATTTCCGATCCCCCCGTGCCTTTCTCTGTCTTTCCGATCCCCCGCGGAAGGGTTTCTTGAACAACCCCATGGAATAAGGGGGATTGGGGTCGTGGAAAATATAGGCTCGGAAGGTGTTAGTTAACTCTTTTCTTTTCAGCTAATTTGCCGATGAGGACGAAGGGGGCCCAGAAGTACGGATGGGGATTTTGCTCGCGAACCTGCTTCATGGCGATTTGGAGGGCCCCGGGCATATTACCGCCCTGAATGTAGTTTTTGTAAAACGCCTGCATCAGCCGAGCCGTACTCTCGTCATGGACATCCCACAATGACAAGAGAAGTGAGGTGGCTCCGGCGCAAAATAGGCCGCGCTGCAAACCCAGCAATTCATCGCCGGCAGAGACAAAGTTCATCCCCGTGGCACATCCACTCAGTGTCACCAGTTTTGCGGGCAGACGGATTTGGTACAGATCGTACAGATTAAGATAGCCATCTCCCAGCCGAATGCCGGAGAACATGGGGTTGTCCTGACGGTAGTTGCCGTGTGTGGCGATGTGCAGAAGGCTGCTGGCTGATCCACGCTCCCGGAGCACTTGGGAGGTGGCTTTTGGGCCGATGAAAAGTTCGGGATGGGGAAGGAGTGTGGAGACGGACTGCACCTCGGAGAGTATGTGCGGAGCGCGTTCATCGGGGATGCCCAGAACAAGGGAATGCGGCATCTCACTTTCGGTCTTCTCCTGACAAAGAGCGAATACCGTCGCGCTAGGTGCGTAAGAGACCGTGTGAAGGTCACAAAGATACTCGTCCCCGTTTCGCAGAGCGTGAAACGGAAGAAAGTGGAGGGCCCCGTGGGGCACGAAGACCAAATGCTTCGAGATGAGGTGCTCGCGCAAGGGGGCGATCAGGTCGGCGTAGAGGGTCCGCAAGTGTTCTCTGGTCGCCTCCAGCAGCGGCTGTTCGAAACGGCTGACGTACGCCGTCCCCATTCGAAATTTCGAGAGCTGGAAGCGGAGCAGATGCAAGAAATGCGCAACTCGAGAAACGACGCTTACAGGAATAATCTTGATGGCGGCGCGCGTGACCACCGCCGCCCACAGGCGTTCTCCAGTGGAATAATACTCAACGAGGGCGGTATCCACGGGCAGCGCTGCTTGTAATCTTTCGAGAGAAAAATCGGCGGGAGCTTCGAGCGTGGCGTTTTCGCGCTCACTTGCGGGAAGTTCGCGGAGCGTTCGCAAGAGTTCGTTTTCCCGGGAAAACGCTTTTTCCTGCAATTGCTCCAACCGTTTGGCGGAACTCTCTTCGGGACGCAACTGCTCAAGCTCAATGCGGTGATAGTACCAATTCAGCTCTTCGCGCAAATCGCGAATCCGCCGGACAAGTTCGCTCTGGCCCGCGTCTCCCAACGGCAAGCTCTGGCCGCTTTGAAAAATCATTTCGCTCATGCTACGGGACTTCGCTGCTTCGATACACGAGAAAGCCTCCGCGGCCGAGGATTCATGGTCCTCTCCATCGCTCAAATATAGATCGACGAGCGCTTCGTACACCTGCAAACGATTCTTGACGAACGAAATCTTCAGCTCTTCCGAGTGCAAACGGCTGCGGAGAGTCTCCAAAGATTTGCGTGCTTCTTGATAAGCAGAGAGGGCGGCATGGCGGTCACCGCGGGCCTGCGCCAATTGCCCCTTCAGAAAATGAGCCTGATAAGCGAGCACCGGCGCCTGAAGCTTTTCAGTCCTGGCCAGTGCCGCCTCGGTTTCAATTTCGGCCGCCTCCAGGTCTCCGACCTGCATCGCAATGCGAGCGAGCAAGAGACGCGCGAGAGCGGCTTTGCCGGATAGCATGGTCTGATCGAAAAATCCGGCGGCCGAGGCGCAGAGCCGCCGCGCTTCGAAGTAGCGCCCTTCGTGAAACAGAAGCAGTCCTTGATACAAATCCAGAAGCCAAGGCCACACGAGATTTTTTTCCCGCGCGAACATCTCGCGTGCTTTGGCAAACCGTTCGAGAGCTTGAACGGTTTTTCCCTGCTGCCCGTACGCGATGGCTTCGTTTGCCAGCGTCTTGGCAGCTTCGTAGCCCAGGCCCAGCTTTTCGAAGCGGAGGAAACCCTGGTGGGCTGTTTCACGCGCTTCTTCGCTGAGATTCAGCTCCAGGTATATGTCGGAGAGATCCAGATGGCAAAGGGCAAAATGGTAGGCATCTCCGCTCGCTTCACAAGCACGCCGCGTCGAAAAGAGCATCTCGATCGCGCGGCTGTATTCACCTCGGAAGTAGTACAAGTAGGCGATGTTGTAGTCGGCCTGGTCGCGCAAAAGCGGCATTCCATACCGTTCACAGAGTTCGCGTGATTTTTGATAGCAGTCCAGCGACCGCGGGAAGTCGTTCAAGCTGATCAGGCACATGGCCATGTTGTGAAGGGTGATGGCTACCCGTTCCCAGTCTTCATACCGGGACAGCGTCTGGTAGGCGCGCTCGTAGTGTCGAATGGCTTCCTCGAACCGATCCTGGCGATGAAAAATGTTTCCCACGTTGTTCTCTAGACTGGCGATGCGCCGGGTTTCTCCGAGTCGGGTGAAGATCTCGCGCGCACGTTCCGAAGCCACGAAGGCACGGTCGTATTCGCCGAGCAAGATGAGTGGCTGGATCGAGCTGCTCAGGGTGCGGGCCGCTTCTTTCCAAATGGCGAGTGATTCATAAAGCTGAATGGCCTGTTCGTGGTGGTCCACGGCCGCGCGATTATCACCCGAGGCGTAGAGAGCATTCGCTTTGGCGCGCAGCCCGAGCGCCAGGTCTTCTTTTCGCCGCAGCTTTCGTGCGATGAGAAGGGCCGCATCCGCAAGGCGCAGGGCCTCTTTCGTGTCCACTCGTATTTTTTCAAGTACCAGATCAGCAAGCTGCTTCAGAACCTCTCGGCGGACGAGTGCTTGGTGGCGGGAAAGAAACTTGCGGCGGGCGGGCTCCGCTTCTAGCCGGCCCAATTGAGAGAAGAGTTCTTCGCGGGAAATTTTATTCGCAGCTGTCAGCATTAGTGGAATCCCAGGTCGCTGAGATTCCGCCGTAGCCGTTCGATGCATTTCTGCCTTGTAAATCCAATCGAGCCAATGGCCAGGCCCAATTCGGCCGCCACCTCCGTGTAAGGCCGCGGCGGAATTTCGATGAAGAGAAGTTCAACCAGCCGACGGCATTGTGGTGTGAGCGTTGCCATGGCCTCGCGCAGCATCTGCTCTTCCTCCGTCTGTTCGACCAGACTGTCGGCGATGGCCGGGGTTTCCGGCTCAGGCAAATGGGGGTCAGCGTCCCGGCTAACCATTCGCTGCTGTCGCTGTTTCCATCGGTAGCACTGGTGGTGAGCCACCTGCATCAGCCATTTCGGCAGAGCCCGCGGCTCGCGCAGCCCAGGCAGCCGCGTCAGGAGTTCCATGCACGTTGCTTGAAATACATCGGCGGCTTCGTCTGGGGGCAGACGGTATTTCACGGGAATCGAGTAGATCAGCCCCTTATACTTCTCAATCAGCAAAGACCAAGCTTCTTCATTGCCTGACAGGCACTCCTTTACCAAGCGCGTGTCATTCCATGCATCCGCTTGCTTCTTGGGAGCTTTGGCCATCAGCGGAGTCATCGGCCGGCACTTTCTGCGCTGCTCCGCATATAGAGCTGCTCGACATTCCAGAGCAAATATGGTTCCAGAACGGCGGGATGAAAATTGCCGATGGTGTTCTTTGCACCCACCAGAATGTCCGGGCTTGCCAGAAAAATCATCGGCTGGTTATCGGCAAGAATCTCCTGTACCCGGTCATAGAGTCTTTTCCGCAGCTCGTAACCGGGCGTGGCGAGTTGCTGCTCCATGAGCCGGTCGATATCCGCCTCCCACTTCGTCGCCGGACGGGGCTGCGAGGGATTCCAGAGATGTGTCCCGCCGCTGGAGAGCCACACATTTAGATCGGAATTAGGGTCGGCATCGAAACTCGCCAGTCCCAGCACGCAAGCTTCATATTCTCTGGTCTGGGTGACGCGATCGATCAAGGACCGGAATTCGAGCGGCACCACTTCGACGCGCATGCCAAGTTGCTTCAAATCGTCCTGAATCAGGGTCGCCATTTTCAGGCGGTCGGCGTTCGATGAATTCGTCAAAATAGAGAATTCGACGGATTTGCCGTCCGAGTCGACGAGAACGGAATCACCGCTCGGTCCCTTGGTCCAGGAAAATCCTGCGTCCGTCAGCAGTCGGCGCGAACGTTCGAGCGAGCGGGTTGGATGCGCGACGGAATCATTCAGCCAGCGGCGGTTCCCGGGTGTCACCGGCCCCCAAAGCGCCGCCCCACGGCCCTGATAGATCAGCCGCACTATCGCCTCGCGATCAATCGCTGAAGATATGGCCTGACGGAATCTTAGTTCGCGAAACCACTTTAGTTTTCGCACGATCTCCGGGGAAGTCTTTTCACCCGCGTCCTTCAAGTTGAAGAATAGGAAGTTGTATTCGAGGCCGGGACCTGCGTCGGTCATGGTGTAGCGGCGCTGCTGTCGCGAGAGCACCGCGAAGTTTTCCGCGCTAAGCCGGCTGATCACGTCCGTCTCGCCAGTTTGGAAGCGCAGTACTTGTGCGTCGGCACTTGGCACGAAAACAAAAACCAATTCCTCCAGATACGGGAGACGGCTTCCCTTGGTATCTGATTTCCAGTAATAAGGATTGCGTTTGAGCACCAGCCTTTGTCCGGGGACGTACTCTTTCAAGCAAAAAGGGCCCAGACCAGCCCATTGGCTTGCCGGCGTGGAGAGAGTCCAAGTCTGCCCAAGCTTTCCTTCTTCATAAGGCTTCTCAAGCAAATGCCGAGGTAAGATGGCCAGGCCGTCGAAAAGCCTTTCTCCGGCGCCGTAGGTCTTTGCCAACTGGAAGACCATGGTCCAAGCATCCAATTTGCGAACGGTAATTGGTTTTCCCCCGACAATCAGTAAATCTCGCTGCGTGGCATGCACGCTCTCGTCGAGATACACGCGGAACGTAAACAGCACGTCGTCCGCATCCAGCGGATGACCATCGGAGAAGCGCAGTCCTTTCCGGAGCGTAAGCGTGTATTGGAGTCCGTCATCGGAAACTTCCCAAGTCTTTGCCAGAGCCGGTTCCGTCAGCTGCGTCGCACGATTGATGTGGATCAGGTCGGCTTGCATCGCACCGAGGATCACTTCGCGCGAAGGTGCATCCACGGCGGTCAAAGGATTCAGGGTTTTTGGTTCAGCGCGCAGCGAAACAACCAGCCGGCCGCCTGACCGTCCGATTTCTCCAGGCAAAACGAGCGATTCCTCGTTTGGATTTGTTTGCGGCGAGAAGCCAGGTACGGGAGGCGCAACGATTGCGCCTGCGGTCGAGAGCACGGCCAACCCCATCCAACAACATAATGACGCCTTTCTTGCTCTCACCTTAGACTCCCCGCACGTCTCTCTTCCATCTTGTACGCTTCGGCCCCCTCCTGCAACGCACTAGCGAGGCCCAGGTAGCCGAGAAAGAACGGCACAATGGCCAAGGCAGGCAAATACATCCACCAATATGACACCAGCACGCTGTACTGCTCGAGAGTTGCCAGCAGGTTGCCCCAACTGGGCACCGGCTCAGGCACGCCGAGGCCGAGAAAAGAGAGGGTCATCTCCGCGAGCACGAACTGCGGCACGAGAATCGCCGCCTGGGTCAAGAGTACGCTCGAGGTGGCGGGCATGATGTGGCGTCGGAGCAGGTATCCGCCGGACGCGCCAAAGCCGCGGGCGGCACGGACAAAATCGCGTTCCTTGGCGCTCAGCACGACACCTCGGACCAGCCGCGCCGGACGCGCCCATCCGACGGTTCCGATGACCACGATTACGAGAAGAAATGCTTCGACCGGGCTCACTGCGAGGGGCAAAAACGCACGCAATGCAAGGAGCAGATATAACCACGGCAACGCCGCGAAGAGTTCCGCGAGACGCATCAGTAGCCCGTCTCTCCAACCACCGTAGTAGCCGGCCATTGTGCCGATGCTTGCTCCCAGAAGAAGCGTTAGACCCGTGCCGAGTAAGCCGGCCAATAACGAGATCTGCCCCCCGTGGAGAATTCTTGAGAATTGATCGCGGCCGTAGGCATCGCTGCCCAGCAGGTAAATTCGTCCGGACTCCGTGCCGAACAAGTGCAAGCGGCACGGTAGGACCCCTAGCAGATGGTAGCGGGCGCCACTTACGAAAAATCGCACCGGAAGAGCTTTGGCCTTGTCTTCGCTGAACTGCTCGAAGGAATCGTCACGCCATTGCCGGCCGTAGATAAACGGCCGGAAGTGAAAACGGCCTTGCGCATCCACGATATGGATTCGCGCCGGAGGAACGTAAGGGTGCTCGCGATCTTGTTCTCCCGGGCCATAGGGTGCGAAAAATCCCGCGCCGGCCACGACTCCGTGCAACAGGCCCAAGACGATGAGCCATTTCGTGAATCGCCCAAGAGGTTTCATCTCACGTCCGCCCGATGCGAATTCTAGGATCGGCCCAATAGAGCAGCACGTCTGCCAGGAAATTTCCGCCAACCAGAAAAACTGTCGAGAGAAGTACGCCTCCGATCACCACGAATAGATCGCGAGCGAGGATGGCTTCAAGCAGCAGCGGCCCGAGTCCCGGCCAGCCCATTACGACTTCGACGAGCAGTGAGCCACTCAAAAGTGCGCCCACGCTGAAACCGAATAGGGAAATGAGCGGATTCGCCGCGGCGCGAAGCACATACCGGACGAGGATCCTGCGTCGCGGAATGCCGTTGCCTGCCGCCGCTCGCAAATAGGGGGCACCGAGCACTTCCGTCACGGCGGCGCGGACGTGCGTTACAAGGATTGGCAAAGAGGAAAGGACAAGGGCGGCTACGGGCATCGTCATGTGCAGTACGATGTCACGAAGTTTATGGAGTGGCGAAAGAGCTTCAAATCCGACAGAGACAAGTCCTCCCGCGGGAAACCAGCCGCTGCGCACCGCCAAAATCATCAGGCTAAGTGCGAGCAGAAGATCCGGGAGAACTAATAGGGCCGCGACGGTACCCGACAGAGCACGGTCCGGCCAGCGCCCGACGGCCGTTGCGCCCCAGAAACCGAGCGGCAGAGCGATGACCCACGCGAGCAGCGTGGCCGTCAGCGTGAGGAGGAGCGTGTTCCAAGCGCGCACCCAAAGCAATGGAGCTACGGGACTGTTATAGGCAAAAGAGAATCCCAACTCGCCGTGAACAGTCGAACTCACCCATCGCAGGTAACGAATGGGCGAGGGACGGTCGAGTTGATACTGGGCGCGCAGGGAGGTGACCGTGTCAGCTGAAATTTGAGGATTCATGCGCATTTCGTCGAGGTAATTCCCGGGTGCAAGCGCTGAAAAAAGAAAAGTGAGAATCGAAGCGCCAAGTAGAAGAAAGGAGGCTTGCATCAAGCGGCGCAAGAAGTAACGCATCACACTACCCGCAGCAAGGGCGTCGTCGCGAAAGACCCTGGTGTGG
The DNA here is from genome assembly GCA_035511855.1 of Candidatus Udaeobacter sp. Classification (GTDB taxonomy): domain Bacteria; phylum Acidobacteriota; class Terriglobia; order Acidiferrales; family UBA7541; genus Acidiferrum. Next base: position 35,169 of record DATKEV010000096.1, read on the forward strand.
CCGCCAACAGACGTCGAGTCACGTCATGCTTCGGTGCGCGCACGATTTGTCGAGAGGCATCCATCTCCACGATCTTTCCGCGATCGATAACAGCGATTTCGTCCGCCAGATGGGCGGCCATCGGAAAATCGTGAGTAATGAATAAGTACGTCAAACCCAGGGAGGATTGCAGTTCGAGGAGCAGGTTGGCAATTTGGGCCTGCATCGAACAGTCGAGGGCGGAGAGTGCTTCATCCAGAATGAGCAGTTTAGGTTCGAGCGCCAGGGCCCGGGCAATCGCCAGCCTCTGCCTTTGTCCGCCGCTAAACTCGTCCGGCGTTTGGCCAGCCTTTTCTCGCGGGATGCCGACACGTTCGAGCAACCCGCGTGCCCGCGCACATCGCTCCTGTTTGCCGAATCGTTGCTGGATGAGCAATGGTTCGCTCACGATCTCCGTCGCCGTAAGTCGCGGACTCAATGAACTTGCGGGATCCTGGAAGACCAGTTGGATCTGAGGACGCACCGCGCGCAGATGTGGCTCATCGAGGGCAGCAATATCACGTCCTCCAAACCAAATACATCCCGACGTCAGAGGCTCCAAGCACGCCAAGCACAAGGCCAGAGAGCTCTTCCCAGATCCTGATTCTCCCACCAGGGCCAGAGTCGTCTGCGGGCAAATGGAGAGAGAAACTCCGCCGAGCGCCGTTACGCTTTCCCCCGAACCTCGCCCTCTCGCACCTTTGTATCGTTTCTCAAGGTTCTCTGCTCTCAGCAGTGGTGGACCATTTTCGTGCAGCAAAAGCATTTAGCCTCCATACTTAAAGCACGCAACAACGTGGGTATTACTCAACCCCACCGTTGCCGGTTCGCTTTTGATGCAAATATTCATTCGTTCCGCGCAGCGTGGCTCGAATTGGCAGCCGGTCGCAAGCAATGCCAAGTTTGCGGAGTCTCCGGCGATGACCGGGAGGTTCGTCTTAGAGCAATTTGCGTAACTTTCGATTGGCGGGGGCAGGCATCCGAGCAGAGCCTGAGTGTAGGGATGGTGAGGCGATCCCAATACAGTCTCGGTTGGGCCTATTTCTACGACTCTGCCGGCATACAGAACAAGAACGCGATCAGCGAGGCCCGCCAACACAGCCGGTTTATGAGTGATGAGAATCATGGCCAGCCGGAACTTCTGTTGAAGAGTGCGAAACAGCGACAGGATTTCCTGCTCTGTCGTAGGGTCGAGGGAAGCGGTCGGCTCATCGGCAATAATTAGCGCCGGTTCACAAGCAATCGCCTGGGCAATTAGCACGCGCTGCCGCTGCCCTCCACTCAGTTGATGAGAATAGGAAGATGAAATTCGCTCGGCGTCGGCAGGGAAAACGGATGAAAGGAGTTCAAGAGTTCTTTCGCGCAGCGCCCTTCTCGGCAAAGTTCTGTGCGCGGCTAGAACATCTTGAACTTGTTGACCAACGCGCAACATGGGGTGCAGTGCAAGCGCTGGTTCCTGAAAGATGAGCGCCACGCGGCCGCCTCGAATTTTCTCAAGTTCTCGCGGTTCAGCTTGAAGAAGGTCCTGTCCCTCAAATAAGACAACGCCCTTTTGGATTTTCCCATTTTCCGGAAGTAACCTTAGGAGCGCGGCAGCCAGTGTACTCTTGCCCGATCCCGATTCTCCCAGCACGCCCAGAGTCTCTCCAGCCCGCACTTCAAAACTGGCACCTGCTATGGCGGCGACTTCGCCGCCGGTTCGAGACGTGTAGGCGACAGCGAGATTGGCGACCTCGAGAAGGGGCGTCATAAGATGGAGTTGGGGCGGGCCTTCTCCTGCTCCCTCTTCCATGATCTTGCAATAGGTTCAGACGGACAACATGGAGGTACAGGATGGCGCCCGAATGGTATTGATTAGTAGGGAACGGCTCTTCCCGGGAGGACTATGAATTGCCTGAACCGGGATCTGTTCCGGCCAGTGCTGACCAGCGCTACCCGCCATCCCGAGAAGATGCCGAGCGCGGATTATCTACTACGTCAAGCTGCTCACATCTGTGCTTGCAGGACCTCGCCAGCAAGTCGAACCATCCTGGACCCGTGTGTTGTTTGCTTCGGAGCAGGGTCATCTTGAACCCGCTCTCTTTTTTCAGGGAAATCGCCACCCACTTGGATCCGCTCCATCCGAATGCCGAGCGTGCGCTCCATTTGAAACAGCTCCGACCGCTGCTCGTTCGTAAAAAGAGTTGAGGCCAGGCCGTGGCTGCCGGCGCGCCCGGTGCGTCCCACCCGGTGGATGAAATTCTCCGCCACCTCGGGTAAATCATAGTTGATGACGTGGGCGATTTCCTGGACGTGAATTCCGCGCGCAGCCAGGTCCGTGGCCACCAGCACGCGGAAGCGTCCCTGTTGAAAGCCGGCCAGTGCTCGGGTGCGCTGCGATTGCGAACGGTCACCATGAATCGTCTCTGCAGCGATGCCTGCATGGCGTAGCCCTTTGGCAATGCGCTCCGTTCCGCGCTTGGTGCGTGAGAATACCAGACAGCGGCCGGTTTCTTGATTCAGTAAGCGACGCAAAAGTTGCAGTTTACCGTCAACAGTCACCTCGAACGCCTGGAGCCGGACATTTTCCGAAGGCTTCAACGTGGAACCAAAGGTGATTCGCACTGGGTTTCTCGTGTAATCCTTCACGAGGTGGGCCGTATCTCCTTCCATCGTTGCGGAAAAACAGAGCGTTTGGCGCTCTTGGGGCAGGACCGCCCGAATCCTGCGGATCGCCGGAAGGAATCCCATATCCAGCATGCGATCCGCTTCATCAAGTACAAGCACCTGCAGATTGCGGAAATGAACCAGATGGCGGTCAAGATAGTCTTCCAGCCTGCCGGGAGTCGCCACGATCACCCGGGCGCCATTGCGGATGGCTGTCAGTTGTTGAGCTTCAGCCAATCCGCCGACTACGAGGGCCGCTGGTCGGAGTTGTTTCGCTCGCAAAGCATTGAATTGATCCACGACCTGCATGGCAAGTTCGCGGGTGGGAACGAGCACAAGAGCTGCTATTCCCGGACTGTCTTCGAGGAGAAGTCTTTCTGCTATCGGGATAAGGAACGCCAGGGTCTTACCCGTCCCGGTTTGCGCGGTCGCGATTACATCCTTGCCTTGAAGCGCTTGGGGAATCGCCGCCGCTTGAATCGGTGTGGGCACGGAAAAGCGAGCCGTCGAGAGTCGCTCCTTCAGGTAATGAGAGATTGGAAGTTCTGAGAAATTTTGCATTTTGCTTTCTTGCCGGTGGCCACGGTTGCAGGGCATGCCCGAGGATCCAGGCAAGCACGGCGACGAGCAGCACCAGTCTTGTTTTAAATTACGCTGAAAACGAACGGAGGAAACGAAGGGCGGGTATTCTCAGATCGGGTATCGAGCCAGAGGGGCCGCACAACACTGCCGCGGTATTAAGCGCAAAAAGAGTATATCACATTTGAGGGAGGATTGGCTCGCGAAAATTAAATGGTGGGAAGTATCGAATCCAATCGTCACCGCGCGCGCATACCGCCACCCTTTTTAACAGAAACTGGTGCAAATACGCGATTTAGGACAAAACTGAATAAAGACGCTGTCAGGGCTTGGCGGGGGAGGAAGTGACGGGCGTGCCGGAACCTTCTTTGAGGGTGTGGATGGCGTCGGCGGAGAGGTTAGTGAAGCGTTCGACGAGGCCGCTGGGCCAGCGGACTTCGACCCAGTCGATTTTGGCGGCGGAGCCGAGGCCGAAATGGACGCGGGAGTCGTTGCTAGAGATATAGCTGGAGCCGCTGCGGACTTCGTCGACGAGCGTGCGCGAGCCGGCTTTGACGAGGATTCTTGCGCCGATGCCGTTGCGATTGGATTTGTATTTTTTGGAAGCCGAGGAATAAGACGATCCGGCTGTAACCAAGGTAATCCAGTGATTGGCGTTCGGGACTTGATTGACGAGGAGGCTGGGCGGGGCGTTCATGTTGCTGACCACAGCGGAAAGCTTGCCGTCGTTCCAGAGATCGCCGATGGCCAGGCCGCGGGAAGATTTCGGCGTGGTGATGCCGGGGCCGGCGGAGGCGGAAATGTCGGCGAAGGTGCCGTCGCCTTTGTTGCGATAGAGAAGGCGCGGCTCCTCGAAATCGCTGCCCAGGTGCTGCTTGTCGACTTCGGGATAGACGTGGCCGTTGACGAGGATAAGATCGGGCCAGCCGTCGTTATCGAAATCGAAAAACATCGTGCCCCAGCCGAGATATTGCGTGTGCAGGCCGAGACCGGCGGGGAACGTAACATCGTCAAAGGTGCCGTCGCCGTTGCTGCGATAGAGTGTCGAGGTGTCGTCGGAGAAATTGGTTTTGAAGATGTCGAGGTGGCCGTCGCCGTTAAAGTCCGCGACGCTGGAACCCATGCCGGCTTGCTCCTTGCCGTCTTCGTTGAAGGCAGCGCCAGAGATGACGGCGACATCGGTGAACGTGCCGTCGTGATTGTTGCGATAGAGAATGCTGGGAGTGCTGTCGCAGGCGACAAAGATGTCGGGCCAGCCGTCTTCGTCGAAGTCGAGCGTGGAGACGCTGAAGCCGTAGTGGCCGTTGGTTTTGTCGATGTGAGCGGACTTGGTGACGTCCTCGAAGGTGCCGTCGCCGCGATTGTGATAAAGGAGATTCGTGCCCCAAGGCAGGCCGCGCGGGCCGCACATCACCGGGACGCCTTTCCAGATGCAATCGGCACGCTCGCCGGGCTTGGGAGCGGAGGCGAGATCGAAATCGACGTAGGTGGCGACGAAAAGGTCCAGCTTGCCGTCGCGGTCGTAGTCGACAAAAGCGCAGCCGGTGCCCCAGGCTTTGCCGGTGCCGGCGACGCCGGCTTTTTCGCTGACGTCGGTAAAGGTTCCGTTGCCGTTGTTGTGATAGAGGACGTTTTTTCCGTAGTAGGTGACGTAGAGGTCTTCGAAGCCGTCGTTGTCGTAATCGCCGACGCAAACGCCCTGTCCCCAGCCGGTGTGGCGGAGGCCGGCTTTCTCGGTGACGTCGGTGAAGGTGCCGTCGTGGTTGTTGTGATAGAGGCGATTGGTGGGAGCGGCGGTGCTGGGGAGACCGTCGAGCGTGGTTCCGTTGACGATGAAAATGTCGGGCCAGCCGTCGTCGTCGTAATCGAAGATGGCGATGCCCGTGCCGGTGGTCTCGATGATGTATTTCTTGGTGTCGATGCCGCCGAAGACGTTTTTCATGGTCAGGCCGGCTTTGTCGGCTTCGTCGGTGAAGTAGGCGAGCGGCTTGGGCGCAGGATTCGGAGATTGTTGCTGGGCGATGAGCGCGGTCGGGAAAAGGAGAAGTGCGGATGCAGCGAGAGCGAACGGTTGGTGAATCCGGCGATTCAAGGGATTTCGAGATTTTATGTTTCGCAAGAAGTGTGGCGCTGGCCTCGGGAACATGAAGCTAGTCTACATCGAGAGGAGTTTACTCCTGAAAGGTGGCGTAGCCGCGAAGCACGGGCCAGGATGAGGTTGGTTCTCCCGCGAGGCGCGGTTGTTGTGCTTAAATCGTTTGGGAAGGTAAATGGATATGTTTTTTCGAAGAATCGTACTGTGGCTATTTGTGTTGTGCGCCGGATTGCCAAATGGGAATTCGATTGCGGCGACGACATTTCAAGACAATCCTACGTCCCGACAAGCCGGGGGTGGGGAGGCAGACACTCCGTTTCGATCAGCGCGGAAACTGTTGCTGCTTGGAAAATATTCAGAGGCCATTGCGGAACTGGAATCGCTGCAGAGCCGGAATCCGCCGCCGAAGGGCGTGGCGCGTGAATTGGGAGTCGCCTATTACAAGAAAGGCGACTACATGAATGCCGTGTTGAGCCTCGAGAAAGCGCAACAGGAGGATCCCAAGGACGGGGAAGCGATTCAGTTGACGGGGCTCTCGTTGTACCTGGCAGGGAAACCGGGCGAGGCCATTCCGTATCTTGAAAAAGTGCAGACGTGGTATCCGGAAGCGAATGTGGATGCCTCGTACATTCTCGGTGTGGCGTATATTCAAACGAAAAAATATCCGCAGGCGCGCGGGGCGTTCGCGAAGATGTTTGGGGTTCCGACGGATTCCGCGGCGAGCTATCTTTTCTGCGGGCGAATGCTGCTCCGGCAAGATTTTGGGCCGATCGCGGAGGAATATGCCGAGAAGGCCGTCGCGCTGGACGCGAAGCTGCCGCTGGCACATTTTCTTTTGGGTGAACTGTACTTATACCAATCCAAGATTCCGGAAGCGATTGCGCAACTCGAGGCGGAGCTGGCCGTCAATCCAGGGAATGCGGCGGTGTACTACAAGCTGGGCGATGCCTATACGAGGGTGCAGAAATTTGATGAAGCAGAGAAGCTCCTGCAGCGGTCCATCTGGCTCGACTCGACGTCGACGGGGCCATTCATTCTGATGGGGAAAGTGCTGGAGAAAAAAGGCGAGACGCAGCTGGCGGTGCGAGCGCTGACGCGCGCGATCAGCATGGATCCGAACAATCCGATTCCTCACCATCTGCTGGGGCAGGCGTATCGCGAGTTGGGGCGCGAAGAGGATGCGCAACGGGAATTGAAACTTGCGGAACAATTGCAACCGCGCGATTCGGCGAAACAGGAGTGAAGCCGTGAGTTACTTGGCGGCGGCTTTCGCCGAGGTTTGCTCCTTGGCGAGGCGCTCCACCATCGCCAGAGGGAGTTGGTGGAGAAACTCCAAAAAGACAGCGTTAGTCCACCCGAAGCCGACGACATTGATGGAGTAGCCGCTTTTCACAGAGGCGTCGGTGGTGCGGGTAATGGCGTTATATTTTTCGCGGATGGTGCCGTCGCGGCGGAAATTCTCAGCCACGGTGCTGAGGAAATTGTAAGAAGCGTGATTGGCATCTTCAGAAAAGCCGTAGCGGCGCAAGCCTTCGATGGCGACAAGTTGGACGGGAGCCCAGACAAACGGGGAATCCCACTGCGCGCCGGTATCGTAGGGGCTCATTTCGAGGCCGCCTGGCTCTTCGAAATGGCTGAGATTTTTCAAGATGGCCGCGGCTTGCTCGGGGCTTGCGATGCCCGCCCATAGGGGATAAAACGTGCTGATATATTCGTACGTCGAGCGGGCCTGGGTTTCCGTGTTGTAGTCGAAATACTCTCCGCGCTGCGCATCCCAAAGATATTTCTGGATGGCTTCCTTTCGGGCGGCGGCGCGAGCCTTCCAGTCTTCTCTATCGGCGTTGTGGCCAAGGATGCGGGCCATTTCCTCCAGATCTTTTTCGGTTTTGTAAAGAAGGCTATTGAGGCAAACGGGCGCGAAATGGTGCGTGTCCGCGCCGTAAGGGCCGAAGCGGAAAGAGATGTCGAAGCCGGATTCGCGCATGGAGCGGTCGCCCTTGTAGTAGTCGCGGCTTAGAGCGATTTCGCGGAAGGGATCGCAGTTGGGCTTCTCCATGGTGCGGGGCATGTCGCAGAGTTCGAGTGAATACTGCGAGCCGACGGCGAGAGATTGCGATTCGCCGGGATTACGTTCCACCAGATGAGCTGGGCCTGCTTCGGGATGAAGCAAGAAATATTGGGCGACTTTTTTGTAATGATCGGTTTCGTCCTTGAGGGATTCGGGGGCGGGGCCTTCGCCGAAATCAAAATAGCGGGAGAGGCCGGTCTTACCGGCAAGGTGGGGGTCGCGAACCCACATATCATGGTCCCGCGAGGCAAACTGAAACGCGCGTTCGAGCCAGGCGCGATCTTCGTGGCCTTTTTCTTTTTGGGCGTCGTGGACAGAGAGGATCATGGAGGAAAGGAACGGCGGCTGGGAGCGGCTGAGATAGTAGCTGCGATTGGCGTTCAGAACGGCGCCGTAATGTTCGATTTCGAAGAAGAAGTTTTCGATCATGCCGCGAGCAAGATCGAGCCGTCCGGCGCGAACGAGGCCGCGAATGATGAAGTAGCTGTCCCAGCCGTACATTTCGTTGAAGCGTCCGCCGGGGACAACATAGGGGTGTTCGAGATAGAGAAGTCCGTGAGGGCTGAACGTGTTGGTGTCGATTTCGCCGGGCTTGTGAATGACTTGGGGAAGAGGACGAACGTCGACATTACAGCGGGATTCAAGGCTGCGCAGGTTCTCCGGAAGAGAAAAATCGGCGGGAACGTAGAGGATGGATTTGGCGGCGAGCTTTGGATCCGCAATGGTAGAGCAATTGTCCATGGAGCGCGTGAGGGTGTCCCAGCCGGTGGAGATGTAGTCGAGGATAGGTTCGAGTCCCTGATCGGAAGGGGCGGGAAGAAGCGGCGTGGCGGCTAAAAGTGAAGCCGTGAGGGAAAAAGTTCGCAGGAAAGATGAAAGTCTTCGGGCGCGCATCAAGTGATCCTCTCGACGCTAAAATAGGCTTTTGCTCATCCGGGGCCGATAGTCTTTGAGTTATATAGCCTAAAAGGTTTTGTGGCCAGAAAAAAGGCCACGTAGGACTGAGATCGTGGCGTGGACGCGTGGAAGGGGCAGTTAGGACGTCAGGCGGTCCGGCGAGATGGCGCGGATAGACCAAACCGAGAGAGAGTTGACGGCGTCGAGTTCGGAATCGGACACCGCCAGGTGAAGGCCACCTTTGTTTGTCGAGTACAGGCGCGTGGTTAGAGCGACGCGATCGTCGGCCATGCATTCGACGACGGAGCCGTCGAGAAAGAGCCGGATTTCGTGCTCGGCGGAACCGGCGTGCGGGAGGTTCGCTGAATGAGTGCCAATTTGCAGTTCCTGGCCGGTCTTGGCGGGATCATAGGAAAGAGAGAGTAGCGGAGCTTTTCCGTCGGCCAAATCGAGATGGAAGGATTTGGATTTGAAGCGGAGGTGGAATTCCGCTGATGCGTTTTTGAGTTCGATTTTGCTGAGAGCTTCGCGCCGTATGGGCGTTCGGTTTTCCGGACCGGGCAAGGAGAATTTCTCGGCTCTCAGCTGGGCGACTTCGCCGATCACGCGCATAGCGAGGTCTTTGTTCGTGTCGAGAGAGAGGACGCGCGGGAGCGACATGCAGCCCGCCCAGCCCGCTGCGCTGAACTCTACTTCGGGGCGTGTCTCTGGAATCCAGCCCCATAAGATCCTTCGGCCTTTGGCGTCGAGCTGACTCTTCGGTGCGTAAAACGCGCCGTAGTCGAGAAAGCCGGATTTCTCCGCGTGGAAGATCATTTCTTTGGTATCGAGCTCGCCAGTTTGCCAATAGACTTTGCGTTCGGTGGAATAAAGAAGTGCGAATTTTGAGCCCAGTCGGAAGAAATCGGGACACTCCCACATTTCTCCGGAGTCCACAAAATCGGAGGTCTGTTTTCCGTTCCAAGTACCTGAAGCGAAGGGATGCAGATATTCCCAGTTGCGGACATCGGCCGAACGGTAGAGCAATACTCGGCCACCTTCGCCGCGCTGCCCCGAGCCGACACCCATGTACCAATAGTTGGATTCGTTCCAGAGGAAAGGGTCGCGAAACCCGGTGAGTTTCGGATCCTTCGGCGGTAACACGACGGGCGCGGGGAGTTTACTCCAGGCGCGAAGCAGGGGATCGTTCGAAGTGGCCAGACACTGGGTTTCAAGAAAGTTGTGGGTGCCATCGCGAAGGGTCGCCTCCGTGGCGGGGATGGATTTCACTGCGGTGTAGAGAAGCGTGGGAGTTCCGTTGAAGACCACGGCGCTCCCTGTGAAGCAGCCGTCCTGATCGTAGCCGCCGGGCGTGGGAGCCAAAGCGATGGGCAAGTGCTTCCAGTGAATCATGTCTAGGCTAATGGCGTGTGCCCAGTGCATATCGCCCCAGACAGCGGCGTTGGGGTTGTACTGGAAAAACATGTGGTAATTGCCGTCCCAATAGATCGGGCCGTTTGGATCGTTCATCCAGTTGCGCGCCGGCAAGAGATGAAATTGGGGACGAAGCGGATCGGCAGCGATGCGAGCAGCAGAAACTTTTTCTTCGAGAACGGCGAATTGGTGCAACAGCGGAAGAGAATCGCCCACGGAAGCCAGCGCGCTAGAAGCGCCGAGAGCCTTCAGAAATTGGCGACGCGAAGCGGGCATGGGGCCTCCGGCAAAAAGGTACGCTGAAGTTTAGCCGATTTGAACGAAGGTGTGGTGGACTCGATGAACAGGTGCAGGTGCCGATGTTATACTCGCTCTTATGAAGGGGACCGGGAAATTGACCGGAGGCTTGCGAATTTTTTCTGTTGGACTGTTCTTGTCGCTGGGCGCATTCGCTCTTTCTGGACGGGCACAAAATAGCAGCAAGGGCGTGGTGGATTTAGACGGAAAGCCCGCCGATCCGATTCGGCGTACAGACGGAAAAATCGTGGTGCTCCTTTTTGTGCGCACCGATTGTCCAATCTCGAATCGGTACGCGCCAGCGATTCAGGCGATGAGTAGCCGATATGGAGCGCTCGCGGCATTTTATCTTGTGTATCCCATCAAGTCGGAGACCCCGGAACAAATCCGCAAGCATCTGAGCGATTTTAGCTACCACCTCCGGGCGCTACGTGATCCTGAACTTGCTCTCGTCCACAGCAGCCAGGTGCACATCACGCCAGAGGCAGCCGTGTTCGCCGGCGATGGCCGGCTGCTCTACCACGGACGAATCGATGACTGGTATGAAGATTTCGGGCGGGCGCGCCGGGCACCAACGACTCATGAACTTTCCGAGGCCATCGAAGCGGCGATTGCGGGCAAAAACGTTGCGACCGCAGCCGCGCCCGCTGTGGGGTGTTTCATTCCTGGCGTTTCATGAAAGGTCTCCGACAATCAGCTCTTCTGATGAGCGCGTCGCTAGCGCTGCTTTTGGCCGCGGCCAGTGTGCGCCTTGGACATAGCGAGCCACGGTTTACTTCGGCGGAGACTGCGGCCGAAGTTACGTTCAATCGCGACATTGCGCCCATTGTCTATAAATATTGCGCGCCATGCCACCGAGCTGGAGAAGCCGGGCCTTTTCCCCTGCTCACTTACGAAGACACGGCAAAGTTTGCGCGGCAGATCGCGGTGATTACCGAACGCCGCATCATGCCGCCGTGGCTGCCCGAGCCCGGGGAACTCAAATTCGCCGGAGAGCTGCGTCTCTCGGACGAACAGATCGGAATATTCAAACGCTGGGCGGAAGAGGGAGCGCCGCAGGGCGAAGCGAAGGACCTGCCGCTTCGACCCCAATTCACTCCGGGATGGCAACTGGGGAAACCCGACTTAGTCCTGCACGCGAAAAAAGCATACACCCTGGCTGCGTCGGGAACCGACGACTACTGGAATTTCATTTTTCCGACAGATTTCCCGACAGCGCGTTGGGTGAAAGCGATTGAAATTCGACCGGGCGAGAAACGAGTCGTGCACCATGCCAATATTCTCCTGGATCGCATGCAATCTTCGCGTAGCCAAGAGAAGCGCCCCGGCGATGGTTTTCCTGGTATGGAATTGAGAATCGAATCGGAGACGTTCGATCCGGACAGCCACATCTTCTTCTGGAAACCGGGCTCCCTGCCCCATGTTGAACCGGAGGATATGGCCCTGCGACTTGAGCCGGGAAACGATTTGGTTTTGAATACCCATTTGCAACCATCCGGCAAACCGGAATCAGTCGAACCGAGCATCGGTCTGTATTTCACGGACAAAGCGGCGACGAAGTTTCCCGTCTTGCTGGAACTCCAAAACGACAAGGCACTCGATATTCCGCCAGGCGATTCGCATTTTCAAGTGACAGACGAGTTTACCATGCCGGTCGATGTGGATTTGCTTGCGATTTATCCTCACGCGCACTATTTGGGCAAGGATCTTGTCGCCACGGCGACACGGCCGGACGGGAACAAGCAAACCTTGATTCATATTCCGCGATGGGACCTCAACTGGCAGGCCGTGTTCTACTACGCGGAGCAGGTCTTTCTGCCAAAGGGCACGATGGTCGAGATGCGGTACATCTACGACAACAGCCCGGCCAACATCGCCAATCCATTTCGCCCGCCGCAACGGGTGGAGGGAGGGAACCGCACGACCGACGAGATGGCGCACCTGTGGCTCCAAGTGCTGCCGCGCGAGGACCTGACCATCGACGGTGATCCGCGGAAGAGTTTAGAGGAGGCCATCGCGCGCCACGACGTGACGCGGGATCCCCGCGATTTCCCCGCGCAATACAATTTGGGCGCCATGCTTCAAGCGCGAGGAGAAACCCAAAAAGCGCTCGAGCACTATCAGGCGGCGGCGGCGTTGCGGCCAACCGACGCGATTGCCAACAATGCGCTTGGCGGGGCATTGCTCTCACTTGGCCAGGCCGGCGAAGCGATTTCTCCCCTCTTGCTGGCGATCAAAGGGAAAGCCAACTATTTTGCGGCGAACTACAATCTTGGAAACGCTTATGCTTCGCTCGGGCAGTTCGATCAGGCCCTCCTTTACTTTCAGGAGGCGGCGCGGTTGAAGCCGGACGATTCGATGGCGGAGGCGAACCTGGGAGCGGCGCTGGCCGAGATGGGACAATTGGATCAGTCCAAAACGCATCTGGAGCGGGCGTTGAAACTGGACCCGAAGAATTCGATCGCTCATGGCAATTTGGAAGAAGTACAGAGACGCCTGGCCGAAAAGCCAAACCAATGAGAACTTGCATGAGTCCGTACAGACGGATTAGGAAAGGCGTGTTCACTAGCCTTCTTTCGTTCGCTCTCTGCGCATTCGGGCAAACTCAGGCGCCAAAGGCACGCTCGAATTCCACCGGCCGGGAAAGCGCGCTGAAGAAAGAAGGATTGGCTGACATTCAAAAAGGCGACCTGCCCGCCGCACGAAAGGCCTTCGAGTCGCTGGTGCGGTTAAACCCCCGGGACGCGGAAGCCCACAATTCGCTTGGCTGGGTGTTGCTTTCGCAGGGAGAAGTGAAGCCGGCCATCGCCGAGCTCCAAACTGCGATTCGATTGAAGCCCGCGCTTCCCGATGCCCGCATCAACCTTTCCGCAGCGCTCGTCCAGAATCGAGATGCTGAAGGCGCCGTGCGCGAGGCGCGCACAGCCGTGAACCTGGCTCCACAAACTGCCGAAGCGTACAAGGCGCTAGGCCACGCGCTTGAATTTTCCCGTGATATCGCCGGCGCCACCATGGCGCTTCGCCGAGCCGTCGAGCTTGATCCCTCCCGGTTTGACGCGCAGGACGATTTAGGTTCGTTGCTCGCCACACAAAACGATTTACCGGCTGCGATGGCGCAATTTCAGGAAGCCATAAGACTGAAACCGAACTTTGCGCCGCCGCACTTGCATTTGGGAGTGGCATGCTACGAGGAAAAGAACTTTGAAAAAGCTGCCGCGGAGCTAGAACGCTTTCTGCAGCTCAATCCGCAGAGTCCGCTGGGCTTTTTTTATCTTGGACTGGCGCGCCGGGAGCGCGGGGATGTGAATAGCGCGATTGCTGCCCTCGAAGAGTCGGTGCGCTTGGCTCCCGATCAAGCGAATGCACAGAATGAACTGGGCCTGCTACTGCAGCGCGCGGGCCGCCCCGCAGATGCCGCCGCCGCATTTAAGGAAGTGATTCGAGTTCAGCCCGTGAACCCGGACCCGGAAAATAATTTGGGCTTGTCGTTATTAGAGGCAGGCGATGGGGATGGGGCCATCGCGGCTTTTCAATCGGCGTTGCGGCTCCGTCCGGACGACACGGGATACCGGGGAAATCTAGGAGCCGCGTATCTGCAGAAGGCGGATTTCGCCGCGGCGGTGGCGGAATTTCAGGCCGCTCTTCGGCGGGATCCGAACGATCAGTCTCTGCACTACAACCTGGGGCTGGCGCTGAAGTTGCAGGACAAATTGCCGGAAGCCATCCGAGAATTTCGCAAGGCGGAGGAGCTGGATCCCGCGCAGCCCGACGCGCATTACACGCTTGGCGTGACGCTCTGGCAACAGGGTGATTTTTCTGCGGCGGTCCCAGAACTCCGCGCCGCGACTCGAGCGAAGCCAGACTACGCCGAAGCCTACTACACGCTCGGGACAGTACTGAAGCAGGAGGGGGAACTCGAACAATCCGCTGACGCGTTGAAGGAAGCCATCCGCCTCGAGCCGGACTTCGCGGGTGCGCACACCACGCTGGCAGCAGTGTTGCGCCAATTGGGCGACGCGGAGGGAGCCGCGGCGGAGAGCCGTGCCGGCGCGGAACTCGAGAAACAGAAAACCAGCGAACAAGCTGCGTTGTTCCGAACCAACTCCGGACACAGGCTGCTGAATGCAGGTGACATCGAAGGCGCGATCTCGCAATTCCGCTTGGCCATCAGCTCTGTACCCAATTACGCTATGGCGCATTTCCAGCTCGGGCTGGCGCTCTGGCAGCAAGGCAAATTCGAAGAAGCGCAAGAGGAATTTCAGAAGGCGGCAACGCTCGATCCCCGGTTGACTCCACCAGCATCCACGAAAAAATCACCAAATTCTTGAGTTAGCAAGTCCAACGCGGAAAGAGGGACGAAGCGGACACCAAGAGGCGGCCGGACGAACCCTCTCGCTTTCAAAATGTAATCGGACGGGACGAGCGCAATCCGGTGGAAAGTTATCTAAGGTGAGCCTTTTCGCAGGGCGACCAACTCTGATTCCACGGGTACACCTTTGGCGACTTTCACGCGGATGACTGATTCAAAAGGTTTCAGTTCGCCGGAATTGGAGACGGAAAGGCGCAAGAGTAATTGCTCGAGGGTGTTCTGCTGACAGACGTATTCAACGGCGGCTTGCGTGCCAATCGTGGTTGCGCCCGCCAGAATCAGTACTGAATGTGCAGGATTCAATCCTCGCTTTAGCGCTATGACCGAATAGTCTTCCTTCAGGGCTTCATCAGGCGGAGACGGAAAAAATTCCTTCGGTTCGCCCGATTGCGCATGAATGTTGATGATCTCCATGGTGCCCGTGCGCGGACCAGAAGTGATCTGTTTGAAGGTGAACTCCTCGGTATTTGGTAACTCTAAGAGCGTCAGATTTTCCGAAGGCGAGCCAATGAAGATGAGATCGTCATTCTTTGCGTCATCCAGCGAAAACAGGCTACCGCGCTTGACGCGAATTTGCTGATGAAGTTCTCCGAAAACATTATCGAGAGCGTGCACCGCCAGCACTTCGCCGACTCCGGTGTAGTGATCCAGGATCGCCCGGCCGAAATCCCTGGGGCGATTGTAATAGCGCATGCCAGTGTACGGCCGGCCGACAAAGGCAGCGTTACTGAAGATGACCCATGGCTCTTGAGGGCCGGTGAGAAAGCCTTTCCAGAAGACGCGGTAGGCCAGGGGCGGTTCCCCGGGCTCGCTCGAGGCGTGAGCATCACTGGCGCGCCGCATAAAGAATCGATCGCCGGCAATAGCCAGTACAGCCGTAAGAACGACGGCGATCAACAACCGTGGAGCAAACGCTCTTCGCGAAGATGGACCTTCCGCGGCTGCGAAGGAGCCAGAATCCAGCCTTGTTTCGCCATTGGTTCGATGCGCATTCGGCGGGCGCGGATGATAGGTGAGGGCATAGTTGCCCTTAGGCAGTTCAACCAAGATATGATCCTCGGCGCCCTCGTTCGCGTAGTACTCCGCTAGTTTCGAGCGAAGACGGCCAGCCTGGACCCGGACCATCGAATCGACATGCGGGTCGAAGTCCTGCTGACGACCAAAGACTTCGGTCGCAATCTGGTACTCCTTCGGGGAAGCCCCGGGATGTTCCCAGGAGTGATTTGCGAGATAACGCAAAAGCTTGCAAAGAGACTCGGAGCCATGAAGCGTGTGGCTACTGAGCAGTCTCTCGATTTGCCCGAGTTGCTGAGCTTTCTCTGTCACGGCGACCACCGCCGGGGATTGTAACACCGATGTAACGTCCATTGCATCTCTCTGTGGAGACGCGGCTTAAACTGCGTAACCGTATCAGACCCTTAGAGACTATCCCTGTCACTCAAAAAACTGATAAGAGGCAACATAAATTTACTGCCACCCTGATTTGGGTGCTCGCATTTGTCTCTTCCGTCTCGGGGAAGAGGCGGCGATGAGACAGCTTATCTGGCTGTATTGGGTGGCGAGGCCGATAAGATCGAGGAGTTTGGGGGACTGTTCGCTGCGAGTAGAATGGCTCGGCGAGTGGTTGTCTATTCCGTTTGGTCCTAGAAGACTGCCTGGGTGCTTTCTATTTAATGTTCGGGGAGCGGGACTTTCAAGCTCGAGCCTGACTGATTGGTGCGGCGATTTGTCTAGCTATGGGGTTTACTAATCCCGAGGAAAATCGAAGAGTTAGGGTGCTGAGGAGGGGTGTCATGAGAAGGCATGTGATTTGGGGTTGTTTCTTGGCGGTATGTCTTGGCTTGGGGCTTTGCGTTTCAACTTCGCAGGGGCAGGCTGTCTTCGGAAGCATCATCGGAACAGTGACGGACCCGCAGGGGAATGCCATAGCGGGCGCAAAGGTAACCGTGACCTCCGTGACGAAGAACTTTACCTTCGATACGACTACCAATGAAAGCGGCAACTACTCGGTTACGCACTTGATCCCCGATACGTATAAAGTTCGAGTGGAGTCCCCAGGGTTCCAGGCTTCGGATATACCGAGCGTCGGAGTATCAGCCGACTCTGCGACAAACGTCAACGTGCAGCTTCAGGTTGGCGCTGTCACGCAAACCATCGAAGTCACGGGTGAGATTCCTCAACTCCAGACGGACCGCGCCGACGTGAGCCTCGAATTCAGCCAGAAGTACGTCCAAGATCTACCGGTCCTCAACCGCAACTTCACCAGTTTCGAATTGCTCTCGCCGGGCACGCAGAAATTACCCGGTTTCAATCACGCGGCCACCGAAAATCCGCAGGGTGGCGGCCAAATCCAAGTCAATGGACAGCACTTCTCCGGCACCAACTTTGAGCTGGACGGCACCGACAACCAAGACCCCATCCTTGGCATCATCGTGGTGAATCCGAACCTCGACGCCATCGCGGAAACGAAAATCGCTCTTCAGGATTACGACGCCGAATCCGGCAAGGCCACCTCAGGCGTGATTAGAGTGCAGACCAAGTCCGGCTCAAACGAAATCCACGGCAGCGGTTTCTACTACTATCGCAATAGCGACCAGCAGGCACGCGACCCCTTTACGAACAAACCTGGCGTCCCGCTGGCGCCGGCAAACTGGAAACAGTTTGGTGGCTCCGCTGGTGGCCCCATCATCAAGAACAAACTCTTCTTCTTTGGCGACTACCAAGGCACCAAGCAACAGCAAGGCATCACCAACCAGTACACCATTCCCACCGCGAACGTGGTCAAGTCTTGCAATCCGGCCACGAATACCACGGGTTCCTGCGACTTGAGCCAGTATCTGGATCTCTTTGGGCCTCCCGTTAACAATATTCATACCGGCCAAATCTATCAACCTGGAACCTATGTCGGCAACGGTTCCGCGACCTGCCCGAACAGCCCAACTCCGGCGCAGACTCAAGCGGCACTGCTATCCGGCAGTTGCCGGGCGCCCTTCGTGGGTAACCTCATTCCCATTGGAATGATCAGCCAGAATGTGGGCAACGTCCTCGCCTTAATGCCATCGCCCACCATAACCGATCCGGCATCTTCTAGTTTCCTTCAGAATAACTTCGTCTCCACTGGTGCAGGTCCTTTTGACCAGAAATCTTTTGACGTGCGCATCGATTACAGCGCTCCGCGTAACTACCAGGTGTTCGGGCGCTTCAGCCTGGACTACTTCTCCTTGTCCGGTAAGGGTGGACTCGGGGCACTCGGCGGAAATGGCTTTGGCCCGGGGGGGTTGAACGGCAGTTCCAACGTTCATAATTACAGTTTGGCCAGCGGTTTCACCAAACCCATTGGCAACCGGTGGCTCACCGACTTTCGTTTCGGATATTTCAAGTACAATCCGCAGACTGCCTATTCCGACCAAAATACGGCACCCATGGACGCTCTCGGGTTTCCGTGCCTGAACAAGACCAGCACTCTCCCGAACACCCAGTGCGCTTCGGGAATCAATGGCCTACCCACGACCGGAGGATTATCGGCGTTTTTTTTCAGCAACGGGGGTGATACAACCAAGGGCACATTTTCGAATTTTGGCAATGGCCTCAATGTCGCCCGCTGCAATTGCCCGCTGACAGAAAGTGAACAGCAATTCCAGTTTGTGAATAATTGGACCCGCAGCCAAGGCAACCATACCATCAAGTTCGGCGCCGATATACGCTATGCCGAAAACCTTCGAGTGCCTAGCGATCAGAGCCGTAGCGGTCTATTGTATTTCGATCAGCAAGGTACTTCCAACGCGGGGGCCAATGGCCTCGCGCTGGCTACTTTCCTTCTTGGCAACGTCAACCAATTCCAGCGCTACGTCAGCACCAGCGTGAATGCTGCCGAGCGACAGAAGCGCTGGTTCTTCTACGGCCAGGACTCTTGGCGCATCAGCCCCAAATTCACCATGAGCTACGGTCTCCGCTGGGAAATCTACTTCCCCGAAAGTGTCAACGCCAAGGGTAACGGTGGTTTCGCTAACTTGGATCAGGGCGTGACCCGAGTTGCGGGCTTCGGAGGCATCGGCTCAGATGGCAATGTCGACAATACTTATAAAGCGTTCGCGCCGCGCCTCAGCTTTGCCTACCAGTTCGATCCCAAGACCGTCGTTCGCCTGGGGTACGGTCGCGGATTCGATATCGGCGTGTTCGGCTCCAACTTCGGCCACGTGGTCACCCAGAACCTTCCGGTGCTCGCGAAGCAGGATCTTGCGGACTCCAACTATAATTCAGCCGCATCCAACAATCGCAGCGCCATTTTCACTCTGAACCCAAATAACGCGGGCCAACCTTTGGGTATAAATCCGAGCCAGACTACAACCTTTGGGCCCCCAGCTTTTAACTTTGCGCCAATCTTAGGCGCGATTTCTTCGAATGGCACCTTGCCCATTGACGGCATCGATGGCACCACGCAGGGTAATGCTCGCCCGCGGGTTCAGCGCCTTCCCACCATTGACCAGTGGAATGCCACCATTCAGCGCCAGATCACTCCCACGCTGAACATCACTGCCAGCTACATCGG
>DATKEV010000097.1:0-20378 GCA_035511855.1 Candidatus Udaeobacter sp.
GCTGTGGCGCTTCTACACCGTGCCCGGCGATCCGTCGAAGCCTTTCGAAAGCCCTATGCTCAAAAAGGCGGCGGAGACCTGGACCGGCGAGTGGTGGAAACTCGGCGGTGGCGGCACCGTCTGGGATTCCATCGTCTATGATCCCGAACTTGATTTGCTCTACATTGGAGTGGGCAACGGAACTCCTTGGGACCGTCGAGTTCGCAGCCCTCGAGGCGGCGACAATCTTTTCACAAGCTCGGTCGTGGCGCTCAAGCCCGACACCGGCGAATATGTCTGGCATTACCAGGAGACGCCCGGCGACGCCTGGGACTTCGATTCTGCCGAGCCCATGATTCTCGCCAGCCTTATGATTGGCAACTCTCCGCGAAAAGTTCTTCTTCACGCTCCGAAAAACGGATTCTTCTACGTCTTGGATCGCGCCACCGGTGAAGTGATCTCAGCGAAGCCGTATACAGCGGTCACCTGGGCCACCGGAGTCGACCTGAAGACGGGTCGCCCGATGGAGAATGCCGCCGCACGATACGAAGATTCGGGGAAGGGAATGCCGGTTGCCCCCGGGCCGCTCGGAGGGCACAGTTGGCACTCCATTTCTTTCAGTCCGCTGACGAGCTTGGTTTATATTCCCGTCGAGGATGCGGGCTTTTTCTACAAATCCGACGAACATTTCGAAGAGAAGGCGCTGGCATTCAACACCGCCACGGATTTCGTTGCTGCGGGCATGCCGCAGAAGCCCGACGTCAAGAAGGCCATTCTCGAAAGCATCAAGGGCCATCTGTCCGCGTGGGATCCCGTGCGGCAAAAAGAAGTCTGGCGCGTGGAGCGCTCCAGTCCCGTCAACGGCGGAGTTCTTTCTACCGCAGGAAACTTAGTGTTTGAAGGGACAGCGCAAGGAAATCTCGAAGCGTATAGCGCCGATACGGGTCAGAAGCTCTGGTCCGCAGACACGCAAAGTGGAGTAGTCGCCGCGCCCGTGGCCTACTCCGTCAACGGAGAACAGTACGTTGCTCTGGAGGTGGGATGGGGCGGCGTGTTTCCGCTCGCTACGGGAGAGGTCGCCTTGAAATCCGGAAGAGTACAAAACGTCAGTCGAGTGCTCTCCTATAAACTCGGCGGCAAAGTGAACTTGCCTCCGCTGCCGGTGTTTTCGCCACCGCCGTTGAAGCCACCGCGTTCGACGGCTGACTCCATGACCGTCGAGAAGGGCGAAGGTTTGTACGAGCGGTACTGCTCGAACTGCCACGGCGATGTGGCCGTGAGCGGCGGAGTCCTCCCCGATCTACGCTATTCCTCCACGCTAGAGAATGAGCAATGGTTTGACGTTGTGTTAGGGGGTGCCTCGCAGCCATCTGGCATGGTCTCGTTCCGCAAGGAACTCTCTCGAGATGACGCTGCCGCCATACGCGCCTACGTTATCTTCCGCGCAAATCAGTCTCTGGCCGAAACAAAAGCAATCCGGAAATAGGACCATCACCGATTTCTGACCAGAGTCATTTCGCTAGCGGAATTGCGACATCGTCGTCTGGAACGCCCTTCTTGTCACCTCCACCAGCGGTTTTTGACGCAGCTCTTGCGAAAGAACTTCGATGCCAAATGGTCCCGTGTAGCCCGTCTTCCAAACGCACTCGATGAATCGTTTGACTTCGAACTCACCCTCCCCGCAAAACCGCCTATGGTTGATGGTGTCCTCGAACAAGCTCCACGGCGCTTCGTAGGTCCCGTCGTTGAGCTCCACCGAAACCAGATATTGCTTCGGCATCCGCGCCACTTCTTCATATGGAATGCCCAATTTCGCCACATGCCACGTATCCAGGATGATGCCGCCATTTTTTGCGCCTGCGCCTTCGACCATAGCCAGCGCATCCTTCAGCGTAACGATCATCGCAAACGGCATGAGTTCAAACCCGATCGTCGCTCCATACTTCGCGGCATCCGCGCATAACGCCGCGAAACTCTCAATCAAGCGCGGCATCGGAGTCTTCGTGCTGTCGAAATCCCCGACCTTCACATGTTTTGCATGGAGCGCTGCGGCCGCTTCCAGGAGTTTCTTTTTCTCTACATCGGATTGTTTCTTCCTCTCGCCATCGACAAACCAATCCCGCAAAAACTCCAGCTCGAGATATTTCATTCCGTTGTCGTCAAGAATCTGCTTCATCTCCTTCAGACTTCTGCTCTTGAGCGTGTGATCCAGGTCGGCATGCCAGATCCCCAAGCCTTTGAAGCCGGCTCTCGCTGCCGCTTCCACGCGGTCCTTGAAATCAAACGGGCTGTATTCCCGGTCGGTGTGGGGCATCGCCCCGCCGGCAATGGTCCAGTAGGAGGCCAGCAACTCCACGTTTTGTGTCACCACCGCGCGCTCCTTGTTCTCATGCTGGTAGTTTCGATTTCGTCGTGAACAAAAATTGGAAAGAGCTCAGTCTGCTCGTGCCATTTCGCCCGCCGGCACAGCGATCCCCATCGCTGGAGGTGTCGGCATCTTGGCAAAGAATAAAGCAATGACCCCGGCCGCCGCGATCAAGATGTTGAGTTCGAAAGCCAACGTATAGTTTCCATACACGTCAAACAGTTTTCCGCCAATGAAACCCGCCGGCGAGCCGAACGCCGCCGTGAGCAGCAACACCAGGCCGTTGAGCTTGGGAAAGGCGGCGGGCCCGAAAAAATGTCCCGTCGCCGTGTTCATGCAGATAAACGTCCAACCGAAACCCGTTCCATACAGGATGGCGGCGGCGTAGGCGATCCACAACGCGTGCGGATTGACCCGGATCGCCAGGACCGATCCGGCAAAATAACAGCACAAACCGAGCATGAACGCGTAACGCGCGACCATGCGGTCCATGAGCCATCCGCCAATCAACCGGCCGAAAACAGCCCCCAGCGTGAACAAACCCATCGCCCAGGCGGCGTCCGCGGGAGAAATGCCCGCGCCCTTCAAATGCAGCAGCCAGTGGGCCGTGAAAAAGAAAAACGGGAATTGGCAAGCAACGCCCCCGGCAAAAATCGTCCAGTAAGAAAGCGTTCGGTAAGCTTGCCGGGGTGCCCAGGGAAATGTAGTGACTAAACGATGTGAGCGTGGGGATCCCGCCGCATGTGTCACGTCCGGCCCGCCATCTACGCGCTGGCCGAGGTCTTCGGGGCGCTCCCGGACGAACACAAATGCAATGATCGCGGATAGAACGGAAATACCCGCGACCACCGCCCAAGCTTGGCGCCAGTTCCCTCCATTCGCCGTCAGGATCCGATTGATCAGCGGCGAAACAAAAAAGCCCGCAAACCCCGATGCGGACAGCGTGACGGCCATGGCTCTTCCGCGATAGCGACTGAACCAGTGCGTCACGGTTGTGGCTGCAGGAACGATGGTGCCGAAACTGATTCCCGTGCCGATGAGCACCCCGAAACCCAGCAAGTAGTGCCAAGGCCGCGAAGCGATCAACGACAACCATAATGCGCCAACAAGAATCAACGCTGAACCGATCCCGAATGTCTTTCGA
This sequence comes from Candidatus Udaeobacter sp., assembly GCA_035511855.1. Taxonomy (GTDB): domain Bacteria; phylum Acidobacteriota; class Terriglobia; order Acidiferrales; family UBA7541; genus Acidiferrum. The sequence continues at coordinate 3,489 of DATKEV010000097.1, forward strand.
ATCCCCCAGCGAACAATGGCCGCCGCAACAAGGATGGAGGGAATCCCCACAAAAAGGTTTAAGAGCGTAAACCCCAGCCCGAACGCACCGCGGCTCATGGGGATTTCTTTCAGCATGTAGATGTTGATCACCGCTCCGCCGTAAAGCGGAAATCCCATGTTCAAGAAATCCAGAAGCCAAAGAATGAAAACCAGCTTCCAGCCGTAAAAGCCTCGCTCGGAAGTCATATCCATGTTTGCCCGTGGCGCGGCCTGCGCGTGCAGTCCTGTTGTTCGGCCGGACCACAAAGAGCCTGGAGGATATCAGGTCCTTCTGGAATCAGAGAAAACCGTTAGGCGCGTGCTTGATCTCGTGGTCCCAGGCGGCGCGGTATTGGAGGTCACCAGGGGCATCGTCGAATCTCTTTCGAATCCGCTGTTTCATGATGTGAAGTCACGTTTCATATTGACTTCGAGGCGATTCTATCTACAATCGAACCAGCGTCAAGCGAAATCTCCCTCGCTTCACCACGCCGGAAGGGGAACAGACTTGGCAGTTACACTTCGGCGAAGCAGTAGACGTAGATCCCGGCCAAATGCCGACGCGGGGTCGAGCAAATCCCTGCAGAAGGCGCTGCGTCTCCTGGTGCATCTCGGCGAGTACGGTCCCGAAATGGGCATCACCCAGCTTGCCGGCGAACTCCGCTTGAATAAGACCACCGTCTACCGCTTGCTCAACGCTTTGCAAAAATTCGAGCTCATTGAAAAAAACTCAGCGAACCAAAGATACCGGCTGGGTTTGAAGCTGCACGAACTGGGATGTCGCGCCTTGGAATCCAGGACCCTTCGCGGCGAAGCCCACGAATTTCTCGTGGAGATGTCCCGGCGCTCGAATGAAAGTGTGAGCATTGCCGTGCCGGGAGAAGCCAGCATCGTCTGCCTCGATCGCGTCGATTGCCTGGACTCCATCATCACGGCTCGGACCCCCATCGGCGGACGTTTCCAAGCGCACTGCACCGCCGCAGGCAAGGCGATTCTTGCCTATCTTTCCCAAGCCGAGATTCACGCCATCCTGAAGCGCAACGGAATGCCGCACTTCACCTCCGCGACGCTCATCAAGTATGCGGATCTGATGAACGAACTCGATCTGACGCGCCGCCGGGGTTTTGCAACCGACAGTGAGGAGTTGGAAACAGGACTGAGCGGCGTAGCTGCCCCGATTTTCATGCGCGGCAGCCTCCTCGTTGCCGCCGTCGGGATTGCCGGCCCCACCCAGAGATTTATGGGCGATGAATTTAATCGGAAGGTCGCATTAGTTCAAGATTTCGCCGCCCGGCTTTCTCGATCGCTAGGAAGACGCACTTCGGAATTGCCCGTCGCCACCCACGGCAAGATTTGCGATCCGTTCTCATCGGAGGTACAAGGAAATGGCCGCACCATACCGAGCCGATCACGTGGGAAGTTTTCTTCGGCCTCCGGAGTTGCTGGAGGCGCGTAAAAATGCGGCCGCCGATCCGGAGCGTTTGCGCAGTCTCGAAGACCGTCACATCCAGCGCATCCTTGCTAAGCAGAAAGATCTCGGCTTTGAACTTGCCACCGATGGCGAACTGCGCCGCCGCAACTTCATGAGCGATTTCACCGATGCGGTGGAAGGCTTCGACATGGGCGATGCAGTGGCGAGAGACTGGAAAGCTGGAGAAATGAAAGCAGCTCCGGTTAGCAGCGTAGCGGGCATCGTAGCCAAGAAATTGCGTCAGACAAGGCCTCTCACCGGGCACGAATTGCCTTTTTTGAAAGCGAACTGCCCGGTGGCAATCAAGGTGACGCTTCCCAGTGCCACGCAATTTCCGGCCATTTCGTTTAAGACTGGCATCACCGACAAGATCTACAAGGATCATTCTGCGCTGTTGTGGGACATTGTCGAGATCATGAAAAGCGACCTCGCCAAGCTATCCTCCGAGGGCGTGAAGTACATTCAGATTGACGCGCCGCGCTACAGCTACTACATGGACCCCAAGTGGCGCGAATGGATTCGTAGGGAACTAAAGACAGAGCCGGATGCCGCCCTCGATGAGGCCATCAAAGCCGACAACGCTTGCTTCAAGTCCGCGCGGCGCCCCGGCGTGACGCTGGCGATCCATCTTTGCCGTGGCAACAATCGCAGCCACTGGTACGCCGAAGGGGGTTACGACGCGATCGCCGACAAAATGTTTGGCACTCTCGATGTCGACCGTTTCCTGCTGGAGTACGACGACGAGCGCTCCGGAACGTTCGCGCCCCTGCGTTTTATTCCGAAAGGCAAAACCGTGGTGCTGGGGCTCGTCAGTTCAAAACTTCCGCAGCTGGAAGACACGAACTTGCTTGTGAAGCGGATCGAAGAAGCCTCGCAGTACGTTCCCCTGGAAAACCTGGCGCTCAGTCCACAGTGCGGGTTTGCTTCGACGGCGGAAGGAAACTTGATCACCGAGGACACGCAATGGGCCAAGCTGAAACTTGTCGCCGACACCGCGCGCCGCGTGTGGGGTGGAGCGACCGGCGCGGGCGCTTGACATTCCCCAGGTAGTGGCGAAAAATTCGCATTCGTACAAACGCGTAAGCATCCGATTGACTTTCGAATCGTTCGATTACGGGAGAGGCGAGGCGCATCCACGGGGACGTTATGACGTCCGCGCGGCTGCTCTGCGGCGGAAAATACGAAGGCAATTTCTATTATCCGACCGTCGTGGCGGCGGTGAGCAAAGCCAACGACGCGGATCACACGGTCGCGTTGGCCAACAGTTCTACTTACGGCCTCTCCTCCGCTGTGCTGACCAATAACCTGCAAATCGCCATGAGGTTCGCTCTCGAACTGGAAGCCCGCATGGTGCACTTGAATGGTCCGACCGACCCCGACGAAGCCACTGTGCCTTTCGGCGGCGTCAAGGACTCCGGCATGGGCCGCGAAGGCGGCCGCTGGTCCATCGAGAGATGACCGAGATGAGGTGGGTCACCATTCATCTCGGCAAACGCCCTAATCCATCTCTCTAACTGGGACCGCGCTTTACCGCTGGGGAGAGGATTCGAAACTGGTGATGTCGACGGGCTGTATTCCTTCTTTGGCGCAGAAATCGTGGTAGCGCTTCAGGAGCGTTTGCCAGTTTTCGACGAAAGTGACGTTGCCGGCGTCGTCGCGGAACTCCAGCGCGCCTTCAATGACCGCAAACACGATCGTTTCTTCCTTACCGCACATGCGGGGTGAATGGGTCGAACCGGCAACTTCAAAGACCACATCGCCCGCTTCAGCGACCCACCCTTCGTCATAAGTCCACGCGCCCTGGACGGTGTAGACGACGACGGTGCCGGGATGAAAATGAACCGCGAGGGATACACCAGTCACAGACCGAATGAATGTGATGATTTGGCCCGTGATGGGGTTGAGCTTGCAGAGCTTGAGGTAGTGGCCGGGGAACCATTCGAACCAGGGCAGCTCCTTGGCGTTGATGTAGCTGGCCAAAGCCTTGTAGTTCTTGGTCGTGCCTGTGGCGGTTGACATGAGCTTGCCTCCTGAGAAATAACATCTTCGCGCGCTAACGCACTGCCGTTCGATTCGATGAGCCCAGGTCACCCGAATTCCTCACCCACCTCGGGTCGAACTGGCCCGTCGTCACAGGCCGATATCGAAGAACACCGTCTCTTCATCACCTTGCAGGATGACGTTCCACTCGAGAATGCTGGCTTGCCCAGCGGTTTTTTTGGCCACGAGTGTTCCGCGCCGCGCGGGTTCGACGAGATTCAAAACGAAATCGCCCGCGTTGGCTCCCTCTTCGGGAAAGTAAATCCGCGTTACCAGACGTCGCTCCAGCCCGCGCATGAATACGGATACGGCAATGTGCGGCGCCTGCGCTTTTCCATCGGGGCCGGGAACAGAACCGGGTTTAATCGTCGTAAAACTAAACTTTCCATTTTCATCGGTGGGAATTCGACCGTAGCCCAAGAAGCCCGTCTCGAGTGGTTTAGCTTGCGCGTCCTCAGGATGTGGATATTTTCCATGGCTGTTCGCTTGCCAAATTTCCAGCATGGCATCCGGCACGGGCTTGCCGTCACCGTCGAGCACGCGGCCCGCAATGGTCACTTGCTCCCCCGAAATTCCCGGCCCCGCGAGGTTGTTCTTGTTTATTCGTGTGAGTCCAATGGAGAAAAAAGGACCGACGGTCTGCGATGTGGTTGCTTGGAGGCTCATTTCAATTTCTCTATCGGTGTCGCTTCGCGGCCTGCGAGAATGATGTCAAAGCGGTAGCCGAGCGCGTTTCCGGGAATGGTGTTCTCCCAATCAAATAGCGAAATCAGCCGGTTGCGCGCCTTCTCATCCGCCGTGCAATTGAAGATCGGATCGTAGGGAATCAGCGGATCGCCGGGAAAATACATTTGTGTGACCAGGCGTGAAGCGAAAGCCGGCCCAAAGACCGAGAAATGAATGTGTGCTGGCCGCCAGGCGTTGTGGTGGTTGCCCCAAGGATATTCGCCCGGCCGAATCGTAACAATGCGGTAGCGGCCTTCACTGTCGGTGAGAGTGTGACCGCAGCCGGTGAAATTCGGATCGAGGGGAGCGTTGTGCTGGTCGTTCCTGTGCAAATATCGTCCCGCGGCATTCGCCTGCCAGACTTCCACCAGTGTGCGCGGAACCGCCCGCCCGTTCTCATCGAAGACTCGTCCGCTCACGATGATTCTTTCGCCGAGCGGCTCGCCGGAATGCTGGCGGGTCAGATCCGAAGCCTTCACGTCGACGCCTTCTTTTCCCATTGAAGGACCGGTCACCTCGGTGAGCGTGTGAGGCATGTACACGAGCGGTTTCGTGGGCGCGCGCTTGATCGAGGATACGTAAGGGGGGTGCAAATGGTCCGGTTGCGTACCTGGGTAAGGCCGCCGGTAACTCGCGATATTGGTCATACGATGATGCTTCTCCCCATGTCTAAAGGGCAACCGCAGACCCTAGGAAAAAAATGCTTCGCGCTCGCTCCGCAGGCGTACACTGCGCCCGTGGACTTATAGACATGAACTTGAGCGCACGAGAACCGCGCGAGCCTTGCTCGCTTGGAAGCCATTTCCAGTCGACACGGGGGCAAATCTATGCAGCGCTCGAGGTGTTGTCAAGGGTCGATAATCCGGTAATAGGTCTTGCCACGTGGTTAGGCCCACCCCACACCCATAACGTGATCATTGAACCACGTCGCGGAGATAGCAGGTACCGCAAGAACGCTGGGGCAGTGCTTAGCCTCAAGTATCACATCGTTTGGTGCGCAAAATACCGGCGCAAGGTTCTTGTCGGTGATGTCGAGGCTAGACTCAAAAATGTCTTGCTGGCGACGGCAGCACAGTATGGCATTCTGATCGAAGTCATGGAAGTCATGCCGGATCACGTTCACCTGTTCGTATCGTCTGATCCGACGCGGTGCGTAGCCGAAATCGTTAACAGGCTCAAGGGTAGGTCGTCGAGGATATTCCGCGAGGAATTTCCTCATCTGAAGTCGCGGCTCCCCACGCTGTGGTCGCGTTCGTACTATGCTGGAACCGTTGGGCATGTCTCAGAGACAACGGTCAAGGAGTGCATAGAGAATCAAAAGAGCCGGTAATGCGAAAGACGTTTAAATATCGTTTGTACCCCACCAGGAGTCAGTCAGAAACTCGGACCGGACAACTGTCTGAGGCGTGCCGACTATATAATGCGGCATTGCAGGAACGTCGAGAAGCCTATCGTACGCATCGAAAATCTTTGAATTACTATACGCAGGCAAACCAACTGAAACAGATTCGAGCCAACGGAGACCTCTCGCTGGCGAACTATCATTGCTGCCAAGATGTTCTGAAACGCGTAGACAAAGCATTCAAGGCATTCTTTCGGCGTGTCCAGCAAGGACAGCAGCCAGGCTTCCCCCGATTCAAGTCACATCGACGGTATGACAGCATCACGTTTCCAAGCCACGGTGACGGGAATAAGTTGCTTGTAAAGCATCTTCGGGTTCAAGGCATCGGCGACCTCAAAATCAAATTGCACCGTCCCATAAACGGCAAGATAAAAACCGTTTCGGTGAAACGCGAAGGCAACCACTGGTATGCCTGTTTCAGTTGTGAAGTCTCATCACAACCATTGCCCGAGAACAGCAATCAAGTCGGCATCGATATGGGGCTGACATCATTCACTACGTTGTCCACCGGAGAAAACATTGATAACCCCCGGTGGTTCAGAGTGTCGCAAAAGAAACTCCGTCGAGCCCAACGCCGTGTATCGCGTCGAAGGAAGTTCTCGAAGCGTTGGCGCAAAGCTATTCAACTCGTCCTGAATATCCATCGCGGGATAGTTAATCGGCGTCGAGATTTCCAGCACAAGTTATCCCGTCAGATCGTTGACGCGAACGGATTCATAGCCGTCGAGGATTTAAATGTTAAAGGTCTGGCCGGTGGAATGCTGGCGAAGTCTGTTAATGATGCAGGCTGGTCTTCCTTCTTAAGGATGCTCTCGTACAAGGCTGAAAGTGCCGGTCGGGAACTGATCAAGGTTGACCCTCGCGGCACCAGTCAAAGATGCCCATGTGGCGTGTCCGTACCAAAGAAACTAAGAGATCAAGAACATGCCTGTACAGCATGTGGGCTCGTGGGTGGGCGCGACCACGTAAGTGCAATGGAAATTCTCAGGCTCGGACTGAGCCTTCAAACCTTAACGAAACCTGATGCAAGGGTATGCGTGGTTTGAGAAGCCGCCCGGCTTCAGCGGGCGGAGAAGTCACAGGATGTGCACCAACCGGTTAATTGGTGTAACCTCTCGCACTTGAGTAGCAAACCCGGGGGGTGCCGATGCCTGCTTTTGAAACGGACCAGGATTTCAAAAAACAGTCCCGCGAAGGGAGTACTCCAGTGGATGTCCTGGAACCTCTTCCAACGCCTGCCACTACGACAGATGCCATGAGCGGTGATCCCGACTACATGACCTCGCTGGCCCGGGGTCTTAGAGTGATCCAAGCGTTCTCGCAATCTCAACAACACCTTACCGCCTCACAGATCAGCAGTAAGACCGGGTTTTCGCGCGCGGCTGTCCGCCGATGCCTCTACACGCTTGTAAGATTGAGTTTTGCCGGCTCGGACGATAACCGCCATTTTTATCTGCGGCCGCGCGTCTTGACGCTCGGCCACTCTTACCTTTCTTCTATGCCTTTAGCCGTGGCTGCTCAGCCGATTCTGGATCATGTCAGTCACGTCTTTCGTGAGTCCTGCTCCATCGCTACCTTGGACGGCGCCGAAATTGTTTACATCGCCCGTGCAAACGTGACGCGCATCATGTCCATCGATCTTGGCGTCGGGAGCCGTTTGCCTGCGTTTTGCACAACGATGGGGCGCATATTGCTCGCTCACTTGGCGCCCGAAAAACTCGATGAAATTCTCGAACAGATCGTGTTCAAGAAATTCACCGAGCGCACCGTCGTTGGCGCGGAAAAGCTCCGGCAAATTCTCCGGTCGGTCGAACGTAACGGGTATTCCATCATCGATCAGGAGTTGGAGTACGGGCTGCGTGCATTAGCCGTCCCGATTCGGAATCCCGCGGGAAAAGTTGTCGCGGCGCTCAATGTCGGAGTACACGCGCAACGGGTCTCCCTACAGGACTTACAGACGAGATTTCTACATCACCTTAGGGCTGCAGCGCACGAGCTTTGCATGTTCTTGCGCTAACTTCCTCGGATGCGAGCGCCAGCCGTTTCCCATGCCCCGAGGGCTGAAATCGGCGCAATTACCCCGTGGAACGGGCTTCGTGCAAGGCACGATGTTCGTGACCTGCGCGTAACGGCAGACGGGCCGTCAGAATGCGGGCCATAGATTATTTCGACAAAGCTGCGGAAGCGTTTCCCGGCAGAGTCGCGATCATCGATCGCACAACCCAGTATTCCTATCGCGAGGCGCGCGAAGCCAGCCAGCGAATTGCCCAGGCCATGTGGTCTTCTGGGTTGCGCGGCGAGGAATGCGTCGCCATCTTTTCCCCCAACGACGCCCGGATTTTACTTTGCATGCTGGGGCTCATGCGTGCCGGCGGAGTGTGGGTCCCCATCAATTCCCGCAACGCCCAGGAAGCGAACGTCCAGTATCTGAACTATTCGAAGACCTCCTGGCTCTTTTATCACAGCAGCTTCCACGAACAGGTGCGCGAGATCAAGGCGCTGGTGCCCTCGTTGCGTCACTTCATTTGTATTGATGCCGAGAATGACGGCGACACCTCGCTGGAATCTTTCATGCGGCAACCTGCGCCAGAAGAAGAAGTCGACTGGGGCGATCCTACTGGAAATCTGGATCGTCTGGTGGGCCTCGTGCCGACAGGCGGGACCACCGGACCCGCCAAAGGCGTGATGGTCACGAATCTTTCTTGGGGCACGATGACCGAGCTGGCCCACCAAAATCTGCGCTGCGACGGCATCGAGCCCGTCTGCTTGAGCACCGCGCCTCTTTCTCACGCCGCGGGAGTCGTGGCCTTTGCGATGTTCTCACTCGGAGCCACCAACGTCGTGCTTCCCGCCTTCGACGCGCTCGAAGTCCTCGAGAGCATCGAGCGCTATCGTGTCACTCATCTTTTTCTGCCGCCCACCGCCTTCTATGCTTTGCTGGCGCATCCCAAGCTCGGCGATTTTAAGTACACAAGTTTGCGCCGTCTTTTGATCGCCGCAGCGCCTGTCTCGCCGGACAAATTCAAAAAAGGGATTGCAGTCTTCGGTCCGTGCCTCTGCCAATCCTACGGGCAGACCGAAGCGCCCATGTACATGACGTTTCTCGATCCCGCGACCGTGGCGGCTGCGGCAGCGGGCGATCATCCGGAGCGCTTGCGAAGTTGCGGCAAACCCACGCTGGCGGTGCGGCTGGCAATCATGGATGACGACGGGAAAATCCTCCCACCCAACAAGACCGGCGAAATCGTCGCACGCGGCGCTCTTGTCGGAGCGGGTTACTACAATTTGCCGGAAGCCACGGCGGAAATCCGCACCCACGGCTGGCATCACACGGGTGACGTGGGATACCGAGACGAGGACGGATTTTTCTATATCGTCGACCGCAAGAAGGACATGATCATCACCGGTGGCTTCAACGTGTATTGCGCGGAAGTCGAAGCATGCATCATGGAGCTTAGGGAAGTGCGCGAGTGCGCAGTGATCGGCGTGCCGGATGAAAAATGGGGCGAAGCCGTCAAAGCCATCGTCGTTCTTCGCGATGGCGAACTACTCAAGGAGGAAACGATCATCGCGCATTGCAAGGCGCGCCTCGGCGGTGTGAAGTCGCCGAAATCGGTCGAATTTTGGCGCGAGATTCCGAAAACTCCCGCGGCCAAGACCGACAAGAAGGCCATACGCAAGCCCTTTTGGGCCGGAGTGGATCGCGCGGTGCACTGAGTTTGAACGAGAAATGGAAAGCTAGTGCCGTTCGAGCTATTTAGGCCAAATGACGATCTTTGCTCGAACAAGTTGGAACGGCACTAGGAAGATCATCGGTCGCGATTGAGGAGGGGCATCATCGTTACGGTCTTGCGAGTTCCGAAATCGGGCGGGATCCCGACGACCAAGGCACGAGTCGCGCGTTGGTTCAAGAAAGAAGGCAGCAAGATCAGGCCGGGTGAGCCGGTCGTGGAGCTGGAGACCGAGAAGGTAAACTATGAGCTGGATGCGCCTGTTGCGGGTGTCTTGCTCAAGATCATTGCCGCAATCGACCGGGAGGTGCCCGTCGGTGATCCGCTTGGGTGCATCGGCCAGCCCGGGGAAACTCTTCCCGAGTTTTAGAACAAGGATTTGAAGCAAGGAGTTTTCAGCAAATGGCAAAGAAAAAAGCGCTCACCAAAGATCGGCTGGCTTGGATGTACAAGCAGATGGTCCGCATCCGGGAGTTTGAAGAACGCGTCAAGCGCACCTTCGTCGAACACTCAGGAGTGATTCGCGGTCATACGCATCTTGGGGACGGCGCGGAAGCTACCATCGTCGGCTCGCTGGCAACGCGTGAGGACAGCGACCTGGCGATGCCCAGTTACCGCTGCCATGGCTACCCCATCGTGCTCGGTACTTCGCCGCGAAAGATTATGGCGGAAATTTACGGTCGCAAAGATGGACTTTGTGGAGGCTTTGGCGGCTCCATGCATTTGGCCGACCCCGAACATCATTTTCCCGGCACTTCGGGAATTATCGGGCAGGCCATCGCACACGCCACCGGCGCTGCACTCACCGCACAAGTCAAAGATAGTGGCCAGGTGATCTACTGCTTCTTCGGAGATGGTTCGACGAAACAAGGCGCTTTCTTCGAATCCTTGAATCTGGCGGCGGTGTGGAAGCTGCCCATCGTCTACATTCTTGAGAACAATCACTACCAGGCCTACACGCACATCAGCCTCGAAGATGCCAACTACATCGCGGGAGATCCGCTTTCGAAAAAAGCACAAGCCTTCAGCATCCCCGGTGTGACCGTGGATGGCACGGACCCGCTAAAAGTCTTTGCGGCCGTGGGGAAAGCCGCGGATCGTGCGAGGAGCGGAAAAGGTCCCAGCCTGATTGAAGCAAAGTTCTATCGCTTGAGCGCGCACGGCAACGCCATCACTGTGCCTCCCGTGCCCACGCAATTCCCTGAACACGAAGCTGTGGAAGTTTACGGGAAGAAAGCGGAGTACGCGGCGGCGAAGAAGAATGACCCCATTCCGCGTTTTCGCGCCGCGCTGTTAGGAAAAGGCGTCTTGCGCCTTGCGGATGCGAAACGCATCGAAGCCGAAGCACAGGCGGAAATGGATGACGCTGTGCTCTTCGCTCTGGCCAGCCCCCTTCCCAAACCCGAGGAAGCGGTCAAGTACGTGTACGCTTAACGAGGAGAACTTATGGCGCGCGAAATGATGTACGGCGAAGCGATTGGCGCTGCGATGACCGAGGAAATGCAGCGCGATCCCAATGTGATTTTGTAGGGCCAGAATCTGGCCATGACCGAGCGCGACCCCATGCTGAGAAAGTTCGGCAAGAAACGCGTCCGCATTGCACCCATCTCCGAGACCGCGGAACTGGGGGTGGCCATTGGCGCGGCAATGACCGGGCTCCGCCCGATCGTCGAGCTGTGGATGAGCGAATTCATGCTCGTGGCCTTCAACCAGCTGATCAACGAAGCGCCGCGGCTCCGCTACATGTCGGGCGGGCAAGTCAAAGTGCCGCTGGTCTTCAAAGCGGGCTACGGTTTTGCGGCGGGCTGGGCAGGGCAGCACTCCAACTGCATTTACCACACCATGATGGGAATTCCCGGCTTGAAGATCGCGTTGCCCTCGACCGCCGCCGACGCGAAAGGATTGATGGCCTCCGCGATTCGCGACGACAATCCTGTGGTGTACCTGCACCACTACATGCTCACCCTCGATAAGGGGCCGGTGCCGGAAAGCGAATATGTAATTCCGTTCGGTGTCGCGGACATCAAGCGTGAGGGTTCTGACGTCACCATCGTGGCTACCGGATGGATGGTGAAGAAATCGCTGGCGGCCGCGGAACTGCTTTCCCGGCAGGGAATCAGCGCGGAAGTGATCGATCCACGGACGCTCGAGCCGCTCGATAGCAACACCATCATCAAGTCGCTGAAGAAGACGGGCCATCTTGTGCTCGTGGATCAGGCAACCCGTCATGCTTCCGCGGCCGCTATCATGGCGGCCGAGATTGCCGAACACGGCGGCAACGCGCTCAAGGTGCCCCTCAAGATGGTCACGGCGCTGGATACTTCGATTCCCTTCAGCGAGCCGCTGGAAAATTTCGTGCTGCCCAATGAAGAGAAAATTGTGTCCGCGGTGAAGTCCGTCGTCGCCCGGCAAGCGGCCACGGTCTAGCGTCGAAAAAGAATCACCGGTTGAGGTGCAGGTATGTGCGTCACGCGTAGACCATGATCTTGCAACTAAACCATCTCGAACGGAAGCCCGCCTCAATCACCGCTCAGGAAGTGGTCGATACGCTTTACTCGCTGCTTGAGGAAGGTCACCTCGAGCAGGATCAATTCGCACAATTGAGAGTCCATTTGGACTGGATTCAATATCGCCAGAATTTTCGCGAATGTGTGACCGCCGCAAAAGTAACAAGCGAACACCATGAGCGCCTTTTTCCAATCGAAATGCATATCGATACGCGCCAGGTGACGCCCGGATGTCTCCACGACGCGATCTCAAAAACGATGCTGAACAGTGAGGGACAAGCTACGGCGGAGCAAGACGGGCTGATCCTGGAAGACTTCCGGTCTTTCCGCGACAGTATCGCCTGGGGATTCAATCGCCTCTATTGGCATCGTTTGCCGGATTGGGAACAGTTCACAGGCAGAAGCTATCAGCAAGCTCTTCCCGGAGGAAAATCCGACGCAAACCATCCTGCCGCGATTGCGGATTGTGTCGCTGATTTTTGGACCTTGCTGCGGGATCTGGATAGCCGAAAACAATTGCCGGAAGAATTATTTATTTTGGAGATTGGCGTCGGAATGGGCACGCGGTCCGGTCTCTGGCTCGATCGGTTTCGTGCTCTGGATCAGGAACGCGGCACCAAATACTATCCCCGCGTGAGATTTCTTCTCGGCGACTATTCGCTCTCCACTTTGGAACGCTCCCGGCCAGCCGTCCGCGAACACATTGATCTTTGCAGCTTCATCGTCTTAGACGCCCTCAATCCGCTGAAGAACCTCGCGTTTCTCCGTCACAAGATTCTTCACATCCATCTAACCAATGTGTACGACAACCTTCCTGACGAAGAGATCGCCCGTCGCGATGGACGGCTCTATGCCGTTCAGGTCCGGGCTTATGTTTCTTCGGCCGACGCACAGAGGATTGCGAAAAAGTTTGAAATTCCCATGGCAGAAATCGCCCGCACTGTGAACCGCTTGCTCGAGGGCGGACCCGATTACCTTGCTGACCGCCGGCGCGGTCTGGCCTTCTGGCAGCAGATTTGGAATTCCATGCGCCTTGAAGAACGGCTCGTCAATCTCGACGATTTGCCCGAGTCTTCGCTTCCCGAGGGCCTGTCCCAGTCTCACCTCGAGGAAGTCTTGCGCGAGGCGCCCAGTGACGTTCGCTTTCATCTCAGTTCTGGCGCTCTCGAAAGCTTTCGCAACACCCTTCCGCTTCTTTATCCCCGCGGCTTTTTGCAGGTGCAAGATATTTTCGTCACCAACTTCAACGAATACCGGCTGGGATTTCATGGACCGGGAAAATTGGACGGCTCCATCGTGAACTGGGTAAACGGCGCGCTGCTTCGCGAGGTCGGGGAACGAGCCGGATACGACGTGCACTTCGCTCCTTTCCATTATCGCAAGGGTTCGAAGACCTCGATTCTCTACACCACGCAACGGGAGTAATGCCGATGACTTTACCCATACTTCCGGCCACTGTAGTTGGCAGTTACTCGATGCCGGGCTGGCTCGAGCGGCTCAAGACTGAATATCTCGCCCGGCGCATCAGCCGGCGTGACCTCGACGAGATTCATGACACCGCCGTCAAAGCCGCAATCAAAGATCAGGAAGTCGCGGGTATCGACGTCATCACCGATGGGGAGTTGCGGCGCGACAACATGATTGACTATTTCGTCGAACGGCTCCCCGGCGTGCAGGTCGATCATGCTTCGAAGAAATTCTATTATGACTTCTACGACAGCAAAGTTCTGGGAAAGCTCCCGGTAGCCCCGCTGGGCCTCGTGGAGGATTACAAATTCCTGCGAGCGAACACGGAGGGGGAATCAAAATTCTGCATCACCGGCCCCCACTCTCTATCGAAACGCATCCGCAACGAGCACTACCCCAGCGAAGAGGAGTTCGCCATCGATCTCGCCCGCGTGATGAATCCTGAATTGAAGGCCCTGGCGAAAGCGGGAGCCCGCTTCATCCAAATTGATGAACCCTACTATTCGGGATTTCCCGAGGATCTGGCCTGGGGCGTGAAAGCGTTGAACGCATTGGTGGATGGCGTCGATGCCAAAATCGCCGTGCACATCTGTTATGGCAATCGCTACGGGAAGCCTTCCTGGGAAGGCAGCTATCGTTATTTGCTGCCCGGAATTCTGGATGCGCATGTGCACCAGCTCACTTTGGAATTTGCCCGGCGCGGCGGCGAAGATCTCGAACTTTTTCGGGAACTGCCGGCACGATTTGAACTCGGTATCGGGGTGATCGATGTGAAAACGCAATCTATTGAAACGCCGGAGCTCGTTGCGGAGCGCCTTCGAAAGGCGCTCACGGTGATACCGGCGGAGCGCCTTTTCGTTTTGCCCGATTGCGGCTGCCTGCATCTCCCTCGCGACATTGCTTTCTCGAAGCTTTGCGCGATGGTGGAAGGCACGCGTTTGGTCCGCAAGGAGTTGAAAAATTGAAGTGACTGCAACGAATCCATTGCGGGAATCTTTGAATGCCGGCCAATTCTGCTACATCGTGGAATTGGTGGCCAGCCGTCTGACGCGCGAAGCGCGCCTGCTCGAGGTCGCCTCAAAACTCGCGCAAGTGCCCGGCGTCGTCGCCGGAAGCATCACCAGCTATGCCGGAGGTGCCCTGGGCCATGATCCCGTGCGCGTGGGCACGGCCGCGCGGGCCCGGGGGCTTACGCCAAATATTCACCTCACCTGTGTTGGCCGCGAGCGATCGGCGATGTGGCGAACGTTGGAAGATCTGCACGCCCTGGGCATTGAAAATGTGCTGGCTCTGACCGGTGATTATCCCAAAGTCGCGGGTATCCAGCCTCCCGAGGATCTGTTCGATTTGGATTCCGTGCAACTCGTGCACCTAATCAACGCAGCGCGCCAGCGAGGGATGCCGTTCTGGATTTCCGTTGCCGTATCTCCGTTCAAGTACACCGAGGCTGATTGTGCTTACCAGTATCTGAAGCTGGAGAAAAAAATCGCCGCAGGAGCAAATTGCGTCATCACCCAGCTGGGTTATGACAAGCGCAAATTTCGCGAACTCAAACGGTACCTGGATGAGCGCTCCATCCGCGTGCCGCTTCTGGGGAGTGTTTATGTCTTGAGCGGCAAAGCCGCGGAAAAAATGTCCAAAGGGGAACCTCCCGGCTGCTGGGTTTCTCCTGAACTCTTGGAGCAAATTCGTTCGGAAACCGTCGCCCCGGATGCTGGTCTTGCTGCGCGGCTCGAACGGGCCGCACGTATGGTTGCCGTGCTGCGCGGCCTCGGCTATGCGGGAGCTTATTTGGGCGGGGAGCATCAGGCCGACCGCGTTCGGTGGATCATCCGCAGGTCAGAAGCGCTCGCACCACGCTGGGAAGAATTCGCGGATGAATTCAACTATGCTCCGAAAAAAGGATTCTATTTTTTCGATTCGCCCTCCGTACCACCGAAAAAACGCGGAGTCGTTCCGCGCCTCCTCGATGCATTGGGCCGAATTTTCCCGGTCAACCAGGAAGGAAAATTACGCAATTTCCTCGTGCAGGTGTTCCGCTGGGTGGACAAGCGCCCAGTGATCGCTCACGGCGTGGAACGATTCGAATTCGCCATCAAATTCCCGCTCTTCGGTTGTCAGACATGCGGGAATTGTGTTCTGGGGCAAATGGAATACGTCTGTCCAGAGACTTGCCCAAAGAACATGCGCAACGGACCCTGCGGCGGAACAAAAAACGGCCAATGTGAAGTGGTGGACAAGCCATGTATTTGGGTCGCGGCATTCGAACGCGCAAAATCCGCAAACCGCTTCGAGGATCTCAAGGTCTATATTCCTCCCCCGAATCGTGCCCTGAAAGGAACAAGTTCCTGGGTCAATTTTTTTCTGAACCGCGACATCCGGCCAGAAACGGTTCCCCCGCGCTCGGACTCACCGAAAGGGCCAACTCACACGGGAAGCGGCGACGCCGGCGAATCCGGCCGAGTGGGCGGGCAGGCGGCCGGCCCTTCGTCCGACCTCCGTCAGTACAGGTAGTGCGGCGAGCACGGAGCGAGTTAGACGGAGCCGACTGCTTTGCCTTTGAGGAATTTGGTGTCGCCAGCGAGGCCGAAGGCTTCTAGCACGGTGGCTTGCACTTGCTTTGAGAGGGCGTTGATCTCGTCGACACCGAAGTTCTGGGGACCGACGAAATACCTCAGCTGCTTCTCTCCTGCAGGAGTCTCGATAATCCGCAGAACGGTGTCCGCGACTTCCTGGGCATTTCCGGCCGTGGAGGAAAGAGCCGCGTTGATCTTCGCAGGGATCTCCTTGACAGCGCCATAGGTCTTGGTGCGAGCCTCATCGGCAGCTTTCACCGTATTGCCGAAAACAGGAGTCTCATATTGGCCGGGTTCGACAATCACAGATTCAATTCCTTGCGCGGCAAGTTCGTAGCTGTAGGCCTCGGCCAGCGCCTCGAGTGCAAATTTGCTGGCGCAATAGAAACCCCCAGAGGGAAGAACCACGCGGCCGGCGCCGCTGCTGATGTGCATGAGCACGCCGCTGCGTTGGCGCCGCATGTGCGGAAGCACCGCGCGATTTACGCGTACCGGGCCAAGAAAATTCGTGTCCATCAGACGCCGCGCTTGCTCCGTGGTGACCGCTTCCTCCAGCCCCGAGAGGTAGTAGCCGGCGTTGTTGATGGCGACGTCGATGCGACCGGCTTTGGCCACGGCGGCATCCACAGCCCGCTCGACCGACGCGTCATTGGTCACATCCATTTCAAGAACGTGTATCGGCAGCGAATCCTTTTCCGCCAGGGCCTGGATTTCGGAGGCATTCTTGGCATTGCGGGCTCCGGGGTCACGCATCGTTGCAAAAACGGTGTGCCCTTTGCGAGCCAGGGTTTCGGTGAACAGTCTGCCGAAGCCAGTGCTGGAACCGGTGATGAGAACCACTTGCTTGGAATTCATGATTATCCCTCCTTATGGCCCTACCGTGAACCAGTTTGATGCCGGAAGTGAAGCGGTTGGTTACAAGAAATGAGTTCAACAGATTGCCTACTGGG
>DATKEV010000098.1:0-5427 GCA_035511855.1 Candidatus Udaeobacter sp.
GGAGAATGGCCCTGAGCGTTTGGACATCAAACGTGACCTCATCGCTAACATAGATGCGGCCATACCCGACAATGCGATTATTGCGACGAGTTCGTCTGGAATTCTGATCAGCTCGATTCAGGACGCAGCGAAGCACCCGGAGCGGGTTGTTCTGGGTCATCCTTTCAGTCCGCCACACCTCATACCTCTCGTTGAGGTGCTAGGCGGCAAACTCACCTCTAACGACGCCGTCGCAAGGACTCTCGCCTTCTATGCCAGCATCGGCAAAAAACCGATCCGCATTCGGCGGGAGATCAAAGGGCATGTCACAAACCGACTTCAGGCCGCTATATGGCAAGAGGCTTTTTGGCTAGTTGAGCAGGGCATCGCAACCGTGGCCGATATCGATACGGCAATCTCTCATGGCCCCGGTCTTCGGTGGGCACTTCTCGGGGCATTTCTCAATCTGGAGATTGCAGGTGGCTCCGGCGGTCTGGCTCATCTCCTTGAGCACCTCGGCCCTCCGATGGAGAGCTGGTGGACGGATCTCAAGACGGTTCACCTCTCGGACGAACTGAATCAAAAGGCCGTCGCCGAGACGAAGGACTACCTCAAGCCATACGACTTCGCGGAAACCGTCAAACAGAGAGACGACATCCTGGTAAAACTGCTCCGCATGAAAGCAGCTGCCAATCAGCTCCCATAAGTAATTGGAATATCGGAACTAACCGCGGCGAATGAGGATTTGAGCGATGAAAAGCAGTCAAGTTACAAATGAGATTGAGGATAAAATCCGGCGGTCGCTAGCCTCTCCGATTACCACCGACAACGTCCTGGATCCTCAGAAGGAGCTTTTCGATGTGCTCGCTTCGGTAGGACTCGATCCTTCGGACTGTGGGGGGAAGGTCACGTTTCTCGGGAAAGACCCCATCCTCAAGAGTCCGTGGCCTCTGGCCACGATGGCGGGCGTCGCGCTGATGGCGAAGGCGGTCGCTGTCGCCGATCTCTGGCGATATCGGACCGGAAAAGGTCAGGACCTGACCATCGACCTCCGCCGAGCTCCCCATCGGCTGTGCCCTTTCTATGATCTGAAGTGGGAGTTGCTGAATGGCTATCCTCCAGCCGCTCCGAATAACCCAACAAATCCTTTCATGCCGTCCTACATGTATCCCACCCGAGACGGTCGCTGGATACAGCTACTGAACATCTATCCGAAAGCCAACACTAGGGCTCTGGCATTTCTCGGGTGTCCTGATAATCCGCAGGCGATTAGCGAGGTTACGCGGAAGTGGAACTCTTTCGAACTGGAAGAGGATGCCAACCGCGCAGGTCTGCAGGCGACTGTGATCCGCACCGCAGAGGAGTTTCTCGAGATAGAACAGTTCCAATATCTTGCCGATCTTCCACTGGTTACGATCGAAAAGATCGGTGACTCCAACCCAGAGCCCTTTACCAAGAATCCAGACACTCCTCTCGACGGAGTTCGGGCGCTCGGAATCGGACACGTCATCGCCGGAGCAGGCCTGGGCCGTGCGTTGGCCTACCATGGTGCGGATGTTCTCAATCTGTGGCGCCCTCTCGACTTTGAAATCGACTCAGTTTACTTCAGTTCGAGCGTCGGCATGAGATCCTCGATGATCGATTTCGGTCAGGCTGAAGGAATGTCGAGACTCAAGCGACTGCTTAGAGGAGCGGACGTATTTTTCTCCAATCGCCGCCCTGGCTATCTGAACCATTTTCGTCTGACGGCGGAAGACCTTGCTTCGCTGCGGCCAGGCCTTATCCACGTCGACATGTCTCTGTATGGCCCGAAGGGGCCGTGGAGCGGAAGAACGGGATTCGATCAGAATGCCGGTGGGGTTAGCGGTGTATTAGCCCGTGAGGGGACGATCGAAAACCCATCGCTGACTGAGATCTTTGTCGTCAACGATTACGCTATGGCATGGCTCTCCGCAATGGCAGTGACCGCCACGCTCAAACGTAGAGCGTTGGAGGGAGGCACTTATCGAATCCATATCTCTCTCGCCCGGCTCTCGATATGGCTACTTGAAATGGGAATTTTCGACAAGACCTATGCTCGTCAAGTCGGGAATAGCCAGGAAGATCACGCCTACCTATCTCCTGAGACCTTCGAAGCGGATACACCATGCGGATACTACCTGGGCGTGACGGATCAAGTAAAGATGTCGGAAACGCCAGGCTTCTTTAGAGTCCCGGTGGTGCCAAGGGGATCGAGCCGACCAGAATGGCTGCCTCGGAATGGTGAAAGTAGCTGATGGGAGCAACCTATGGACGCTGAGCGGATGCGCGCAATGCTGTTGAAGCTGCCGCATGTGGCGGAGACAGTGGCGTGGACCACGTACGTTCTGTTCTGGGCGGCGGAGAAATCAATCGGCGGAAAGCTGTTCGCGATGATGAACCCAGTGAATGAGACGAACGGTGTGATCACGTATGCAGCCGGGCCGGAGCGGTACGCCGAGCTGCTGGAGCGGGAGGGCGTGTCGCGTTCTGTTGAATTCCCGCGGTCGCAATGGGTGCAGGTGGAGCGGTGGGATGTGTTTCGGCAGGCAGAGTGGCAGAGCGAAATGGAGGCGGCACTCGCGATCATCTCGGCGAAGCTGCCGAAGCGAACGCGCGATGTGCTTGCGATGCCGGTGCGCGAGCGCAAGCGGATAATTGCAGAGCGGAAGGCGCTGCTGGCGGGACGTGCGCCGAAGAAAAGCTGATCATGCCTCCCGCTCGGCTAAATTCGCGTCGATCACCTTCTAGCTGCAAAGCTTGTGTTCAAAGATTGCCGCGGGAGCGGACTGCAATCAATCGTGTCTGACCGAGGACTATCGAAGGGCTGTCCACGCGCCGGTGCTCCAAAGGGCCCAAGCGACGAGAACCGGCTGAAAGAAAAGCCGGACGAGTCGAGCCGTGCCCGTCTCCAACCCAAATGCCGCGCGGTGTTCTGTATATTGAGCGATGTTTCCTGGGAAAACCGCTACAAAGAACAGCGCGGCAATGATGCCCACGTACTCCTTGCGTCGATATAAAGCCATGAGCGAAAGTCCAAGCATGATCTCCACACAACCTGAGAGCACTACGACAAGATCGGGGTTGAGCGGAACCCACGGCGGCACTTGCGCCTGAAACGGCTGTCGCAAATAGGTGAGGTGCGACACACCAGAGCTGACGAGCATGAGTCCAAGCAGAAGGCGACCAAACAGTTGCGCTTTTGATGTTTTCGGTGCTGCTTCAAGTCCTATTTCCATGTGCAGTCCGTCCTAAGCTTGGCTTTTTAGTAATACAATCCCGGTCTTTCCTGGGCGAGAGACGTGTTGAATGGCTTTTTGAAAATCATCGAACTCGTATTCATGGGCAACCTCGAAGAGCTGAGGGTGCTTTGTTGCAAGGTTCAAAGCGAGCTCGAAATCTTGCAGTTTCTCATCCTCTGGCAAGCGAAACCAACCCATGATCGCGATACTCTTGAGAGCGAGGTTGTTGGGCGCGAGCGCATAGATATTCGTGCCCATGTTGCTCTCCAATGAACCGAAGTTGATGATGGTTCCCCCTTCATCCAATAGCTCTGCGAGTTCATTGATCGAGCTTCCGCCCGCGGCATCGAACGCCACGGCGAGTTTGTGCCCTCCTAGGGCTTCGCGAACGTGTTCCTTCCAATTGCTGTCGGTCGTTGAAAAGACCGGCGGACCGGGAAAGGCGGATCGGAGCCTATCAGCAGATTGATCCGACCGAACCAGTCGAATGGGACGGACGCCGCGATCCAAGGCAACCTGTGTCAACAAACGCCCGACCCCAGATCCGGCAGCATTTTGAAGGATGAAGACGGGCGGCGTAATCGGGTGTTTGAGCGAATTGTGACCGGCTTTGATGAGCACGGATGCGGTTATCGTGTTGATGAGCATCTGCGCCGCTATTTGGTCAGGAATTTCGTCCGGAACGGCCAAGAGAGACTCGTGTCGAACAATTACGTACTCCGACCAGGAACCCATCGCCGGAAAGAAAGCGACGCGTTGGCCCACGCTGAACCTCTTCTTTACCTCAGGGTCTCTTCCCAGCCTGAGAATCGTACCGACCCCCTCGAATCCCGGTACTCTCAGAGTTCCTTCTGGAATGGGTACGACGGGCCCTCCTTGCGGAAGCGCTGAAAGAATCTGGATGTCGCCGGGATGAACTGGTCGAGCGCTGACCTTGACGACGACATCATTCGGCCGCAAATCTTCGCTCTTGAGTTCTTTTGAGGCAATCCTCAATACTTTTTCCGGAGCACCATACTCGCTTTGAACGATTGCTTTGAATTCAATGTGCATGGGCAACCTCACCCAGGATTTCCCGATAACGGAAGCACCCAACGAGATGATCGTTTACCAATCCAGCCGACTGCATGTACGCATACATAACCGTTGGGCCGACGAAACTGAACCCCCGCCGCTTCAGATCCTTGCTGAACGTCTCGGATTCGGAAGAAGTTGCCGGGATCTGTGCGGTAGATCTCCAGTGATTGAGCTTAGGCCGGCCGTCGACGAACCTCCAGCAATAGGAATCAAAATCGCCGAATTCTTCGCGAACCTTGAGTAACGCGCGGGCGTTGGTCACAGCGGCTTCGATCTTCATCCGGTTGCGGACGATAGTTGGATCGACAAGTAGCTTCTCGATTCGTTTTTCGGTATACCGAGCGACTTTGTCGGGATCGAATCCGTCGAATGCTCGTCGGTAGCCATCTCGTTTCTTGAGAACGAGGGACCAGTTCAGTCCTGCCTGTGCTCCCGAGAGCGTGAGGACTTCGAGGTGTCGGCTATCACTGTGAACAGGGACGCCCCATTCGTGGTCGTGATATTCGACCAAGAGGGGATCATTCATGTTGACCCACGAGCATCGTTTTTCGTGACTCGCCGCGTTGCGCATGAGCAAAGTTCTTAACAACCTACAAAAAGGAAGTGTCGGAGACATCTATCGACGCTGCGGCCCGCATCTAAATCCAACCGCATCCAACCGCGCGGGCCGTCCATACGGGTGAATGATGCCGATCTACTTCTTGCCGGTGGCTGCGTCTTCAATCACATTTGCGACTTCTCTAGGATGAGAGAGCATGGCCACATGGCTTGACGGCAGGACAGTAGTTGTGGCGTTCATTTGCTTCGCCATGCTTTTCTCCTGTTCTGGCGCAATCATCCGATCATTGCTGGAAACGATGTACCACGTAGGCTTGTCGTGCCATGCCGCTTCCGTAGGCTTCGCTCCGAAGATTGCGCCCGCGGTCTGGGGCTGAACCGCCAGAATGAGCGCCTTTTCTTCCTTGGTCAAATCCTGGGCGAATGCGGTCTCAATGCCCTCGGGGGTGAGCAGAATGAAGCCATCAGTGAGTGGTTTGACCATGTTCAGACCAGGAGGCGGTGGGAAGGGTTTGCTGATCTCTGTAATGTTTTGGTTTGCATCTGGGGCAAA
>DATKEV010000099.1:0-2944 GCA_035511855.1 Candidatus Udaeobacter sp.
TCCCGCAGCCGCATCATCCCGTTTTCAACGTGCATCGTTTCACGCACGCATCGTCTGATCGTTTTTTCGTTTGTATCGAAGCTCGCGACCCGAAGTTCGATCTTGCGGACACCGCACGTTTCCTGCAGAGTCTCCATGCGCGCCACGTTTCCGAGGTGTCGGATGATTAGCACCTCGCGCTGCCTCGTCGCTGCTTGCGCGGCCGCTTGCCTGATTTTCGGCGCTGGTTGCGAATATCTCCGGCAGGACATGGCCAACCAGCCGAAGAACAAAGCGCTTTCCCCTTCGCCGTTTTTTGATGACGGCCGTTCCGAACGCCCTCTCGTTGAGAATACCGTGACGCGCGGCGCGCTGGCCGATGATGCGCTCATTGTGCCGAAAGATTCGAACAATTTCCCGTTGCCCGTGAACCTCGCGCTGGTTGAGCGCGGTGAAGAGCGCTACAAGATTTTCTGTTCTCCCTGCCACGGTTTGCAGGGCGACGGAAACGGCATGGTGGCCATGCGCGGCATGAAGCGGCCGCCCAGCTATCATCAGGACCGCCTCCGCCAGGCGCCCAACGGTTATTTCTACGACAACATTACCAACGGATTTGGCCAGATGCTGGGTTACTCGGCACAAATTCCTCCGCGCGACCGCTGGGCGATCATCGCGTACATTCGCGCGCTGCAGCTCAGCCGCAACGCCAAAGTCGCCGATCTGCCCGCGGAGCTTCGCGACAAGCTGAATCAGGGCAGCTCCTCAGGCGACAAACAGAGCGGCACAAAAGATTCGACAGGAGACAGCTTCTAAATGGCTGCGCAGGAATATCAAGCCCCGGAGAGCGTCAGCCGCCTTCAACAATGGGCTTTTTCGGTTGGTGGCGTCGCCTTGTTGGTTTCCATTCTTGGCGCGGTGCGCAGCCCCGGCGATTTCTACCAATCCTACTTGATGACTTTTTTGCTATTTCTTGGTTTGACCGTGGGTTCCCTTGGCCTCGTAATGCTGCAACATCTCACCAGCGGCCACTGGGGCATCATCATCCGCCGGCCCTTGGAATCGGCCACGCGCACCTTGCCACTTATGGTTGTGGCTTTCTTGCCCATCGCCATCTTTGGCATGCACTACCTTTATTCGGGCCACGATAAAGAGAAGGGTTGGCTCAACGCGCCGCCCACGGGCGAAGGCTCTCTATCGGAGTTTCAGAAGAGCTACCTCACGTTGAATGGGTTTTACATTCGAGCGGTTATTTATTTTGCAATCTGGCTGCTACTAATGTTCATTTTCAACATTTTTTCGAAGCAACAAGACGCCAAGCCAGAAGACCGCGCTTTGCGTCTCCGCTTCAAAATGCTCGCTGGCCCGGGCATCATTCTTTACGTTTTTGTGATGACCTTCGCGGCCATCGACTGGGTCATGTCGCTTTCGCCACACTGGGCTTCCACCATCTATGGCTTCCTTTACGTTGCGGGACAACTCATCTCCTCGATGTCCTTCATGATCGCAGTCGTCGTGCTGCTCGCGCGCACCGAACCCTTCGCCAGCGTCTTGCAAAAGCGCCATCTTCACGATCTCGGAAAATTGCTGCTCGCCTTTGTGATGCTGTGGGCGTACTTCGATTTTTCGCAACTCCTGATCATCTGGTCGGGGAACCAGCCGGAAGAAATCAGCTTCTATCTGACGCGGCTGTACGGCGGCTGGGGCGTTGTCGCCGTGATCGTGCTGGTATTCCATTTCTTCGTGCCGTTCTTCCTGCTTCTCTCGCAGGATGTGAAGCGCAACGCGAAAGTCCTTCCGAAGATCGCCATGTGGCTTATCTTCATGCGCCTTGTGGACCTATTCTGGATGACGCGCCCGGAATTCACTTCCCGCGCCGTGCCCACCTGGCTGGATATTGTTTTGCCCATTGCCCTCGGCGGGTTGTGGCTGGGCTTCTTCGCGTTCAATTTGAAGCAGTGTCCGCTTCTTCCCTTGGGCGACCCGAAATTGGCGGAGGCTATCGAGCATCATGAGCACTGAGTCCCAAAACACGGGCCAGGAGCCGCGCAACGCCGACGTCTCGTTCGAAGAACGCGATGTCAATGCTAGAACCATTTATGGGTATCTTTTTGCCTTGGGTCTTGCGGTGGTGGCAGCTTTGCTGATTTGCATCTACATTCTCCGTTTCACCCTGAATTATGCGGCTTCCACCCACACGCCTCCGCCGCCTTCTCGCGAGGCTCTCGGCAAGGATTTTCGACAGCTGCCGCCCGAGCCTCGGCTGCAAGGTGTTCCCGGCCATGAGGCCGACCCGCAGGCCGACTTGCGCAAAAAGATTCAGGAAGACTCCGAAGCCAATGAGAAGCTGGAATGGATCGACAAATCCGGCGGCATCGCGCAGATTCCCGTCAAGGATGCCATGAAGATTATCGCCGATAAGGGTTTGGCCGCGGCTCCTGCTCCTGCAGCGGAGAAGAAGAAATAACGAAATGAATAGAGCTCGCCATATCGTTGGGACTACAACGCTCTTGCTCGCGGCGTTCACATTGCGGGCGCAGACCGTCCCCGACAACACCAGCCCAACGGCTGCGACCATGCCTCGGGTTTTGCAAAACGTCGGATTTGAGCCGGCGCTCAACGCGCCCATGCCGCTGGATCTCCCGTTCCGCGACGAATCCGGCCGTGCCGTTCAGCTCCGCGACTATTTCGGCCAACAAAAGCCGGTGGTCCTCGCCTTCGTCTACTACGGCTGCCCCATGCTTTGCGATCAGGTCGAGCAGGGCGTCGTTGGCGCTCTCCGCATGCTCAGCTTCAATCCCGGCCGTGACTACGACGTCGTTTTCGTCAGCTTTGACTCCCGCGAGACGCCGGAGATGGCCGCGGAAAAGAAAAAGAAGGCGCTTGCTCATTTCCGCCGCCCGGAAACGGATTCCGGCTGGCATTTTCTCACCGGCCCGAAGGAATCCATTGATGCCGCCACCAATGC
>DATKEV010000100.1:0-3643 GCA_035511855.1 Candidatus Udaeobacter sp.
CGGTCCGCTTCGAGCCACAACACGCGCTCCAGCGCATTGGACGGAACCGCTTCGTAATAATTCGTGACGTCGTAACTCGTCGAGCCGTTCAGCATGCCGCCGCTGGAATTCACTAGCTTGATGTGTTGCATCTTGGGAGCATTGGCGGAGCCCTGGAACATCATGTGCTCGAACAGGTGCGCAAACCCGCTGCGGCCACGCGGCTCGAGCCGGAATCCGATCTTGTAGTAGACGCCCACAGTAACCACGGGCGCCGTGGTATCCGGCGCGACCACAACGTCCAAACCATTTGCCAGCTTGGTACTTTCGATTCCAATCTGGAGCCGTTTCACGCGTTTCCCCCCGTCGCTTTCGCTCTTGATTTCTCTTCGACAGAACTCATTTCCAATTCCGCCAACATCCCATCAGTATCTTGCGCAAGAACGCGCGCCGCCAGGCGGCTCAGCGCCGCGTAGGCATTCGCAAATTCTTGTGGCGAACCCCGAAGCGCTCTCAAATGCGCCTGCACGACTTTGAAATCGCCGCGCGAAAGCGGCCCCGTCCATGCCGCGCGCGGGCCTAGACCTTCGAAATTATCCAAGACCTGGCGCGTCAAAGGCAACAACGCGCGCACGGCTTCGCTTCGCCTCATGCCAAGCGAAACGAGCAACTGCGTGGCTGCTTCTTCGACGGCCAGCATGTGGCCAGCGGCCATCGCCGCTGCCGTGTGGTACAAAGCTTTTTTAGCGCTGGCGATCCGGACCGGCGAACCACCCAGCGCGCGCGCCATTTGCCGTGCGACGCGGACCGCTTGTGTGTCTCCGTCGACGGCAAAGACCCTTCCTTCCAAGGATGGCACGGAGACGCCGCTGAACGATTGCAATGGATGCATCGAACCGACGGCCGCCTCCTGCACTTTCAGAACGTTCAACACACCGGCACCCTGCGCACCGCTGGTGTGCAAGACCACTTTGCCTGGCAGTTCATTCCCGCCGATGCGCGCCAGCTCTTCGGCAACCGCGGCAATCTGGTCATCGGGAGTAGCGATGAGAATCACGCGCGAAGCGAAAACGGCCCGCGATACGGCGGGATACGCGTGTCCCGCGCCGATAAAGCGCACGGCCTTCCGGGCGCTCACCTCGCCACGCGTCACAACTGAACCAATTTTCCATCCCAGCTCGCGGAAGCGACGACCGAGCGCGCGTCCGACGCGCCCCGCACCGATAATGGCCAGGCTATTCGACATTACTTGTTAGGATAACCCGAGGGCAACGCCGATACCAATTCCCGCGCACGTTTCTGAATGTGCGCTGGGGCAATTCTGGACCCGGGTCCATTGGTTCTAGCCTGCGGATGACCCGGAGCGCTTCTCTACTGTCTCAGCTGGAGCGACTTCGATGGAAAACAGACCGGCCACATCTTTTTGCTTTAATGCGCGGATGCGATCGCGGAGCTGGGCGGCCTTTTCGAATTCGAACTTTTTGGCCGCTTCGCGCATTTGCGTTTCCAGTTGCTGCAGCATCTCCGCAAGCTGCTGTTCGCTCTTGATGTTGGCGGTGGCGGCGTCGAGGCTGGCGTCGTTCACCGGAACGGTCACGTAGTCGGCTTCGACGATTCTCGCGAGCTCCATATCCACGGATTTAATGATGGACATCGGGCTGATGTTGTTCTCTTCGTTGTAGGTGACTTGTTTTGCGCGGCGGCGGTTGGTTTCGTCAATGGCTTGATTCATCGAGTCGGTGCGCCGGTCCGCATATAAGATCGCCCTGCCCTCGATGTGACGCGCGCAACGTCCGATCGTTTGGATGAGAGAAGTGGTGCTTCGCAAGAATCCTTCTTTGTCGGCATCCAAGATGGCCACCAGCGACACTTCCGGCAAATCCAAGCCTTCGCGCAGCAAATTGATGCCGATAAGCACGTCAAATTCGCCGCGTCGCAAATCACGCAGGATTTTGATGCGGTCGAGCGTTTCCACTTCCGAGTGCAGATAGCGGCACTTGACGCCAATCTCCGAAAAATATTCGGACAAATCTTCGGCCATCCGCTTGGTCAGGGTGGTTACCAGTACGCGCTCGTTTTTTTCCGAGCGCACGCGAATTTCTTCCAGAAGATCGTCCACCTGGCCCTTGACCGGGCGAATTTCAACCTGGGGATCGACCAGTCCGGTTGGCCGAATCACTTGTTCGACGACCACGCCACCGGACTTCGTGAGCTCATACGGCCCGGGCGTCGCCGACACGTACACGACTTGATTTACGCGATGTTCGAATTCCTCGAAGGTCAGCGGGCGATTATCGAGAGCGGAAGGCATTCGAAAACCATAATCCACCAGGGTCTGCTTGCGGGCGCGGTCACCATTGAACATTCCGCGGACTTGGCCAACGGTCTGGTGCGATTCGTCGATGAACAGCAAATAATCCTGAGGCACGTAGTCCAGTAAGGTCGGCGGAGCTTCTCCCGGCAAACGGCCGCTCAGGTGGCGGGAATAATTTTCGATGCCGTGGCAGTAGCCGATAGTGCGCATCATTTCGATGTCAAACATGGTGCGCTGCACCACACGCTGGGCCTCGACGAATTTCCCCTGCTTCTCCATTTCCTTCTTCCACCACCAAAGCTCTTCCTGAATGCTAACGATGGCGCGGTCGCGCTGTTCCTGGGGCATGACGTAGTGCGTTTTGGGATAAATGGGAACGCGGGACAAATCTTCCTGGCCGGCGCGAACTTCGCCGGTCAGCGGATCGATCTGGCGCAGCGTGTCAATCTGATCGCCCCACATTTCGATGCGGTAGGCCTGGTCTTCATAGGTGGGATAGATTTCGATCATGTCACCGCGGACACGGAAACTGCCGCGGTGCAAGTCTTCGCTGCGGTCGTATTGAATATCGACGAACCGGCGCAGCAGCGCTTCGCGCGAAGTCTGGTGGCTTTTTTCCAGCATGACCAGCATGCCGTAGTAGGCTTCCGGCGATCCCAGGCCGTAAATGCAGGAGACAGAGGCCACGATGACGACGTCGCGGCGTTCGAACAGCGAACGCGTGGCGCTCATGCGCAGCTTGTCCAGCTCGTCGTTGATGGTGGCTTCCTTGTCGATGTAGATGTCCGCGGAGGGAACGTATGCTTCGGGCTGGTAAAAATCATAGTAGCTGACAAAATATTCGACGGCGTTCTCCGGGAAAAATCCCTTGAACTCGTGATACAACTGCGCGGCCAGAGTTTTGTTGTGAGCCAACACCAGCGCGGGACGATTGGCCTGCTCGATTAGCTTCGCCATGGTGAAGGTCTTGCCCGAGCCGGTCACGCCAAGGAGCACCTGGTGCTTCTCACCGGCTTCCACACCGGAGTAAAGCTGTTCAATCGCGGCAGGTTGATCGCCGCGGGGCTGATAGTTGCTGTGCAACTTGAAATTCATGAGAAGGGTCTCCTGCTGCTTCGCCGACTGCCGCCGAATCTTCCATTATACTCCGGCATGCAAATTCCAGCTTCGGCAGGATGTCCCGCGGCTCACTCACAATCAGGGACGATTGAGCGGCGTTTCGACGATCAGTAGCACTTCGGAGTGACTCTTTGCGTCGACGTTGTAGTGCACACCGTTCGAACCATCAGCTTTGGCCACGACGACATCCATGAACTGGCTGGTCTCTTCCGTGGCTCGGACAACGAGGCC
>DATKEV010000101.1:0-15595 GCA_035511855.1 Candidatus Udaeobacter sp.
ACACCGAAGGCGGCCGCGAAGCGAACAGCGGCTTGGCGTGCTTCCCCAACATGGCGGTCAATTCATCGCGCACCGTCTTGACCACTTGCTGGTCCGGAGAAAGTTGCAGCATTACTTCGCTGCCAATCGACTTCTGCCGGATGTTGGCCAGCAGCTCTTCGGCCACACCCACGTTGACGTCGCCTTCCAGCAATGCCTCGCGGATCTCCGCTAACGCCGCGTCCAGGTGCTCTTCGGTGAGCTTGCCCTGCCCGCGAAGATTTTTGAACGTGCGTTGCAGCTTTTCTGTCAGGTTCTCAAACATGATTCGTGACTCGTGGCTGGGTGACTGGTAGCTGGTAACTGGTGAAAATGGTCTCGGCGCGGCGGTCGCAGCACCGTGTTGATGGCCTTAAGCGAAGCGACGCGATAAAATGGTGATGAGCGCGGTTCATGTCGACGGCCTCAAGGATAGCAGGGCCGAGTCGAAGTGGCTAAGGGCGTGGCCTGTGTTCCGCGATCGGTCGACTGCAAGAAGGTGCGTCAGCTACTAGACCGAAGGAAACACCGAAGATTTTTGGAAAGGTCAAAAGCCCCGTGTGCCCGACCCCGCCGGGGTACCCGGCGTTTGGAATAACCGCCCGTTCGGAAAGGAGACGCCTTCGAGCCGCGCTAGAGTTCCGCCGTGGGCTTGGGCTTATAAGGGAATCCAGAAGCTTTTGGCGCGTGGGAGTTGCGGTACTCGTCCAGCTCCATCTCGCTGATCCGGTAGTGTGCTTGCGGAGGATGATTTGAAAACGTGGCGAGCTCCCGGCGGAGCTTGAGAGAACAGATGTCGGGACCATCCTGGTAGCGTACACGCCGGGAATTAAATGCCTCGTTCACAATGGTTAGTGCAAATTCGCGGGTCTCATTCGAGGCTTGCCGCACGAGAAAATTATATTCCCGCACGAGCGCTTTCGATTCGAAACCAACGTACTCGACGCTAACGTTCTCGGTCATAAGAGCCTCTTCCTAGTAGCTGGCGAAACTTTCTACGCCTTTGCTTTTTGTTTCTTGCCGGCGTTCCCTCTGTTTCCGGCCCAGCGCTGTATTGCTTTTTTTCTGCCGTTCAGCTGCAGCTGTTTCTCGATGCCGTCAGCCTCCAGGTATTTATGCATTGGGGCGACTGACCCTTTCGGCTGGGACTGGCCCTGCGCTTTTTTTCGCAGGGTCCGAGGTGTGAGGGCGCGAAAATGGAGCGGATCCCTGAGGTTCTGCAGTTCCCGGTAATAATAAAGGGGCGTCGGGTGCTTCCCGTTAAACCTCAGCTTCTTTAGAAACTCGATTTCGCTCTCCGTCGCATCACCACTCTGAGACTGATGCCCAAGGAATTCTTTGAGCCCTGGCTCTTCCTCCGTTTGAGCAGGTTCCCTTTCGACAAACTCAAATTTCTTTGCGTAACCCGGAGTAAGTCTGCGATTCAAAACGATTTCCATAGCGAAGGTCGCGAGATCGACATCCCAGGATTCGATCAGCGGATCCAGAAAGGAAACGCAGTTCTCCACGGACACGTTGAAGGCATCCGCGTCCAGGAACTCCAGGATGCTGACGCGCATCGCTTCATAACTTCGGCCGCTGAGCCGGGCGACCGTGTGGAGCCAGGTTGCACTTTCCAATTCGTCTTTTGCGACCCTCTTGACCACATCCAAGAGCTTCTGTGTGACGAGGCGCTCGAGTTCGCCAAAGGGCTGCTTCTCAAAAATCACGCGAATTTGTTTTTCTTTCGCGGGCGCGCACTTGCGAAGAATTAACTCTCGAACTTCTTTGAACAACGGCATGGGTGGGTCGTCCAGGTTGCGCTTCAATACTTCTTTGCGCTGGTGGTCGGCGAGCTTCGTAAGATTGCCGATGGGGAGTTTCAAGAATTTCCCTATCTTGTCGTAAATATCTGTCCGGCCCGGTTCCGGGGGCAATTTTTTTCGAGTCAGCAGCTGCGAAATGTAGGACTCCGTGACCTCCGCAGCGGCCGCCAAATCTCTTTGCTCCAGCCCCAATTCTTCCAGTCGTCGTTTGATCACTAAGCAGACGTCCATGCGGTCCCCGCTCGGTTAACTGCAGCTGATTAACTCTGCAAAATATTCTCAGATTCCACTTGACACGTCAAGTTAATTAACCTATTGTGGTTAAGTACTTGAAAAAGATGTAAGGCTATCTAAACCAGTGGAGGTTATCTCCATCCTCCTTTGGTCAGCCCACCAAGGAGGTGGACATGTTTGCACGCAAAGTCTCGATGCATTTGAAGATTAACGGCGCAGCGGAATTCAAGAAGAAAATCGAGGGTGAAGTCATTCCCTTGCTGCGCAAGCAGGCCGGGTTCCTCGACGAGATCACCTTCCTATATCCAAGCGGAAAAGAAGTTCATGCCTTCAGTCTGTGGGAGACCGCGGAACACGCGGAGGCCTACAACCGTGAAACGTTTCCGGCAGTGACAAAGTTGCTGGCGTCGGTCATTGAAGGTACCGCTAGGGTACAGACGTACGAAGTCCTGAATTCAACGATCCAGAGGACTCTCGCAGCTGTGGCGCCATAGATGGCGCTGATTTCAAGTTCTTAGGAATTCCTGGGAGAATGAAAATGAAAGCGATACGCAGTTCCATGTTTTGTTTTGTTGTCCTGCTCCTTGCGGCGCCATTGCTTCGTGCACAGGAACTTTCCAAGTATCGGCACTTCACCCTCGGCATGAGCTTGACCAAAGTGCTGGAGCGCACCGAACAAAGGGTGACCGATGTAAAGGTGGTTCATGGCCGTCCAGCGCTGATCGAGGAACTGACCTGGTGGCCGCCGACGCTTCCGGGGATTTCGTTCCAATCGGACACCGTCGAACAGATTCTTTTCTCCTTCTACAACGGCGAGCTCTACAGGATTTCCGTGACTTACGATCAATCCTCGACCGAAGGGCTCACTGCCGAAGACATGGTGAAATCCATTTCGACGAAATACGGCCCGCCGACATATATTGCGCTGGAGATCGACTTCACGAAGAACGACCGGTATGACGTGGCACAAAAGCCGGTTGCTTCCTGGGAGGATACGCTATCTTCCTTCAATCTCGTCCGTTCAGCCTTCAACGATCATCTTGGGCTCATCATTTATTCCAAACGAGTCAATCGAGAAGCTGAGCTTGCCATTGCCGAAGCCGTGAAACGGGAAGAGCAAGAGGGCCCGCAAAGAGAAGCGGACCGCCAGAAAAAACAAATGGACGACCTGGAAGTTGCGCGGCAGAAGAACCAGAAGAGTTTTCGTCCGTAGTGCCGGCGGAGAGCCGCAAAGAGCTTGCTGCTAATCCCTAGAAACCGCATGCACAAGCGGTTTCTAGGGATTGTGTTTTGCGCTGTGGCCGACGGCGACGAGGAAGATGGCGCTGTGGCCTTCGGCGCGGGGAGAGAAGAAGCGGGTGACGTCATCGTCAAAGAAGGTGAGGCCGGTGGCGCCAAGGCGCTGGGCGTAAGCCGCCAGATAGAGCTTGCCGCCAAGGATGCCAGCTTCCAGCTGCACCGCGCGATAGCCGCGATTGCCGAAGCGCTCGAAGATGGGCCGCAAGTCCGCGAGGAAAAAGATGTCCACGGCGGCGTCCGCGGGCAGTTGCTGCTGCAATCCGAGGTACCCGGCATCGGCGCGGAAGTCTCCCTGCTTCAGAGTCTCAAGCACACCACGACTACGACTAAAGAAGTAGGCGCCGGACGACAGCCCTTCCACGGCGTGGACGATTAAGTAGAGATCATTGAGCTGGGCTCCGGGCGAATCGAGAAAATCCGCGGGAACGCCGCGAGTGGCGCGGTCCAGAATCGTGGAAAGCTGCGGCAAGGTAATCGGGCTGCGAGCAAACTTGCGGGTGGAACCACGCCGCAGGATGACTTGCTCGATGGGGTCGCGCGGTATCTGCCGATCGGACAGTGGCTGGAGCGGAACGGTTTGTAGCAGACCGGGTTCGAGTGAAACTGTAGGTCCGGCGGGCGGCGGGAAGTTTCTGAACGGAGCCTGACCGCGCCACCTTTCCACTTCTTCGGCGGAATCGAGCGAAGAAGCCGCGTGGATTTCGCGCATGAGCGGATAATCCACTTCGCGCTGGGAGAGCGGGACGGTTTCGAGTCGCAGAGGGGAAATTCTTCGAGGAGATGGGGGCGGAAGAGCGGCGGCGTGCCCCAGGGCGACGAGGGCGAAAGCCACTTCGCGGTGGGCATGGACGTCGAGAAGACGGTTGACGCTCGCGTCCACGAAGCCGCACACCACGCGGGCAGGCAGACCCAAGGCGGTGGCTACGGCGAGGAGGTTGGCGATGAGCGTGCCGTTATCCCAGCCGAAATGACGGTAGCTGCGGGCCTGATACTTCCAGGCGTTGCGCCAGTAGGTGCAGGTACAGACGATGGTAAGCGGCGCGTGGGCGATGGCGGGTTCGCTGCCGGTGGCTTCGAGCAGGACGCGGCGATAGTCTCCGGCGCGCAGCCGGCGCAGGCCAAACTCGGCGGGAGCGAAGTGATAGACGCCGGCATCGAGGTTGGCGAGGCCGCTCGAAACCAGATAGAGCTCGACTTCGTAGAGCGCGCCGGTGCAGGCCGCAGCGCGAAAGTAGATTTCACCGCCGGGATATTTCCTTTTGCGGGTGATCCCAGCAGAGAGGAAGAGCAATTGGGCCAGCGCTTCGAGGTCCGGAGCTGCGTTGGTCTCGGCGGGGATGCTTTCGGCCATGGCGGAGAGAGCCGCGATTCCAGATTGGCGCACTTCGCCTGGCAAAGGCATAGGTTCGAGAGTGGGATAAATCTTGAAAGGCAGAGGCTGGTTGGACCAGTCCAGGAAGTGAGGTTGGGAGCGGATGCTGGTGTAAGAGTGTTTGGTGGCTTCGTGATAGGTCCAAGCGGCTTCAGGATTGCGGTTTTCCATCATGATGGCGATAGGGTGTCAAGGGGCCGGAATGAAGCATAACAGGTTGAGATGTGGCAACCGTCAAACTGCAAAAGGAAATCTAAAAGGTGAGTTTGATGCCTAGTTGGGCGGCCAAGGGGATGCCTACGGTGGTGCCGGGACCAAAGAAATCGCCGAGGGCGCCGGAAGGAACGAGCAGTTGATTGCCGCTGGTGACGGGGCGTTTTTGCATGCATGGCGGGTTGCCATCGAGGCACAGGGCGGTGACATTCGCGGGATCGTCCACAGGAATGGGCAGAGCGCTGATGTTGCCGACGTAGTTGTTGCCGGGATTGTTGCGGTTGAAGAGGTTGAAGAATTCGATGAAAGGGATGAGGGACCAGCGCTCGTGAAATTTGATAGGGCGGCTGACGCGAAGATCGGTTTGGAGATAAGGAGCGCCGCGGAACTGATCAAGAGTAGATCTCACGCCGTTAATGACGACGCGATCGCCAACGGGCGAGGTCAGGGTGATGGGCCGGGCGCTTTCGTTTTGCGAGATGAAAGTGACATCGAAACCTGCGGGCGCGTGGAGGGTTCCGGCAAGAACGAAGCGATGGCGGACGTCCTCTCCGGATGGCCCGTAGTCGCCGATGGCGAAGGCGTTCAGAGGATCGCAGACACCGTTGACGTAGTCGAAGAGTTCGCCAAGGATACAGCCCCACGTTTTTGCAGTGGAAAGTGTGTAGTTGGCGACCAGACTGAGGCGCCTGGCCACGTTTCCTTGCAGGTGCATCGCGAGCGCGTTGTAACTGGAGCGATTGTCGGTGCGAAAGATGGAAACGCTGGGAAAATCGTAGCGGCGGTAGCCGTGCATGCCGGTCTCGAGCGTGTAGTCCGCGCTCAAAATCCAGTTTGGATTGAAGGCATGCTGTACGCCAGCGCTGGCGTGGAGCGCGTAAGGAGTGTGGTAGTCAGGATCGATCAACGAGGTTGGGCCCGAAGCATGCTTGATATTGAAATCGTTGACAGCGTTGAAGGCTTGCGCCCATCCGTTTTGCGCCAGATCGTTGAAATAGAGCCCAAAGCCCGCGCGCAGGACAGTGTTGCTGGATGAGCCGAGTCCGTAGGCGACTCCCAGCCGGGGAGCAAGGGCTTTGCGGTAGTCGGTAGGAATACCGGTGACCATGCCGTTGCCGGCGAGCGCCGGGTTCAGCCTCTGGTCGTGGCCGGAGGCCATGAAGAGGCCGAAGGTGGTGTCGTAACGCAGGCCATAGTTGACGGTGAGGCGAGGCGCGAGCTGCCACGAGTCCTCGGCGTAAAGCCCGAGACGCTGAACGTTTTGCGAGAAGCTGCCGTCGCCCGCGGGATTCGCCGAGCAACTGACCCCGGCTGGCGGAGGAGGGACGCAGCTCAGATGGAAATAAAACTGCGAAGGATTCGCGGCGTAGAAACTCGGATCATTGGGGTAGGAAAAAACTGTTTCGGCAGTGGCGGCGAGGGCCCCGCTGAGCACCGGTTCGTGAATGAAGTTGATGCCAAAGCGCATAGCGTGCGGGCCGGCCAAGTGACTCACGTCATAGCGAACTTGATATTTCTCCTGGTTGCGCAGGACGGGAAAAGCGGTGATGGGAGTGACGAACTGGTTGTCTCCGAAAGTTTCGAGGCCGGAGATGGTGCTGCGGGTTGATGTCAATGGGAAATCGAGAGCGAAGCCGAGATGCGCATTGCGCGTGGCAGCGAGGTGCAGGCCACCGACGTTAAAAAGGAAAGAGCCGAGCCAGCTGGGACTGAACGTGAATTGGTTGCTGAGAACCAGGCTCAGGTAGTTGCTGTGGGAGGTGACGCCGGTCGAGGGAAGCGCGGCCTGCTGAACGAGGGCGTTGTGGGTGGTGTAATTATCGACAGCCGCGCGGAGAAACCAGTCGGAGCGGAGCGCTTGCGCCCAGTCGAGACGCGCGGTCGCCAGGTAATCGCGAAAAGGCACCGGAACACTGGTGGGGACCGAGATGGAGCTGACGGTGACGCCGGCGATGGGGTCGCTCTCCAGACCAGCGGAAGCGAGTTGTGCCAGGGCGTTGAATCCGGTCTGGCTGGAAGGGCTATAGGCAATGCTGGCGTTTTCGTGGACGTATTCGAAGGAAGAAAAAAACCAGAGCTTATCCTTGACGACCGGGCCGCCGAGTGTCACGACATAGTTCTGGCGTGAGAACGGCTGCTTGGGATTGGGCCGAGGATTGTCAATCGGGAAGCGCGCGTTGAGAGAGGCGTCGCGGCCGTAGAAACCGTCGGCGGCGTGCCAGTCGTTCGTGCCGCGCTTGGTGGTGATGACAACAGAGGCTGCCGTGGTGCCGCCGGTGTCGGCTTCCTCCTGCCCGGTACGAATGGCGAACTCCTGGATGGCATCGGGTGAAAAGTTCTGGAGGAAGCCGCCGATCCAATCGTCGGAATTGTCGGCGCCATCCACTGAAATTTCATTGTTCAAACCGGAGCTGCCCCCCGTAGAAACAGCGGTGATGCGCGCTTTGGTGGGATCGGATGGCTCGACGGGCTCCGTGCCCGGCGCAAGATAAGCGATATTCGCAAAGCTGCGCGCGGCAAGAGGAAGGCTGTCGAGATCCTGCGAAGTGATGATCGTCTGGTGCACGGCACTGGAGGTATCGATGGGTTGGGTGGTAATCGAGCCGGGCCCGTCGGTATCGAGCGTGATGCTCTGCTCGACCGTCTGCGGGTTCAAAGTAACGGTGACTTCCAGCGCGGAACTGACGGTGATTTTCACATTTGAATCTGCTTCGGCAAAACCGTTGGCTTGAACTTTCACGCGATAGGTGCCGGGCAGCAATCCATCGATGCGGAATTCTCCGCGCGAGTCGCTTGAGACTTCGCGGTGGAGAGAGGATTCGGCGGCTTGAACGATGATTTTCGCTGCGGGAACTCGGCCGCCGCTGGTGTCCTGCACCAGGCCGCGGAGCGCTCCTCCTGGATTTTGCGCTAGGACCGCCGGCGGCAGAATGGCGAGAAGCGCGGATAGGACGAGAGCTGCTCGGGACAGTAGAAAGCAGTCACGTGCCGATGGGCTGCGCATGACGAGGGATAGGCTACGGAAGGCGATGGTCTACTACCAGAGGTCGTAGGCGGACCGGGGAAGAGGAGAAGGGTTCAAGCGTGTTGTTGCGGGTAAAGGACCACCCGCATCAGCGGAGGAATTGCTCCAGGAGCCGATGAACCGAACCGAGCGTGGCGGGCCAAAACACCAATGCGGCGAAAGACATGGCCGCCAACATAGAGGCCGCCGGAGCGTAGAATGCCGTCAAAGTCTGCGGCCCGGCTGGGTGCGCTTCGAGGTGCAGCAAGCGCTCGACGCGCTCGGAAAGATCGTGGTCGCCCGCAACGAGAGCAGAGTCGAGGAACGAGAGTTGGGGCGCCGTCCCCATCCGTGCAACTTGGACTAGCGCCGAGGCCAAGCAAAGGGCTCGCTGAGGATCTCCCTGAGCGGCCTCGTCATCTGCCGCCCATTCCCTGAATTTTGTCCAGGATTGTTCGAGCACCGAGAACAGCGATAGGAGAGGGACGGGATCAGGGGAGAGCAAGAGCAGCAGGCGCTTCAAGTTGTCCCGCGAACTCCGATGAGCGTTCTCATGGAGAAGAGCAACATCCAGTTGATCGGCGGAGAGCGCTTGGAGCACTTCTTCTGAAATAATGAGCCGCGGCCGGAACACCCCCGCTAGGGCCAGCAAGGGCGCGCTGGATTCAACGATCAAGGCGCCGGTCTTTTTCACTCCCGCCTGTTGCCAAGATTTGTGGCAGCGAAGGGAAACGACGACGGCACGGCCAGCCCTCGTGAGGGAAGCCAGCCAGATGAATGCGCCGAGCGAGGCAAAGATGAGACAGGTGGTGCCGACGCGTTCGGGGACAGCGTCCGGTTCAAGCAAAAGATAGCTTGGAACGCAAAGGGCGAGCACGCCAGCCGCGCCGAGCGCCACGGGCAGCAAGCGCACAACGAAGAGCAGTTGAGCGGCGGAGCGCGGCCGCATCCTTTCCACCAGTCGCCTGATCCGGCGTGAAGTGACGGACAGAGTCAAACCCAGTGCCGCATTCACAACGAAGAAGGAAGCTAGGCAAAGGCACAAAAGCCGCAACAAATAAGGAACGATCATGACGGCCCCCGGCGGCTCAGGTCTCTGCGCTTCTGACGAATTTTCTTCTCCAGTTCGTCGAGAAGCCCGGCGTCGTGTTGGCCCACGGCCTCAAGGAAGGAGGACAGCAGCAGTTCACCCGCGGGAGGCGGCCCGGCGAGAAAGCCCGCGACGAGACTGCCGGCCCGGTTGCGTTCCCACTCCTCCCGGGACATTCGTGCAGAATAGAGAAACGCACGTTCTGGCATGCGGCGGCCCAGAAACCCCTTCTTGTACAGGCGGTCTAGGGTGGTCATTACCGTGGTATAGGCGAGCGGACGATCCAGCTGCTGGATTACATCCCGGACGTTGCTTTCACCGCGGGACCACAGTATCTGCATCAAGCGGAACTCCAAGCGGCCTAACGAGAATGGCTGGACACCGCCCTGTTGACGCCCGAAACGATTTTTGAGGAACCGATCCATGCCTTGAATCCCCAACCTGGATAGCTGCGAACGGCAAAGGGCATTCTACGCTTGCCTGGAGCGCAGTGGGAATCGCAATTTAAGTCCTCAGTATCCGGGCCTAAGAATAGTCGGCCAACACCCGATTTGATAGGTAAGACGCGCCAAAAACTTCAGAGGTTACAGGGGAGGGACCAGGGATAGAGTGTGAGGGCGGATCCTAGGATCCGCCCTCCACTGTCAAAGGTTAACTCTTCGGCGCCCAAGCGGCAGCGACCAGGTCGTGATCGAAAGCTGGCGGCACCTGCTTGAAGCACGCGTAGCGATAGAGCGCGGCGTTGAATACACCCTGAACCGCAGACATGAAGACCGAGAGCATGAGGATGTACAGGATCATCAGAAGGAAGCCCACGGCCCCGGCTGCGATTCCGCCGATCATCATGGAGGCAATCCACAGGCCGATACCCGGCAACATTAGCAGCATCGAAATGAGGCTCAAGCTGAAGCCGCCGGTGACCTTTTCGCCCCAAGTGTCCTTGAAGAGTCTCGAAGAACGCTTCACCGCTTCGATGGGCGTTAGGTCTTCGAAGGCAAGTACCGGAACCACGAAGTAGCAGGCCAACGCCCAAGCCACGCCAATGATGCGCATGATGAGGCGGCCGATTACGCCCATGCGTTCTTCAACGGTCTTCAAAATCATCCCGACGGTGGCCGCCACGAGCGCCCACTGAAGAATGGTGCCCTTGCGCGCCCAAGCTAGTTCGAGGCCATCGCGAAAGGTCCATGTGCCGCCCATCAAGCGGCTGTTGGCCACGCCGACGAGCGCCACGTTGAAGAACACGATAACGAAATAGTTGGCAACGTACAAAGTGAACATCGCCAGCATGAAGACGGGCGACTGGTTGGGATTGAAGCGCTCCCCGCTCGCCAAGGCTGCGGCCCTCGCCGGAAGGAGCAGCAGCGTGCCGCCCGTCCCGATCAGAATCGTCACGAACAGACAGGAAATCGCTGAAAGCACAGGGAATAGCATCAACTGCTTGTCGGAACGAAGAATGGCGAAGCTCTGTTTAACGAGTTCCCAGCTACGAGAAAACTTACCCATCGCACCCTCCTACGATGCCGGAAAAGTCGGAAGTCTTGGCCTGCGAAAAGTTTGGGGGATGGGTTCGAACGCTCCAATAGTACGCTCGATGCACTCCCTACGGACAGGTAACCACTCGGGACCTGGCCCCCCGCAGTTGGCGAAGTGGAGCTTTATCAGCGGAGATGAGCGTCAAACCAGGCGACGACACGGCGGATGCGGTCGCGCTGGTGCTCGGGATTCGCGAAGTGGTGGCCTTCGTGTTCGTAGACGATGAGCTTGGTTTCCACGCCGAGAGTCTTCAGGGCATGCCAGAATTCGTAGGATTGCGGCGTCGGGCATTCGCCGTCGCTGTCGCCGACGATCACCAGCGTGGGCGTCTTTACGTTTCTGATAAAGGTGATGGGGGAGCTCTTGACGTAAACCTCGGGATCGTCGTAGACGGACTTGCCGAAAAAGGGAATCATCCACTGGTCGATTTTGTTCTCGCCGTAATAGCTGAGCCAGTTGGCGATACCGGCGCCGGCCATGGCCGCTTTGAAGCGGTTGGTTTCTGTCACACCCCACATGGTCATGAAGCCACCGTAGCTCCAGCCAGTTAGGCCGAGCCGGTTCGGATCGATAGGTGCGACCCGCAGGGCTTCGTCAACCCCGGCTAGCACGTCCCGGAAATCTCCGTAGCCGAAGTCCCTCACATTGGCGCGCGTGAAGGCCTCGCCCTGACCAAAACTGCCGCGTGGATTGGGGTGCAGTACAAAGTATCCGGATCCGGCAAGCGCGGCGGAGAAATCCGAGGAATCGGGCCATTCCGATTGAACGGCGGATCCTGGGCCGCCGTGAACTCCAACGATCATGGGATATTTTTTCGCCGGATCGAAATCCTTCGGATAAACGAGCCAGCCCTGCACGTCATAGCCTTCGCTTTTCCATTCGATGCTGCGGACTTCGCCCCATGGGGGTTTCACGTTGTCGTTGCGATGAGTGATTTGCTTCCAGTGGCCGACCTGCCCGGCCCAGACTTCCGGCGGAGTGCCAAAGGCGCTGCGCACGGCAGCGGCGGTGATTCCATCGCCGGCGACGGAAAGAGTTGTTCCCCAAGCGCCAGCGGAGAGCTGGCCCTGGTCCTGAAACAAGGGCTCGACGAGGCCGTTGGCAGAGTCCAGGGTTGAAATCCCAGCGTCGCCGCCGATGAACTCACCGAACAGGATTTTCCCTTGTGGAGTCCACGTCAGCCAGCTTGCCGAAGCTTTCATCTCCGGCGTCAGGTTCGTGGCGTCGCCCCCTGTTCGAGCAATCGTGTAGATATCGCCACCAACGGACGGCTCATCACTCATGAGGCCGGCGATAAAGGCGATTCTCTTGCCATCAGGCGACCACGCCGGATTGGCGATTTGCAGAGGCGGTTTGTAGAGGGCTTGCATCAGACCCCGGGGCCCGGCATCGAGAGAGTAGAGTTGCGCGATATACCAGTTATCGTCGCCATTGCCGTGCGCCGCGGTTACGGCAAATCCCTTGCCGTCTGGAGCCCAATCGTATTCGTAGACGTACATGTCCTCGGGGGAGATTTGGCGGAACTCCCCGGAGGCGACATCGATGAGAGCGAGGCGCTGTTCAAAATACGAGTCCTTAATCTCGCCGGTTTCCGGAGTCTCGGCGACGAGCGGACCGGCAGCTCGCGTGGCGTTTTCCGTAAAAAGGACGGCGATGGTCTTGCCGTCGGGCGACCAACCGGGCGCGGCCAGCAATCCTTTCACGTGGGTGAGTTTTTTGGCGGGCCCGCCGGCGGCACTGGTCACGTAAAGTTGAAGCTGGCCAGGTTTCACGGTGTCCGACAGGAAGGCGATGTTTTTGCTGTCGGGCGACCAGGCGACACTCGCTTCAGCCCGCGGAATCGATCCTAGAGCAGCGGTGATGCGTTTCGGCGGCGTGCCAGAATCGCGATCGATCAAATAAATCGCGGTCTTGCCATCGGGCGCGTTGTCTTTGCCAGCAAGCTTTTCAACCCAGACAATTTTGTTTCCGTCCGGCGAAATCGCCGTCTGGGCAAAAGTGCGTGCTGCAAATAAGGAGTCGACGACCGCATCAAGGGGCATGATCGCTTTGATTTTCTCAGCGACTTTGGCGCTGGCGTGCCGATTCTCCTTGGGGCTCACTTTCTGCTGTGCGAATACTTGAAGCGATCCGCAAATCAAAAAAATAACGGTTGCCGCGAGATTCCATTTCCACATTCGCATTTTGCCTAACCTTTCCGCCGAGATTGCCGCCGCGCCAAGATAGACCGACCGGGACGCCGCCGCAAGTCTCGGACGAATGCTGATTGTTGTGGCCCGAGTTCCAGCGTAGAATTCGCGCAACTTTCGCGTTGGAGGATTTCATGCTCGATCGCCGTGGCTTCTTGTCTTCGTTTGCCGGAATCGCAGGCGCGGCAGGCGCGCTTGCCGTCCCGCGACAATGGCCTGAGCTGTTCGAACAGGAGTCGCCGAAGCTGCCGGACAGCGCGCTCAACAGTTCGAATGAAGAGGCCTACTGGACCGCACTGCGCAAACAGTTTCTAATTCCCGCTGATGAAGTTTATCTGAACAACGGGACGGTTGGATCGTCGCCGATACCGGTCCTCCGCGCGATTTTTGATGGCTACACCGATGCGGAAAGGCTAGCGCAGAACGACCCTGAAGACTATCCCATCTGGGGCTACGCAGCGTGGAATGAGTTCCGCGATCCGCTGGCGGAATTCGTGGGCTGCAAGCGCGACGAAATCGCGCTGCTTCGAAACGCGACGGAGGCCAACAGCTACATCGCCAATGGGCTCGACTTGAAGGAAGGCGATGAAGTCTTGATGACCGACCAGGAGCATCCGGGCGGCGAGCATCCCTGGAACCTGCGGGCGAAGCGCTACGGCATCGTGGTGAAAAAGGTGACGCTGCCGAAGCCCGTGCCGAATGCGGGGGCGGTGATGAATTTATTCAATGATGCGATCACGCCGCGGACACGAGTTCTTTTCTTCAGCCATATCTCGACGGTAACGGGCGTGGTGCTGCCGGCAAAAGAACTCAGCGCGCTGGCGCGATCGAAAGGCATCCTGTCGGCCGTGGATGGAGCGCATGTTCCCGGAATGATGCGCCTGAACCTGCATGAGCTTGGCTGCGACATGTACTCCTCGAGCCCTCACAAATGGCTGCAAGCAACCAAGGGTAGCGGTTTTCTCTATGTGCGCGATGAAGTGATCGACCACCTGTGGAACACCATTGCCACGGAGGGATGGAACGAACCCAAATTGCGCGCCGAGCGTTTTCAAAGGATCGGCAGTTCGAACGTGCCGGTGCTCTGCGGCCTGCGCGCGGCCATTCGATTCGCCAACGCGATTGGGATGGAGCGCATCGAACGCCGCCACCGGCAGATGGCTGACTACATCTTGAAAGAAATGGTCCAGCGCGGCGCGGACTCGTGGACCTCGCCCGACTCGGCGTTACGTTGCGGGATCGCCACGGTGAATGTTCCGCAACTCGCTCGAATGGACCTCGAGAAGTGGCTGTGGAAAGAGAAGAAAATCCGCATCCGCGGCGGCGAACCTTCGAAGCTACGGCTTTCGACGCCTTACTTTATTTTGCACCAGGATGTGGATCGCTTCCTCGGCGCGTTTGATGAGTATCGCAAAGGAAAAAAGGCGGCGTGAGGAAGCTCAATCTCCGGGCAGCGATCTCGAAGAAGAACTTTCGTTTTTTGAAACCGTGTCGCCATGATTGAGGCGGCACGCTAACCGCTCGCGGTCCTTCGTGTAGCGGTAACCTCACTCCATGAGCGCTCACCTCAATACGGACTTGCAGTTCGGTTCGAAAGAAAGCGCGTCCGTGCTCCCCCGCCTTTCTCTCTCCTTGTTTCTGCTGGTATTCCCCTGCCTGGTTCTGGAACTGCCCACCGCCCAGGCGCAGCAAGAATTTTCGCGCGTCGAAATCGGAGGACAGTTCAGCGCCATCGGGCTCTTGAATCGAAACGGCAGTGTCGGGATCTGGCCGGGGTTCGGCGGCCGCTTGGACTTCAACATGACCCCGCGGCTAGCGCTTGAAA
Source organism: Candidatus Udaeobacter sp. (assembly GCA_035511855.1). GTDB lineage: Bacteria > Acidobacteriota > Terriglobia > Acidiferrales > UBA7541 > Acidiferrum. The sequence continues at coordinate 14,586 of DATKEV010000101.1, forward strand.
CTCAAATCGACTACTTCCCGCCATCCGCCCCGGTAAGGTTTCTTGAGCAAGGAGGCGCGACATTGCAGCTTGCGACCGGTTTGCGCGGGAAGGTGCTGCAATCCAAACATTTTGCGGTTTTTGGTTTGATACGGCCGGGCTTCATGCATTTCACGGACGCGTCGCAATTGACCGGGCCACCCGGTACCGTACCCGGCACCAAGACTGGCCCAGCCACCTATTTTGCGTTGAATTTGGGGGGCGGCGTGGAGTTCTATCCCGCGCTGCGATGGACCGCGCGCTTTGAACTCACAGGCAATCCTTTCCTGATTCCGAACTCGCGACCGTCAACAATTTCCATGCCACCCGCTCCACCCATTCCGACGCCGGGAATTGTCAACGATCGCTATCGGTTCAGCGTGGGCGTCGGCTACCGGCTTGGCGCTTTCAATGAGAACAGCGGGGAGGAAACTCTCTCCGGAAAATATGCATTCGGCGCGCAGTTCTCGACGCTCATCATCCAGAGGCGTACCGCGCTCGATGCCGTTCGAAACGAGCCGGGCTTCGGAGGATTTGCCTCCTATCGATTGCTTCGTTTTCTGTACGCGGACTCTTCGGTTGTGTTTTATCCGCGAGGTTCAAAGGGCCTTGGCTTTCAAGACGGCGGGCGGATTTTTCAAGGTCTGTTCGGAGTTAAGGGCGGCATCACGCGAAATCGCATCAGCATCTTTGGAAAAGTTCGGCCCGGGCTGATGCTGTCCACGGACACGGTGACGGGCTTCACGGCAACTCCGGGATCCCCCACGACGATCATCGCTGGGCCCTTCTCCACCTTTGTGCTGGACCTCGGTGGTATCGTTGAAATCTATGCGACGAGGCGTACTTTCATTCGCTTCGACGTGGGCGACACGCACCTCTATTTTCCGGACAAGACCGTCACGCTTCCGAACGGGAAACCCACTACGATTTCAGGCGGATCCTATCAGCACACCATGCAGTACAGTGTCGGCTACGGCTGGCGATTTTGATGG
>DATKEV010000102.1:0-24979 GCA_035511855.1 Candidatus Udaeobacter sp.
CGGCAATCAAATTTTATAGGTCATTGGGTTGCGAGTTTTTCGATGAATGGAGACAAGTCCTCTTACAAGCAGATGCCTTCCATCGTCTCGCCGACGGAGAGACGCCCAGAAATCCGCCTGCGCCCAAGCAGTGGCGTCCACACTCCCGATCAAGTCAGGTTACTGGACACTGAGAATCAAGTTTCCGATTAGCCCAGCCAGTTCAGACGGTCGATGCAACACCATCTAATACCTTGATTCGACAATGCTTCCCTGGGAGAAGTGATCTGTTTGGCTGTTCTCGGTCAAACCCTAGCCAGGGTGGTGTTCCCGCTGATCTAACCTTAACGAACGATTTGACCTTTGTTTTCAACGTAAGTCGGGTTCGACTTGAGTGTTGCGTCGACCCATTGAAACCACCGCGTTTATTAGGCACTTGACCCGTCCGGTCCCCCAGAGATCCACTGTTCGACGAAATCTGAAGGCATCCGAGTGCGAGGACACTGCGTAGCGACGCGGCCATAAGCTACGCGACTGTCCATACTGGCCCGCACTGCACCCCGCCGGAGAACCCGCCAGCCTAGACTCCTAAGTACTTCCTCGGCAAAACCTCATCCCAATCTCACTGATTGAACAGGACTTCGCTCGACTGAATCCGCTACCTCCTGACCAGCACAGACATGCGCCCAGGAGGGAAGATGCGGATTCTAAGGCTGACCTGGCTGGTTTTGTTTGTATTTGTATTGGCCCCGTATCAGCGGCTGTCGGCGGCTGAACCAAATTCGGATATCCCCTTCAGGCTGTATGAGGGATTTGCGATGGTCGTCCGAGGGTCAATCGGAGGTCAGACCGGGCTGAACTTTCTGTTTGACACGGGTGCCGTCCCCACCGCCATCCATCAACGTTTAGCGCAGAGCTTGAATATACACGGAAAGCGTGAGGCCATCGCGCTCGGCGCCGAGACCTCCTCGGTTGAGCGCGTTCAGGTTCGGGAACTGCGGCTCGAAGGCTCGACAGAGCAGAGAATGGTTTCGGCGGTGGTCGTCGATTTGACGCCCATTGAGGTTCGACTCCGCGTGCGTTTGGATGCGGTTATCGGGCTTGACGTCCTGAAACAGGATTTCACCATTGATTATCGGGAAAAGAGGATTCGATTCGGTCCCCCAAATGCCAACGGGCAAGCAGTTCCGTTTGAGTTGCGGTATCAGGCGGGAGCACCGTACATCGTCGTGCTCTGCGAGATAGACTCCGACGTGCTGTCGCTCCTTCTGGACACCGCAAACGACTCACTGACGCTCTTCAGGACGAAGTCGCAAGCCGGAGCGACTGGCCTTAGAAAGGTTCGCGCCAGCGAAACTGTGGATGCGCAGGGCAGACACCCAACACTGCGAGCAGAACTCCGGTCGTTGCGATTCGGGTCAAGTGAATGGAGCGATGTGGCCGCCACTGTTATCACCAGCATGGACGCGTCAGCCATGCGCGACTTTGATGGGATGCTTGGTCCAACGTCGCTCGGCATCACACGCATCGGTTTCGATTTCGCCAAAAAGACTATGTTCGTGGAATTTAAGAAATAGGCCACCCGTGCGGCGCGAAGTTATAATCTGGGCGCCGTTCCTTCGAGGTCGTGTGCAGGACGATATACGCATTGGCGAGTGGGTGATCCAGCCGCAACTCCATACTATCTCTCGCAACACACAGGTCACTCACCTAGAACCGAAAGCAATGCAGGTATTGGTGTACTTGGCGAAGCATGGCGATGAAGTCGTCTCCAAAGACTGCCTGTTACGCGAGGTCTGGTCTGATACGTTTGTTACCGATGACGTCCTCACCCGCTGCATCTCGGAACTGCGCAGAGCATTTGACGATAACCCGAAGAACCCCCGGGTCATTCAAACGGTCCCACGCTCAGGATACCGGCTGATAGCCCCAGTCCAATCTGTGACGAAGGAAAACCGAGCGGAGGTTCGGAGGCCTCGCCAATTCCCGCTGGTGCTCGCCGCAGCTTTCGCAGTGGCACTGCTGCTGTTTGTGACGGATGTAGGGGGTGTCCGGCGACGGCTGTGGGGGCCGCAGCCTGTCAGCAAGATTCAGTCTCTGGTGGTGCTGCCGCTAGAGAATCTCTCTCGAGATCCGGAGCAAGAGTACTTTGCAGACGGCATGACAGACGAGCTGACGACGGAGTTAGTGAAAATCGGTGGGTTGCGTGTGATCTCTCGAACGTCTGCCGTGCACTACAAAGGAACATCTAAGACCCTTCCAGAGGTTGCTCAAGAATTGCGAGTGGACGCAGTGATTGAAGGTACTGTACAGCGATCGGGCGACCGGGTGCGTGTGCGTGCTCAGCTCATCGAGGCACAGACCGACCGACATCTCTGGGCGGAGAGTTACGAACGTGATGTGCGCGACGTGCTGGCGCTGGAGGGCGACCTGGCGCGTGCGATAGCGCACCAGGTCCATCTGCAGCTGACGCCCGGAAACCACGCCAACTTAATGGAGACACGCAAACTGAATCCGGAGGCCCACGAGGCATATCTCAAAGGCCTGTACTACTGGGGCAAGCTCACCGAGGTAGATGTACGGAAAAGCATTATGTATTTTGACGAGGCGATCCGGCTGGCACCGGATTTCGCCCCAGCCTATGCGAGGCTGGCGTTCTCGTACAACCTTTTGGCCAGCAATCTTTACGTAGCTCCCCAAGATGGATATCCCAAAGCGAAAGAGCTTGCACGCAGGGCCCTTGGTATCGACGCGAATCTAGCCAACGCTCACGCGGCTCTCGGCTTCGCCGTTGAATCGTTTGATTGGGATTGGCGCGCGGCAGAGGCTGAGTACCGCTGGGCCAACGAGTTGGAGCCAAACGGACAAGGTGCACATCAAGTCTATGCGTTGTATCTCAGCAAAACTGGGCGGCACAAGGAAGCAATTGCCGAAATGACACGAAGCGCCGAACTGGATCCGTTATCCGTACTTACGTTGTGGAATCTCGGCTGGATTTATTGGAGCGCCGCGCAGCCAGAACGCGCCGTCGAACAATTTCGGAAGATTTTGGAGATTGATCCAAACTCGCCTGACGGACATCAAGGCCTTGGTATGCTTTACGCGGTTCAGAAACAACACCAAGACGGCATCGCGGAATTGCAAACGGCGGTCAAGCTTTCCCCGGAGGATTCGTGGATGAAAGCGTGGCTGGGGTATGCGTACGCTGTGGCTGGGAGAAAGAAAGAAGCGCTTGAAGTGGTCAGTGACTTGGAGCGGACGTCGAGACGGAAATATGTGTCAGCGTACTTGATTGCCACGGTTTATGCTGGACTGGGAAATGAAGACGCTACATTTCGGTGGTTGGAAAAAGCCTTTGAACAGCGGGATACCCAGATTCTGACTCTGAAACTTGACCCGCTGTTCGAGTCCGCTCGTTCAGATCCACGATTCGAGCCGTTTGTACGGCGCGTGGGCTTTCCCTGATTCGACTCTATTAGTCAGCGGCGGAAGCTGTCCTGGAGACGAAAGGTTAAGTCCCGATCGTGCAGGTTGCACTCACTGCTAGACTTGCTCCACAGGTACCAGGATTACCAACAGGCCGCGAGAATGGGCCCTGAATGGCTATACTGATCCCGGTGAGCGGGACACCCCCTGTAGCAGTCGGTCAATTAGCGAGAGTGAGGAATTGAGGATCATCACTAGTCATATTGACGGGCACATTACCGAAACTCAAACTCGACGGTGTAACACTCACGCTTTGCGCACAGCCTGTGCAACTCACAGCTATGAGCCCGATGGCAAGTAAGGCGATCTTGCCCATTGCTTTGAAGGTTGTTTTTAACGAAGTGGTCATGATCCTTCTCCTCTCAAATCGAGATTCTTTTTGACAATGAAAATTCCTGACTGACAGGGGGCCGTCCGGGGTCGGGGGATGTGCTGGGGCCCAATGGGAGCAAGGGCCCGAGATTTGCGAGAGACTTGCCTGGGGCGGAGTTTCCATTTTGATTAGGCCGCTGCCCTGGCCCTGCCCGGGAAATTTCGCGTAACCAAATGAGTGGTCGGAATTAAAAGACTTGGGGACGTGGCGGAATGCTGTGGGTGGTGCCCGGCGATGTCAAGCCCCAAAGAAAAAAACTATCTACTACTGCTGGTCCCTGGTAATGAGCGATGCGCTTGCCGAACGAACTGGGCACGGGAATGCCCCCAAACATTACAGAGTGACACGACATTGCCGACGAGCCTCTTGTGTTCGCCGGGCCACATCCGTCAGCCGCTTTTGACGTGACCCGTATGGCCGGTTTTGAAGTGACCCCAGAGGCAATCACTATGCCGGGCACGGCCCTGCAACAGCGAAACTCTTTTGGGACTTGTGGAACAAGAAACAATACAGTTGTGCTTCTGACCGCAACTTCCAGTTGATACGATAGCCCTGTCAATGGCAGTGCGTCAGAAAGGAACAGGGAGGGAAAAGTCATGCGACTACTGAAGTTGTCCGGTCTTGTTCTCGGCGCTCTTTGTTTCATTGTCCGGGGAGACGCTCAAAGCCCGGATTTGGCGGAAAAACCTGTTTGGACGCTGGAGTTCATTGAGGTAAGGCCCAACAACATGGGACTAGCACTCGGCTATTTGGACGACCACTGGATGCGGGTGCGGGAGGAAGCTAAGCGCCAGGGTGCGGTTCTGAGCTACCACCGCATCTCAGAGGTGCTGCTGGTAGCTCCTGGTTCCAAGACAGGCGACCCAAACTCTATTGTGCTGCTGACGGAGTACAGGAACCTCGCCGCATTCTCTGGACGCGAAAGCTCTTCAATTCCATACAGGAGCATCTACCGAGCAGTACGCCAGGCGTAGTTCCGATCAAGCGAGAAGGGCTCTATGACACCGTGGATACACGAGTATTCCTAGAACAACCAGCCGAGGCCAACGCCACGCAGTTCAAGCTTCTCGCCAAGCAGTAGAGCTTCAAGCGAAGATGGACTCTGGCGTAGGTATTGAGGAGCAAGCCAAAATCGCGGCTCAGCGCGGGAAGAAAGTCGTGGGGATTCGCGGTTAGGCAGTTGGTTAGGCAGTGGTTAGACGGCTCAAAAACCATCAAAAACATTGAGAAAAGGCGGGACGGGCCTGTAAGCCGGATTCTGTGCAATGCGTCATTCGCAAGGCGAAGGGCGCACCGCGGCGATCATTCCTCTAGGTCACGGTTCGCACCATGACTCCAGCAGCCTACCCGAGGGTTTTCAATCGACGATGGCTTGCGCCACCGCGAAAGGAGCGCGTTCATCGAAGTGGCGACCGCAAAGCGGTCGACTTCGCGAACGCTGACTCAGTGAGCCGGGCCGGCTCTCCCCTCCTATTTGGCCTTGCACCACGCGGGGTTTTCCGTGCCTACGGTGTCACCACCGGAGCGGTGGGCTCTTACCCCACCTTTTCACCCTTGCCAGGCAGTGCGTGCATTGCGAAGACGTCCCGCAGGTTTCCCTGCGGGATGCCACCGTGCTGCGCTCCACCGGCGGTCTATTCTCTGTGGCACTTTCCGTAGCGCTCCGAGTGGCACAGGCTTTAGCCTGTACTCCCCGTTACGCCCCCTGACGTTATCAGGCGCGTTGCCCTGTCAAGAGTTCCGTCGGCCGCTTTGCGGCCGCCAATAAAGACGGCCGCGAATGGTCAACGTGCCTCAGGACGGTGTCCGGACTTTCCTCCCGTTCCGGCTTTGTAGCGGCGGCCCTTAGGCCGCCACTCCTCTGCCGGAACCAGCGATCACCCGGCCCGCCCGCCACTCCCATTATACCGCGAGAGTGTCTCGGTCGACCGTAAACAATGGCCGTGCGCCATTCTGAAACTACTTCATCCCGAGCAGCTTCTCGAACTCCGTTTCACTGAGAATCGTCACGCCCAATTCCTTCGCCTTCTCATACTTCGATCCCGGATCCGTCCCCACCACTACGTAGTGCGTCTTCTTGCTCACCGACCCCGAAACTTTTCCGCCGTGCTGCTGCACGATCTCACCGGCTTCTTCCCTTGAGCGATTCGCCAAAGCGCCAGTAAACACGAACGACTTCCCCGCAAACCTGTCGCTCTTCACCTGCCGCTTCTCCGCCGTCGGATGCACGCTCGCCTTGTACAGCTTCTTGATCAGTTGCCGGTTCGCCGGCTCCGAGAAAAACTCCGCGATGCTCGCTGCTACTTTCGGCCCCACTTCCGGCACTTCCTCTAATTGCTCTTCCTTCGCCACCGCCAACTCCTCTAACGAAGAAAAATGCTCCGCCAGCAACTGCCCGGTGCGCTCCCCCACAAAGCGTATTCCCAGCGCATAAATCAACCGCGCCAGCGAATTCTTCTTGCTTGCCTCAATCTCATCCAGCAGATTCTGCGCCGATTTTTCCGCCATCCGTTCGAGCGCTGTCAAATCCTCCAGCTTCAGCGAATACAAGTCCGCAACGTCCTTCACCAACCCCGTGTCCACCAACTGGTCCACGATCTTCTCGCCCAGCCCGTCAATATTCATCGCATGCCGCCCTGCATAGTGCAGCAGCGATTCCTTCCGCTTCGCCGGGCAAGCCGCATTCACGCAACGGTACGCTACGCCGTCTTCATCTTTGTGGACCGTGCTCCCGCATTCTGGGCAATGTCTCGGCATGCGAAACGGCTTCCGCTGCTTGCCCGGCTTCACCACCCGGAGCACGTGCGGAATCACTTCCCCCGCCCGCTCGATCAGCACCGTGTCGCCGATCTGCAACTCCAGCCGCTCGACCTCATCCATGTTGTGGAGCGTGGAACGGCTGACAGTGACGCCTCCCACTTGCACTGGCTCCAGCACCGCCACCGGCGTCAACGTCCCCGTGCGCCCCACCTGCACGATGATGTCGTTCACTACCGTGGTCTCCTGCCGCGCCGGATACTTGTACGCAATCGCCCACCGCGGCGCCTTCGCCGTGTAACCCAGTTCACTTTGAATGGCAATCGCGTTCACTTTTACCACTACGCCGTCAATCTCGTACGCCAGCTTCTCCCGCCTGGCGTCCCAATCGTCGCAATACGCCGTCACCGCCTCGATTCCCGCACACAGTTTCCAGCCATCCGAAGAGCGGAATCGTAATTGCTTCAAAGCCTTTAGGGACTCCGAATGCTTAGCGAACGGCACTCTTCCATCCACCAGCAGGTAGTACGCGAAGAAGTCCAGCCGCCGCGACGCCGTAATCGCTGGATCGAGGACGCGCACCGCTCCCGCCGCCGAATTTCTCGGATTCACGAAAATCTTCCCGCCAATTTCCTCTTGTTGTCGGTTCAGTGCCTCAAACGCCTTTCGCGTCATCATGATTTCCCCGCGCACTTCGAAATCCCCCCGCAGCTTGTTCTTCTTCAGGGCCGCCGCATCCACGCGCAGCGGAATCGACCGGATGGTTTTCACATTCGGCGTAACATCCTCGCCCGTCGTGCCATCGCCGCGTGTCACCCCGCGCGTCAACACTCCGTCTTCGTATTGCAGCGAAATGCTCAGCCCATCGAATTTATGTTCCGCGACGTATTCGATTTTTTCCTTCCCGCTCCCTTCTCGCACCCGTCGATCCCAATCGCGCAGAGCCTCATAAGAAAATGCGTTGTCCAGGCTCAGCATCGCCCGTGCGTGTCGCACCGTGGAAAATCCATCGCGCGGCGCTCCGCCCACGCGCACCGTCGGAGAATCCGGCGTCACCAGCTCCGGATACGCCGTCTCCAGCTCTTTCAGCCGGTTCATCATCCGGTCGTAGGCTGCGTCCGAAATCTCCGGATCATCCAGCACGTAATACCGGTATTCGTGGTAACGCAGCTTCTCGCGAAGCTCTTCAATCTCTTTTTTGGCGCTAGCTGGCGCGGCTTTGGCCATGAAACCCTCGAACTCTCTCCCTCCCGTCATTCCGAGCGAAGCGAGGAATCTCTCTTAAGCACTCCGGCGCAAGACGGGATGTATGAATCCGCCCGATATTATATAGAATGATTCTCTTGCAAAACGAACGGGAGACGATCGAACGACGAATGACCCACCAGCTCAACAACGCGCTTTTGATTCACAATCCCAACGCGGGCAAGGGCGGCTCCGCGCGCCGCCACCTTCTCGATCAGGCCCGACGCATTTTCGCCCTGGGCGGCATCGAAGCCGAGCTCGCCGAAACCACCGGCCCCGGCCACGCCACAGAAATCGCGCATCACGCGGCCGCCGAAGGCCGCCAGCTCGTCATCGCCTGTGGTGGCGACGGCACCTTAAACGAAATCGTGAACGGCCTCGCCGCTCAGCAGAACGGGCACCGCGTCCCTCTCGCTCTTCTCCCCGGCGGCACCGCCAACATTCTCGCCAAGGAATTAGACCTGCCCTGGGACATCCCCAGCGCCGCAGAAAAACTCACGCACGGCACCGTCAAAGAAATCGCCCTCGGTCTCGCCACTCCAGTGGAGCGGCCCGACAAGAAAAAATATTTCCTGAGTGTCGGCGGCGCCGGCCCCGACGGCATGATTGTTTATTCCATCGACCTCGAACTAAAGGCCCGCGTCGGCATTCTCGCCTACTGGTGGGAGGGGGCCCGCGAAGTCTTCCGGTATAAATTCCAGCACTTTCGCATTGTCACGGGCGGTCAAAAACTCGATGCCTCGCTCGCCATCGTCGGCCGCACCAAAAATTACGGTGGCCCCTTCAAGATCACCACCGGAGCCGACCTCTTCGAGGATCACTTCGAGATCATGGCCCTCACCACGCAAAGTGGCCTGCGTTACCTCAGCTACTTGCCTTCGCTCTGGCTCGGCGACCTCCGCGAATCCGAAGGCGTCCATTTCTGGAAGGCCGACACGCTCGTCTGCGAACCCCTCGACAAAACTCCCGTCTACGCCCAGGTCGACGGCGAACCCCTCGCCCGCCTCCCCGTCCAATTCAAAATCGTCCCCCGCGCCCTCAAGCTCCTCGTCCCAGGCACCCCCCCTCTTTCGTAGTGGCCGGTCTTCAGACCGGCGATTCTCTCTCTGCCCCATTCTTGCCTTCTGCAGCCCGCCTGAGCTTTGGAGTGCGGCGGCCCAGCTGACGCTTTCGCGGTGTAATCATCGCCTCTCACTGCGGATTCATGAGATAACTTCACCGATGGATCCCCTCACCCATGCCTTGGCTTCTTACACCCTCAAGCTCGCCGCCTTCCCCCGCACGACTCGTTCGGTCACGCTTGCCATCATCGTTGCCGGAATTATCGCGGACATCGACGGCCAAAGCGCTCACTTTGGCCCGTATGCCTATCTCACTTTCTATCGTGCTGGCTTTCACTCACTGTTTGCAGCCGTCCTCATCGCCTTGCTCGTCCTGCTTCCATTTCTGCTCCGCACGCCTTCAACCGTAGAAAAAAAGATCTCGCCATCGCTCATTTTCGTGGCCGCGCTGAGCGCCGCTCTTCTGCATTTGCTCCTGGATCTTTGCCAAAGCGGCGGCCTCGAACTCTTCTGGCCCTTCTCCGCCCGCCACTTCGCTTTGGACTGGGTCGGTCACCTCGATCTCTGGATCCCGGCGATCTTTCTTGCTGGAATCTTGCTGCCCATGCTGAGCGGCCTGGTCACAGAAGAAATTGGCGCAAAATCCAAAGGGCCTCGCGGAAGAACGGGCGCATTTCTTGCATTCGCCGGACTAATTCTCTATCTAGTCGCCCGCCTCACGCTGCACGCCAGTGCGGTAGCCGTAATGGAATCGCGCACCTACCGCGGCGAATCCCCGCGAAGAGTTGCTGCCTTTGCCGAGCCCGGTTCGCCGTTCCGTTGGTACGGGATCGTCGAAACCGCGAGCGCCCTGCACGACGTCGAAGTGGAAGTCGGCCCCGCCGTGAATTTTGACCCCGACTCCGCCATCACTTCCTACAAGCCTGAAGCCTCTCCCGCTCTTGACGCCGCGAGGAATTCCCTTGTCGCTCGACGCTTCCTTCAGGTCGCTCGCTTCCCCAAGGCCAGCGTCGAAAAGACTCCCGAGGGCTTCCACGTCACCCTCCGCGACTTCCCCTACACTCGTGACGCCACCGCCGACCTCCGCGTCCAAGCTGAAGTGGACACCGATCCCTCCGGCAGAATCCTCGCTCAAGAACTCGCCTGGGATCTCGCCTCCCGCCAAGTCTGGTGGAAGTGACATCGTTGACTATTCCCGCATCCCGGCCCGTCCAGGTTTTTCTTGACTTCCTCACTTCCTCCGGCTCTTTTGCTATCCTCCTAAGTAGGGAAACTCTTGGAAAGCGGCCGCCCAGGCTGCCGCTTTCTTCTTCTTGTCAGACTGCGTCGCAACTCGATCAACCGCAAACATATCTTTTAATATCAGGTGCTTACGAAATACCCTTTTTGTAAGCCCTTTCTTTTGATATTCATGCATTTGATGGAGGGGGTGGGGGCGGCGCCTGTGGTGGGCGGTCCGCAACATCCGCGTGCGGGCGGTGCCTAAGTATCAGACGGGAAAGTACATAGCTCACGAATACCAGCGCGATGGCCGCCAAAGCCACCTGCCACTTATGCGCCGCCAGAAACGGCAGGGCGTCCTGGCCGTAACGTATCGCCAGAAAGCCGATGCCGAAGTAACGCACCAGCCGCGCGAGGGTAATCGCCGAAACGAAGCTGACCAGGCGTACTTCGAAAACGCCGGCGGCGATTACAAAAACCTTGAACGGTGTCGGCGGCGGCAACAGCGCCGCGATGAGCATGCCGCCGAACCCGTTATGCACCACCCAGTTGTGGATGGCATGTGCTCTGTCCCCCGCATGTTTATGAAAAACCGCTTCTCCACCTTTTTCCGCGATGAAAAAGAGCAGCACGCATCCCAGAACCGAACCCAGCGCCGCCATCAGCGCGTACAACGGCATCCGCGCCGGAGACTGAATGGACAGTTCGATGAGCAGCAAATCGTTGATGACCGGGAACGTCAGCACCGACGAATCCAGAAACGAAATCAGAAAAAGTCCCGGCGCGCCCAGCCCGCTCGCGAACGCCACGATCTTCTGTTTCCATGCGCTCAATCCCGAAGGCACGCGCTACTCCTCTCCGTCATTTTTTCCAGCCCGCGCAACAGCTGCATTAGTGCTCAATGCAATCTGTTCGCCGAAATGCTCGAAAGCCAAAAATGCTTGGAATGTTCTGAAGGCCGGAAGAAATCTTGTAGCGCTTACTGCGAGAAGGCCGCGCGATCGAAATGATTCATGAACACCTGCATCAGCGCGGTCCGGTGAAGATTCGGCAGCTTGGGAATTTCCCCGATTACGCGGACATGGCCAAATCGTTCGATAGTTTCGCGGTTCTCCCGGTTCTGATCGCCGATCAGCACCACGCCGTGCACCGGCAACTCCGCTGCGTGCAGTGCGGCCAGCGTCAATAGTGTGTGGTTTACCGTTCCCATCGCGCTGCGCGCCGCAACAACAACAGGCAACTTGAACTTCACCATCATATCCAGCATGAACTGCTTCTGATTGATGGGTACCAGCACCCCGCCCGCGCCCTCCACGATTAGCCAATCATTCATGAGGCTGCTGGGCATGTTGATTCGCCCAAGGTCAATGTCCACTCCCGCCCAGCGCGCCGCCAGGTCCGGAGAAACCGGCGGAACAAACTTGTAAACTTCGTCCAGCGTGCGATCCGTCCCGATTCCCGCCAGCCGCATCACTGTCACACGGTCCGAGCCCTCGAGCGTCCCCGTTTGGATCGGCTTCCAGTAAACTGCATCCAGCGCGGCGCACAGCAGCGCGGAAAGCGTGGTTTTCCCCACGCCCGCATCCGTCCCCGTGATGAAGAAATGGTGCCTCATGCGTGCCCCGCTGCCGCGACGCCGGTGTGACGACGGATCGCGATCTCCAATCGCTTCCGGTTGTGGCACAAATCGCTGAGGGCGTCGAAATACGGCGCCGTTTCAAACATTCTCTTGATGCTCATGAACCCCGTCCCGCCCGGGCTTCTTACTCTTCAAATGACTGTGGCATGTTACCATCGGTTGGCGAAATCCTGGCGTTCACGTTTCCCAGGCCACAACGGCTCGCTCCCTTGCCAAGAATCGGGATGGTTTGACCCACCATTGGTTAAATGTTATAAATCATCGCTCTGTGCCCGCCCTTGCTCCTGGGCTTCTGGGAGCTTCGCTGGGGTGTTTGGGGTGATCTCGGACCGGCGCGCGACGGCTTCTTTCCTGCGGAATGAGAACAAAATATTGTGCGGTCGCGCCGAATGGCGCTTGTTCGAAAGAGTGTGCCGGAAAAGCTGTTTTGAAAAGTAATTGCCCTGCAAACGAATTATGGATGGAGGATTCTGAATGCGCACCTGGCTAGCGAGTGCCTGGTCCCTCAGCTGTAGATCTCTAAAATTTGGCGCGGTCGCCTCTGCCTTTGCATTGCTCACTGGCGCCTCCGCGCTGGCACAGGAAGCCGGAGGCGAAGCCAATCTGAAATTACCGGACTTATCGTCCGTTTCCTTTCTTGGAATCGACGGCCACAAGCTGCTGCTCTTCGGCATTCTGTTTTGCCTGTTTGGCCTGAGCTTTGGATTAGTCATATACGTTCGACTCAAAAATTTACCCGTTCACAAATCGATGCGCGATATCTCCGAGCTCATTTACGAGACGTGCAAGACTTATCTCACCACGCAGGGCAAGTTTCTTCTGCTGCTCTGGATCTTCATCGCCATCGTGATTGTGCTGTACTTCGGTGTGCTGGCTCCCGTGCCCGGCAAGCCCATCAGCACCACGCTCCCGATTATCTTGTTTTTCAGCCTGGTCGGCATGGGCGGAAGCTTCAGCGTGGCGTGGTTCGGCATACGCGTGAATACGTTTGCGAATTCGCGTACGGCGTTCGCCGGCTTGGGCGGAAAGCCCTTCCCCATCAATCACATTCCTTTGGAAGCGGGCATGAGCGTCGGCATGATGCTGATCAGCGTCGAACTGTTGATGATGCTCATCATCCTGCTTTTCATTCCGGGCGATTATGCTGGGCCGTGTTTTATTGGCTTCGCCATCGGAGAATCTCTCGGTGCAGCCGCGCTGCGCATCGCCGGCGGCATCTTCACCAAGATCGCGGACATCGGCTCCGACCTGATGAAAATTGTCTTCAAGATCAAAGAAGATGATGCACGCAACCCCGGCGTAATCGCGGATTGCACCGGCGATAACGCGGGAGATTCCGTGGGACCGACCGCCGACGGTTTTGAAACCTATGGCGTAACCGGCGTCGCGCTGATCACTTTTATCTTGCTGGCGGTGAAGAATCCCACGATTCAAGTCCAACTGCTGGTCTGGATCTTCGTCATGCGCATCATCATGCTGGTCGCAAGCGCAGTCGCCTATTTCATCAACGGCGCGATCGCCAAAGCGCGCTTCGGCAACGCTGACGAGATGAATTTCGAGACGCCCCTTACGTGGTTGGTGTGGATTACCTCGTTCGTCTCGATCGCGCTGACCTATTTGGTTTCCTCCCTCATTATCCCCCTCTTGGGCGGCGACCCGACCCAATGGTGGAAGCTCGCTAGCATCATCTCCTGCGGGACGCTTGCGGGCGCCATCATTCCGGAGCTGGTGAAGGCTTTTACCTCCGTCGAATCGCGCCACGTCAAGGAAGTGGTCACTTCGGCGCAAGAAGGCGGCGCGTCGCTCGGCATTCTTTCGGGCTTCGTTGCCGGGAATTTTTCGGGCTACTACTTGGGACTCTCGATGGTGCTGTTGATGTCCATCAGCTATCTGTTCTCCCAGCAGGGCCTCGGGCACCTCATGGTGGCCGAGCCGGTGTTTGCCTTCGGCCTCGTGGCCTTCGGCTTTCTCGGTATGGGCCCGGTGACTATCGCCGTCGATTCTTATGGCCCCGTCACCGATAACGCACAGTCGGTCTATGAACTTTCTCTGATTGAGCAAATTCCCGGCATCGCAGCGGAACTTAAGAAAGACTACAACATCGACGTGAACTTTGAGCGCGCCAAGCACTTGCTAGAAGCCAACGATGGCGCCGGGAACACTTTCAAAGCCACCGCCAAGCCGGTGCTCATTGGCACCGCCGTTGTGGGCGCTACCACGATGATTTTTTCCATTATCATGGCTCTCACCAGCGGCCTGACCGTCAACGTGGACAAACTTTCCCTTCTGCACGCGCCCTTCGTTCTCGGCCTCATCACCGGCGGCGCCATCATCTATTGGTTCACCGGCGCCTCCACGCAAGCGGTGACCACCGGCGCTTATCGCGCGGTCGAATTCATCAAGGCCAACATCAATCTCGAAGGGGCTGCTGCCGCCAGCATCGCCGACAGCAAAAAGGTTGTCGAAATCTGTACCAAGTACGCGCAGAAGGGCATGCTCAACATTTTCATTGCGGTGTTCTTCGCCACACTGGCCTTCGCGTTCGTTGAACCCTTCTTCTTCATCGGCTACCTGATGTCCATCGCCACTTTCGGCTTGTATCAGGCCATCTTCATGGCCAATGCCGGCGGCGCCTGGGACAACGCCAAGAAAATCGTCGAAGTCGAGCTGAAGCAAAAGGGCACGCCGCTCCACGACGCCACGGTCATCGGCGACACTGTCGGCGATCCGTTCAAGGACACTTCTTCCGTCGCGCTGAATCCGGTCATCAAGTTCACCACGCTCTTCGGCCTGCTGGCTGTCGAGCTCGCCGTGCAACTGACGGCTTCGCAGGGCAGCACGCTGACGCACATCCTCGCCGCTGCCTTTTTTATCGTCTCCTTCGTTTTCGTTTACCGTTCCTTCTACGGCATGCGCATCCGCGGCTCTGAGGCCTGACGGCAGTTTTCAGTTGTCAGCGTTCAGGTCAGGTGAGAGGGCGCGGCGGCCACAGCCGCCTCTTTGCATTTCATTTTGAGTTACAACTTCGCGGCTTCCGCGATGAGGTTTAAGCCATGATAAAAATCATCCTTCTGACAGTTGCCGCCCTGTTGCTGTCAGTTGTCCCCAACATCAGCAAAGCCCAAGTGAACACTACGTGGAAAATTCACGACCCTGACCGCCCAGTGCCATCTGTGATTGTTCCAGGAACGGCTAGCACGCAGGACGCGCCGGGACGTCCGCCGTCCGATGCCATTGTGCTTTTTGACGGAAAAGATCTATCCAGGTGGGCCCACAGAGACGGAAGCGCGGCAAAATGGAAAGTAGAAAATGGCTATGCCGAAGTTGTGCCGAAGACCGGCTACATTTACACGCACGATTCTTTCGGCGATTGCCAATTGCACGTCGAATTCGCCGAGCCCACTCCGCCGAAAGGGGAAAACCAGGAGCGCGGGAACAGCGGCGTTTTCCTAATGGGTTTGTACGAGATTCAGGTGCTGGATTCCTACGAAAACAAAACGTACGCGGATGGCCAAGCGGCCGCGGTTTACGGGCAGTATCCACCGCAGGTCAATGCTTCGCGCCCGCCTGGGCAGTGGCAGAGCTACGATATCGTTTTTCATGGGCCGCGCTTCGACAAGGATGGAAGATTGCTTCGTCCCGCGCGCGTGACCGTGCTGCACAACGGAGTGCTCGTTCAGGACAACGCCGAGCTTTCTGGGCCGACCGCGCACGGAAAGCGTCCGCCGTATGCGCCGCACGCGGAGAAGCTGCCTCTCGCCTTGCAGGATCACGAAGATCTGGTGCGCTTTCGCAATATTTGGATTCGCGAACTGCATATGTAAGATGTGAGGACGAGTGGCCGGAAGACCTTTTCGTGCCTGAACTGTGGCCCGCGGCTCTTTTTCCTTTGGAGTGCGCCAGTTCCACGCCGAGCGAAAGAACTCGAACGGCGCCGCCGCATGGCACGCGCCTCGCGGCATCGCAGGAATTGCGGATGCGTTGCATCGATTTTTACGCAAGCATCGAGCGCCCGGCGCTACTATACTCCGCACGACTTCCACTGGGCTCGGCACGCACAGGAGAAGATTCATGACTTCAATACAGAGAGCAAGGGCTGCGGCGGTGATGCTCGCGACGGGGGCGCTGTGCTCCGCAGCGCAAGACAAAACCGCTCCGGACAAGGGCGCGGCACAAGGAGCTACCGGCAAGTACTTCGTACTTCCCGCGAATCCGGAGACCACCCAATGGGGCTGGCTCGATCCCGCCGAGAAACCCAAGCTGGTCGTGAATTCTGGCGACACCGTGGCGATTGAAACGCTTCTTCATTCGATGGACCAGATCAAGCCCGGTATCTCCATGGAGGAGATCGTGAAGCTGCGCCTCGCCAACCCCGGAGGCGGGCCGCATTCGGTTACCGGACCGATCTATGTCACCGGTGCGGAACCTGGCGACACGTTGGAAATCCGCATCAAGAAAATTGTGATCAAGGATGACGGTTTCAATTTCAATCTCCCCGGCAAGCAGTTCCCGACCGTTGGCTTGCTGGCCTCCGAATTTCCGGAAGGCCATGTCCAGTTTTTCAAGCTTGACCCGAAGACCATGACCACGGAGTTCAAACCCGGCATCGTCTTGAGCCTCAAGCCCTTTCCAGGCACGCTCGCGGCGGGCCCGGATCCGAACGAGCCGAAAGAAAAAGCGGGCCCTCCGATTCACGATGCCAGGGGCCGTACCAGCACGCTGCGGCCGTGGAAGAACGGATCGAACATGGATGTCAACGAACTGCAGGAAGGCTCCACGCTTTTTCTTCCCGTGTTCGTGAAGGGCGGGCTGATTTGGATGGGGGATTCACATTGCTTACAGGGCAATGGCGAGGTGAACCTCACGGCTCTGGAGTGCTCCTACCGCGAGATCGATATTCAACCTATCGTGCGGAAGGACCTGCACCTCGAGTGGCCGCGCGCAGAAACTTCCACGCACTGGATTTTCATGGGATTCGACGAGGACTTAAACGAGGCGATGAAAATTGCGGTGCGCGGAACTATCGATTTTCTCAAGGAGCAGAAGATGGTTCCGATGTCCCGCGAGGAAGGTTACGCGCTCACGTCCATGGTCGCGGATTGCCGCGTCTCGGAGGTCGTGGACATCCGTAAGGGCGTGCATTGCATGGTGCCTAAGTCCATCTTCGTCAAAAAGTAGCGCGTGACTTGCATCCGATTCTTTCGAGGGCGCCAGCCGGGCTGCCGCTTTTGACACTGCGCCTCAGCCGAAGCCGTAAAAGCGGGAGCCGGGCTCCCGCACTCCAAATTACGAGCGGATGAGGCCGGGGAATTTGCGCGGATTATTGTCGAAGCCGGGGAAGACCGACTTGAGATCGGCGACGCCGATGTGTTTCGACAAAACTTCTCCAACGACGGAACGAAAATCCGTGGTCAGCGCGAGGTCGCGGCCCTCGTTGAGCTGGTGATCGTTCAGGCCGGGCCATTTGCCGTAGACGTGTCCCTCTTTCACGTCGCCACCCATTAAAAACATGCAATTCGCGTGACCGTGATCGGTGCCGTGGTTCCCGTTTTCCTTCGCGGTGCGCCCGAACTCGCTCATGGTCACGACAATAATATTCTCCATGCGGTCGCCCATGTCCTGATGAAACGCGGCAAGCCCCTGGCCGAGATCCTTCAGCAAATTTGAGAGCTGGCCCTGCACTCCGCCTTCGTTGACGTGATTGTCCCAACCGCCGCAATCGACGAATAGAACTTCGACGCCAATGTTGGCTTTAAGGAGCTGCCCGATCTGCTGCAGGCTCTGGCCAAGGCGGCTCGTCGGATACTGCGCGTCATTTTCCGGCTGATATTTCGCGGGGTCGGCCTTGCGCAGGAGGTCGATGGCTTCAAACGTCTCCGTGCCGGTTCCGTGCAGCGCGTGATCCACGGTTTGCGCATACATGGCTTCAAATCCGCCTTCGACCATCCGGCCCGTTCCAGGAGATTGCGCCACCACTTTGAATTGCTTCAAGTCGGGCAGCGCGATAGCGGGAGCGCTGCCGTGCAGCATACGCGGAAGATTCGCGCCCATGGCCACGGCGCGAAACGGCGAAGCATCTTCTTCCGGAACGGATTCCAGCGCGCGATTCAGCCAGCCGTCTTCGGTGGCTTTCAACCCGGGCGTGCCGGATTCCATGAAATCCTGCGCGTCGAAATGCGAGCGCGTGGGATCGGGCGAGCCCACAGCGTGCACGATCGCCAGTTGATTTTTGCGGAAGAGCGGCTCGAGCGGCGCGAGGCTCGGATGCAATCCGAAAAATCCGTCGAGATCGATGGCCGCGTCGCCGCCGCCGCGCTTCGGTTGTGGAATGGCAATCGTCGGACGCATGCGGTAGTAGTTCGATTCGCCAAAGGGCACAACGATGTTAAGGCCGTCGGCGGCCCCGCGCTGGAACAGCACAACCAGCTGCTTCTTGTTGGGCATGGGCGTTGCAGCCACGGCGCGCTGCAAAAACGCCGGCATGGCACTGAGGCCAACCGTGGCGACGCCGCCCTGCTTCAGGAAATAACGGCGCGAGAATTTCAGGCCTCTAATGCCTTCGCAACATTTGTAGCTCATCGTGACCTACCTTCGCTGAAATTCGGGTGCGCCCAGCACCAGTCCCGCGACCACACCGAGATCCACCTGTTTGTTCGGATCATCGAGCTTCGCTTGCAAGACTTGCGGGTTTTCCAGTTGCTTTTCGAGCGTTTCAACTGTTGTCGGCCCGGCCTGTCCGCCAAGGAAGACCTGCACCGCTCGGTCCAGCGCCGCTTTGGGATCGCTGGCAGAATCGACGCCCAGCAAGGAAGGCACGTCTGTTCGGGCGCCTCGCATTTTATTCCCCGCGAGTGCGAGTGAATAATTCAAGCGATTCAGCAGCGCGCCGGTGTTCACCCAAGTGTCGGCCTTATCGGAATAGCCCGTTGGCGGCTGGCATTGATAGAGCGGCTCGCCAATCCGCCCCACCCACTGCACCAGCGGCAGCGGCGTATCCACGTCGGTGCCTAGCGCGCGCGCCGCGGAGACCACCAATTCGAACGGGGTCTTGATTTTGGCGTGGTAGGCTTCGCGCGACCAGAACTCCGGCGACCAGATCATGGTCTTCAGGACCGCGCGGGTATCCCCGTCGCTCGATTGGAACGTCTGGGCCATGCGCTCCACGAGTGCCGGCGGCGGATTATCCGAAACGAATCGCCGCGCCAGCTTCGCGGAAATGAATTTCGCCGTGCTGGGATGATGGACGAGCAGGTCGATCACCTGTTCGCCGTCCTTCATTCCGCCTGCGTGAACCTTTTTTCCGAGCACCATTTTCGGATCGGGGTCGTGCAGCTTTTCGTCGAACTTGAAATCGGCGTACTGCCTCGGCTTTTCAATCGTCCAGCCGGTGAAGCAGCGCGCCACTTCGGTGACGTCTCTCTGCGTGTAGCCGCCGTCGACGCCGAGCGTGTGCAGCTCCATCAACTCGCGTCCGTAATTTTCATTCAGCCCGCGTTCGTTCTTTTTCGCGTTTTGCTGCGGATTCACCGGCGGACGCCGCGGCCACGGCCCGCCGAACCTGCTGTTTCTCATCTGCTGGCGCATGGCGCGCTGCATCGCTTGACGGTCGGCGGCGTGCGGGTCAACGCTCAGGAAATTGTCCAGATAGAAAAGCATCGCCGGACTCTTCGCCGAGGCAGTCAGAAGCTCCTTGAATTTTCCGAAGGTGTGCGGTTGGATGACGTCGCGTTCGTAGGAAGTCAGGTAGTAGCGGTCTTCCCCTTTCCCGGCGAATACGTTGAAGTGGTTGTACCAGAAATCATCCATCACCTGCTGCAATTGCCGCTCGCTGTAAATGGCGCGGGTAACCTTGGCCATCGCGAGTTCGGCCACGATGCGCGGCGGCCTCTTGCTGTCATCGGCGACGGCGCGCGGCACGTTGTTCGGATCGCCTCCGCCGAGCACGTCGCGTTTTCCCGCTCCCTTTGTCGCCGGATCGAGCGAAGACTCGGCCTGCTTCATCGGCGCCGGAGCATTGTCCATGTCTTGTTTGGCCTGCGCGTTTTCTTGCGGCGCTTGGGGAGCTTGCGCCGCTTCCTGTTCGCCGCTGCCTGAGGATACCCCTCGGCCCGGCTGCATATCGCGCGCGACGGTTGCAGCCGCCGCATCCGAGCGGCGCTGCTCACCCTGCTCTCGCGCTTGAGTTTTCTTTTCAGCTTGCTTCTCCGCCTGTTTCGGCTGCGGATATTCGCCGATCAATTTCGCGGTGGACATGCGAAGCGTCGGATAATTCTCCAGACGCGCTTCCAGGGCGCGGTCATCGATCGAGTTGGGATTCAGTTGCTGATCGATCCATTTGGCGAGCCCCATTTGCCGCACGCGCTCGACATCGCCGGGGCGCGGCCCGTACGCCAAGCGGTTCAGAGCGTGAAGGATGGCCTCGTCCGCACTTAGTTCGGTGATCGGCAATCCTTTGAGAGAGGGATCCTGCTTGGGCTTCTTGTCTTTGGCAGCCGCAGGGCTCGCGGCCAGGGCTGTGAGGTCTACACTCAGCGAGAGAACACAGGCGAAGGAAAGAATGGTCGCCAGAATGGATCGGGGAGTCACCGAAATCGTGGAAGACCTGAAAAAGGAAGACGTGGCGGGGCGCGCTTCGAGCCTCATGACACTCTCCTAGCTTGCGGCATGCTCTGGGATGGCCGCTCAAGGGTAGATTAACCCCGGCGGAGCCGAGAAGTTGCGGAAGTCCGGCGTTCGTGTCGAATCCTTACTGACGTCAAACACACAGATAGGAAAGGCTTTACGCACTCGAAGATACGCTCAAGATAACAGAGGCTGTTCCGGCGCATCCGAATGGCTCGTCATCGGGCACATGGAATTAGGGCACGATGTCAAAATCCACGTTGCGGTCGGGTGGGTGACTGTTGGTGCTGTCTACGGCTTGCAAGGTCAGCCGGTAGGAACCGGGCTTCAGATCGTCTACTTTCACTTTCATTCCGATGGGGATCACTGAGTTCCCTTTCTGAATGAAGTCGTCGCAGCGCTGCGCTCCTGTCGAGAAGATTTTCTGATTGCTGGCACGCTCGTAGATGGTGTAACCCATGCCGACGATGGGCGGGGTTTCCGAGGTGAGTAGCGGCGCATAAATCTCGCTATACAGCACCACATTGTCGGTGTGCTTGAAGCGGTTGTTGGCCGAAGGAACGATTTGCACGCCCTTGACCACCAGCGGTGTGCGATCTTCGAGCAGCACGGCATCGAGGCTCGTGGGAATGTCGTTCAGGCGCTGCACGGAATTCGTGAGCGCCACTCCGCCGAGGCGGAATTGCTTGCCGTCGTACGGATCGATGGTGAGAGGCGACTCGAACTTGCCGAAGGCATCGCCACCCGCACTCAAGACTACGGTGAGCTTGTAGGTGCCGGGAGAGGCATCAAACTGGTTTTGATAGCTGTAGGGAATTTTCGTGAATTCCTTCCACTCGTCCTTTTCGAGATCCAGGTTGACGGTGTCGCTGAATTTTGCTCCGATCGTCCCGTCAGCCTTGTAGGCGATTCCGAGGACGTTCACGTTGGCGTGATACTTCCCTTTTTCCTTGTTGAATTGCAGTGTGTCGGAGGGAATCTCCATGGCGAGGTTCACGCGCGCGGTGTTGGGCGCGGTGTAGAAGTAAGGAGTTTCAAGAGTTCCATGAATGGACCCGGCTTCTCCGCCCGCGGCGCGGGATTCAAGTTGTTTCTCGAGCGGTTTGCCATCGAGCACGTTTGCCGTCCGCGTGTTGCAGTAGCCGCTGCGGGAACGGACGTGCATGCCGCCCCGATTCAACTTCACCCTCAGCGTGTGGCAGCTTCCTTCCGGAGTATCGCCCGGGACATAACCGAGAATGTAAAACTCGCTTTGCTCGCGGCCAATGCGCTCGAGTCCGCCGAGCAAATCGTTGGTATTGAAAATAGTGAAGCCGCCGGTCCCTTCGGCCAGAGCAGCGAGGATCTGCTGATTGGTCGAGGCGGATGGCGGGAATGGCGGAACAATCGTGCGCGGTTGGTTGATGGGGGAGTTGAAGGAGTTCGAATAAGGATTGTAGCCGCCAGTGCCGCCGCGGCTGCCGCCGGTGCCGCCAGTTCCACCCGTTCCGCCGGTGCCACCCGATCCTCCCTTACCTCCGCCGCCAGTGCCACCTGTTCCACCGGTGCCGCCGGAACCACCTTTACCTCCGCCGCCGGTTCCACCTCCACCGGTGCCGCCACCACCACCACCGCCGCCCGGATGGCCGCCACCACCACCACCACCGCCCCCCCCTCCACCTCCGGGACGCTGGGGATCGGGCATGGCGCTCGCGGGATAAGCAGCGAACACGAGGCGCGGATGGTGCGCCGTCGTCCGAGGTTTGGTGTGATTCGAAACGGCACGCGTCTTCCCTGCCGACGACTTGTTCATCGCGCTGCCCCCGGGAACCGGCGCCATCAGGCCGCGCGCATCGAGAGCGTAGATAGCGACATTCGCCTTATTGCAGGCGTCAATCGTTGCGGTCAGCTCCGATTGGTTCTCCGTGGTCAATGGGAAACCGCCGGAGAAGAGCACCACCATCTTTCGGCCGGGAATGCTGCGCAAGTTTTTCGCCAGGCTACGAACGGCGAGCAGCATGCTGCGCGCGCCGAAATCCGCTTCCGCGCTGCCCAAACCAGGGAAGGAGGGAAACGAGGGACCATTTGACAAGTTGGCCGAGGCCACGGTGACCGATCCGTCCGGTGATGCATTGGGGTCCACGTAGGAATTCTTGATCCCTGAAACCGCTTTGCGGAGCAGGTCCGCATTGGCGGTGAAATTCTGGACGATTCGCAGCGAGCCTCCGAAATCCACGACTGCGAGCATGCGGTCCGGCCCGGCGTTGGCGTCGATAAATTTGTTGGCCGCCGCTCGCGCCTGGATTTGTTCCGGTGCCGCCATCGTTGAATTGTCGAAAAACAAAATCAAATAGCGTTTCTGCCCATTGGCCTGAGTGGCGGCGTCGGCTCCCGTTGAAAAAGTCGAAACCGCCTGTTCCTTATTGTCCTCGAAAACCTTGAAATCACCTTGCGCCAGGTCGCGGACATAATTGCCTTTCTTGTCGGTGACCACGGCATCGACAAGAACGAGTTTCGATTCCGTCTTGATCACCACGGGGGGCTGCTGCGGTGAAGCTGCTTCTGGCGGAGGCGGGGCGGGCTGCTCCTGAGCTCGCGAGCGCGAGGAAGTCATGCACGCCAGGCCGGCAATCAAGCTGGCCGCGATACGAATCTTTCGGGTGCCATTCGAATTCGTCGTCATATGCTCCCCCACATCCGATTCTCAATCAGGAATCACCACTGCTCCGTTACGGGCGGCCATCTGCGCGCCTTCGTTGTCGCGCACGACGAGCCGCACCAGGTATCTTCCCGGCTTGACGTCAAAGCTCGATTTCACGGTGAAACCGGATCGGCTGAGCCGGAGATAAGTGGCGTCCAGCAATTTCATCTCGAGAGTTTTCTCGCCGCCGGTCACGAAGTTTCCGTTTTCATCGAAGATCCCCGTGACGATCGTCAGTCTGTCGTTATTGCGGCCTTCCGCTTTGCGGAAACGGATTCCTTTGACATCCAGATGGGTAAGCACGGCGAGGCGCGCTTCGACCTGGTCCTTCTTGAAAAACTGCGTCTGGAGGTCCACGGGGAGATCACGCATTTCCTCCTGCGAAAACAGCGCTTCCTGGATCTCCTCTTTGGATGTCTCTTCGGGATCCGAGAGAGTGCGGGGAGCAAAATAGCCGTGCCGCGCCTGGATGCTGAATTTTTCCTTGTTCGTAAGTGTGACTTTCAACGTGTGAAAGCGGCCATCCAGTTTCAAATTCTGCGGAGAGAATCCGAGCAAGTAGGATAATGCGGGAGCCGCGCCCGCTTCCCGCATGGCTTCGTCCACGTCGTTGCGGTTGTGGTAAAAAATACCGCCGGTTCCATCCGCCAATTGTGCGAGAACGTCATCCTGCGCCGATTGCGCGGCCACGCGATAGCTGGCTTTGTATCCAGCGGTGCGAAAACTGTCACGCACCGGGCTGGCGATGTCTCCGCCCAAGTCCGGGACATACAGACCGCGCGCGTCGATGGCATTAATCACAATGCCCGATCGCGTCGCGCGATCCACGAGACTAAAAGCCTCGGACTGCAAGGTTGTCTGAATAAATCCTGGTGAAATCAGGACCAAAACCCGCTGTCCCGGCATGTTCGACAGGCGCCGTATTACATCTTCCAGATGACGGTAAGCAAACTCGGTATCGGCATCACCGGTAGCGACTTGCCGAGAGGCCGCGGCCTGCGCCATGCTGCGCGCCGCCGTGGTCATGGTGGTATCCCCGTTGAAGGCACATTGGAGAGCGTCCTCCGTAGCCAAGGCAAGCGCCTGTGTATCGTTCTTATTCATAATCAGGTCGGCCTGGTAGTAACCAATGTCGGGGCAGTCCGAAGAACTGTGGACGAGTACGGAACGTGGATGCAATCCCAGCAATGCCTGTTTTAGAACTTCGTGGTCCTGGGTAAATTCCGCGGTTACCTGCCCGGAAGTTGAATAGATCCCAGCACGATCGGCCGATGCCAAAGCCCCGAAAAATCGGCCCGCAGAATCGCGCACAAACATGATGTCGTCCTGGGACATGTGAATGTCGTCAAAGACCATGGATACGAATCGCTGGGGCAGATCGATGGGTTTGCCGCCGGTGGAATCCGCCCCTTCGCGGGAATTCGGCTCGGAGCCCGGCGCAGCGACCGTTCGAACGGTGTGCGATTCCGGCGTCTCCACGTTGAAAGAAGAAATGGATTGGAGCTTCCTGTTGTCCAGGAGCTGAAAGTCTTCCTTCTTAAGATTCGGGACGACTTTGCCCTGGGCGTCCCGGACAACCACCCGCACAAGAACCAGGTTTACGCGGACTTTAAACGTCGTGGGTGTGTCGTGACTGGCGACCTCTTGCTGATTAGGAGCTGGCGGCACTGACGCGGGTTTTGCTGTTGCATCGTTTTTTGGCGCGGAATCCTGCGTTGGTGGCGGGGACGGCGCCTGGGCAAAAGCAACTCGGTATAAAATGGACGCGCAGAAGAGGAAAACGACTGGAGTGAAGCGGCGGAGCACCGGCAACGGTACCGACGGAAACATCCCCCATCCTTCTGAGCCCAGCATCCTCGCGTGAACGCGAGCGGGAGGCGATCCACTGCTAGGGATGCTATGATGCCGACCGATGG
>DATKEV010000103.1:0-76244 GCA_035511855.1 Candidatus Udaeobacter sp.
TGACAGCGCCGTCTTTGATAAGAATGTGCCGGACTTCGGCATCGGTGCGGATTTCGGCGCCGGCAGCCTTTGCCGACTCGGCGAGCGCGCGCGAGAAGGAACCGAGCCCGCCGCGCGGAAATGCAGCGGAGCCGACGGGATGGGTGTCGGCGGCGGCGCGCAGAAGGAGGACGGCGGTTGAGCCGGCGGACCAGGGGCCGAGGGCAGTGCCAAAAACGCCTCGGGCGGCGATGACGGCGCGAAGCAATTCTGTTTGAAAAAACTCGGCGACGAAATCCGCAACGGCCATCGGCCCCCAGCGGAGAAGGTCGAAGATGCCGGTTTTGCCGAGGCTGCGGACGCTGCGGCCGGTCTTCAAGAGGTTCCAAAGATCTTCGGGAGTGGGCTTGTCGATCGCAGGAGGCGCGATGGAAGAGAGTTGCGTGAAGAAGCGGCCGGTTTCTTCGAGCGACTCGGCGAATTGGGCATATTTTGAAGCGTCTTTGGCAGAGAAGTTGCCGATGGAAGCGGCGGTCTTGGCGACGTCGTTGTAGAAGTGGAGCACCTTACCATCCGGAGTCGGAGCGAAGAGGCGCGGATCGGGCGAGAGGATTTCACAATCGAATTTATCAAGCTGCAGATCGCGGGCAATGTCGGCGCGAAGTGGGCCGAGCGTGTGCGCGAGAGTGGAGGCGCGGAAGCCGGGATGAAATTCCTCGGTGATGGCGCCTCCGCCGACCATTTCGCGGCGCTCGAGGACCAGCGGCTTGAAGCCGCCTTTCGCGAGATAAAAAGCGGTGATGAGCGCGTTGTGTCCGCCGCCGATGAGAACTACGCGCTGTCCGAGAGGCATGGTCAGTTGGCCGCTTTGGACGCGGCCGCCGTGGAATGCGAAGAACCGCCTTTCCACTCTTTCAAAATGACCTGGCTGGCGATGCGGCCGTTGGCGCCCATGATGCCGCCTCCGGGGTGGGTGGCGGAGCCGCACATATAAAGGTTGCGAATGGGCGTGCGGTAGTAAGCCCAGCCGGCGACGGGGCGGAGAAAGAAGAGCTGCTCAAGAGAGAGCTCGCCTTGAAAAATATTGCCTTGGGTGAGGCCGAATTCGCGCTGGAGATCGAGCGGCGTCAAGACCTGGCGGCCAATGATGATGTCTTTGATGTTGGGCGCGTACTCGGCGATGGTGTTGATGACGTTGTCGCCGAAGGCCTCTTTCTGAGCATCCCAATTGCCCTCGGCGAGATTGTAGGGCGCGTACTGCACGAAGCAAGAAAGGACGTGTTTGCCGGGAGGCGCGACGCTGGGATCGGTGAGGCTGGGGATGACCATATCAATATACGGCTTACGCGAGTAGTGGCCGTACTTGGCGTCGTCGTAGGCGCGCTCCATATATTCCATACTCGGAGAAATGGAGATGGCGCCGCGAAGATGCGCGCCGGGGCCGGGGAGGCATTTGAAATTGGGAAGCGCGTCGAGGGCAAGATTGACTTTGCCGGAAGAGCCGCGAAATTTGTAGCGCCGGACGCCTTCGAGAAAATCACCGGGCAATTCGCTGGGCTCGAGGAATTTTTCGAAGGTAAGATGCGGGTCGACGCTGGAGGAGACCACGGCGGCGGAGAGTTCTTCGCCATCTTGAAGGGCAACGCCGCAAGCGCGGCCGCGCTTCACGAGGATTTTACCAACAGGCGCTTTGGTGCGGATTTCCACGCCCGCTTCGCGGGCGGCATCGGCGATGGCGTTGGAAATGGCCCCGGTGCCGCCGCGGCTGAATCCCCAGGAGCGAAAAGCGCCGTCGATTTCGCCCATATAATGATGCAGGAGAACGTAGGCGGTGCCGGGCGAGCGGATGCCGAGAAAGGTGCCGATGATGCCGGAGGCGGACATCGTGGCTTTGAGGACGTCGGTCTCAAACCATTGGTCGAGGAAATCGGCGGAGCTCATGGTCATGAGCTGGACGAGGGTGTAGCGCTCGTCGGAAGAGAGTTCGCGGAAGCGCTGCATTAGAAAGTGGATCTGTTTAAGGTCACGCGGATTGAGCGTGGTAGGATCAGGCGGGACCATCGAGAGGATGGGCTTCACGAAGCGGCACATGGGCGTCATCGTCTTCGAAAATTCGTCGTAAGCTTCGGCGTCGATACGCGAGTGGCGGCGAATCTCGCGGATGGATTTAGCGTGGTCGTTCATGCGCCAGAGGTAGTCGCCGCTAGGCATGGGGCTGAACGTGCCGTCGAGCGGGAGAATTTCCAGGCCGTGGCGCGGGAGATCGAGTTCACGGATGATTTCGGGGCGTAACAGGGAGACGACGTAGGAACATTCCGAGAAAAAGAAACCGGGGAAAATCTCTTCCGTAACGGCCGCGCCGCCGAGTACGTGGCGGCGTTCGAGAACGGCGACCTTCTTCCCTGCTTTGGCGAGGTAGGCGGCGTTGACCAATCCATTGTGACCGCCGCCGATGACGATGACGTCGTAGTGCTGCCCCATTCGGGATGGCTCCGGTCGTACTCGATTTCATTGAAAAACTGCGGGATGCAAAGACGGGTCATTTTACTGAGAGCTGAGAATGTGCACAAGGTGGGGGCGGGCGAAAATCAGGGAATCGCTACGCCGACGGCCCAAATATAGCCATCGGGATCCTCGAGCATGACGTCACGCCAGCCGTGGGGAAAATCCATCGCGGGCTGAAGAATCTTTGCTCCCGCTGCTTCCGCCCTGCGCTGCGCGGCGTCCGGATCAATTCCGAGAAGACGCAATTCAGCTCCAGTGCCGCGGGGGGCGTGATTTTTCAGCCGTTCATACAAAGGATGATGGTCGTAGGTGTGGTCGGCATGGAGCATGAAATCGAGGACCGCCAGGTTCAGCGCAGCGAAATCCGAGTCGGAATAACGCACGGTTGCTCCGAGCACATCACGATAAAACGGCACCGATCTGCCGAGATCCCGCACCAGGAGGTTTACGGTAAATCGCGGCATGGCGCGGCCATATTCGCCCGCGGGCATCCAGGGCTCACTCATCCGCTTCTTCGTCATGGGTTTTCCTCCCCTCGAGAATCAGGTGTAGCCACGGAATCACATTTTGTCGCCTCCCATCTAACCACCAATATGGCTTTGGTTTTTTCATTCTCGTCCGAATGAATCAAACTCGCGCTTTGAATGTATCTGTTCGACGGCGCGCCCAGAGCCAGTTTGCGAACGCCAGCGCCGACGTGCTGGCTATCACGATGAGCTCTCCTTTGTGCATCTGCGTCACCAGCACGGCGGTGAAGAGCATCGTCAGAACCGCAATAAGATTTCCCCAGGGGAGACGGAACGCGTCAGCCTGAGGTTGTTTCTTCCGAAGTGCCAGCAGCGCTGCCGCCACCGAGCCATAAACGAAAAGCCGAGCCACGCTCGAGAGCATGGCGTTCCAACGAAAATCTCCAGCGACGGAAAAGAGCAACAGGGCCGCGGCAAAAATCACGATCGAAAGATGAGGCGTTCGAAAACGCGGATGGATTTTGCCGAAGAAGGCGGGAAAATCTCCATGCTCCCCCATTGCAAATGTAATGCGCGGCGTGTGCAACATATTGGCGCTGAGGTAGCCATAGGCAGAAATCAGCGTGCCGGCGGCGACGATTCGAACGCCGAAAGGTGAAAGGAACCGCTGCGCGGAATCCACAGCAGGCGCGGCGGACGCCGCCACGTTCGGGATGGTGTGGATCACAAGGTACTGAACGGCGATAAAAAGAACGGTGGTCGCGCCGATCGCCGTGAAGAGCGCGAAGGGAATGTCTTTGCGTGCATCGCGTGTTTCTCCCGTGACGATGAGCGCCGCTTCGAAGCCTCCGTAGGAATACATCATCAGTAGTACCGCTTCAAACCAGTCCTTCGACGTGGGTTGCGAGGCCGCAGGGGTCACTCGAATGCCGGGATGAAGCGCCAGCGCCGTAAGTCCGGCGGCCACAAAAAACGCCAGCAAGGCTACTTTAGTGACGGTAAAGAAATCGCTGAGCTTTTTTCCTCCGGTGACGCCGCGATAATTCACCACTGCGAGAAAACCGATGAGGACCGTCAGAACTCCAGCCCTCGCCAGGGGCGCTCGCACGCCCGGATAGAGTTCAGCCAAATAGAGTATGAAGAGATTGGCAACCGCGGAAACCGCCGCGATGCGCGTCAGCCAAGTGAGCCAGCCATTCTGAATCGCCAGGAATCTTCCAAAGGCAGCTCTGGCATAAAGATATGGGCCGCCCGCTTCACGAAACTGCGACGCCACTTCCGCCATACACGCCGCGATGGCGGCGATTACCACGAAAGCGACCAGGAAGCCGAGCGGGCTCCATTTTCCCAGCCGCGCGGCGATCAACGCGGGCAAGCCGAAGATGCTCGCGCCGATCATCGTGTTGATGATGAGAGCCGCAAGGCTCCAACGGCCGATGGTTCGAATCAACCCGCTCGAAGATTGCTTCAACAGCGTTTCCGATGATTTATTCTTTGAAACAATATCAACTCGTTTGGCCCAAAAAAGTGGCGCAAGCGTAACACAACACGCTAAGGACAACACGCGGGTTGGTGTCTCAACTTTCCCAGTACAAGATTCATGGTGCCGCGCGGCTGGAAGTTGGGACTCTGCTACAATCTTCCGGCAGGTTTTTTCATGTTGACGAACACCGGGGTTTTTCCCAGAAATTTCAAGAAGACCTATCCCATCGCCATTCGCGGCGAAGGATGCTGGATCATCGACGAGCAGGGCCGACGCTATCTCGATGCTTCCGGCCAGGCCGCTGTCGTCACCATCGGTCACGGCATTCAGGAAATCGGGCGCGCCATGGCCGAACAATCTGCGCAAATCGCATTTGCGCATACTTCGCAATTTCACACGGCACCTGCAGAGAAACTTGCTGCGCGTCTGCTGGTTCTTGCTCCACCGAATTTCCGCAATGGCGGCCGCGTGTATTTCACATCGGGTGGTTCCGAGGCCACCGAAACCGCCATCAAGCTCGTCCGCCAATTTCATCTCGAAAGCGGGCAGAAGAATCGCTTTCGCATTCTTTCGCGCCGGCAGAGCTACCACGGCAGCACGTTAGGGGCGATGACTGTCAGTGGAAATGTTGCGCGGCGCGCTCCCTACGAGCCGCTGATTGCGGAGTGGGGGCACATCGCGCCCTGCTTCTGCTACCACTGCCCATTCGAAAAGACTTTTCCGCAATGTGAGCTGGCCTGCGCTGACGATTTGCAGGTTTATCTGCTCGAACACGAACCCCAACAGGCCGCTGCATTTATCTTTGAACCGGTCGTTGGCGCGACTCTCGGAGCGGCGCCTCCTCCCGAAGGATATGTGGTGCGCATCGCGGAGATCTGCCGCAAGAACAACATTCTGCTGATCGCCGACGAAGTGATGACCGGCATGGGGCGCACCGGCATGACGTTTGCCGTCGAAACCTGGCGCCTCGAACCCGACATCATTCTAGTCGGGAAAGGTGTCGCGAGTGGTTATGCGCCACTTGGTGCGGTTCTCGTGTCCTCGCGGGTCGTTGCGGCGTTCGAACGCGGCAGTGGCGCCTTCATGCATGGTTTCACGTATCAAGCTCATCCGGTGTCTACTGCCGCAGGCAATGCCGTTCTCGACTATCTTGAAGGACACAAACTTTTTGAGCGCGTCATCTCGATGGCTCTGATTCTCCGTAGAAGGCTGGAAGCTTTGCAATCTCATCCGCATGTTGGCGACATTCGCGGTCGTGGCCTGCTTATTGGCATCGAATTTGTCAAAGACAAAACCACGCGAGAGCCTTTTGCAAGAGAACAAAACATTGCGGAGAAAATTCGCCAGGCTTGTCTGGAAGAAAGTGTGCTCACCTATCCAACGCAAGGCTGCTTTGATGGACTTCGCGGCGATCACATCCTCATCGCGCCACCGTTCACGATTTCGACGGAGGAATGCGGGCTGATCGTTCGCGCGTTCGAGTCGGCTTTGGCAAAAGTGTTTCCAGCTTGATACGCGGTCGGGCCGCTCACTGTTGTCGCCGTTTGCTCGTTCCAGAATATTTGGAGAACAAAATAGCAATGTACTTTTTTTCTCGAACTCCTTGCGTCCTCTCTTGCGCTCTCTTGGTTTTCGCCGCTCGACTCTCTGCTCAACAAAGCAATATCGGCCGACCCCCGACTCCGATTCTTGGTTTTTCCCCGCCACACGCTGCCGCTGAACACCAGCGGGAAACCACGTTCCAGGCGATCCCTTCGCCAGAAAAGGCCCGCGAATGGCACCGCACCTTCACGGCGGAACCGCATCCCGCCGCCTCCGAACGCAACAATCAACTGGCCGATTTGGTGGCCGATGCCTGGCGCAAACAGGGCTGGGAGGACGTTACTTTGCGCCGCTACGACGTTTTTCATTCGCGTCCGCGGACCGTTTCTCTCGAAATGACCGAGCCCGCTCCCTACACGGCTTCTCTCCGCGAAGACTCTTACGACGCGGATCCTGACACTAAGAATCCTGCCGTTTCTGGCTCTTTTTTTGGTTATTCCGCTTCCGGCAACGTCACCGCCGAAGTGGTTTATGCGCACAGCGGAAATCCTGAAGATTACGAGCTGCTTCGAAAGAACGGCATTAGCGCGAAAGGGAAAGTCGTTTTGGTGCGCTATTCAAATCCCTACAGTTATCGGGGATTCAAAGCGCTCACGGCCGAGCGCGAAGGTGCCGCCGCTCTGCTCATTTATTCTGATCCGGCGGAGGACGGTTTCGCACGCGGCAAGGTTTTTCCCGACGGGCCCTGGGGGCCGGAGAGTCACATTCAGCGCGGCGCGATCACTTACGACTACATCGTTCCCGGCGATCCCACGACTCCCGGTTGGGCATCCGTTCCGGGTGCGAGGCACATTGCTCCCGAGGAGGCCCGCTCGCTCCCGAAAATTCCGGCGCTCCCCCTCTCGTGGCGCGACGCGAAGCCGCTGCTCGAGAACATGAACGGCCCCGAAGCTCCGAAAGATTGGCAAGGTGCTCTGCCGATCACCTATCGCCTCACCGGCGCGGTGAAGGTTCGCGTGAAAGTGGACATGGACACGAGCCTCCAGCCATACACTGTTGTGGAAGCGCGGATTCGCGGCAGCGACTCGCCAGATGAGTGGGTGCTGCTGGGCAATCACCGCGATGCGTGGGTATTCGGAGGGGTCGACCCTTCGAGTGGCACGGCATCGATGATGGAGTTGACCCGTTCGCTTGGCGAGCTCAAGCAAAGGGGTATTCGCCCGCGCCGGACCATCGTCGTTTGCAGTTGGGATGGAGAAGAGTACGCGCTGACCGGCTCGACCGAATGGGGCGAGCAGTTCGCCGACGAGCTGAAACAAAAACTCGTTGCTTATCTGAACGTGGATGAATCCGTCGCGGGCGCTGCCACTACGGCCGGCCCCGAAGGGCTCAGCTTCTCGCCTTCGGCGGTCGCTTCCCTCGGCCCCATGCTCATCGAAGCATCCAAAGAGGTACGGGCACCTTCGGGAAAATCGCTGTACGAAGCCTGGCGTGCGACGAGCATGCGCGATTCGAGGTCGCCAACCCCGCCAGCGGACAACGAACTCGTGGAAACGCGGATCGGCAGCGGTTCGGATCACACTGTCTTCCTAAACCATCTCGGCCGGCCGGTGATTAATCTCGGATTCAGCGGCGACTACGGCGTGTATCACTCGATGTACGACAACCATTACTGGATGGCGCGCATCGGTGATCCGGCGTTCGAATATCACATCGCTCTCACGCGAATCTGGGGACTCGTAACTCTCCGATTGGCCAATTCCGACCTTCTTCCATTCGACTATGGCGCAAATGGCGCTGCCCTCGAACAATTTCTGCGCGAGCTCGAACAAAGAAACAAAATCGAGCGCCACCTTCATTTGAAGAAGCTTCACGCGCGTGTCGCACAACTTGAAAAGGAAGGGAACCTATTGCGCGACTCCGCCTTGAGGGCTCTCGCTGCTGGTGGCCCCTCGTCCGAGAAAATTCAACATTTGAACGCGCAACTATTTCAGGTGGAATCCAATTGGCTCGATCCAGATGGCATTCCCGGCCGCCCGTGGTTCCAACATCTCCTCTACTCTTCCCGCTACACTTACGCGCACCTGGAATTCCCGGGTTTGACAGAAGCGGTCGAAAAGAGCGATTGGAAGTTGGCGGCCCAGCAAACCGCTTTGCTCGAAAAGGCATTTGAGAAAAACACGAAGTTACTTCATTCCGCGCGGTCTTCCTGGGAGAGAAATCCATAAATGAAGGGTCTCATTTCTATTCCTCAACTCGCGACGTGTATTTGTTTTCTTTACGCGGTTAATCTAGCTTCGGCGCAAAACAATTCTGCATCGAAGCCCCGCGCTCGCGATCTCGGCGTCCCTTTTGACGGAACGCCTGGCCCGCTCAACGCCATCACCGATGTGGCCGGCGTTACCGTGGGCCATACCACGCTGATCTCCGGCGAAGGGAAACTGCGAGTCGGGAAAGGTCCTGTCCGCACCGGCGTCACTGCGGTTCTCCCGCGAGGGAAAGATTCGATGAACAAGCCCGTCTTCGCCGGATGGTGGTCGCTGAACGGCAATGGCGAGATGACCGGCACGACCTGGGTGGAAGAGTCCGGCTTCCTCGAAGGTCCCGTGATGATCACGAACACACACAGCGTCGGCATCGTGCGCGATGCGGTGATTCAGTGGCGCGTCGAGCACGGCCAGCCCGATCCCATCGGTTACTGGTGGTCGCTACCTGTCGTCGCGGAAACCTGGGACGGCTGGCTCAACGACATTAACGGTTTCCACGTCAAACCCGAGCACGCTTTCCATGCCATCGATTCCGCGCACGCCGGGCCGGTCGAAGAAGGGAACATCGGCGGCGGAACGGGAATGATCTGCAACGAGTTCAAAGGCGGCATCGGCACTTCTTCGCGCAAGCTCGATGCGACGTTGGGCGGCTACGCCGTGGGCGTGCTGGTGCAATGCAACTACGGTGTGCGGCCAAACTTGCGAATCGCTGGAGTGCCCGTCGGAAAGGAAATTCCGGAGGGGGCAGCTTACGCTTCAGCTTCATTCAGCGGTGATGATCGCGGCTCGATCATTGTAGTGGTAGCTACCGATGCGCCGCTTGTTGCGCATCAACTGAAACGACTCGCGCGCCGCGTCTCCCTTGGCCTTGGACGCAACGGGAGCATTTCCGGCAACGGTTCCGGTGATATCTTTATCGCATTCTCAACCGCGAATCCCGGCGCCGCTGCTGCGGAGCATGTCGTCGATCTGAAAATGTTGCCCAACGACAAGACCGAGCCCGTCTTTGCCGCGACCGTCCAGGCCACCGAAGAAGCGATCATCAATGCGATGGTCGCCGCGGAAACCATGACGGGCATCGAAAACCACAAGGTGATCGCGCTGCCGCACGACAAGCTCCAGGCAGTTCTGAAGAAATACAACCGCCTCAACCAATGAGGCATTGCCTATGAATCGCAAAAGCTTAACGCATTTGCCACTGCGGAAAATCCAATGAAGCAAGCAGCGCTTGGTTTTCGAGTGCACTCGGGGTGGGCGGCGCTTGTTGCGGTTACCGTGGAGAAAGGTTCGCCCCGCGTTCTCGCGCGGTCGCGGCCACATCTCGTAGAAACTTTTACATACCAATTTCGCCAGCCCTTTCACACCGCGGAGAAAATGCCGTTCGACAAAGGTGGCGAATTTATTTCGCGCGTGAAAAAAGAGGCGCGGGACCTTTCTTATTGCACGATCCACGAAATGCAGTCCGATTTGCAGAAGCAGGGCTACAAACTCGATCGCGCTGGCCTGCTTCTCGCTTCAGGGAAGACCCTTCCCGCGCTTGAGAAAATCCTTGCGTCGCACGCGCTGATTCACACCGCGGATGGCCAATTTTTTCGAGAGGCCCTTCTTCACGCCGGCGCTCGTTGCGGCCTTGCCATGAATTGCATCAAGGAGAAGGAACTCCTGGATCGCGCGACTCAAACTTTTCGTCTCAAACCGGAAGGACTTTTGCGCCGCGTCACTGAGCTTGGCCGCCCGTATGGCGCGCCGTGGTCGCAGGATGAAAAATTCGCCACGCTCGCCGCGTGGATGGCGATGGCGTAAAAAAATTCTTCGCTGACAAACGACGCGCAGCAAGGCGTAGTAAAGTTCGCGGCTCGATAACGACTCCTGAGCTAGAGTTCGGAAAGTGGATCGAACCTTGCGGCAAGTTGAAAGTGTGGTGCGGGAGGATCTCTGGAGAGAACAGGTATGAGCGTGGATTCGATCAAGACGGTGGCAGTGCTGGGCGCGGGAACGATGGGGAATGGGATCGCGCATGTGTTTGCGCGCGCGGGCTACAAAGTGATTTTGCGCGACGTGGAGCAGCGGTTTCTGGACCGCGGGCTCGAGACTATCGCGAAAAATCTTGACCGCGAAATCAAGAAAGGCCAGCTTGTGGAACCGGAAAAAGCCGCTGCTTTAGGGCGTTTGCAGCCGGTGACAGAAATGCGCGCGATTGCGGCCGCGGATTTTGCGGTCGAGGCGGTGCCGGAGAAAATCGAGATCAAGCGCGCGGTTCTAACCGAGGCGGACGAGATCTTGCGGCCGGAGGTGATCATGGCGAGCAATACTTCTTCGATTTCCATGACCACGCTGGCGGCGCAGACGAAGCGGCCGGACCGTTTTGTGGGGATGCACTTCATGAATCCCGTGCCGGTGATGGTGCTGGTGGAGGTGATTCGCGCGTTGCAGACGAGCGACGCCACGTTCGAGACGACCATGAAGCTCGCGGAAAAGTTGGAGAAAAAACCGGTGGCCGTGAACGACGCGCCGGGCTTCGTCTCGAATCGCGTGCTGATGCCAATGATCAATGAGGCGGCCTATTGCGTGATGGAGGGCGTGGCCACTCCGGAAGCGGTCGACGCGGTGATGAAACTAGGCATGAACCATCCGATGGGCCCATTGGAGTTGGCCGATTTTATCGGCCTCGATGTGTGCGTGGACATCATGCACGTGCTGCAAGAAGGCCTTGGCGATCCTAAATATCGCGCGTGTCCGGTGCTTAAGAAATATGTTGCCGCCGGCTGGCTCGGCCGAAAGTCCGGCCGCGGATTTTACACTTACTTTTAACCATGAATCTTGAAGGCGTACTTCCAATTGTATTGGCGACAGCCACGGTCCATTTTGTAATGCGCGAAGCGTTATGGAGCGCGCGAAACTAAAGGCAGGTCTGGCGATTTTCCCAACGATCGTTTCGTTTCGGGTGTTATCTGCTGCCGGACCGGTGATGTTCCCTTATGGTGCATGCCAAATTGCAAAGACGGCGCAAACGCGCTTCGACAATTTCCTCGCCGCAATCATGATCGGATTTGCCGTTTTGGCTTTCTCGACGGAGCAGGGGACGATCCGAGTTTCAGACGAGGGTGTTTTCTTTCGCCGCTGGTATGGCCTTAGGAAGTGCAACACTGCGTGGGACGAAGTTCGAAGAGCGGTTTCTTCAAAGTTTCTGAGAACGATCACGGTCTTTTCGAGCGACGGTCGAAGCATTGTGCATACCCCATGGCACGTGGCACCATCGACGTTCGAAGCCTTGCTTCTGAAGCGTCTTAGAGACAACTTCATTCAGCGCTAGGGGCCGGTCCTCAAGGCGAAGATAAGGCAAACAATAGTGTTTGCTTTTTGTTCGCCTACGTGCTAATTTGCTTTTCGCGGTTTTCAACAGGTGCCGCGGGTGCAGTCTTTGGAGTGATGTTTTAAGCTAACCAGTGAGCCGAAGGCAAAGTTCGAGGTGCTGCCGGGCGGCAGAAAGGGATGGCGCGAGAGTGAATCGCGTGGTGAATTCCACGCCTTGTCAGATCTCCTTTGAACCGGTCTGGTTTGGGTCGCGCATCATGATGTTGGGCGCAGCGCTTTTCCCGGCGCTACGTCGGTTTTGCCCAGCGGTTGGTTTTAGGGTCCAAGTTCCTACTTTCCTCCACCGAGGTGTGAAATGACAGACGAAAAAGGAAGATTGCTGGCAGCAGCGATAACGCAGATTGAAAAGGACCATGGCAAGGGCGCGATCATGCGCTTGGGCAGCCGGGATATCCTGGTTCCCGTCAGCGTGATCCCCAGCGGATGTTTGTCGATTGATGCGGCGCTGGGTGTCGGCGGCTTCCCCCGCGGGCGCGTGATCGAGATATACGGGCCGGAATCCGGAGGTAAAACCACCATGACGCTGCACGTCATCGCCGAAGCGCAGAAGCTCGGCGGGCAGGCGGCTTTCATTGATGCTGAGCACGCGCTGGATCCGGTGTACGCCCGCAAGCTCGGGGTGGACGTGGATAATT
The DNA here is from genome assembly GCA_035511855.1 of Candidatus Udaeobacter sp. Taxonomy (GTDB): domain Bacteria; phylum Acidobacteriota; class Terriglobia; order Acidiferrales; family UBA7541; genus Acidiferrum. Next base: position 12,254 of record DATKEV010000103.1, read on the forward strand.
TGCTGGTCTCGCAGCCCGATAACGGCGAGCAGGCGCTGGAAATCGCCGAAACGCTGATCCGTTCCGGCGGCGTGGACATCGTGGTCGTGGATTCCGTCGCCGCGCTGGTCCCCAAGGCCGAGCTCGAAGGCGACATGGGCGACCCGCAAATGGGTTTGCAAGCGCGGCTGATGTCGCAGGCGCTGCGCAAGCTTACCGGCATCGTTTCGAAGTCGCGCACTTGCCTGATTTTCATCAACCAAATTCGCGAAAAGATTGGGGTCATGTTCGGAAATCCGGAAACGACCACGGGCGGCCGCGCGCTGAAGTTTTATGCGTCGATGCGCGTGGATATCCGGCGGATCCAGGCGATCAAGGAAGGCGACAAAGTGGTGGGCTCGCGCACGCGGGCGAAAGTCGTGAAGAACAAGGTGGCCGCGCCGTTCCGTGAAGCGGAATTCGACATCGTCTATGGAGAAGGAATTTCGCGCGAGGGCGACTTGATCGATCTTGGCGTCGATAAGGGAGTGCTGGAGAAGAGCGGCACGTGGATCAGCTTTGGTGGCGAGCGCATGGGCCAGGGCCGCGAAAACGCGCGGGTGTTCCTCAAAGAAAACAGGGACATTCGCGACAAGCTGGAAAACACGCTGCGCAAGAAACTCGAAATCCCGATGCCGGGTAACTCGAATGCGGCGCCTGGGCCCAACGGCCACGCTGCAACTGGGCCTGGGGAGAAGCCGCAGGTGAAAGCTGCCGCTGCGACTGCGGATGCTTCCAAAGGGCGCCCCGCCCGGTAACCCGGGCGATTACAATGCAGTGAGAGCGGAGTGAGTCCAAGGCTTTCTCCTGGCCCCAGCTGGCTAAGGCATGTCTCAAGATGCGACAGGTGAATCGGTACCAAGGAGAAGGGGGGCTGGCCTGCCGTTCAGGTGCCTGCCCAGGCGGTCAGTCGTTCAAAACAAAGCACATAGGTTCGTACTGGAGCGGTTTGTCTATTGCGGCGTAGTCCCTGAGAAGTCTAGAATATGTTTCATCCTGGGAGAGGCTGTTCTCTTCGGAGCCGGGTATTTGGCGATGTCAGGAGCTAAGTCTCGTCAAATGAACGATGGGCCAAAGTGGCTTGCTGGGTGCACTGGTTAATCAGCGACGCTTCATGGATTAGGCGCCAACGCGGCAATGAACATCGTTTACGAATGTTTGTTGACCGCGGGAGCCGCTTGAGGTAAAAGTTACGACCCGGCTGTTTTTGGCATGGGGCAGGCAAGACAGGGTGATCGCGGAGCGATTGGCTTGAAAGAGGCAGGTAGAGTGAAGCAATTGGGAAGAGCAAGTCTCGCGATGTTGCTGGCAACGGTTACTGCGTTGCCGGTGCCTGCCGTGCCCGCAGCAGGGAGATCAACGGCGAGAGTTCATAGATATGTCACGCGTTATCGCGGCGTTCCGACGTTCGCGGATTCCACCAAAACAGATGATAGCTCCTACGACGACCCCGTGGTGCGCGAGGCGGCAGTTTCCGCGCTGGGCCGATACAATGGCGCGGTGGTGGCGGTTGATCCAAACAACGGAAGAATCCTGACGGTAGTGAATCAAAAGCTTGCTTTTGGCGACGGCTACATTCCGTGCTCGACGATCAAGCCGACGATCGCGCTGGCGGCGCTGGAAGAAAACATGATCACGCGCGACACCATGCTGAAGGTCGGCCGCCGCAAGTACATGAATCTGACCGAAGCGATGGCCCATTCGAATAACGTGTTTTTCGAGCAGTTGGGAACGCGCATGGGCTTCGAAACCGTTTCGAAGTATGGCCGGTTACTGGGGCTGGGCGAGCTTGCGGGATACAATCTGCCGGACGAACATCCGGGATCGTTCCCGAGTGTTCCGCCCTCGTATGGCGGCGTGGCGCGGATGTCCAGCTTTGGCGAAGGAATTCAGGTGACGCCGCTGCAGCTTGCGGCGCTTTCGGCGGCTTTTGCAAACGGCGGAACACTCTATTATTTGCAGTATCCCCATAGCCAGGAAGAAGTGGAGAACTTCACGCCGCGCGTGAAGCGCGATTTGAATATCGGTCCGATTCTTCCGGAACTTCGGGAAGGCCTGCTCGCGGCGGTATTGTACGGGACGGGAAGATCGAGCTTCGACCGTGGCGGCGATGAGATGCCGATCGGCAAGACGGGAACCTGCGACGATCACACGACGCCATCGAAGATCGGATGGTTCCTCACCTATGCGGACGATGCGCATCCGAAAATCGCGCTGGCGGTTTTGTTGCGCGGGAATACGCGCCAGGTTAAGGGGCCGACGGCCGCGGTAGTCGCGGGGCGGATTTACAGAAAGTTGCGCGAACAGAATTATTTTGGAGAGACCACGCACGCCGCGGCCCTCAACACCGGAAAATAACCGAGTTCATTCATTGAAATTGCACGTTCTCGCGCTGAGGAAACGCTTCTCGGCGCGTTTTGCTTCCCCCCTTCCGTCTATGCAGGTAGTTGGACGATTGAGGGCACGCACCTAGAAATGCATTTGACGTGGGGGAGCTAGTTGGGACAAAAGAGTGGAGTACGATACCCTGCCTTGACAGGTGTCGGGAGTGAGTCGAAGGTGCAGCCCGGGGCTTGGTGACGAGCGGCGAGTGGCACACTGGGGGAAGAGTGAATCGCAAGTTCCTACTATTGCTGATGATCGTGTGTGCTGCGGGCGGCGCGACGCTTGGATACGTCTTCAAGCAACGACTGGCAACGACGGCGGAGTACGACCGGCAGGTGAAACTGGCCAGTGAAGAAGCGCAGCGTATCCGCGAGCAGGTGATTCTTCCGACGGAAAAGAGAGTGCCGGCCGGGGAGAACTTCGTGGCGGCACTCGAAAAATTCGGCTTGAGCGCTCAAGAAGCGATGACAGCTTCGGATGCAGCGCAACATGCGTTCAATCTTCGCCAGGTGCGCGCAGGAAACTCGATCACCGTGGGCCGGTCGGCGGAAGGCGTGCTGCGCGAGATCGACTACAAGATTGACGCCGACCGCATACTGAAGATCGTCCCGAACGGCAGTGGATTTACGGCACAAGTTAAGGAAATTCCGCTGACGATGGAGACGGTGGCGGTAGTGGGGCACGTAGACGATTCACTGTGCAACGCCGTGGAAGATGCGGGCGAATCGGCGGAATTGGCGTTGCGGCTGGCGCAAATTTTCCGCTACGACCTGGATTTCTATACTGACCCGCGCAAAGGTGACATGTTTCGAATCGTGGTGCAGAAAAAGAGATATTCGAACGGGCAGCTCGCCGGATATGGAAAGATATTCGCGGCGGAATACGACAATACCGGAAAGAAATACGAGGCGCTGCTTTTCCACGATCCTCGAGGGCGCGCGGGATACTATACGGCGGACGGAAAATCCTTGCAAAAGGCGTTTCTGCGGTCGCCGTTGAAATTCGGCGCGGCGATAACCTCGCACTTCAGCCGGGCGCGCTTTCATCCCATTCTAAAAACGTATCGCCCGCACATGGGGACGGACTACGGCGCGCCGATTGGCACGCCGGTGCAAACGATTGGCAGCGGACGGGTCGTTTTTGCGGGGCGCAAAGGCGGCGAAGGAAATATCGTGCAAGTGGCGCATGCGAATGGGTACGAGACGATGTACCTGCATTTGTCGCGGATGTTTGTACACGCCGGCGAGCGTGTGGAAATCGGGAAGACCATCGGGTTGGTGGGGAGCACGGGGCTTTCGACTGGTCCACATCTGGACTTCCGCATTTTGCAAAAGGGACAGTATAAGAACTTCGAGAAATTGGGCTTGCCGCCTTCGGACCCTGTTTCCAAGAAAGAGTGGCCGGAGTTTGCCACGCTGCGGGAAAAATGGCTGCCACTCTTGAAGAATCCCGAATTGCTGCAGGTTAACGCTGCGCCTGTACCTACGACTCCAACCCGCTAACGCGCATTCGCGCTACGTTCTTGGGCCATTGCGAAAAGCATGGCGCTGCGGAAATCAATAAATGATGGGCATTTTGGAAAGATCGGTGGCGGTCTCGTCGGTGACCCGGAGGACGAGCAGGGTGCGGTCATCGCGCGGGGAATGGCCCTCGCCGCAATGGTCGTCGGTAGCTGCGAGGATGCGTTCGGCGATGATGCGAGCGGAAGTTTCCTGGGAAAGGCTCACAAGCAGAGATGTCAACCTCTGCGGGCCAAATTCTTCTTGCTCGACATTCTCGGATTCCAGGATTCCGTCGGAGGCAAAAAGAACGACGTCTCCCGCTTGCAAATCGAGAGTGGTCTCATCGTATTGCGTGCCGGCGATGAGTCCGAGCGGCACACCTTCCAAACCAACGGTTTGCACCTGGCCGTCGCGGAGGAGCAGGGGATAAGGACCGCCGGCGTTGGCAAGCGTTAGGCGCCGCGAAGGCGCGTCGTAGACTCCGAAAAGCATGGCGATGAAGCGCGATTCGAGGCGCGCGGCGTGGAGACGCTGATTCAGCAATGCCAGCATGGACGCTGGATTGCCCGCGTGCTCTACGGTGAGTTCGCGAACGGTGCCGATGGCCAAGGATCCGTAGAGCGCCGCGGCTGTGCCTTTGCCTGAAACATCTCCCAGAGTGAAGCCCAGACGTCCGACGCCGTAGGGAAGAAAGTCGTAGAAGTCTCCACCTAGCGCGCGCGCGGGGACGTAAGCAGCCGCGAGGTCGAGACCAGGTATTTCTCGAGCGCCGGTGGGCATTAGCTGACGCTGGATTTCCCTCGCGGTATCCAGATCGTGGCGAAGTTGCCGTTCGCTCTCGCGGGCTTCTTCATAGAGCCGAGCGTTTTCTAGGGCCACGGCCACATAAGAGCCGAGGGCGGTGAGCATGCGTTCGTGTTCCAGGGTGAACGCATGAGGCTGACTGCTTTCGAGATCGAGAACTCCGATGAGGCGGTCGCACAAGAGAAGCGGCACGACGAGTTCGGAGCGCACGGAGACGCCGGTCTCGCAGACGATGTAACGTGCATCGTCGATAACGTCATTGATCCGCAGGACGCGGCGCTCGCCGGCCGCGGTTCCGGTGAGCCCCTTGTGCAATGGGACGCGCGTGCGCGCGGGAATGGCATCGCCACAGCGCATGGCAAAAACGCTCTCCAAATGCTGCGTTTGCTCGTTCCAGAGCATGACGCTGAAAACGTCATACTTGACGATTTTCTTGATGCACTCGGCGACGCGGCGGAGGAGCTCTTCGCGGTCAAGGATGGAGGTGACTTCGCGGCTGACCTCATAGAGCAAAGCGAGCGTATTGGCCTGCTCCGGGTGAGAGAGGAAAAGGCTCTGCGGAACGGGGTCCGTATCACCCAACAGCGCAAAAGAGCCGATTTTTGAAAGATCTTCCGTCATGGCCGCGGTGCACCGGCTAGCCTTTATTGGATGTAACAGATTGGCTTCGGTTTCACAAACGAATTTTGGGCCGTAGAATGACTCGTGAAAGCATCTGCCAAACTGAATAAATATTAATGAAAAACTCGGAGCTTCGAATCGCAGGTTTGGCTTATTATTTTCGTGTGGCAAGAAAACGACCGGCGCGCACCGTACTCGAATGAACCGAAACCCTCTGCGCATCACGGCGATGTTTCTCGGTAGCAGCCTGCTAGGGCTGCCTGATACGGGCTATGGCGCGATTCTGTCCTTTAATGTCGCTTCATCCGGTATTCGCCTTTCCTCTTCGGAGGAAGATGCCCAGAAGGCAGGCGCGCAGTCCCTATCGGGCACAGTTCTGGATCCATCCGGCGCAGCTATTGCAGGCGCGGAGGTGATTCTTCTCTCCGGAGATGGCCAGGAACTCTTCCGAATCAACTCGGACAAAGATGGCAGCTTTCGGTTTGAAAAGTTGCCCGCGGGAACTTACACGATTGATGCACGGGCCCCCGGCTTTCGCGACACGATCGTGGAACTGAAACTCAGCTCGCGGCCACGGGCTCCGGTTCGAGTGGTGCTGCCGATTGCGATACGAAATGAAGTCGTGAACGTGACGGGAAGCGACGTGTCACTGGTGGTGACGACGGATGTGTCCGAGAATCAGAACGCGAACAACCTGGACCGCTCGGCGCTGGATCGCGTGCCGGTGTTTGATCAGGATTACATCACCATGATGTCGCGGTTCTTGGATGACAGCGCCATCGGTACGAATGGCGTCTCGCTGATCGTGAACGGGGTTGAGGCCAACGGGCCGGGAGTGACGCCGTCAGCGGTTCAGGAAGTGCGAATCAACCAAAACCCCTATTCGGCCAGATTTGCACGGCCCGGCCGCGCACGGCTGGAGATCATCACCAAGGGCGGTACGCCTGCGTATCATGGATCGGTGAATTTTCTTTTTCGCGATGCGGTGTTTGACGCGCGAAATACGTTTGCGGCAGGAAAGCCGCCGGAACAGAGGCAGTTTTATGAGGGTTCCTTGACCGGGCCCATCGGGGAGAGCAAGAAGACTTCGTTCCTCTTGTCGCTGGAGTGGGATAAGGACAACAACCAGGCGGCGGTGGTGGCCACCGGCGCGAACAACGTGGCCATCAACGAAAACGTGGCGCAGCCGATGCGGCATTTTTTTGGCTCGGGACGCGTCTTCCACGACTTCAATGACCAAGATCACTTCTGGATCGGCTACTCCTTCGAGCATCAAAGCAATAATAACGTGGGCGCCGGAGGCAATGTGCTCCCGGAAGCGGCGACGAACACGAGATTCCTGGAGCACGAGATCAACGTCAGTTACCGGCACATTTTCTCGCCGAGGTGGGTGAACCAATTGCAATTCCTTGTGGGCCACTATGACGCGCCCGTCTTCAGCTTGAATGAAAATCCGCAGATTGTTGTTTCCGGGTTCTTCACGGGCGGCGGCGCGCAAGCCGATTCACGGCGGACGGAGTATCACTTCGACGGGACGGAGTTCCTTACTTATGTGAACGGGAATCACCAGTTGCTGTTTGGCGTGGATATTCCGGACATCAGCCGGCGGGGCATGGATGATTTCACCAACATGGCAGGGACTTACACGTTTGCAACACTAGTGGATTTTCAGAGGAGCACTCCGGGGACGTATCTGGTGCAAAAAGGGAGTGGTCATGTGGTTTTTCTGGAAAGGGTGCTGTCTGGATTTATTGAGGACACGATTCGGCTGAAGCCGAATTTTTCCGTGTCGCTTGGGGTGCGCTACTACTGGCAGAATTATTTCCATGACGATCCGAACAATCTGGCTCCGCGCCTCGGGTTTGCCTGGGCGCCGACCAAAAACGGCAAGACGATCTTTCGCGGGGGCGCGGGAGAATTCTACGACCGCACGGGCCCGCGGCCGATTGGGGATTTGCTGCACTTCAACGGCGTGAATTTGCTGCGTTTCATCCTTTCGAATCCACAAAACCCTCCCTTTCAGTTCAGCTATCCGGTGACACCGGCGCAATTGGCGGGAGCGCCGACTGCTCTTGTGGTGCTGGATCCGCGGCTGCGAATTCCCTACACGATTCAATACAGCATGGGAATCGAGCGGCAAGTCACCGCGAAGAGCACGTTCAGCGCAACGTATATTGGATCGCGCGGGATTGATCTCTTCCGCTCGCGCGATGCGAACGCGCCACTCACTTTGAATAGCCTTGTCCGGCCGAATCCAAATCTTGGGCAGGAGCGGCAGATCGAATCGGAAGGCTACCAGAAGAGTAATTCGCTGGAGCTGACGTTCCGGGGCAAGCCGAGCCGCTTTTTCGCCGGGCAGGTGCAGTACACACTCGGAAAAACGTATAACAACACCAGCGGGATTACCTATTTCCCGGGGAACAGTTATTTACCGTCGGCGGATTGGGCGCGTTCGGACAACGACCGGCGGCATAAATTTGATTTGCTGGGTTCGACGGAGAGTGCAAAATATTTTTCGATCGGCGCCGCGCTTTCGCTGTATTCTGGGAAGCCCGTGAACGTCACGACCGGCGCTGACGACAACCACGACGGCATTTACAACGACCGGCCGCTATCGTTGGCGCGTAACACGATGCATGGTCCGGGCTTGATCAATCTCGATCTTAATCTCCAGCGTGACTTTTTGTTTGTGAAAGGGAAGAAAGAAGGCCCCACGCTGACGGTGGGCTTGAACTCATTCAATGTGTTGAATCACCAGAACGATGTGACTTACGTCGGTATTAAATCTTCCCGTTATTTTGGCCAAGCCGTTTCGGCTCTTCCTCCGCGGCGCATGCAACTGAATCTGCAATTCAAATTCTAAGGTCCTCGCTCAAGCGAGAATTTCCTTTCTGAAAAAGGCCCTTGCTGCATCCACGCAGGGAGACGAGTTCGGTTTCATCCAATCCATAGCGCTCGAGGGCGGCCTGATAGCCGGACCAGTTGAATGGCCGATGACGTTTGCAGATGGTTTGGAAGAAATGGTCGAAAAAGTAGAAGCCGATGCCAAAGTTGGTGTCCATAAAACCCCGGGAATTCATGCTGCGGTGATGAATGTCGTGTAGCCGCCGGGCCTTCAAGAACCAGGCCTTAATAACAGGAATCCGCGTCATCCAGAAGTTTTCCATGTGCATGCGATCGTGCAAGTAGCTGAACATGAGAAGGGGCCAGCCAAGCAGCGTGCACAGGGCTATCGCCTGATAAGCGTGGGGAACGCCGAGCAACACCATCACTCCCCAACAAAAAAGCAGAATGATTGCCGAGGGCACAAGCCATTCGAGCCCTACATTGCCCACGGAGAAGCGGTTGTCCGTGGCGTCGTGGTATTCCCCAGCGCGCATGGGTTGCCGGGGGCCATAGATCAAATAATGATGGATCAGGTGGCCCCGGCTGAGGGACGGGAACTTGTCGCTGTGCAGTAGTCGGTGCAGCCAGTAGCCGGCAAATTCCGCGACAACCACGGCGTCCACGAGCGTAGCGACAACGCCGATGAAAGTGACATGCAGACGGTGGTAAAACATGACCTCTTCTCCTAGGAAATGCTCCGGCAGGTTGCCGGTGAGACGAAGTTACGCGGTGCTGGTAGAGTGCTCAAGCGACAAGGAACGCCAAGCCGTCGAAGAAGGGGAAATGTCGCACTATGTCGCGGGAAGTCGAGTCCGGGGAGATGGAAAGGAAAGGAGTTCTGGGGTGGGAAGGAAGGATTCGCTAGTAGTGAGCCTCGAGGATTCGTCGAGGAGGCGCTGAGTTGAGGGCTAAAAATCGTTGGGCGCCGGGGCCTGCATGGCAACGGCGCTCAGGAATAAAGTCGGCGAGGTTCAGTCAAAAAACGAATAGTGGACTATTTTACTTCCCAGGTGTCGCCCGCGCGAAGAAGTTTTGCGAGGTCGCCCGTGCCGCGCTTGGCGATCACGTCTTTCACCTGCTGGTTCATGACGTCTTCGTAGCGGGGCACATCGTCCCAGGCGCGGATGACGCCGATGGGCGTGGGGAATCCCGGGCGATGTTCCATGTGCGAGAGCAGGAAGGCATAGGACGGCCGCGGATGATGGGCATTGTGCACGACAAGGTCGGATTCGGTGATGCCGTTGCCGAGTGGGACGACTTCGATGTCGCCGTCGGATGCGCGGCGAATACCTTTGTCGCGGTTTTTGCCGAACACTAGAGGCTTGCCGTGCTCGAGCTGAATGACGTGCTCGCTGCGGGCGTCGCGCTCGGTCAGGGAGAACCATGCGCCATCATTGAAGATGTTGCAGTTCTGCAGAATCTCCACAAACGCAGAGCCCTTGTGAGCGGCGGCGTGCTTCAGCGTTTCTTTCAAGTGACCCTGGAAGACGTCGACGGAGCGGGCGACGAAGGTGGCTTCGGAGCCGATGGCAAGGGAAACTGGATTGAACGGGCGGTCGAGAGAGCCGAAAGGAGTGGATTTTGCTTTCTTGTTGAGCTCGGAAGTCGGCGAGTATTGACCCTTTGTAAGGCCGTAGATCTTATTATTGAAGAGCAGGACCTTGATGCCCACGTTGCGGCGCAGCATATGAATCGTGTGGTTGCCGCCGATGGAGAGGGCATCGCCGTCGCCGGTGGCGACCCAGACCTCCAGGTCGGGACGAATGGCCTTCAGGCCCGTGGCGACCGCGGGAGCGCGGCCGTGGATGGTGTGGAAGCCGTAGGTATTCATGTAATACGGGAAGCGGCTGGAACAGCCAATGCCGGAAACGACCACGAAGTTTTCTCTCTTGATGCCGAGTTCCGGAAAAACCGATTGCACGGCGGAGAGAATGGCATAGTCGCCACAGCCGGGGCACCAGCGGACTTCCTGGTCAGTTTGAAAATCTTTTTTTGTCAGAGGTGGTGGCAGCGTCGCGGTACCCATGGTCGGTTCTCCTAAAGTCCCAGCATTTCTTCGATTTTTTGCTCAAGCTCCGCCTGCTTGAACGGCCGGCCTTGAATCTTGTTGAGGCCAACGGCGTCCACGAGAAATTTCGCGCGGAGCACCCAGAGAAGCTGGCCCATGTTCAATTCGGGGACGAGCACACGCTTGTAACGCTTAATGATATCGCCCAGATTCGAGGGGAGTGGGTTGAGATAGCGTAGATGGAGATGGCCGATCTTGCGGCCCTTGGCGCGCTGTGCCTTCAGTGCCGCGGTGATGGAGCCAGAAGTGGAGCCCCAGGCGATGATTAACAAATCGCCTTCCGGATCGCCTTCCGGCAGCGCATTGGGAATCTCCTGCGCGACTGCGGCCACTTTCGCGGCGCGGATACGCACCATGTTTTCGTGGTTCAGCGGCTCATAATTGATGTTGCCCGTGGGATCCTGCTTCTCAAGGCCGCCGATGCGATGCTCGAGACCGGGCGTGCCCGGAACCGCCCAAGGCCGCGCAAGTGTCTGGGGGTCGCGCTTGTAAGGAAGGAATCCGTTCGGATCAGTTGCAAATTTCACCGGGAATTCCGGAATATCGCTCAGATCCGGAATGCGCCAGGGCTCCGCACCATTGGCGAGATATCCGTCTGACAGGATAATCACCGGCACCATGTACTTGATGGCGATGCGGCTGGCTTCGAGAGCGACCCAGAAGCAATCGGCGGGCGTGGACGCGGCGAGCACGGGGATGGGCGCTTCGGAGTTGCGGCCGAAAAGTGCTTGCAGGAGATCGGCCTGTTCGGTCTTGGTCGGCAGGCCCGTGGACGGACCGCCGCGCTGGATGTCGCAGATGACCAGAGGAATCTCGACGGCAACGGCGAGGCCCATCGCTTCGGTCTTCAGCGCCATGCCCGGGCCTGACGTCGTGGTGATGGCCAGGGCGCCTGCGTAGGCCGCGCCAATGGACGAAGTAATCGCGGCGATTTCGTCTTCGGCTTGAAAGGTCATCACGCCAAAGTCCTTGTATTGCGAAAGCTCGTGGAGGATGTCCGAAGCCGGGGTGATTGGGTAGCTGCCCTGAAACAATGTCAGCCCGGATTTCCGCGCCGCAGTGACAAAGCCGAGAGCCAGCGCCTGGTTTCCGCTCAGGCTGCGGTAGAGGCCCGGTGTAAGGTGAGCGGGAGGGATCTCGTAGCTGATCTGGAAGGCTTCGGTGGCTTCGCAGTACGAATAGCCGCCCTTCAGCGCGAGCTTGTTGGCTTCCACGAGCAGCGGCTTATTCTTGAACTTGTCTTCGATCCAGCGGACCGTCGGCTCCGCGGAACGGTTGTAAAGCCAGTAGCACATGCCCAGGGCGAAGAAATTCTTGCAGCGATCCATGGTCTTGGCGTCGAGACCCAGATGCTCGAGGGAGCGGCGCGTGAGCCGCTCGAGCTCGACGGGGAAAAGCCGGAACTTGTCGAGGGAATGATCCTCGAGGGGATTCGAGGTCATCTGGGCTTTGCGCAGATCGTTCTCCGTGAAGCTGTCACTGTTGACGATGAGGATTCCGTTGGCCTTCAGATCGGCGACATTCACCTTCAAGGCCGCGGGATTCATGGCGATTAGCACGTCGATGGCGTCGCCGGGCGTGTAGACCTCATTCGAGGAGAAGTGCAATTGGAAGCCACTCACGCCGGGGATGGTCCCGGCAGGAGCGCGAATCTCCGCAGGGTAGTCGGGAAAGGTAGCAATGTCATTGCCGTAGAGCGCTGCTGTAGTCGTGAATTGGCTACCGGTAATCTGCATGCCGTCGCCGGAGTCGCCGGCGAAGCGGATCACCGCTCGATCAATGACCTCGCGCTTCGTTTTGACAGGCGGAACTTCTGCGAGTGTGGACATTCTGGTACGGATCCTCCGCTCTTTGATGGACTCCTCAAACCCCTCCGAGGAGCGCAGTTCGATCGAAGCGATGTGGCGGCGCGGTGAGCAGGATAGCCTGTAGGGCTTACCGCCGAGAGCCGACACAGAGAGGATACCACACTAGAAAGCGCGTTGAGGTGGGGGAGGCCGTTCCTTGGAGATGTGTCTTATTTGAAAAGATGCGGGGACTCACGGGTGGATTCGGCCGTAAGTTGATGCAAACAGAGTCGAAGCACCGAAAACCAGCCTCTGCGCGCCATCACGGGAGGTAGGCGACCCCGTATTCTATCAAACCCTTTTCGGTTCCTTTCCGCGAACTTACGATCCTGGCGGGTGAATAGATATTGGGGGCCTTCGAAGCGTACGGTACCGCCATTTCCACGCGTGATCCTTCCGGGTAATGGCTGGCACTGTAGAAACTTAAGCCTCCGCGCCCTAAATCTCTGACGAGCACAACTTCATTTCCAATAGTGGGATGTCGAACGCGCCCCACCGCCTCTACTTGAATACGACCGTGGGAGCGAAGGTTACGGGTTCCAGCGACCATGGCGTGCCGTGTCCTCTGATACCGGGTGTCCAGCTCAACCGGGACATTCAGGTCCGGGGAAGCAAAGCCGAAGGGCCGGGTCCAGGTAGTCCAGCCACCACAAAGTCCGCAGGTCCGGGAGATGCAGTGATGGTGGAGGAAAATATCAGCCTCAAATTCGCTGAGATAGCACACCTCCAATCGGCCGCAAACAATACATCTGAGCAACGCACGCAGCACGGCTTTCTCCAGGTCGGGCGCGGCAGGAAATGCGATGTCCCACAGGTTTACTGCGGGGTCGAGCAAGGCTACGCCAAACACATGGCCCTCGGACCCCCCAACAATGCGGCCGACGACTCGAGCCACGGCCTCTTTGCCAACTCCGACTCGCTGGATCTTGATGTTCTGGCCAGCGGACAATTCGCGGTCCACCACAATCGCAGCGCCGTGCCGGCTGACCACTTCGGTCCGTCCCTCCTCCAAGAAATCCTTGCCGCGTTCTGTAAGACCCGAGACACGTATGAGCAAGGTCAGAGAAACACGATCACTTTTACGGTGATTCTTGTCCTGACAAGGAGAAGGGGAAGGCCCGGCTCCGATACCGTCCTTGCTGGGTCCGTTGCCGGGATAGTTGGCCATACGACATCACCGCCAATCGAAGAACCGAAGAGACTTCCAGTTCTTCATCCCGCAGAATAGCAATCCCGTTCCGCAAGCCTCAGAACGGGAGCAACGGGGGGTGAACTCCAACGCTAGTTTCAGTCGAACTCAGGGCTATGACAATCGGGTGAAGAACGGATTTACGCTAGAGCATTCTACCTATCCGACGGGGACGGGTGAGTACCTACAGCAGGCGGAAAATTTGCGCTTGACGTTCGCTTTCTTTTCGCCTAAAGTACCGGTGGAAAAGCCCAGCGAGTGGAGGCGGCGCATGGCACTCACCAAACGGCAAAAAGAAGTTCTCGATTTCCTGGTGGCGTTTGAGACCAAGCACGGCTACGCGCCGAGCTTCGAGGAAATCGGCAAGGGTCTGAAGCTGACTTCGCTGGCCACGGTGCACAAACACATCACCACCCTGGAGAAGAAGGGTTTCATTCGCCGCGGCTACAACCAGAGCCGTTCGATCGAAATTGTGCAGTTGCCGAAGTCGGTGAAAGATCAGGTGATGGAGCGGAAGATTCAAGAGTTGCCGCTCGTTGGCCGCATTGCTGCGGGGCGTCCACTGGAGGCGGTGGAGGAGCGCGAGACGCTCTCCCTCGGCGATTTTGCGCGGGGAGGAAATTCCTTTGTGCTGCAAGTCAAGGGCAGCTCGATGATTGAAGATCACATCATGGATGGGGACTACGTCGTTTGCGAGCAGACGCAGGTCGCGAATGCCGGCGACATTGTGGTGGCGCTGGTCGGCGGCGATGAGGCTACCTTGAAGAGGTTTTATCGCGAGGGAGCGGGAAAAATTCGCTTGCAGCCGGCAAACTCGGAGATGGCCCCCATCATGGTGGCGGCCAACGACGTCAAGATCCAGGGACGCGTGATCGGAGTTCTCCGAAAATATTGATGCTGCTTTGCTGTTTCTCTTTGCCTCACAGAATTTGAGGCGCTTTCCGCGAAGCGTTCTTTGCCAGACCCGTGCTACTCGCCCGATGGTGATGTCCTTTCGCTCTAAAAATGTTTGTGCCAGAATGCGGCGTCGCGCATCTGAGAGGAGTCCGGCGATTCTGCGTGGACATCGCGGCGCATGACGCTTCCAAGACAGAAGCAGGACGCAGCATTGAGCGACAGTTTAAGAAACTAAGTTGGCCTAACCTTGCCCTCAAAACGTGAAAGCATTCTGATTATTGATCCAGACCCAACCGCGCGGCGGCTGCTTGAAGAGCTGCTTCGCCCGGCGGGTTATGAGGTCGCTTCGTCTTCTTCACAGGGAGAAGGGTTTCAGTTTGTACGAGATGCGAGCGTCGATCTCCTGATCCTCTCCGCGGACATCACGGACATTCAATGCTGCGATGCACTCGAGGAGGTCAAGGGCAATGCCGCGACTGCGGGGACTCGCGTAATTCTTCTCACTCGTGGCGGCGGGGCCGAACGCGCGCGAGGACTCGACCTCGGCGCCGACGAGGCGCTCTCCCTACCGTGGGAACCCGCGGAGCTACTTGCGCAAGTGCGCGTGCAATTCCGAGAAAAACGGGCGCTGGACGAATTGCATGAGAAAACCCGCATAGCGGACGAGGGCCGCGAAGTGGCGCAGACGGCATTTCAGGCCCTGGCTGTGACCGAGAAGATGACGCGCGACGCCTTTTCCCTTGAACGCGGACTCAAGGTGGGTGTTGCTGCATTGTTCGGTGTGGCGCTGCTTATCGCGGGAATTTTCTTGTTGTATTCCCGGCGCGCGGACAAAGAGTCTCGCCGAACGTATTCGGTGATCGCCCAGCTGGAGCGAGGGGCACACCGCCAGGAACAGCTGGTTGCGGAGGCGCGCAGCGCGCGCACCGATCCTCAGAACACGGATCTCCTTCAGCAAAAGCAGCAGTTGCAACAGCAATCGGAAGAGCTTCGCCAGAAAATTTCGGGAGCGGAAGCCAGCGAAGTCTCTTCTTTGCACAAACAACTCGATGAGACGAACAACCGTTTGCAGCGGATGGAGACGGAATCGCAAACGGCGGAAGACGTCATTCGCGCTTATGCGCCGAGCGTGTGCTTGATCCATGTTGCGGTCTCTTTTCTCGATCGGGATACTCGGCGTCCGCTTCGATACGGCGGAATCACCCCCGAGGGCGAGCCGTTGAAAGACAGTGACGGCAATCCGGTTTACACGCTGGAGGGCCGCGCGCCGGAAGTGCGGGCCGATTTTTTTGGGACAGGATTTATTGTTGGCGACGGAAATATTCTTACCAATCATCATGTCGCGCAGCCCTGGTGGAAAAACGATGAACTAAGCACTGTTCTGGAGCAGGGCTTCAGTCCCGCGATTGCGGAGATGACCGCCTATTTCCCAGGGGCAACGGCGGGCATTCCCGTAAACATCTCTCAGATATCTGACGAGGCGGACCTGGCGCTTGTAAAAGGAGATCTATCGATCCTCAAACGGCCGATCCTGAAAATCGATGCGCGAAAAGAAGCGGCCATCAGCGGGCAGCCGCTGATTTCTCTAGGCTATGCCACGGGGCTCAGCGCCATCCTCGCGCGCGCCGGCGAAGATGCGGTGAACGACATTGTGAAAACTTCCGGCGGTGATCCGAAGAGAATTGTCGAAGAGCTGGTTAAGCGAAAGCTCATTCGCCCGTTGATCACGCAGGGCCACATCGGCGACGTCCTCCCCGACAAGATTGTTTATGATGCACAAACCACTTCCGGAGGTTCCGGCGGACCGCTCATCAACCGCGATGGGCAAGTCATCGGCGTGACGTTTGCGGTTGTTCGCGGCTTTGGGGGCTCGAATTTCGGCGTGCCGATTCGCTTCGCCCAGCAGTTGCTGAAAAAGTGAGCGAGGAAGTTTTCTTTATCTCGCGGCGATGAGAAGCGGAGTCTTTGTTAATCTATTCGAATCATGAAGCGATGTGTGTACGACCTCCGATTGGTGCTCGCATGCCTGCTGGCCACGGTAATGGCATGGCCGGCACCTGTTTGCGCGTACGCGGTGCTCTCGCATGAGGCCATCATCGACGCCGTTTGGGAAACTCATATCAAGCCGCTGCTGCTGAAAAAATTCCCGCAGGCGACCGAAGATGATCTGAGCCGCGCACAGGCTTACGCTTACGGCGGCGCGATTATTCAGGACATGGGCTACTACCCGTACGGCAGCCCGTTTTTCAGCGACTTGACGCATTACGTGCGCAGCGGCGATTTCATTCAGGCTTTGCTCTCTGACGCGAAAGACCTCAACGAGTTCGCCTTTGCCGTTGGCTCGCTCGCGCACTATGCGGCGGACACGGAGGGCCACCGCATCGGCACGAATCGCGCCGTCCCGATTCTCTATCCCGGACTTCGGAAGAAGTATGGTGACAGCGTGTCTTACGAAGATGGGAAGCTCGCGCACGTGAAGACGGAGTTTGGTTTCGATGTTCTCGAAATCGCCCGGGAACGTTACGCTCCGGACAGCTACCACGATTTCATCGGATTCGAGGTTTCCCGCACCGTTCTCGATCAGGCATTCCGGGAAACCTACGGTCTGGAATTGAAAGAACTTCTCGTGAGCGAAGAGAAAGCGCTGAACTCCTATCGGCGCGACGTCAGCAAACTCATTCCGAAAGCCACGCGCATTGCCTGGAGCCTCAAGAAAGAGGAAATCAAGGATGATTTTCCGGACGCCACGAAGAGGCGCTTTCTATATAATCTGTCGCGCTCCAACTACGATCGCGAATGGGGTAAAGATTATCGCAAGCCGAGTCTAGGAGAGCGCTTTCTCGCTTTTCTTTACAAATTGATTCCAAAGTTTGGCCCACTCAAGATTCTGCAGTTCCGGACGCCAACGCCCCAGACGGAGCAGATGTTTGAGGCCAGCTTCAACGCGACGCTCGACCGCTATCGCAAGCTGCTGCGGGAAGCGAGCGAAGGTGCTTTCCAATTGGTCAACGATAATTTTGACGTAGGTGAGAGTACGGGCCCCGGGAAATATCGCTTGAACGATGAGGCTCACGCGAAATTGCTCGACCGGCTCGCGGAAAAAAACTTCGCGGGAGCTGCGCCGGAGTTGAAAACCGAACTTTTGCATTTCTTTGCAGAGCCGGATGCGCCTTACGCCACGAAGCGAAACGCCAAAGCTTGGGCAAGAGTCCAAAGCCAGTTGCAAGAGTTGAGATCGGCGGTTGCCGTGCCGATGGCGACACCCGGGCGGCACGCCGAACCAAAGGATCCCCTGGTGGCGATCGCGCCGTGAGTTCCGGACAGCTCCGTAAACACGAACAATTTCGCTCGCGCTTTCTCCGCAACCAGCGCGACCTCATCGTCTACGCGCCTCCCGGCTACTACGATCAGCCAGGGCGCCGTTTTCCCGTCCTTTATTTGCATGATGGGCAGAATCTTTTCGACGGCGCCACGTCCTTCATACCCGGGCAGGATTGGCACGTCGGCCAGACGGCGAATGATGGCATTCGATCGGGCTTAGTCGAGCCCCTCCTCATCGTGGGGATGTACAACACTAAGGCGCGCATTCGTGAATACACGCCCACGCATGTTCCCAGACTCGGCGGCGGTCGCGCGGACCGCTACGCCAAATTCCTGATGGAAGAAGTGAAACCGTTCATCGATCGCGAGTACCGCACGCTTTCCGGGGCGCAAAACACCGGTATCGGCGGTTCTTCGCTCGGCGGACTGGTTTCGCTTTACTTAGGCCTGAAGCACTCGCGACTTTTTGGAAAGATTGCCGCGCTTTCGCCGTCCGTCTGGTGGAACCAGCTCGTTATTCACAGATTCGCACAAGCAACTCCCGTCGAACCGCGCCCCCGCATCTGGCTGGACATCGGCACGCGCGAAGGGCCGCGCATCGTGCAGGACGTGGAGAAATTTCGTGATGTGCTCCTCGAAAAAGGTTGGAAGCTCGAACAGGATTTGCATTACGAGCGCATCCAAGGTGCGGAGCACAACGAAACAGCCTGGGCGCGGCGCGTCGGGCCTTTTCTGCAATTTCTGTATCCGGCCCGTTAGGCCGCTGTATAATTCGCGCTCATCTCCCGCCCCTGGACGGATTCGAGCGAGCGGGCGGCGTGGGCCCGCAGGAGGCATCGCGTGCCGCAAGACCGGCCCCTCACCATCCTTTGCGTCAGTTCCTACGAAAAGGGGCAGGAGTTCATCCGCACGTGCAAAGCGATGGGCTGCCGCGTGCTGCTCCTGACGGCGGAAAAACTGCGCAACGCCGAGTGGCCGTTCGAATGCATCGACGATGTTTTTACCATGCCTGCAGAGCTGCCGCTCGAAGGATTGATCAACGCCGTGAGTTACGCGGCGCGGTCGCAACCCATCGACCGCATCGCGGCGCTAGACGAATTCGACATGGAAAATGTTTCCGCGCTGCGGGAGCATTTGCGCATTCCCGGCATGGGCCTGACCAAAGTTCGGTATTTTCGCGACAAGTTGGCCATGCGCGCGCGGGCCCGTGAGGCCGGCATCCTGGTACCCGAATTCGCGCACATCCTCAACTACGACAATCTTCGCGAATTCATGGCTCGCGTGCCCGGGCCGTGGTTGCTCAAACCGCGTTCGCAGGCCTCCGGCATCGGCATGAAAAAGATTCACTCGCCCGAAGAACTCTGGCCGTGGCTCGACCAACTGGGGGACCAGCAGTCTTTTTATCTGCTCGAGCAATTCATTCCCGGTTCGGTCTATCACGTGGACAGCGTGGTTTCCGAGCGCAGCGTAGTTTTCGCCGAGGCCCACGCCTATGGGACGCCCCCTCTGGATACATCGCACCGCGGCGGTGTTTTTACGACCCGCACTTTGCCCCGCGAGGCGGAAGAAGCCAAATCCCTGCACGAAATCAACCACAATTTATTGGAAGGACTCGGCCTCATGCGTGGCGTTGCCCACGCTGAATTCTTGAAAGCGCATGCCGGCGGCAAATTCTATTTTATTGAAGTTGCCGCCCGCGTGGGCGGCGCCTACATTTCCGATGTCATCGAAGCAGCGGCGGGCATCAACCTTTGGCGCGAATGGGCGCGGCTGGAAGTCGGGGCAGGGAAGCAGCCTTACCTGCTTCCCGAAGCGCGGCGCGATTATGCTGGCGTGATCGTTTCTCTTGCGCGCCAGGAACGTCCCGACACTTCCGCCTACACCGATCCCGAGATTATTTATCGCGTGACGAAATACCATCACGCCGGTTTCATCCTGAAATCTCCCCGGCATGAGCGCATCGAGGAGTTGCTCGATGCTTATTCGAACCGGTTCCGCGACGATTTTCTGGCGACTCAGCCGGTGCCTGACAAACCGACCTCTTGATCTCTTTTTCGCACTGATTCGCACGGAACTTGGCTTTACATTTCTCCCTTCTTCCCTCACACTGCTAACGGATTGCCCGGCCTGCCCGGTCCGTCCTGTCCTCAAGTCTAGTTACTGACTGGAACTGCGCCGTCATACATTGTTTGATGTGCGCATTTCGGAGGTCTACAGTTTGCATTACCCCAGCCGGAAATCTGCGAGTGGGGTGTTGCTTTCCCCTGGGGAGGTCCGATGTGGAGCAATAAGAAACCGGATACGCCGCAAGCAGCGCAGCCGGAGCCGAAAAGTTCATTTTCGAATCAGCCGCCGAAGTCCGCTCCGGCGACTTGGGAGGATAAACCCGCAATGAGTACAGATGCCATGCGTCCATTGGGCGCGACCGCGGACCGCGCAGCTGCGCGGCTCGGGGCCAGCCTGCACGTGAAAGGTGAGATCTCCGGCAACGAAGATCTGCTGATCGACGGATCGGTCGAAGGACTGGTCCAGCTCGATGAGCGGAAGCTAACCGTAGGGGCGAGTGCAAAAGTAACCGCCGACATCATTGCCCGCGAGGTCGTGGTCTACGGCAACGTGAAGGGAAATCTTCGTGCCAAGGACCGCATCGAGATTAAGAAAGATGGTTCGGTTGTCGGCGACCTGACCACCGCGCGCATCATGATCGAAGACGGCGCCTACTTCAAGGGTTCCATCGAGATCGACAAGGGCTCGGAAAAGGAACATGGGAACGCGTTTGCGCGCACCTCGTCCGCGCCGGCGGCGGCTACCAAGACAATCTGACGATCCACAGATACTTCTGGAATCTCCTGCAAAGCGGCGCGGCACGAAATCCCGCGCCGCTTTTGTTTGGTGTGCCGAGCATGATCGACAGCTAAGAGGTGCAAGTCCTCTTCACAGCTGACGCTCACAAACCCGGACGGAGAGACCGTGTCGCTCGCGGCTGCGTTCACGGCAAAATGATCGAAATTCCTCATTGTTTTCCCGAGCCTGACTTGTTTCTAACCATTCTTAACCCTATTTCGTCCAAGGAACAAATGATGGAAAATGCAGGCGTCAAGTTCAGTAGTCAGGCGCAAACGCCGCTAGAAAGAGAGAAGGAATGGACAAGCGAACGCTGGGCAATTCGGATCTGAAGATTACTCCCGTGGGATTCGGTGCATGGGCGCTCGGCGGCTCGGGCTGGGAGTTTGCTTGGGGACCGCAGGATGATTCCGATTCCATCGCCGCGATTCACCGGGCGCTGGAGCTCGGTGCCAATTGGATCGATACTGCTGCGGTTTACGGCCTCGGCCATTCGGAAGAGGTCGTCGCTCGCGCACTAAAAGAATGGCGCGGCCCGCGTCCCTATGTCTTCACGAAGTGTATCTTGCGCTGGAATGACACGGGGAAAATCTGGAAGGAATTCAGCGCCGAATCCATTCGTCGCGAATGCGAGGACAGTCTGCGCCGTCTGCAGGTCGACACGATTGATCTCTACCAGATGCACTGGCCTCCGGATGAAAGCAAGCCTGGGATCGAAGAAGCGTGGCAAACTCTTGCCGCACTGAAATCCGACGGAAAAGTCCGCTGGATCGGCGTTTCCAATTTCAACGCTGCACAGATCCGACGCGCCGAAAAAATCGCTCCGGTCACTTCTCTTCAGCCGCCCTATTCGATCATTCGCCGCCATATCGAAGCCGAAACGCTTCCTTATTGCGAAAAGCAAGGCATCGGCGTGATCAGCTACGCTCCCATGGCTTCTGGTCTGCTGACTGGAGCTATGACGCGCGAGCGCGCGGCCGCGCTGCCCGCCGATGATTTTCGCAGCCGCAATCCGGAATTTCACGAGCCGCGGTTGTCGAAAAACCTGGAACTTGTAGACCGGCTTCGCCAGGTCGGCGCGCACCACAACCGTACTCCCGGCGAAGTCGCCATTGCCTGGACGCTGCGCTTGCCGGCCATCATCGGCGCCATCGTGGGCGCTCGCAACGCAAAGCAATCCGAAGGCGTAATGCGCGCCGGAGAATTGAAGCTCACTCGCGACGAAATCGCCGAAATCGAAGGCGCCGCCGCGGTGGCTACCGCCCGGTAAGAATCTTCCTAATCAAAGGTGAACTGGATGGATCTTGGACTCAGCGGCAAGACAGCAGTTGTGTCAGGTTCAACGGCTGGGATTGGGTTCGCCATTGCCGCGTCACTGGCCGCGGAAGGCGCAAACGTCATCATAAATGGCCGCACCGAGGCGCGAGTCTCGGCTGCGGTCGAGCGAATCCGCGAACGCGTCAAAAATGCGGATGTCCGGGGCATTTCTGCCGACCTCGGCACGTCCCGTGGCGTAGCAGCGTTTCTTCAACAGGCGCCCGATGCCGATGTTCTCGTAAATAACCTCGGCATTTTCGAGGTCAAATCGTTTCTCGATATTCCCGATTCCGATTGGCAGCGCTTTTTTGAAGTGAACGTGCTCAGCGGCGTCCGGCTGTCGCGTCACTATCTGCCGCGGATGCTCAAGAAAAATTGGGGCCGCATCATTTTCATTTCCAGCGAATCTGCTCAACACATTCCCGCCGAGATGATCCACTACGGCATGACCAAGACCGCTCAGGTGGCCATCGCCCGCGGGATTGCGGAATCCGCCGCGGGAACCGGCGTCACCGTGAATTCCGTTCTCGCTGGTCCGACGGCATCCGAGGGCGCCAGTGAATTCGTCGAGAATATGGCCAGACAGCAGGGCGTCACAAAGGCGGAAATCGAAAAACAGTTTTTCGCGAGCGTTCGTCCGACTTCTCTCCTGAAGCGCTTCGAGACTCCGGAGGAAGTCGCTGCCGTTGTCGCGTTCGTTGCAAGCGCGCAGGCTGCCTCAATCAACGGCTCCGCGGTGCGCGCGGAAGGCGGTGTCGTCCGCAGTATTTTCTAAGGCACATGCTTGCTAGGCCCGAAAATAGTCCGGCTTCCAATTTTTGATTTGCTGCTTGATGGCCTTGCGTTGGCTCATTTTTTCGTCCAGGACCTTGTGTGCAAGCGCAGGCAGCTCCGCGTCACTGGCAAACCGAAGGGCCACAATTTGGTTGATGTCAAGCTCGCTGCACCTCGCCTGAAGATCCGTGGGTAGCAACCGTTCGTACCGCAGACGTTCCTCCAACCGGATCACGCGGTCCTGCACCGTCATCGCAAACGTTCGGGCGTAAAACGCGAGCAGAAACAGCGCCACCGCCACCAGGATTCCCCACAGGCCATCGATCGAGAATCCCGCGGCCTTCCACCGGTAGATCGACCAGCCGATGTTGATCAGCAAAATTCCCAGCGTATAAAAGTGAAACGCCGGGACCAGTTTCGTGTGGTTCTTGAAATTTTGTTGTTCCATCCCCCCTCCTTCGCCAACCGGCGCCGATTGTAGCAGACGACGCCTACGATTTTCTAATCCCCCTGCATACTTCGCGCATCCAATCATTTGGACAAGATCGCTCACGAGGCGATATCCTCGTGTTTCGAGATCGTCACGGTTCGGAGACTCACAATGGCCAAGGCATTCTGGGGCGGCAAACTTATCGCCGAGAGCAAAGCAACTGTAGTCGTCGAAGGCAACGAATATTTCCCGCCCGATGCCGTCAAGCAGGAATTCCTGAAGCCAAGCAACCACACTTCCATTTGCCCTTGGAAAGGCACCGCCCATTATTTCCATGTGGCCGTCGGCGGCATGAAAAACGAAAACGCCGCCTGGTATTACCCTGATCCCAAGCCAGCCGCCGCTGAAATCAAAGACCGCATCGCCTTTTGGAAAGGCGTCCGCGTGGAAGCCTGAAGCGCGCCCGACAGCGCGTCACATTACTTGGCGACCTCGTTCTTGAAGACAGAACCGTTGTGCATCACAAACTTCACGCGTTCGAGTTCTCCCACGTCTTTCAGCGGATCTCCGGACACGGCGATGACTTCGGCAAAAGCTCCGGGAGCGACGACGCCAATCGCGCCTTTCATTTCCAACATCTCTGCCGCGCGCGACGTGGCCGATTGAATCGCGTCCATCGGGGCCATTCCCAAAGAGACCATTCTCTTGAACTCCTGCGCGATCGGCTCCGTCCACGGAATTCCGCCCATATCCGTTCCAAAGACAATCTTCAAACGCGCCTGCAGCGCTTTTTTGAAAGTGATCTCGTGCACCGCGGCCCGCGCGCGGTCGCGCTTTCCGCCCGGCGTGTCTGCCGGCGCCCAGTCATCATAGTAGGGTGAGAGTGTCGGGCAATACCAAGTCCCCTGCTGTTGCATCTGCCCGATCTGTGCGTCGGTCATTTCCAGGCCGTGCTCGATCGAATCGCACCCGCCATCGAGCGCGCGCTGCAATCCGATTCCGTTGTAAGCGTGGCAGGCAACTTTCTTCTGCCATCCGTGCGTTTCATCCACGATGGCCTTCAATTCGTCGACCGTGAGCGTCGGCTGGGAAACCAGGTTGCCTTGCTTGTCCACCCACGAGCGGTGGGTCATGTACACCTTGATCCAGTCCGCGCCATGCTCGAGCTGTTCGCGCGCCGCTTTCCGCGCTTCCACCGGCCCGTCGACAATCTGCGCGCCCTTGGGCATCACCAGTTCCGGTGCGTAGCCCTCCAGGTTGTATCCGCCGGTTGTGGAGATCGCGCGTGTCGCGCCAAAGATTCGGGGGCCGGGAATCGTTCCTTCCTCGATGGCTTGCTTGATCTCGATGTCGCCGTATCCCGCGCCTTCCGTCTCCAAATCGCGCAAAGCGACAAAGCCTTGCTCCAACGCGCGCCGCACCGCGTAGGTGGCTCGCGCGGCTCGCAGGGCGATGCCTGCCTTCAGAATGTTTTCGTCGTAGCCGCCCTTCTTGGGATCCTCTCCCCACAAGAAAATGTGGGTATGCGAATCGATCAATCCCGGCAGCACCGTGGCGTTCGATAGATCAATTACCTTCGCGCTAGCGGGAATCTGCGCCGACGCGTCCGCCACTTTTTCGATCCGCTCCCCGCGAACAAAGATCAGCTGATTCTTCCGCGAGGCTTCGCTCACCCCGTCAATCAATAGGCCCGCTCGAATCACCGTCAAAGTCGCCGCGCTTTGCGCTCCACTCTGCCCCGCACCCTGCCCATGCGATGCACTCCCGCCCACCGCCAGCATTGCCACAGTCCACAGAATTCGCTTCCTCATCCCTCACCCCCAAAAAGCCCGGTAAGCTTGCCCCAAAGCCACAGCCGATTGCAAGAATTCCACCCCCAAAGGGCGTTGGTGATCGGCGGAATGGAAGTTGGTGTACCCCCGGGGGTCTCGCATGTGTGGCAAACAAAAGGCTTAAAACCACGCCCCGACCCGGTCGGGGTAGACGCCGAACGCAGGTTTTAGACGGGCTTCAGGCCACGCGCCAGATTCGAGAGACAACTCCAAATACCGAAGTTGTAATCCTCACGATACAGAAGTTTCAGTCGTTCACCAAGCTCAGGTGCCCAGCAGGTTGGGTTGAAGGCGCGAATAGCCATGTTCGTGCGCCCACAGCGTGAGCGGAATCGCGGCGAGGTCATCCACGAGCGGCACGGCATGGCCGTCTTTCGTCAGGTCGATCGTTCGCAGATAAAACTTGCACGTATCGCAGGCTTCGACTCGAACGTGCGGGAGTTGTTCCGCTATATACACCGGGAGCTTATTTTCGGCTTCCTCGCCGCACGTGGGACACAAAATCCGGCGAAATTCCCATTCTTCCAAGCAAAAAGCGCAAAGCAGAAATCGTTTGCCGCTGTCACCTTCCGGCCGCAATACACCCAACAGCGGCCGCGATCCGCAAAACGGGCACACGCGAGGCGCTACGACGACCGGCGGCCGCTGCATTCGAGACGCGTAATACTCCGCATACGACTGAAGAAATGCTCGCGGGATGAACTGCGCAAACGCGCCAACCTGCTGGTCGTATCTCCCAGCGTGTTCCCAGTAGGCCTCCAAGCTCGCGATCCAGGAATCCGATGGCAGCAGCGCCATCTGACGCGCGGATTCGCGGAGAGCGGGCGGTGCGTGTTGTTCCGTTACCAAAAGAAAGCTGCGGAAATGGGGAAGCAGCAAGCCCAGATCAAGTTGTTTGCGAAAGTCCGACGTGGCCATGGCGCCGGCACTCGAACCGTTGGCGCTTGCGATTTTCGCGTACAAACCTTTCTGAAAAGAGGTCACGTGCTTGGAGAAATCGAGAAATTCACTGGCGAAAGAATGTTGCGTGGAGAGCCGCTCGGTGCGGCGGAGTCTCGCGTCGTATGCGGGCCCGCCGGTTTGGGGGCTGCTCATTTGCGCGGCGCGGACGCTCCGCCGACGATCTCTTTATACCAGCCGGGGTGGTAACGCTTGGCAAAGGCGAGGGAAACATCGCCACGGATCACGGAGCCGAAAGCGCCACGCTCCGCGAACACGCCCATGTAGATGTGGATCATGAACAGGCCAATGGTGAAGAGCGCGGCCGCAGGATGAACGAGAACAGAAATGTACCGCAAGACGCGAAGATTCCAAGGAATGTAAGTAGGGAACCACAGAACCAGGCCGCTGGCCAGCAACGCGACCGCATTCCAGAAAAATCCCCAGAACAGAAACTTCTGCCCCGCGTTGTACCGTCCGGCGGGAGGCATCTTATCGTCTTGATTGGTGCTGTAGTAGCGGACCGCTTTCCACCACTGCTTGTCGATGTCCGTATGGCGCATCTGCGGCGCCCACATTACGTACATGTTCCATACCGAGCCGAAAAAGATCAGCCCCGCCCAGGGATGCAGCATTCTCGAAACGGGAGCGCCGCCCAGAATCACCGCGACCCAGAAGAGCCACGGCGAATAAAACGCCAGCCCGGTCAGCAGCAGATAGATGTAGGAGACCGCGGCGGCCCAGTGCGTCAATCTTTCCTTCAGCGTGTAGCGGAGGACGTGCCCGTGAGGGATGATTTGTTCCGAAGTGCTCACGATTTTGCTCCTCCCTGATGGATGTCTTCTTCCTCGTGGGCCTTCGGGCCGAATCGCAGATAGTGCACGAAGAGGCCGATCAATCCGCCAACCATCGCGACGTTCCCAAGCCACTTCAGCGGGCCCTTCCAGAGTTTTACCGTCCACGGAATATGCGGGTCCTTCGGCAGGCCGCCGTAGAGTTCTGGCTGGGTGGCGTCATGAAGGACATAGATCACGCCGGTGCCGCCGACGCCAGGAGGATCGTAGACGCCGGCGTTCGGGAAGTTCGAATGATCGCGAAGCTGTTTGGCGCGCCTGCCAGCAAGGCCCAACATGTCGTCCTTGCTGCCGAAGTGCAGACATCCGGTCGGGCAGGACTTGATGCAAGCGGGCTCGAGGCCTTCGCTCACGCGATCCGTGCACAACGTGCACTTGAACACGCGATTCGTCTTCGGATTCATCTTCGGGATGTCGAACGGGCATCCCGTGATGCAGTAGCCGCAGCCGATGCAGTTGGCTTGCTGAAAATCGACGATGCCGTTGGTGTATTGCACAATCGCGCCGTCGGCGGGGCACGCCGCCAGGCAACCCGGCTCCGCACAATGCATGCACTGATTCTTGCGCATCAGCCACATCAGTGTGCCGTCTTCGCGTTCGTGCTCGTTGAAGAGAATCAGGTTCCAGTAATTCCAGCGCGTCTCCGGCATGGTCTGGTACGTGTTGCCGAAAACCGTTTCGCCGAATGGCAGGTCGTTCCATTCCATGCAGGCCACTTCGCAAGCTTTGCAGCCGATGCATGTCGTGGTGTCAATGAGTTTGCAGACTTTAAATTCCCGTTGCGTGTCCTCGCCGGGAACCGTACCCGCGTGACCTGAGATTTTCTGGATGCGCAATGTTTCCTGGCTCATGGCATCCCCTATGCTTTCTCGAGCTTCACCAGGAAGCCCTTGAATTCCGGCGTGTAAGCGTTGGGATCAAATACCGTCGGGGTCAGCAGATTCACCAGCGTCCTCGCATCCTTGCTTTCGTCCTCCTTGATGCCCCGGTAGCCTTGGTGAATGGGAATGCCGATCTGGTAGACCTTTCTGCCGTCGATCATCATCGGCTTGATCCGCTTCGTCACCATCGCTTTCGCGATATACTCCCCGCGGATACTCGAGACCTTTACCTTTTCGCCGCCCCTGATCCCGATCTCTTCTGCCATCTCCGAGGAGATTTCCACGAACGGCTCCGGCACGAGCTGCACGTTCATCGGATTGTTCTTCGTCCAGTAGTGATAAAGCTCGGTCAAGCGATAAGTCGTGCAGACGACGGCATAGCCGTCTTTTGTTGTGGCGTATTTGTCGTCCGGGGTCTTGTAACGCTTCACCACCGGATTGTGCGTTTGCGCCGGATGAAGCGGGTTGTCAATTGGACTCTCGATCGGTTCGTAGTGTTCCGGGAACGGTCCATCGGCAAAGGCCCCGAGCGGGGCAAAGATTCGTCCTACGCCCTCCGGGTTCATGATGAACGGGCCCATGTGATCTTTGGGCTTGGAATCGACCTTGAAGTCCGGCACATCGTTGCCCACCCATTTTTGGGTGCTTTCGTTCCACCAGACTTGCCTTCGCGTTGGATCCCAGGGCTTGCCGTCCGCGTCGCACGACGCGCGATTGTAGAGGACGCGGCGATTCGCGGGCCAGGACCAGCCCCATCCCGGATGCAAACCCAGACCCGAAGGATCCGAGGGATCGCGCCGCGCCGTCTGATTTCCCGCTTCGGTGAACGCGCCGGAGTAGATCCAGTTGCCGCAGGAGGTCGTACCATCGTCTTTCAGCCACGCGAAGCCCGGGAGCTGTTGGCCCGCCTTGACTTGCTGCTTCGTCGCTGGATCCTCAAGATCCGCCAGCGCCTTGCCGTTGACTTCCTTCAATACCTCGGCCAGAGGAGGACTCGATGGGTTGCTGTAATTCCACGTCAGGTTCAAGACGGGATCAGGGAATTTGCCGCCGTCCTTTTTGTACAGCTCGCGGACCTTCAAGAAAATTTGCGCCACGATGGCCTGGTCCAGTCGGCAATCTCCGGGCGTCGGCAAAGCCGTATTCTTCCAAAGAAGCCAACGCGCGGAATTGGTGAACGAACCGTCTTTCTCGGCAAAACCCGCACAAGGCAGCCGGTACACCGTCGTTTGAATCTGTCTCATCTCGTCCTTGGTGATACCGGGCGACATCCAAAACTCGCTGGTCTCGTCGGGATAAATTTCGCCGACCACCAGCCAATCCGCTTTTTTCAATGCGTCAATATTTTTCTTGGAGTCGGGACCGATGGCCACGCCGTTCATTCCGAAGGCCAGCATGCCCTTGACGATGCCGTTGTACATGTTGTCCCACATCTGCACCCACGAATAGTTGCGATCCACTTTCGGCAGATAATCGAACGCCCAGCCGTTCTGTTTCGTGGCTGCATCACCATAGACAGCTTTCAAATAGCTAGCCGCGAATTTCGGCGTGTTGCCATAGTAGTTGAACGAATCCCACGGGGCGGGCTTCGAGGGTGTCGGGGTAATGCGTTTCATCCAGGAGTCGAAGGAGATATCCCCCGGCGTGGGCACTTTCAGATAGCCGGGCAAATTGTCGAAAATGCCGGCCATGTCCGTGGCGCCCTGGATGTTCGAGTGCCCGCGCAACGCGTTGACGCCACCGCCAGCCCGGCCCACGTTTCCCAGTAGCAGTTGCAGCATCGCCGCGGTTCGTATGATTTGCGTGCCAAACGTATGCTGCGTCCACCCCACGGCATAGATAATCGTCCCCGCCTTCTTCATGTCGCCGTCTTTGCGAATCGAAGTATAGAGGTCGGCGGCTTTGAGGAATTGTTCTTTGGGAATCCCGGTGATGCGCTCGACCATCTCCGGGATATACCGCGAGTAATGTTTCTTCAGCAGTTGGAACACGCAATTGGGGTTCTGCAGGGAAAGATCGAATTCGACCTTCTCCGGCAGCCGGGGAGCAGGTGGAGGGCTCCCGCTTGGTGGATGCGGCGCGTCATTTCCTCCGCCGGTCCCCGCATAATTCCACGTGGACTTGTCGTAACTTTGCGACTTGGCGTCAAAACCAGAAAACACACCGTCCGTGTCGGCGGGCAGTTTGAAATCGCCTTTGACGATAAACGCGGCGTTCGTGTAGTTGACCAGGTAATCTTTCGCGATGCGCTTGTTCTCGATGGCATAGCGAATGACGCCGCCGAGGAAGGCGATGTCCGACCCGGCGCGAATCTGGCAGAAAAGATCTGCAACGGAAGCCGTGCGAGTGAAGCGCGGGTCAACCACGATCATCTTCGCGTTGCGTGTGCGTTTCGCTTCGACCGGCCACTTGAATCCGCAGGGATGATTCTCGGCAGGGTTACCGCCCATGATGAGCATCATGTCGGTATTCTTCATGTCGACCCAGCCATTGGTCATGGCGCCCCGCCCGAATGTTGGTCCCAAACTTGAGACCGTGGGGCCGTGTCAAACCCTGGCCTGGTTTTCCAAATGCACGACCCCCAGGGCGCGCATCGATTTCACAACCAGATAGTTAAATTCATTCGTGTCCGTGCAGCCGCCGATCCACGCCACCGATTCCAGCCGGTTTACCGTGCGTCCCGCTGCATCCTTCTCGATGAAGGTCTCGTCGCGGGTCTTTTTCACCCGCGCCGCGATTTCGCTGATCGCATCGTCCCACGAAATGTCCTGCCACTCCGTGCCACCCGGCCGGCGCACCAGGGGCTTCAGCAAGCGCCGGTCGTTCATGATCTCCTGCTGCAGCGAGGAACCCTTCGGGCACAGCGTTCCGCGGTTAGTCGGATGATCGGGATCGCCTTCGACGTGCACTACCTGCGCGGTCACGTTTTTCGCGCGATCGCCAATCGTATAGATGATCGTGCCGCACCCCACCGCGCAGTACGGGCAGGTTGAGCGTGTCTCGCTGGCACGCGCGATTTTCAGTGTCCGGAGCTGCGCATAGGCCGGCTTCAGGTCGAATCCGAAGACAGCGGCGGCAGCTCCACCAATGGTTGTTAACTTCAGGAAGTCGCGGCGGGTCGGGTTCATAAATACAGCCCCCATCCGCGGGGAGAATAGAGTGGGGAAAGAGCCTCGCGGAACCTCCTTAATAGAACTTGCCAGCCAGCGTGTCAAGGATGAATTTTGGGAAATCTGAACCTGCCGGCGGCAGCAAAATTTCAGGTATCCGGTTTCTTCCGAATGGTATCTAAACCAGATAATTCGAATTGGCGCGATCTGCCGTTTGTTCTCTGAAATTCGGGCGAGCGATGTTCATGAGCCATTTGCCGGGCTCCTGGGTTATTAATTCACGACTAGGGAGGCCGCGAACAAACCAGGCGAGGCACAGCCCTTTGCCTTGCAATCGGGAGCTTTGCAACCCAACGCCCCCGTTTGAGCCGAAAAAGCACGTAACCCAGCCCTTCTTCTCCTCCCGCGCCGCGGAACGCCCGAATACCCATCCTTCCAAGGCCCATCCGAGACAGCCTCGGGGACGCCGACTCTAATCCCCCAAAATCGCCCCGCCGCGTTAGAATGGGTGTGACCCCAGAAAGGCCTCCGACATCTGTAATTTTTAGAGACTGTAATCCGTAAGGTAAAATGAAGCTTACTAATTTGAAGGAGCAGGGGCGCTGATGGCGACTCCACCAGTTTCGGCAAGACCTGACCTTGGCTCGCTGCGCATCCACGACGGCCAGCGGAGCCAGTCGAAGATGGGTAAGCGCGTCTTGATTGCCGCGATCCCGGTCTTCATCTTTGCGATCATCGTTGCCGCCGCCTTCGCGTTTCGCAACCAGAAGCCTGTGGTGGAAGTCGTGGCCGCCGCAAAACCCGATGCGGGCGGCCGCCAGGCCCTCCTGAACGCCAGCGGCTACGTGACCCCACGCCGCCGGGCAACCATCGCCGCCAAGATCACGGGCCGGGTCACGGCAGTCTTCTTCGACGAGGGCACTCCTGTCTCCGAGGGCCAGCTCCTTGCCACTTTGGATGATTCTGATGCCAAGCGCTCGCTCGACTCTGCCAAAGCCGATCGTGACGCCTCCCGCGCTGCGATCGCGGACTATGAGGTTCAGCTCAAGAATGCACAGATTCTCCTGCACCGCGCCGAGCAGCTCCAAAAGGCCGGCGTCCAGACCCAAGAGGCTCTTGACAACGCCACAACTGCCGTAGACAGCCTCAAGGCCAAAATTGAGCTCGCCAAGCAGCAGGTGGCCGCCTCCGAATCCCGCATCGGTGTCGCCCAGCAAGCCGTGGACAATTGCATTATCCGCGCTCCCTTTGGCGGCATCGTTGTTTCCAAGGACGCTCAGGTCGGCGAAATGGTCTCGCCCAACTCCGCCGGCGGCGGCTTTACGCGTACCGGCATCGCTACGATTGTGGACATGAAATCCAATGAAATCGAAGTCGACGTGAACGAATCCTATATCGCCCGCGTTGTGCCCGATCAGCAGGTCACCGCAACTCTCGATGCTTATCCGGACTGGCAGATTCCTTCCAAAGTCCGCACCGTCATTCCGACCGCGGATCGCCAGAAGGCCACCGTCAAGGTTCGCATCTCTTTCTTGAAACTCGACCCGAGGATTCTGCCGGATATGGGCGTGAAAGTTGCCTTCCTGGATGACGAAAAGCCCGTGGCCAAGGAGAAAGGCCAAGGCAAAGGCCCGCAGGCCGTTGCGTTTATTCCCAAGAGCGCCGTGCGCAGCGAAGCGGGGACTTCCTTCGTTTTGCTGGTTCGCGACGGCAAGCTAGAACGGCGTGCCATCAGCCTGGGCCTGGATCGCGGCACAGAAGTCGCGGTCTTGGCCGGCATCGCGCCCGGTGATTCCCTGGTGGTTAAGGGCCCGCAGGGTTTGCATGAAGGTGACAAAGTC
The DNA here is from genome assembly GCA_035511855.1 of Candidatus Udaeobacter sp. Lineage (GTDB taxonomy): Bacteria > Acidobacteriota > Terriglobia > Acidiferrales > UBA7541 > Acidiferrum. The sequence goes on from DATKEV010000103.1 coordinate 44,614, forward strand.
GAAATCCGTTAGTCAGCGTCGAATACTTCAGTCCCGCAGGAGCAAAGAATGATCCGAGTCGATGGAAATGGTGGTTCTTCGAGCCTCATCAAGGTTCGCGGCTTGAACAAGACCTACAGCCGCGGCGGCGAGAAAATTCAGGTGCTGCAGGGCCTGAACCTCGACGTGGACAAGGGCGACTTCGTGGCCTTCATGGGCCCGAGTGGCTCCGGCAAGACCACGCTGCTCAATCTTCTCGGCGGCCTCGACGTCCCTTCCGCCGGGAGCATTACCGTGGACGGCGACGAGATTACGCACATGTCCGCTAGCAAGCTCACCCACTGGCGCGCCCGCCACGTCGGTTTCATCTTTCAGATGTACAACCTCATTCCGGTGTTGACCGCCTATCAAAACGTCGAGCTTCCGCTTCTCCTGACCAAGCTCTCGAAATCGGAGCGCCGCAAGCACGTCGAAACCGCGCTCGGCGTCGTCAATCTGGCCGATCGCATGCATCACTACCCGCGCCAGCTCTCCGGCGGTCAGGAACAGCGCGTCACCATTGCTCGTGCAATTGTATCCGACCCCACCTTCCTTCTCTGCGACGAGCCCACGGGCGACCTGGACCGCAAGAGCGCTGACGAAATCATGGCCCTCATCGATGAGCTTGTCGGCAAGTACAACAAGACCATCTTGATGGTCACCCACGACCCGGTCGTGGCCGCCCGTGCGCACACCACGCTGCACCTGGAGAAAGGCGTGCTCATCGAAGGCGGCAAGTCGGCCCAGCCGGTCATGGCAGGAGGTGCAGCATGAAATTCAGCCGCTTGGTTTTCGCCAATCTTTTCCGCAAGAAAGTCCGCCTCATCCTCACCATCGGCTCGTTTGCGGTGGCGCTTTTCCTTTTCACGTTCCTGGCGGTGGTTAAGAGCGCGTTCAGCCGCGGCACGGAGCTGGCCGGCGCAGATCGCCTGGTGATTATCAACCGCGCTGGTCTCATTCAGGTTATTCCACTCGCGTATCGGGACAAAATTCTGCAAATCCCAGGCGTCAAGGCGGTCACGCATAACAATTGGTTTGGCGGCGTTTACCAGGATGAAAAGAACTTCTTCCCACAGTTCGTTATCGATGTCGAAAATCAGCGGCAGGTCATGACGGAGATGAAAGTTCCCGATGAACAATGGAAAAACTTTGTGAACGATCGCCAGGGCGCCGTCGCCGGCGCCACGCTCGCGAAGCGCTTTGGGTGGAAGGTGGGGGACCGCATTCCTCTAAAAAATGCCCTGTATGGCCCCACGAAAACCTGGGAGTTTAACCTCGATGCGATTTACACAAATGACCATCCGGGCGGTGACGAGAGCCAGTTCTGGCTGCAATGGAAATATTTTGATGAAAACATTCCTCAGGTCATAAAAGGCTCGATCGGTTGGTACGTCCTGAAACTCGAGAACCCGGACGACGCCGTGCGCGTCGCTAAAGCTATCGATACGGGATTTGCGAACTCCTCCACGGAAACCAAGACCGAAACCGAATCGGCATTCCAGGCGGGTTTTGCCAAACAGCTAGGCAACATCGAATTCCTGATCCTAACCATTGGCGGCGTGGTCTTCTTTACTTTGCTGCTGGTCACCGGAAATACCATGGCGATTTCCGTTCGTGAACGCACCAGCGAACTTGCCGTGCTCAAGGCCATCGGATTCACGGACCGCTTCGTCCTATTTTTTGTGCTCGCGGAGTCTCTGGTGATTGCACTGATTGGGGGACTGATCGGACTGGGCTTGGCGGTGCTGGCGATTCCGGTTGTGGGCGTGGCGCTCAATGGGCTGTTGCCAAGGCTGATTTTGTCCGCGGCCATGTTGTCGTTTGGCCTGGGATTCGCCCTGCTGGTGGGGGCTGCCAGTGGGTTGCTGCCGGGCCTCGGCGCCATGCGGCTGCGTGTTGTTGACGCGCTGAGGAGGGTCTGAAGTGGCCATTCCGGTCGTCTACAATTTGCGGAGCGTCAAAGCGCGCTGGACTTCGGCGATCGTTGCCGTCATCGGCATCGCGGGCACCGTGGGCGTTTTTGTGGCCATGCTTTCCCTGGCGCGGGGATTTCGCGCGACGCTGGTTTCTTCGGGTTCGGAAGACAACGCCATCATTATGCGGGCCGGCGCCACTTCGGAGATGACCGGAGGGGTGGGCATTGATTCAGTGAAGATCCTTCAAGATGCGCCGGGAATCGCGCGCGGCGCCGACGGACCACTCCTGACTGCGGAAGTCGTGCTGGTGGCTCCGATTCCTTTGCTCTCGACAGGCACGGACGCCAACGTGCAGATTCGCGGCGTATCTAAAAATGTCTTGGAAATTCGGAATAAAGTGAAAATCGTCGAGGGCCGCATGTTTCAGCCCGGGCTGACCGAAGTCGTCGTCGGGAAGAATGCCAACGTTTCCTATTCTGGGCTTACCGTGGGGAATACCATCAGCCTCGGGAGCGTCAAGTGGAAAGTCGTGGGAGTCTTTGACGCAGGTGGGAGCGCGTTTGATTCGGAAATTTGGTGCGACGGACACCTGCTCGGGCCCGCTTACAACCGCCCGGACACTTTTTTCCAATCGGTCACCGTGCACCTGGTGTCGCCTGACGCGCTGCGGCAATTAAAGGATGCGGTCACATCCGATCCGCGCCTCAACGTGGATGCATCGCGGGAAATTGACTATTACTCGAAGCAGTCCACCCGGCTGACCACCCTCATCACCGTGCTCGGAGGGCTGGTCGCCGGCATCATGGCTATTGGCGCCGTCTTTGGCGCGCTGAACACCATGTATTCCGCGGTCTCCGAACGTGGCCGGGAGATCGCCACCATGCGCGCGTTAGGGTTCGGGGGGCCGTCCGTGGTTTTCTCGTTTGTGATTGAGGCGCTGCTCATCTCGTTTGTGGGCGGGTTGATCGGCTGCATCGCGGTACTTCCGCTGAACGGGCTCACCACCGGGGCGATGAATCTGCAAACTTTTTCGCACATGGCCTTCGCATTCAAGATCACCACGGAACTGCTCGTTAAAGGCGTTATCTTTGCTTTGTTCATGGGTGTTCTGGGAGGGTTGGCCCCGGCGATCCGCGCCGCGAGCCTTCCGATCTCGAGCGCTCTCCGCGAACTGTAGTCCGATTTGGTAAAGGCCTTAAGCGAATTCGGCAGAACAGCGAGCCGCCGTTCGGGCCACGGCAGTTGCCCGTTTTCGCCACGGCGCATCCCATATCCGGGCGCTCTCCGCCCGATTTAGAAGTCCTTTATGACTCAAGTTCCTTCGAAACAACAATAAGCACGCCGCTCTCTGGAACCGGATTTGCTCGTCTAACACTCCAGCGTTTCGCGGAGGTGTCCATGGATTCTCTTTGGAAAGACCTGGTCTTTGCCGCTCGCATCCTTCTCAAGGCCAAGAAATTCACGTTCGCTGTGGTTCTCACGCTGGCCATTGGCATCGCCTCCAACACCATCATGTTCAGCATTGCGCGCAGCATTTTTTTCCGCGGCGTTTCCTATCCCGACGCCAAGCGGTTGGTTTATGTTTCGCAAGCCTATCCTGGCTACCCCGAAGGCGGAGGCCAGTTCACTTACCCCACCTATCGCGACATTCTCGAGCAAAATAAATCTTTCGACTCTCTTGCTGCCTACCAGGTCAGCGGGCCCTTGGCCATCACGGACGGCGGCCAGGCCGTGCGGCTCGCCGTCACCTATTGCACGCCGAACTATTTTACTTTGCTCGGTGTCCGCACGGCGCTCGGACGCGTTTTCCAGGGCAGCGAGGATCGCGTCGGAAGCGGCGATCCGGTTATCGTCCTCAGCTACGCTTTTTGGCGGCGGCAATATTCCGGCGCGCCGGACATCATCGGGCGCAACATTCATCTGAACGAACGTCCTTTCACCGTCATCGGTGTCACGGCGGAAGAATTTCGCGATTCGCTTTACGAGCAAGAGTACGGCGAGGAAGGGAACGCCTGGATTCCGCTTGGCATGGCCTACGCCATGACGGGCTATTCGAATCCAACGGACCGCATTGGGTCTATTCTCTGGGGTATCGGGCACCTAATACCTGGGGTCACCGTCGCCGATGCTCGCGCCGATCTTGACGCGCTAGGGAAGCGTCTGGAACAGACGTATCCTGAAACTTTCCGTGGATACGGACTTGTGGGACGGTCCCTCAAAGATCAGCTTTTAGGGATGTTCTATGCGCCTGCGTGGCTCCTGACGGCCGCTTCCGCATTCTTGCTTCTCATCGGCTGCGCGAACGTCGGCAACTTGCTTCTGGCGCGGCTGCTCTCGCGTCAACGAGAACTCGCTGTGCGCGCCGCGCTCGGCGCTTCCGCTTCGCACCTTGCCCGGCACCTCATTCTGGAAAACTCGCTGATGCTGTTACTCGCGGGCTCCGCTGGGCTCATCCTCTCGGCCTGGGGCATGAGCGCGCTACGCGCTTGGGCGTTGGTGCATTTGCCGGGATCCCTCCACGTGGAAGCGTGGCACTCTACGCTTGTCGCTTCTTTGGCGATTTCGCTACTGACAGGCATTCTCTTTGGACTTGCACCTGCTCTTCTTGGCTCCCGCGTGGATCTTCGCGATGCGCTGAGTCAGTCCGGCCGCCAGGGCCAAGGCATGAGCCGCCGCCGCGGCCAGAAAATCCTGGTCATCGCGGAAGTCACTCTCGCGCTCGTTCTGCTCGCCGCCGCCGGACTTATGGTGGAGAGTTTCCTCAAGCTCGCCTCCACCGACCTGGGCTTTAATACGAGCAATCTCCTAACCCTGCGTCTCGACTTGCGTTCCGCCCGCTACAGGGAGCCCGCGGCGCGCGCGCGCTTCGGCAAACGGCTTGTCGAAGCTCTTCAAGTCACGCCCGGCGTCGAGTCCGCGACCCTCTGGGGACCGAGCATGCTCGGCCGCGCGACGTGGGTGTACATCGCTTATCCCGAGGGCCGCTCGCCCGAAGACGCGGACGCGCGACTCATGATGGGCCGGCACAGCACGAATCCAGCTGCACTTTCGAATCTAGGAATCCCCTTGCTCAAGGGACGCGAGCTGACTTGGCAAGACACGCTGGACACTCCTTTTGTGGCGGTGATCAGCGAGAGCGTCGCGAAAAAACTATGGCCCGACCAGGACCCCCTAGGCAAACGCATGCGCAGCGCGGAAGGAAATTTTCCGTGGATTACCGTGGTGGGTGTCGCCCGCGACGCGCGTCAAGGCCAGCGCATGGACCTCAACGATTCCGCGGCCGGCATCACGCCATACGGCCTCAAGCCGCAATATGACATCTACTTCCCTTATCTCCAGCGCCCGAATCAAGGACTGACGCTAGCGGTTCGAACGCACGCCGATCTGCAGTCGGTGTCAGAAGCATTGCGTAGCGCCGTTCTGTCACTCGACCCCACGCTCCCCGTCTACAATCTCGCGCTTCTCGACACGCGCCTCGCGGAACAAATCGCTCCCGTTCGCACCATGGCCATTCTTTCCGGAGCCTACGCCGTGCTCGCGGTTTTCCTCGCAGGGTTCGGCTTATTTGCCGTTCTCGCGCACGACGTCAGCCAGCGCACCCAGGAAATCGGTATTCGCATGGCGCTGGGAGCATTGCCGCGGAGCGTTTTATCACTGGTGCTCCGGGAAGGCCTGCAATTGGTTCTGGCGGGAACCTGCTTCGGTTTGCTGGCGGCATTGCTGATGACGCGGATGATGCAAGCTCTTTTGTTTGGCGTGAGTCCCGCGGAACCCGGTGTGTTCTTCGCCATTGTTTTCTTGCTGTTCGGAGTTGCTTTATTGGCAGGCTGGATCCCCGCGCGCCGCGCCATGCGCCTTGATCCCATCGAGGCCCTGCGCCAGGAGTGAATTGTTCGCTGGCATAATTCGGGTCTTCATCAACGCCCGGAGCCTGCCTCGCACCTCTTGCTTGTGCGCAAACTCGCGCGCCTTAGTTAGGCAGGACGAATATACAGGAATCAATATGGCCCGGAGACTGGGTGACTCCATGACATTTTTTTCTTACTGATAACTGAGAACCGACAACTGATGACTCTTCTGATTTCAGTCCGCCTGCTTCAGTTTATCCAAGTACGCGTTGTACGCGGCCTTGAACTTGACCGGGTCGGGTGCCTTACCCTTCGCCTCGGTCAAAGGAGTAATGAATTGATCCATGGCTTTGTCGATGTCATCGAACAATTTGCGATTCGTCTTTGACAGCGCGGTATCTCCACCATAGTCTTCCGCTTTGTCCCAGAGTCTTTCCAGAACGCGGGCCATCTCCGCGGCCCCCGCGAGGTCGCCCTTCTGGAAATCGACATAGATGTGTTGTGCCAGGGCGCGGTACGGGCCCATTTTTGAGTTATCCACGCCATTCTGCTGCGCGCCTTTCTTCTCCTGTGTTGATGCCGAGATTACTACGGCAATCGTCATAAACAAAATTGCTACCAACGCAAGAGAAGATATGCCGATCTTGATGGAAGCGTATCTCATCGCTTCTCCTCCGCTTAGGAACCGTTCATTCGCGCAAGCTTCCCAAATTGGCGATATGACACTTTCTCTGCTTTGTACCACGATTCGAATCTCAATCCGGCTATCCGCTGTACTCATCTGTTTGCAAAAAGACACCTTGCCGCCCGCCGCGAAAGAAAATAATCACTGCTCAAAATTGCACTGGTCATTCGTCACCACTCTCCAGTCACTCTTGCCCCAGTTGATTCAAATTGCCAGTTGACGATGATTCTTTGTGACCAGCGCCTTGACGTTTCTAGCGCCCAAATCTAGCCTATTAGGGGGCCTCGACGGACGCATGGCTTCTCTTGGGTCCAAGCCCGCGGCGACACGCACTTGCGTTTACTGCGGCAGGCCTTTCGCCGCCCATCTCAATCGTTGTCCGTTTTGCCGCGAAGCCGTTCCCGAGGTGCGCCTCTCGCGCGTTAGCGGGCCGGGCGGGCCGGACGGTCGCGCTCAAATCCGCCACGGTTTGCTTTACATGTTTCTCGCCGCCGTCATTCACTATTTTGCCGCAGGCTACAGTGCGCCGTTCGAAGTGCCGGTCTTTGTCCTGCCTTTGGTCACCGACTACTTAACGCCATTGCTCTTCCTGGGTGGGCTTGGCTTGGCTCTGTACGGTCTCTACCTGCGTATCAAGTCCTGATCGGCATACTTAGCAGGGCTCCGTGCGGCGGAAATTCAAGAACTCCGAAGTGTACTTGTGTGGCGCCCATATGCTTGATCCCTGTACGAAGGGACGCGACTTTGGTTTCGCCAATGAGTTCTGTTTTGCTGATCCAAGCCGTACTGTTCCGTTTTGCGCACAACTGGAGAAATGCTCTCCTCTCGGAAATCTCCCATATGGCATCTTTTGTATAGCAGGCATCCTAAGCTTTCCCGGCAAGGGAGAATCCCGTGCGGTCATCAAGACCTCAGCAGACGAAGTGTCCACCTACGCCCTCTTCCTATTTCAATTTCTCACGGGTGTTCGACGCCCGTGAACACGCGGCCCTCAAGCCACAACGTGGGCGAAGAGGCAGGCGGGAACAAGCAGCCAAAGACTCCCTGCAGTGGAAGTTCGCTATCGCTTTCTAAAGGTGCACAGCGTGCGCAAGAAGCTTATTTTTTCTTTGGTTTTAGCGGTACTCCTCAGTGCCACCGGATCCGAACTGGGCTCCCGGCAATCGTTCGCTCAGAACGCGGCCAAACGCGATGCCTCTTTCCAAAATCATCTAGCTATCATCGTCAACCGGTCGAACCCCATCGACAACATTCCCTATATTGAACTCCAGAAAGTTTTTCTCGGCGAGCGGGATCGCTGGACAAACGGCCGTAGAGTCACAACCGTGATGCGTGAACGCGGGTCACCGGAAAGAGAATTCGTTCTGAATGCCCTCTACGGCATGGCCGAAAGGGATTTTGAGCGGCACTGGCTCCAGGTACAGTTCACGGGCGAAGCGCAGAGCCCGCCAAAGATTCTCAGCAGCGCCGAGGGCATGAAGCGCTTTGTCTTCAATGTGTCCGGCGCGATTGGCTATCTGCGCGCGGACGAACTCGACGATTCGGTGAAAGTGATTCGCGTGGACGGCCGCGCGCCAGGAGAAGCCTCGTACAGACTCAGGCTGCAAATGCCGTGAAACACTCTTAGCTAGCTGGCATGATGAGATTATTTCAGAATCGATGGGCCCTCGCGCTGACCATGATGATGGTCGGCGGGCTGGTCATCGGCATTGGCATCATCGCCGTTCGCGATCTGCGAGTCGCAAATCATCAAACTCGGCAGATGTATTCCGCACTTGCTCTGGAGCTGGACCGCATTGGCGAAATGCAATATCAAGCCCAGGAGACCCGCCGAAGCAGCTTGTACGCGCTTACGACCACCGACAGTAACCTCCAAGTTAAATACGCGGATCAGTCTCGTGCTGCCGATGCTCTCGTGTCGGAGAAGATCGCCGAGCACATCCGAACTGCTCCGTCACGCCAGGAAGTGGAGGCGGGCGAGCGGTTGAAACGGGATTGGGCCATGTATCTGCAGGTTCGTGACGAGGTGATCGGGTCCATCTTGGCTGGGAGCATCGATGAAGCGGTGACCATGGACTTGCAAGGAGGCGTTCCTAGTTTTGACAAAGTACGGGATGATCTGCGATCGCTGAACCAATTGTATAAGCAACGCGCCGAGCGGCAGCTCGCCGAAGTGGAAGCGGCCTCCAATCGTTTGCTGTGGAAGGTCATACTGATTCTTTGTCTCACGCAGCTCTTCCTTGCCGGTTTTGCGGTCATGTTCCAGCGCGGAAAGATGCAGCGCCTCCTGGTGGAATCGGGAGCACGGCTTCGCCAAGTCATTGAATCCATCCACGAAGGCATGCTGGTCATCACTCGCGATGGCCGCGTTACCATCTGCAATCAGGCGACCGAGAGAATCTTTGACCGCACGCGCAAGCAGTTTGTGGGCAGACCATTATTTGAAGCTGTTCCGGAGTTCTGGGGCTCCGCCTTGCCTGCCGCGCTCTCCAGGGCGCTTCAGGACGGACGCAGCGATCTGCTGCAAGACTTGAACTTTACTGGCGCCTTGGCCGATCACACTTTCGAAGCCCGTTTGTTTCCTTTCGAGGGGGGAGCAACGGTGTTCTTGCGCGACGTCAGTGAACGCAAAGCACTGGAAAACCAGCTTCGCCAGGCTCAGAAAATGGAAGCTGTCGGCAGGCTCGCGGGTGGGGTGGCCCATGACTTCAACAATCTCCTCATGGTCATTCAGGGCTTCAGCGAACTGTTGCTGGAACGTCTTGACAATACCCAGCCGATCTATAGGAGCGCGGAAGAAATCAAGAAAGCCGCTCAGCGTGCTGCCTCGCTGACACGCCAGCTACTTGCGTTCAGTCGCATGCAAGTCCTCGATCCTAAGGCTCTCAACTTGAACGCCGTGCTTACTGACATGGGTAAGATGCTGCCGCGCTTGATCGGAGAGCACATCGAATTGAGCATCCATTGCGAACCTTCCCTAGGCTCCGTGAAGGCCGACAAAAGTCAACTCGAGCAGGTTATCCTCAATTTGGCGGTCAACGCTCGAGACGCCATGCCGGAAGGCGGCAAGCTGATCATTGAGACGACCAACCTCCACCTGGATGCGGGGTACGCCCGTCGGTATCCCGACGTCCGCCCAGGCAAGTACGTCATGCTGTCGGTGACTGACACGGGACTGGGCATGGATAGCGAAACGCGCGCCCACATCTTCGAGCCGTTCTTCACCACCAAGGAATTGGGCCGGGGTACCGGTCTGGGACTGGCAACCGTCTATGGCGTGGTCAAACAGAGCGGGGGCTGGATCTGGGTTTACAGCGAACCAGGGCAGGGAACGACCTTCAAGATCTACTTGCCGCGGATCGATGAGGCCATCGAATCAGACAAGCGTCAAGAGACTCCTGAAGCGGCTCCGCGGGGGACCGAGACCATCTTGGTGGTCGAAGACCAGGACGAGATTCGCCAGCTTACCTGCGACCTCCTGGAAAGCAAGGGCTACACCGTTTTGGAAGCGAACAATGGCGTTGAAGCCATTCAGATTGTTGAGCGTCATCCAGGCGCCATCCATCTCTTGATCACGGACGTGATGATGCCAAGAATGGGCGGCCGCGAACTAGTCTCTCGACTAAGCGCCATGCGGCCGGAAATAAAAGTGATTTATATGTCCGGCTATGCCGAGTATGCGGTCGCCGAGCAAGATCTCGTGGGTGCGGATAGGACCATCCTGCAGAAGCCTTTCTCCTTGAATATTTTGGCGGGCAAGGTTCGCGACGTTCTAGCCGGCAAGGTTGTCGGCCAGCCTATAGCTTAGCTTCATTTCCTTTTTTTGTTCGGATATCGATCCGTCTTTCTCTAGAGCGGCGTCTTGGTTGGGCCCGGTAGACGGTTCACAACAGGAGGAATCTAAAGGGCTCCAAGGAATCTGGAGTCGCCGGTCGAACTCCCTTGCGTGTGAATTGGTGGAAGGTTGGCTAGGCTGGTTCGACGCCCTCGACCACCACGGCTTGGGCCTTCACTTGGCGGTGCCGGCCCGTGGCGAAATAAATCGCGAATCCCGAAAGAATAATGAGCGCCCCGAAGAGCAACCCATTCATTCCGAGCACGCTCTCGTGCTCGCTCTCCACCATCGCCAGGCCGAGGAGCAGCAGCGGGAAAATTCCGCAACTGATCGCCCCCGTCAGCCCACCGGGAACACGAAACTCGCGCTTCAATTCCGGCTCGCGAACACGCAGTGCCACAAGCGTCACGAATTCCAGCATCAAGCTCGCGCCGTACAACATAATGTCCAGCGTCACCAGCCGCTTGAAGCCCAGCCCCAGGCACAGACCCCAGCATGTCGCGCACGCGATGATCGCCACCCAAGGCGCATTCGTTCTCTTACTCGTCTTGCCAAACACCTTCGGTAGCATGCCGTCCCACGCCATCACAAGCGGTAGGCGCGAGTAGCTCATCACCAGCGCATTGAACATTCCGAACGCGCTCATCATCCCGCCGAGCACGATCAGGAATCGTAGCCATTCGAATCCCGCGATTTTTCCGCCAATGGCTCCCGCCACCGTGGCCCACGCCCCGTCGCTCGCAAACGTCGAAGCCGGCGTGCCCGTCAAATACACCGCCGCGAACGGCAGCACGTACGTCATCGCCACCAGCACAACCGCCGCAATCATTGCTTTCGGGTACGTTCTCTGCGGCCGCTCCACTTCCTGCGCGATCGTCGAAGCATTGTCCCAGCCCATGTAATTCCACATGGCCACCAGCACGCCGCCGAGCAAGCCCACACCCGGCGCCGCCGGTACCGCATTCGAATCAGCCAGCGCTCCCATCTTCAGCGGCGCAAGCACCACCACCAGCGCGAATGGCGCCGACAATAGAAAGAACAACCAGAGTGATGTAATACCCACAACGCGAATCCCCGCAAGATTCAGCACCGCGCAGGTAATCACGACAAACAGTCCCGCATAAATTCCGTGATTCCCAACTCCGAACCACGGCGCCATTTGCTTCAAGTAAAAAACAAAAAGTGTCGGATAAATCGCCATGTCAAAAATGCTGGCCGCCAGCGAGAGCCACGCTTCCTGAAATCCCCAGAAATTTCCCAAGCCACGCCGCACCCACGCGTAGTAGCCGCCTTCCTGCGGCAGCGCGCTCGAAAGCTCGCCGATCATGAACGCCGTCGGCAAGCACCACAGCACGGGCAGGAACAACAAAATCAGAATTCCGTGGCCGTAGCCCGCGCCATGAATTATTTCTTCGGTGCCGTACGTGCCGCCGGACACCATGAAGAAGGTGGCGGCTACAAGCGGCCAGAGGGTGAGCTTGGCGACTCTTTTTTTCGCTGTGGAGATGGTGCGGGAAGGAAGCTGCGCGGGAAGCGATATAGAACTCAATTTTTACTCTTGTCCTCCTAAACGATCCTCGCTCGCGCCGCCGCGCCGACCCCGACCGCGCCGCGGTTACCTCTGAAAAATAGCGAGGTCGCAGTCCGAGAATACAGGAGTCATCACCGCATGCAAGAGAAAAATGCATGCGAACGAGTTTTTTTTCACCTCGCCAACCATACTTCCGTACTGCTCGCGCCGCGGCGCTGTGCCGCCGATCCGGCCTCCCGTTTCCTTGTCCGCGCCGCACCCCCGAGCCACGCCTGCCCCCCATTTCGGTCTCGCAGCGCCCCGGGGGCCAACCGGCTGCTGCTTTCCCGTCCAGCACTGGCGGTGTCTATCCCCGAGGCTGTGGTAGACTGCGCCGTCTTTTCGTGTACTCATAATTCGCTCAAGAGGTCCATTCGAATGAGGCTGGTCTCGCGTTCCTCGGTTCTTTCTACCTTTTTGGTGCTTGCTCCGTCGGTTTTCTCGCAGCAACCTGCCCCGGCACCCCGCGCCATCGCCATTGACGACTATTTCCAGATCCGCGAGGTTCGTGACCCGCAGCTCAGTCCCGATTCGAACTGGACCTCCTACACCGTTAAAACCGCCTCTCTCAAGGAGGACAAGAACAAAGACCGCATCTGGATGGTTCCGACGGCTGGCGGCGAAGCCCTCCCCTTGACCGCGGAGAATGTCTCCTCCTCCCATGCTCGCTGGAGTCCCGACGGCAAATTCATCGCCTTCCTCTCCGCCCGCAACGAAGGCAAAAGCCAGGTTTGGCTGATCAACCGGCTCGGCGGAGAAGCCCAGCGCCTGACTGACACGCCGCAGGACGTCGATGACTTTGCCTGGTCACCTGACAGCCGCCGCCTCGTCGTAATCCTTCGCGATCCAAGTCCCGAGGAGATCGAAGCTGCCAAAGAAAAAGAAGAAAAAGATAAAGACGGCTCCGAAAAAGAGAAAAAGCCCAAGGCCCAGAAACCGTGGGTGATCGATCGGTTGCAATTCAAAGAAGACGAAATCGGTTACCTGGACCGGCGCCGCACGCACCTCTATCTGTTCGACTTAGCGGCAAAGAGCCCCACGCAAATCACCTCCGGCGACTACGACGATTCCGAGCCGGCCTGGTCGCCAGACGGCAAACTGCTGGCTTTCACCAGCAACCGCTCGAAGCCGGACCCCGATGCCACTTACGATTCGAACGTCTGGGTGGTCGCCGCGGACAACACCGACAAGGGTGGGCATGTCACTCAAGTCACCATCAATCCCGGAGCCGACAGCTCACCGGCCTGGTCGCCGGACGGCAAGTGGATCGCCTACGTTACCCAGCTCGAGCCGCGCCTGTTCGACTACGCGACGAAACATCTTGCCGTCATTCCGGTGGCAGGCGGCGAAGCTAAGGTCTTGACGCAGGCTTTCGATCGCATGGTCAGCTTGCCGCGATTTTCGCCTGATGGGGAATTCATCTTCTTCATTGCTGACGACGACGGGACTCAGAACCTTTGCCAGATTCCGGCCACAGGGGGCAAAATCAAGCGGCCGATCGAGGGTCGGCTGATGGTCAATGACTACGCGCTGGGCAAAAACGGCACCATCGTCGGCCAGGTCGCTACTATCGACCACCCCGACGAGATTTACGGCGTTCCCGGGGGCAAGTTGACGCAAATCACTCATGCGAATGACTCCCTGATGAGCCAACTGAAGCTCTCTCACGGCGAGTACGTGCATTTCAAGAGTAAGGACGGCACGGTCGTTTCCGGCTATCTCTACAAGCCGCTTGGCTATGTTCCGGACAGAAAATATCCCACGATTCTGCGCCCGCACGGGGGCCCAGTGTGGGCCTATTACGCGGAATTCGCACATCTTCCGCAGCTTTTTGCGGCGAACGGATATGCAGTGCTTTATCCGAACCCGCGCGGCTCGACCGGCTACGGTCAGCAATTTGCCCGAGCCATCTGGGCGGACTGGGGCAACAAAGATTTTCAGGACGACATGGCCATGGTGGACTACGCCATCAAGCAGGGCATTGCCGACCCGGAGAAGCTCGCGGTGGGTGGCTGGTCGTACGGCGGGATTTCGACCGACTTTATAATTGCCCAGACGAACCGGTTCAAGGCGGCCATCTCCGGCGCGGGCAGCGCACAGTTCACCAGTTTTTATGGCCACGACCAATACCAGAGAGATTATGAAGCGGAGCTCGGGCACCCGTGGGAAAACAAAGCCGTCTGGGAAAAAGTCTCGCCCTTTTTTAGGGTTGCCAATATCGCCACACCGACGCTTTTTATGGGTGGCGACATCGACTGGAACGTTCCCATCCTCGGCGGCGAGCAGATGTACCAGGCAATGAAGCGGCTGGGCCGCCCCACGGAGCTGGTCGTCTATCCCGGTGAATACCATGAGTTCAAGACGCCGTCGCACATCAAGGACCGCCTAGAGCGTTATGTCGCCTGGTACGGCCACTACGTCAAAGGCGATGCCGCGTCCCCCAGGCCTGTTGAAAAATCCTCCGCCGACGCAAAGCCAGCAAGCTAACTCGGCAGATGAATCGTCGGAGAGTTGCGGCCCTCCTTTTCTTTCGATTGCCCGTGGCCCACTCCCGCGTTATCCTCCGGCGCGGTGAGGAGGTCTCATGCTTCGACTTGAACGCTTTATCCTGGTAGTGGCCATTGTAACTTTCGGCGTAAGCGCCAAAGCACAAACAAACTTTGCTGTCGGGACGGCTTCGGCGGCGGCAGGGCAAAAAGTGAATGGCTACCTCGAAGTGCCTGCTGGGGTGGATAGCGCTACGAGCATACCTGTCGTTGTCGTGCATGGAACTAAGCCCGGGAAAGTGCTGGCGCTGGTTTCCGGGGCGCACGGGACCGAGTACGCGTCAATCATCGCCATTGAAAAACTCATTGATCGACTCGACCCGGCGCAAATCACTGGAACCGTAATTCTCGTTCCACTGGTGAACATTGCTTCGTTCGAGCAGAAAGTTCCGCACGTGAATCCGGTCGACGGGAAAAGCATGAACCGCTTTTATCCAGGAAAGGCGGATGGCACGCAGACGGAGCGCGCTTCATTGCTAATCACTAAGGAAATTGTGGATCGCTGCGACTACTTGATTGACTACCACGGCGGCGACCTTGACGAGAGTCTGCGGCCGTACGCGTATTGGGCTCCGACGGGCAGGGAAGAGCAGGATCGAATCTCGAAACAGATGGTGCTGGCGTTTGGGCTGGATCACATCATCATTTGGCGCGAACGGCCGACGGATCCTGCGGCGACGCGCTATCTCGACAATACGGCATCGGTGCGCGGCAAGCCGTCGATTGTCGTGGAGGCTGGGCACGCAGGCACCGTGGAAACCGATGACCTGGCGCTGCTGGTGAATGGAACGCTCAGCACGATGCGCGCGCTGAAGATGCTGCCTGGTGAGCCTCGGCCCATCGAGAATCCGGTGTGGCTGGACAAGCTCGTGGACGTGACGGCGGAGTGGCTGGGAATTTTTTATCCGTCGGTGAAGCGGGGAACTTATGTCGAAGCAGGAATGAAGCTGGGCACGGTGACGGACTTTTTTGGCAAGACGATCGCGGAGCCGCGCGCCCCCGTTGCGGGAGTGATTCTGCATGTGGACGCTGTGCCGACCGTGAAGAAGGGCGACAACATCGCGAACATCGGAGTGGTCGCGACGAAAGCGCCGTGAGGGATGACTCGTGACTCCGAGAAGCTCGGGGCAGGTCCGTGATCCGTAAACCGTGAAGGAAGGAAGAGAAGTTCGCGCATTGCTCCGTTTCCGCAGCCAGAGTATTCTCTCCCTTCTCGTGGAGGACTCGGATGCGAATCGGTGCGGTAGGGAAGTGGTTTAGCGTTGGAATCATCGTCGCAACTATTTTCTGCACTTCGACGGACGCGCAGCAATTCGACCAGAAGCTCTATTCCGAAATGCGCTGGCGGTGCATCGGGCCGTTTCGCGGAGGGCGGACGGTGGCGATCAGCGGCGTGCCACATCAGCCGAACGTTTTCTACATGGCGGCCGTGAATGGGGGCGTGTGGAAGACGACGGACTTCGGGAATACGTGGAATCCGATTTTTGACGATCAGCCGACCGGATCGGTGGGGGCGCTGGCGGTGGCGTGGTCGGACCCGAACATTATTTATGCGGGCAGCGGGGAAGGATTGCAGCGGCCGGATTTGGCGACCGGCGATGGGATTTACAAATCCACGGATGCGGGAAAAACGTGGATGCATCTTGGATTGCGGGATGCGCAACAGATTACGGCGATCCTTGTGGATCCTAAGGATGCGAACCGAGTTTTTGTGGCGGCAGAGGGGCATCCGTATGGGCCGAATGCGGAGCGCGGTGTTTTTCGTTCGACGGACGGGGGGCAGACGTTCAAGAAAATCCTCTACAAGGATGAAAACACGGGAGCAGCGGATATCGTGTTTGATCCGGCGAATCCGCAGACGATTTATGCGGCTTTGTGGGCGGCGCGCGTAGCGCCCTGGGAAGTGCGCAGCGGGGCATCCATTTATATCGCGGGGAGCGGACTGTATAAATCGACCGATGGCGGAGACACATGGACACAATTGACGAAGGGATTGCCGGGAGCGAGCGAGGGGCTGGGGCGGATAGGGATAGCGGTGGCCCCGAGCGATTCGAAGCGGATTTACATTACGGCAGAGGCTACGAAGGGCGCGGGGATTTATCGCAGCGATGATGCGGGGGAGGGCTGGAAGCAAGTGAACGACGATCATCGCATCGGCGGACGCGGACCGGGAGCGATGGGAATCTCAGTGGCGCCGGACAATCCGGACGTGATTTACGTGGCGAATACGACGACGTGGAAATCGACGGACGGCGGGAAATCATTTGTAGGGTTCAAGGGTGCGCCGGGGGGCGACGACTATCAGAGGATTTGGATCAGCACGGAGCATCCGCAAATTATGGCGCTCTCGAGCGATCAGGGCGCGGTCATCAGCGTGAATGGCGGGGCGACGTGGAGCGGTTGGTACAACCAACCGACGGGGCAGTTTTATCACGTGACAACGGACAACCGCTTTCCGTATTGGGTCTATGGCGCGCAACAGGAGAGCGGCTCGGCCGCGACGATGAGCCGCAGCGACTATGGCGAAATCACGTTTCGCGATTGGCATCTCATCGGCATATTCGAGTACGGATATGTCGCCGTCGACCCGCTCGACCCGAACATCCTTTATGGTGACTGGCTCACGCGAACGAAGCAGGACATCAGCGAGTTCGCGAAGGTTACGCCTGAAGCGATTCGCCGCGGCGAGTATCGTTACGCGCGCACGCTGCCGGTGGTGTTTTCGCCGCTCGAACCGCACACGCTGTACTTCGCGGCCAACGTGCTTTTCAAAACGACGGATGCGGGGAATAGCTGGGATGTGATTAGCCCAGATTTGACGCGAGAGTCGTACGAAATACCGGCGAATCTAGGCGCGTTTGCGGCGGCTGACCCCGAAAAGGGGAAACATCGGGGAGTGATCTACGCTGTCGCGCCGTCGTACAAAGAAGTGAATACGATTTGGGCGGGGACGGACGACGGGCTGATTCACATTACGCGGGATGGGGGAAAGAGCTGGCAAAACGTGACGCCGCCGCGACTGAAGCCCTGGAGCAAGGTTTCGATTATCGAGGCGAGTCATTTCGAAGCGGGAACCGCGTATGCGGCGATTAATTCCTTCCGGCTGGATGATTTGCGCGCGCATATTTATCGCACGCGAGATTTTGGCAAGAGCTGGACGGAAATTACGAAGGGTATTCCGGAGGGCGGCGCTTCGAACGTTGTGCGGGAAGATCCCATACGGAAGGGATTGCTGTTCGCGGGGACGGAAGGATCCGTTTACGTTTCGTTTGACGATGGCGACAACTGGCAGCCGCTGCAACTGAATTTACCGCACACTTCCATGCGCGACTTGACGATTCATGGAGATGATTTGATTGTCGCCACGCATGGGCGGTCGTTCTGGATTCTGGATGACCTTACGCCGCTGCGGCAACTGAACGCGGAAATTGCAAAGGAAAGTGTGCATCTTTTCGCGCCGCAGAAAGCGATACGCTTCCGTTGGAACCGGAATCCGGATACGCCGCTGCCGCCGGAAGAGCCCGCAGGAAAAAATCCACCGGACGGGGCGATTATTAACTACTACCTCGCGGCGGATGCAACGCAGCCGGTGGAGCTGGAAATTCTCGATTCGCAAGATCATCCGGTGCGTCGGTATGCGAGCACGGACAAACCGGAGGCGATGGAAAAGATTGCGGCCGAGCATCCGATTCCGATGTACTGGGTGCGGCCGACGCAAATTCTTTCTGCGAGTGCGGGAATGCACCGGTTTGTCTGGGATGCGCATTACGCGCCGCCGGATTCCTTGTCTCATGAATTTCCCATCGCGGCGATCGTGCATGACACGCCGAAATACCCGCTAGGGGCCTGGGCGTTGCCGGGCCACTACAAGGTGAAGCTCACCGTGAATGGGGAAAGTTATGTGCAACCACTGATTGTCAGGATGGATCCGAGGATTACGAGTTCGCAGGAGGATTTGCACAAACAATTCGAAATGCAGATGGGCTCGGTGGACGGGATGAATGAGAGCTTTGAGGCGCTCTCGCAAATCAAATCGGTGCGGGCGCAATTGAAGGACCGGGCGGCGAAAGCAGGGAAGGGAGCTTTGGCCGACAAGATTGGGGCACTCGACAAGCTGGCGGCCGAACTAGAAGGAGCCGTGCAGCTCAGTTTCTTCGGGCTGCCCTCCAGCGGCAAGCAACCTGAGAACTTTTCGACACTGAACCAGCATTTCGGAAACATCCTGGCGGTGGCTGATAGTGCGGATGTGGCTCCGACGACCCAGGCGACTGCTGTATATAAGGAACTCAAAGAGGCGCTGATGAAGCTTGTTTCGAGATGGACAAATCTGCGGGGACAAGGCATTGCGCCGCTGAATGAGGAATTGAGGAAAGCCGGTCTTGCGCCCGTGGACCCGGACAAGTTACCAGATGCTCCGCCCTCGGATGATTCCGGAGGGAACGACAGACCTTAAGCCAGAGAAAAAAAACCGTTTATTGAATGAGGAATGTTCAAGAAGTCGAAGCTCGAGTTGGGTTTGACTGAAGTTCCATTGAACTGGGAAATTGCCCACGAACTACGATACCCAATCTTGGGATGTCGCGACCCGGCTGACCGGTTCTTGGTGGCGACTGCGAAAGTTTATGACCTGACATTGGTGACCGCTGACGAGCGGTTGATGCAGATCCGGGGACTGAAACTGCTGGCCAACCGATAAGGGAACTCCTCCTATTCTGAAAACATTGAATTGTTTTGCGGGGATGCAGCAGGCAAGCTATCCTCTCGCGCACAGGGAGATACATTGATGAACACTTCTTTTTTGGTGCGGCTAGGAAAGAGGGGGGCACCTTTCGTCGCCGCCGTAGTTTTCGCGGTTGGCAGCGCACAGGCACAACAGATTCCGGAGCAGCTTTACTCCGACATGAAATGGCGAATGATCGGGCCGTTTCGCGGTGGGAAGGTGAATGCGGTGGCAGGCGTTCCCGGAAATCCAGCTGTCTATTATTTTGGCGCGGATGGCGGAGGTGTGTGGAAGACCACGGACGGGGGGACCATGTGGAAACCGATTTTCGACAAAGAATCATCGGCGCCGGTTGGGGCGCTGGCCGTTGCGCCTTCGAACCCGAACATCATTTACGTGGGCACGGGAGTGAACAGCGCCCACACGGACATTAGTTACGGGAATGGCGTTTATAAGTCCATGGACGCCGGTGGGACTTGGCAACACCTGGGCCTTGTTGAAACGCGGCACATCGGGCGAATCCTGGTTGATCCGCACAACCCGGATATTGTGTTAGTGGCGGCATTGGGCCATACCTTTGGGCCACACCAAGAACGCGGCGTGTATCGATCGACCGACGGCGGCCGCAGTTGGAAAAAAGTCTTGTACAAGGACAACGTCACAGGAGCCGTCGACCTGTGCTTCGAACCAGGGAATCCGCGCGTGGTTTACGCAACGTTGTGGCACGGGATTCGAAAGCCGGGGCAAAGGGGAACATCGTACGGGTCGGGAAGCGGGCTGTACAAGTCTACAGACGAAGGCGTTACCTGGACGCAAATCACCGGGAACGGCTTGCCCTCGGGAGATTGGGGACGGTCCGGCGTGGCCGTGGCGCCGAATACCAAGGGCCAGCGCGTCTATTTTATCCTTGAGGCCAAAGAGAAGAATGGCGGTTTGTTTCGCTCCGACGATGCAGGGGCAAGCTGGAAAAAAGCGACGGACGACCCGCGCATTACGGGCTTCTGGTACATGAGCGAGATATTTGTCGACCCGAAGAATCCCGACGTGGTTTATGTGCCTTCGCAAAATTTGTACCGCTCGATGGATGGCGGACACAACTTTACTGCCATCAAGGGCGCGCCGGGCGGCGATGATTACCACACCATGTGGATCGATCCGACGACGAATTCGAGTCGCATCATGCTCGGAGTGGATCAAGGAGCAACCATCAGCTTGAATGGCGGCGAGTCCTGGAGCACGTGGTACAACCAGCCGACGGGGGAATTTTACAGGCTTGCGACAGACCACCGCTATCCATACTGGATTTACGGACCGCAACAAGACAGCGGGACGGCGGGCATCGCCAGCCGCGGAAACAACGGACAAATCACCGAGCGAGATTGGTTTCCCGTGGGGCCCGGAGAGAGTGGCTATACGATTCCTGATCCGCTGGACCCGGACGTGGTGTACAACGCCGGGCCGGCCGGGAGCGTCGTGCGGATGTCAAAATCGACGGGGCAAGTGCGCGATATTTCGCCGGCGGCGGTTTCGTTTGGCAGCGAGTACCGCTTCAACTGGACGATTCCGATGGCATTTTCGCCGCAGGATCCCCGGCTGCTTTATTTGGGAACGCAATTCCTATTGAAAACGACGGATGCGGGAACAAGCTGGGAAGCGGTGAGCGCTGACCTCACGCGCGTCCGTCCGGATGAAAAGGATGCGAAGCAGGCGCGTGGGACGATTTTGGCGATCGCGCCGTCGGAGGTTAAAGAGGCTGTGATTTGGGTAGGCACAGATGACGGAAATATCCAGCTCACGAAAGACGCCGGGAAGACGTGGCAAAACGTGACTCCGCCGGCGGTGACGACGTGGAGCACCGTGAGCATCGTGGAAGCATCGCATTTCGAGGCGGGCACGGCGTACGCGGCGGTGGACCGCAACGGCCTCGACGATCTGCATCCTCACATCTTTCGGACGCACGATTTCGGCCAGACCTGGCAGGAAACGGTCAGCGGCATCCGCGAGACCGATTTCGCGCGGGTGGTCCGCGAAGACCCCGTGCGCAAGGGACTGCTCTACGCGGGAACTGAGGAAGGCGTCTATGTGTCTTTCGACGAGGGAGATCATTGGCAAACGTTGCGGCTAAACATGCCGGTTGTTGCCATCCACGATCTGGCCATCGAGCAGGACGATTTGATCGCGGCCACTTATGGACGCTCGTTCTGGATTCTTGATGACGTTACACCGCTTCGACAGTTGAATGCGGGCATGACTTCTTTGGGAGCGCATTTGTTTGCGCCGAGAACCGCGATTCGCGTACGGCGAGACGAGAATCAAGACACCCCGTTGCCCCCGGAAATTCCAGCGGGAAAGAATCCGCCCGATGGCGCGATCTTGAATTATTTTTTGGCAGCGAATTCGACTAACGACATTCAACTCGAAATTTACGACACGGACGGAAATCTGGTGCACAGTTACTCGAGCGCGCCGCAGCCGAAGGAAAACGAAGAACTTCCTTTCGTTGCGGAATATTGGCTTGCGCATCCGGAACCACTTTCGAAAGCGGCGGGGATGCACCGTTTCGTTTGGGATTTGCGCTACAAGAATCCCCCGGCGGTTCACGTGCAATCTCCCTATAACTACCCGATTGCCGCGATTGTGGGATCGACGCCGCTTCCACCGGAAGGCCCACTCGTCATGCCGGGGAGGTACGAGGTGCGGCTGAAAGCCGGGGGACAAACACTGCGGCAGCCGCTCGAAGTAAAGATGGATCCGCGAGTCAACGTGGCGCGGCACGAACTGGAGAGCTCGCTGGAGCTGCAACTGAAGATTTCGGCGCTGCTGGCGCGGAACTTCTCCGGCTATCAACAAGTGAAAGATCTGCGCGCGCGGCTTGCGGACCTGTTGAAGCGTGCGAAAGAGGATTCCCTGGCGGTAGCGGCCACGGCGCTTGACGGCAAGGCGGCTGCGCTGGCCGGAGAGGCAACAGCAATCCTGGAGACGCCGAAAACGGCCAGCTTCATGGCCGTGAATGAGACACTGACCGCGCTCATGGCGCTGGTGGACGGCGCGGATTTTGCGCCGTCGGAAGAATCATTCGCGGCGTACCGTCGGATTTGCCGTGGCTTCAACGAAGCGGCGAGCGCCTGGCAAGAACTCAAGAACAAAGATGCCGCGGCATTGAACGAGCTGCTGACGAAGAACAATCTTCGAACCTTGCCGCAATCTCCTGATTTGGCTGCGGAGCCGGCTTGTGGAAACTGAGACGGAATTCCGAATCTTACGTTTCTTCCGGCGCGGGTGCTCAGCAGAAAAGCGACTACTTTGCGGCGCGGGCCTGCTGAAGCTCCGCCAGATCCGCGAGCACTTCGGCGCTGTGTTTGCCGGCATCGACGTTCAAATAGGCTTTGCGCACGAGGCCTTCCGGGTCGATTAAAAACGTGTGACGCGTGGAAAGTTTTGTGACGCCGAGATTTACCAGCGAATCGTACGAAGTGGAAACAGCATATTTGGTATCGGCGAGCAGCTTGAAGCTGAGTCCTTCCTTGGTGCAAAACTTCCGGTGGCTGTTCTCGTCCTGAACGCTGACGCCGAGGATCACCGCGTTTCTCTGCTCGTACCGCTCGAGATCGCGCTGAAAATTGTGTGCTTCGATGGTGCAGCCGCCGGTGAAATCCTTCGGATAAAAGTAGAGCACCACCCATTTGCCGCGAAAGTCGCGCAAGCTTACCGGCTTGTTATCCTGCGAATTCAAGGTGAACTCCGGCGCAAGGGTCCCCGAAGCGGGCGCCCTTTCCCCGGTGCGCATACCACGGACGATGGCGACAACAACGAGCAAAAGGATTACCGCGATAAAGATTCCGATTATTTTCATCTGTTGCTCTCAAGCTGAAATTTTCATGACTATTCTTTTTGGCTGAAGCGGCCGAAGCCCAGCCGAAACTGAATGGTATTGATGCCGGGATTGGGCGTCGCGAGGCCGGCGTTTGAAATATGCATGAAGCGCACTTCCGTGCTGATGTTGTACTTGCTGCGTAGAAAATGCAGCCCCAAGGCTCCGGTGGTCGTGAAATTGATTCGCGAAGTTCCCTCGGGCACCTTGGTGTTGGTGAACAGCGTGCCGCCGCCGACTTCGAAATAGGGCATGACGCTGCTCCGCGGAGCCATCAACCACTTGAACGCAAACGGATTTACGCCGAGGCCGTAAGCCGTATTCGTTTTTTGCACAACCAGGAAAGCCGGCACGGCTTCCACAGCATATTCCACTCTGCCGCGGAGGAAGCCGGGGCCGTGCGACCGCGTGAGAACGAGACCGTAACGCAAGCCGAGATTCCAAATACCATCGCCGGACTGGCTGCCGTTCACTCCGTGACCACCACCGGTCCAGATTTGAACTTCGTGGCCACCTTCGACAGGTCCAGCCTGGGAGCGCGCTACGGGCGCGATCGCCAATGCAAACGCGGCAAGGAGGAGAGTCGAGAGTGCTTTTTTGACCAAAGAGACTCCTTTGTCTTTTTCGATTCGCGGCACCGGGTTTTCGGTGCTGAAAAGATATAGAAATTTCACACGGAACGCGACTTTCTTTTGCATAGCTCAACCGGCAAGCACCGAGCTTAGGGGAGCGGCGAAGAGGGGGCGCGTTCAGTTTGATTTTCCCAGGAGCTTGCTAGCGTAGGCTGGCGCTTTACCACCATCTTCGTGTTTGAAATAAGCGTACACATCCAAGCCCTGGCCAAGCCAGTCGTCGAAGCGTTTTCTCCAGGCCGTGATTTGCTTCGGAGTGTAGTTCTCGAGACGCAGGCGGGCGTAGGTGAAACCGGCGGTGAGCACGTCGGGAGGTGTTTGCTTTTCGGTCTCAGAGAGGCAAAGCGCGGTCTCGTGCTTTCGAAGAACGGCGTAGGTTTCCTCCGTATACCAGGACGGATGGCGGACCTCAAAGGCGAAAGCGAAAGCAGGCGGTCGAAGAGCAAGAAAGTCTTCCAGCAGGGGACGATCGAATTTGAAAGTGGGCGGGAGTTGCACGAGGATGGGGCCCAGGTGGTCGCCGTCGTTGAGAACGCTGGCGACTTCCAGGAATCGTTTCAGAGTGCTCTCGCAGGCGCGGAGCCTTTGAATGTGCGTGATTTGCTGGTTGACTTTCATGGCGAAGCGAAAGCCTTCCGGAACAATTTTCGCCCACTGCAGGAGCAAGTTCTCTGTCGGCATGCGATAAAAGCTGTGATTGATCTCGACCGTGGAGAACTCCGCCGCATAAAAGCTGAGCATTTCGCGGTCCGGAAGCTTCTGCGGGTAAAAGTTTCCCTTCCACTCTTTGTAGGAGTATCCAGAAGTTCCGACACGGAGCTGGCCCGCGCGAGGAATGAGGGCACCTCCTTCTCCTGGTATTTAATCACAACCACCACGCCCCGAAAATGCCAAGGTCGGCACGCGCTTTGCGATCAAGGCGCCTTCTTGGTTCTCGCCGGCATGCGACCGCTGAGAAGTTCGATGGCTTGTTCTAGTCTTTGGCGCCGCTTCCAGAAATCGGCCCAGAGATCGCCTTGGTCTTTGAGCCGCGCAAAGATGGTCTTGATGTTCAGGGTTTCGGGCCGGAGGCTGGCCCGCAGTTCGCGCGGCAAAATAGGCGCAGAGACAGGCGCTTTTGGAAATGCCCGGACGGCATAGGGAGCAGCCAGCGGACGGCCCATAGCATTCTGCTGCACGTCGATTAGGATGCGGCCAGCGGGGCGGCGCGCGACGGACCGCTCGTTGGTTACGAGATTCGGGTGTTTGGTGGCTACGGTGCGCGCGACGATCTCCGCGAACGTTCGCAACTGCTCGTAGGTGTAGACAGGCTCAACGGGAATATACAGGTGGATTCCAGTTGCTCCTGAGGTTTTCAGGAAACTAGATAGTTGCAATTCTTCCAACTCTTTGTGCAGAGCTTGAGCAATCGTGACGGCCACGGAAAAGTCCGTGCCCTCCGAAGGGTCGAGGTCGAAGAAAAAGTAGTCGGGATGCTCGAGATCGGAGTGGCGGCTGGACCAGGGGTTGTGGTCGATGCAGCCGAGACCGGTCAAAAACAGAAGGGAAGCGCGGTCGTTGGCGGTGGCGTAGCGTATTTCTTCTCCGCGCTTTTCGGAGTCGAGCGGCACCGTTGCAAACCATTCGGGTACGCCCTCGCGCAAATCCTTTTGAAAAAAAGCCTGTCCCTTGATTCCGTCGGGATAGCGGCGCAAAACCAAGGCTCGATCGCGAAGAAAGGGCAGGATGAAATCGGCCACACGGTAATAGTAAGCGAGTAGATCACGCTTCGTGTAGCCGGATTCGGGAAAATAGATTTTGTTCAAGTTGCTGAACCGCAGGCGTTTGCCGTCGAGGTCGATGGAGATGGTTTCCGAGCGGCCCTTGAACAACTCGGTTTCGATTTGAGCTTTTGTGTTGAGCACTCGGCCCACAACTTGGGGGGCCTGAACTACGGTTGGCGCGGCAGTGGCAGCCGCGACCTCGTTCCCCCATTGGCAATCTATCGCACGCGCGTCCTCGCGAAGCGCGAGGAAAACAGGGTGGCGCAGGGAGTGCTCCTGTGTCCATCCGCTGAACTTGACCCGCGCGACCAGCGAGGGAGAGACCCACGAGGGCTTCTCGTTCGTTTTGGGCAGGGCGTCGAACGGACAAGTGGAGGATGCCAGTTCTTTCAGCTTGCCGTTTAATTCTTCCAGCTTTTTCGCGTCAAATCCACTGCCGACGTGGCCGATGAACCGAAGGCGCCTACCCTCGTATAGTCCCAGCAGAAGCGCGCCCAAGGGGAGGGCGGCGGCGCGCGCCTCCGTCCAGCCGCCAATCACGGCATCAACGGTCTTTGTGATCTTCAGCTTGAGCCAGCTCGCACTTCTTTCGGAAGCATATCGGCTGTCGATGCGTTTCGCGACCATCCCTTCCAGCCCGTTTTCTTCTGCCACCCTGAATAGCTCTTCTCCGTGTTCCACCTGGTGGTCGGAATAGCGAAGCCGGTGGGAGGTGCGTAACAGCTTCTCCAGCAGTTGCTTGCGCTCGAGGAGAGGCGCTTGGCGCAGGTCATATCCGTCGCAGTACAGAAGGTCGAAGCAGTAGTAAATGACGGGTATCTGCGAAATCAGGTTTTCGCTGGGAACGCGGACGTGCATGCGCTCCTGCAAGCGTTCGAAGTCGCTGCGCCCGCGTTCATCCAAAGCGACAATCTCTCCATCGAGAATCACCTGCCGCGCGGCAAGCTCTGCGGGCAATCCAGCCAGGTCCGGATAGCGTTTCGTGATGTCGATTGCATTGCGGGAGCGTAGCGTCAAGGTTCCCTCATCAGCCCAGGCCAGCGCCCGCACGCCGTCCCACTTGATTTCAAAAAGCCAGCTGGGATCGGAAAAAGCATGCTCGGCCAGCGTAGCAAGCATGGGCTCCAAGCGCGACGGCATCGCGGCCTTGCGCGTGCCGCTCACTTCCGATGCATGGATAGGAATTCGCCCGCGCTTTGGCGGCAGCTCCTCCTTGATTTCCTCGAGCGTGCGCCCAGTCAGTGCGGAGCCTTTGTGCTCATCGATGTTCCAAGCGGAGTCCTCAGCGGCGTCCTTGTGCTTGATCATCAGCCATTCGTTGCCTTTTTCGCTATGCTTCAGCCTGACCAGCACGAAGCTCCCGTGCAGTTTTTCTCCGTTCAACCAAAACTTGATCTCGCCCTTGGCCAGTTGCTTCAGCGCGTCCCCGCTTCCCTCGAGGTGAAACGTGCCTCGATCCCACACCATTACCGTTCCGGCGCCGTAGTTGCCCTCAGGAATTTTCCCTTCGAAGTTGGCGTAGTCCAGCGGATGATCCTCCGTCTGCACTGCCAGCCGCTTGTCGGCATGGCTCTGCGACGGTCCCTTGGGGACAGCCCAGGACTTCAGCGTCCCATCGATCGCCAGCCGGAAATCATAGTGCAACCGCGTTGCTCTGTGCTTCTGTACTACGAACGTGTCGCCATGCTCGGCCCCGGGGCGGACTTCCAACTGTGGCAGTTTCGGCTTCGGCAGTCGCGTTCTTTTGCCTGCCGTGGCAGACTTGCCTTCCGCAATCCCGTCATTCCGAGCGGAGCGAGGAATCTCTCTTCCCTCCGCTTTTGGGACGTCCCCCGACGGTTCTGGCGTTCGGTCGAAGCGACGTTTTCGCCGGTATTCTTCGAGCTTGGTCATGGAGGCATTCTATCCCAGACTTTTCCGTGGGCCGCAGGCCTGCCTTTAAAATCGCCTTCTTCTCGCTTGCTGGGACTCCGTTCCCGTCAATGTTTGGACCACACGTTACCGCCACTGTGGTGGAGTGTCTTAATGTTCACAAATTATGTTTCTGTGTACACGCGTGATATTTTTGTATGGGCGGACAATCGCGCCTTAGATTTGGTGATTTCCGAACACGAGAGGAACCGGTTGGCGGTGGAAGCCAATGAGCGCTTCGTGATAAGCGGCATTGACATCAAAGACGTCTACGGCACTGTGGAAGACTAGATGCCGCCGGTGCTTATCGACTCATCGATTTACATTACGGCCCTGCGGTTCGCGGACGACGCAGCGCTAAGTCTTAGACGAATCGCCGGCGGTGAACCGGTATGGCTGAGCTCGGTCGTACTCGAGGAGCTCTACGCCGGGGTGACTGTGCGCAATCGGCATGTTGTGGAGCGGTTGGAGTGTGATTTCGACAGAGCCGGACGGATCCTGGTCCCCAATCTCAGTGATTCGACTCAGACTGGGAAAGCGCTCGCTCGCCTGACCGCAAAGTACGATTACGAGCAAATAGGAAAGGGGCGATTGACCAATGACGCGCTGGTTGCGATGAGCGCAGGCCGCCTGGGAATGACAGTGATAACTGCCAACGCGCGTGATTTTAGCAAGCTTCGAGAATTCCGGCCCTTCCGGTGGCGAGTAAACAATCCACGAACCAACTAACACTTGGTTCCGGGCCAATGCATGGGACTCGGGAAGCGGACTTTTCCCAAACGAGTTTGGAATCCGCTCTGGATGAACCCAAAGGAGGATGAGATTAGGACACTAGCGGGCCTGGATCGTCTTGCTTCTTGTCCGGTGGACGGCTAATCTTAAGAACTCGTACAAAGTCCCAAGGCTGCTACGGGAGGAGTCTCCACATGGCCACGACTGTCTGGAAAGGGCACCTCACTTTTGGCCTGATTTCGATGCCCGTCCGCATGTTCGCCGCGGCCCGCGGTGAACGAATCAGTTTCAACCAGCTCCACAAAGAGTGCCATTCGCGTCTCAAGCAGCCGTTGTTTTGCCCCGTCTGCAATCGCAACGTAGAACGGTCCGAGATTGTGAAGGGCTACGAGTACGAAAAGGATCAGTACGTGCTGTTCAACGAAGAGGAGCTCGACAAGATCGAGCCTTCTTCGGCGCGCGTGATGGAGATTCTGGAGTTTGTGAAGCTGGATGAGATGGATCCGCTTTACTTCGATTCTTCCTACTACATCACCCCGGAAGACGCTGGGGTGAAGGCTTATCAACTACTTATGAAGGCCATGGAAGAGTCCGGATACGGAGCCATCGCAAAGCTCACCATGCATCAGCGGGAACACATCGTGATTGTTCGGCCGGGGACCAAGGGCATGACACTGCACACGATGTTCTATTCGAGCGAGATTCGTGCTGCCGAGTCAGTTCCGACCGATAAGATCGAAGTAAAAGAACAGGAGAAGAAGCTCGCACGACAGCTCATCGAGAGTCTTGCGGCTCCTTTCGAGCCACAAAAATATCGAGACGAGTATCAAGAGAATGTTCGGGGGATGATCGCTGCCAAGCTCAAAGGCCAGGAAGTGACCGAAGTTGCCCAGCCGCATATGGCTCCGGTGATCGATTTGATGGAAGCTCTCAAGAAGAGCCTCGCGGAAAAGCAAGCTCCAGCCGCGACGGCCGCGCCTGCAGCGCAGGCGGCAGTGGGCAAGAAACCTCCAGCTCGAGCGTTGCAGGCAGTTCCTTCCGTCGAGAAGAGGGCAGGAAAGAAGGTAGCCGGCTAATTTCCGATGGACGCGACGGACAGATTCAGCACTGAGGATGTCCAGCGCATTCTGGGTTTGACCGGGAAGCAGCTGGATTATTGGGACCGCTTGCGCCTCGTTTCTCCCCAAAAAGAGCAGGGAAACCGCTTCTACGATTTCCGCGACCTAATTAGCCTGCGCACGGTAAAGCAGCTGGTTGAAAATGGAGTGCCCGCCAACCGTCTGCGGCGAGCGCTTGCCGTGCTTCGTGAGAAACTTGCCCATGTCCACGCGCCCCTGGCCGAGCTGCGTGTTCTTTCCGACGGAAAGGACATTGTTGTTGAAAACGAGGGAGCGCGGCTGGAACCGCTGTCGGGCCAATTCGTCTTGAATTTCGAGATTCGCGAGCTTGGCGAAAAAGTGCGTGTGATAGCCGGGCGCAATGCGGACGATTGGTTCGCCACGGCCCTGGAATATGAAGCCGACGGAAAGACCAGGGCCGAAGCGATCGATGCGTACGATCATGCCTTGTGCATTGACCCCCAAAAGCTCGACGCCTTGCTCAATTGCGGAACGCTCTGCTACGAGGAAGGAAATCTGAAAAAAGCGGCCGAGTACTTTGAGCGCGCTCTGCGGGCGGATCCCGAAAACGCTCTGACCCACTTCAATCTGGGGAGCGTTTTGGAAGAAGTCGGCAGACTGGAAGCGGCACGATTGCACCTCCGCCATGCTGTCCGGCTGGATCCAAGCTATCCCGACGCCCACTACAACCTGGCCTTTGTTTGTGAAAAGCTGGGCGCGCAGAACGAAGCGCAGCGGCATTGGCAAGCGTATGTCACCCTGGACCCCGCGAGCCCTTGGTGTGGTTACGCCCGACAGCACCTCGCTTCTTCGAAGGCAAGATCCGCTAGCAGCACATGATCTCGGTCACCAAAGAGGTACCACGAAAATGTGCAGGAATATCAAAACGCTTTTCAACTTTGATCCTCCCGTCACCGCTGAAGAGATTCGAGCTGCCTCTCTCCAGTTCGTCAGAAAAATCAGCGGTTTCAACAAACCGTCGAGAGCCAATGAAGCCTCGTTCCTGGCGGCTGTCGATGAAATAGCCGAGGTCTCGGCGCGTCTCGTTCATTCCCTTGAAACGAGCGCACCGCCGAGGAATCGAGAAGAAAGGGCCGCACGGGCCAAAGCTCGAGCCCTTGAGAGAGTCGTATTCGAGTCCGCTAAGCACGGCCTCTGATTAGCGTGCTAAGTCATTTGCTTGAGTAAAGTTGGTGGAGGCAAAGCAGCTTGAGCGACCGCGAAATATTCCTCCCGCCGTTTGCCAATCCTAAGCATAGGACGTCGCACGGCAGAGTCCACCTCACCGTAGCTTGTCGAAAGAGAGACAAACGGCGGCAATCCGGCCGTCCCGGGCAATGATGAAATCAGTCCCGGCGTAAGCTGGCGCCTCACCCGGGCGGCCCGATACCCAGCGGACCAGCCCGCCATTGCCCGATTCCGCAGGCTCGGTAATTGGCTGATATCGGAATTCAGGGTGAGTAGCTTTGATCGCGCCCGCGATGCGGTCGATTTCATCACGGCCACGATAGACTCCCTTGCTGGGGTCGTAGAAAACGCAATCTTCAGTGTAAATCTCGTCGATGGCGGCGCGCCGGCGGGCGGGATCGTTTTCACCGAAGACATCACGAAGATTGCGGATCAGCAAGGTCGAGATGGTGTAGGACATGGCTTGTCTCCTCTGGGCATCGAGTGCGCATGCGATATCTCGACCCGGAACGGCTATATTAGCTCGGCGAGGCTGCGCATCGCCACACAGTGACTAGGTCTCAAGCAGCGTGCCGAGCACCTCGGGCCAGCGAGCTTCGAAGTCGCTGTCTCGTTGGAGTCCGCGCTTTAATAGAGCTTGGATTCGCTGCTGCGTTTCAGGCCAAGTCAGCGCGGTCTCAAAAGAAGTGATGGCGGCGAGGAGCCGGTCGGCGGACGGCAACGAGACATGGTTGACGAGATTCTTCGCGGCGGCGATGGCACGCCGGTCGAAGGAAGCGATCCGGCGCGCGAGAGCGTCGACGAAGCCGTCCAGTTCGGCGTCTGGAAGTGCCCGGTTGACGTATCGGTATCGTTCCGCGGTGTCGCCGTCGAAATCGTTCGCGCCCAGAACAATTTCGAGCGCCCGACCGCGACCGACCAGATGTGGAAGACGTTCCGTACCGCCGCCGCCGGGATGCACTCCCACCCCGACTTCGGGTTGGCCGAGTCGCGTGTTCTCGCGCGATGCGAAGCGCATGTCGCAGGCGAGGACGAACTCGCTGCTCACGCCCCGGACACAACCTCGGATCCTCGCGATGCTGACCACCGGAGACTTGGTGAGACGCACGAACGTATCCATCAGGATCGGGAGACCCGAAGCCCCGACCGCAGTCATGATGTTCCCTATATTGCCGGTCAAATCAAAGTGGGCAAGATAAAACTCTGGGTTCGCGCTTTCGAATACGATGACCCGCAGGCTCGGGCTGGCATTCATTCGCGCGAGCAGATCCTGCAGGG
>DATKEV010000104.1:0-30125 GCA_035511855.1 Candidatus Udaeobacter sp.
GGGGACACGCTGTGCGTGAAAGCGGCTTTGTTTATAAGCCGCGGCGACAGAATCGGGAGGCCCCATGAATCCCACGCTTCGGATGATGTTGCTGTTCGGGCTTGTTGTTTCTCTGCCGGTGGTGGCGCAGTCTCAGGCCACTGCCACAAGCTCCTCAGTTCTTCCGGCGATTGTGGATTTGGCGGGCCGCCTCTCGACGTCGCTCGACAATGCGGGAAAAAAGCGTGTCGTGGTGTTGGATCTCCGCGGTCCACAAAAGGAAATCCATCCCCTGGGAACGTGGCTCGCCGACCAGTTGTCATCCGCTCTCAAGAGTAACGCTGACGGCCTGGAAGTGGTTGACCGCTCCGAGATAAAAGACCGTGCAGAGCCAGATGAGAATTCGCCCGGCCCCGGCACACCTGGGAGAAAGCTGGTCGAGATTGGCCGCTCCATCGGAGCAGATGCTGTAATTACAGGAAGTTTCGCGAAGATTTCGCAGCGTCTGGGGATCACACTCCTCACAACAAATCTTTCGCGCTCTGGGCTATTACTGCCGTCGATTCGAGGCGCGGTGCCCATCTCGGATGACATGAACGGGTTATCTCCGGACCCGATTCCATCTTTCAAGGAGGACATCTTACGGGCAGGTATCGGCGGCATAACGACCCCCGTGTGCGTTCGCTGCCCGCAACCCGAGTACAGCGACAAGGCAAGAAGAGCGAAATATCAGGGCACGATGGTTCTTGATGTCGTGGTTACGGCGGAGGGACGCGTTGAGAAACCGATTGTGGTTAGGGGCCCTGGACTCGGATTGGAGGAAAACGCAATCCGCGCTGTCAAAGGCTGGCGACTTAAGCCAGCCGAGGACCTGGACAGCAAGCCCGTGGCTGTAAGAGTGCCGATCGAAGTTAGTTTTCACCTCTATAAGGGACACCCGTAAAGCACTGTTGGGGCTCTGCTGGCCACATCGCAAGCCCTTTGGCTGAGCAGGCTGCTTTTACGCAACGCTGTGCCTGTTCCTTAACTGGAGTTTGACGCAATCTGCTAGGATTCGAGCATGAGAAAATCGACAGCGTTGGCAGTGGCGATGGCGGCGTGCGGTTTGTGGTTGGCGGGAGCGGTGCCCGCGCAAACGACACCCGCGACAGGAACGCTGGAATTAACGGCGCGGGTTACGCCAACGGCGGCGCGGTCAGAACCGGTACGGCAGTTCACTTTCTACGTGCTCACCAAGAGTTACACGGAAATTATGAAAGAAGTGGAAGAGAAAGAGGGGACGCTCTCGCGGGATGCGTTTATCGATGAGCTCAAGATTTCTCCGGAGTTGCGCGAATGGCTGAAGGGCCACGACATCATGGACCTGACTTCGCTGGATCTGGACAAGAAGATCAGTCCCGAGGATGTCATTCATGTTCCGGAATTTCTGCTGGCTTACCAGCGGGCGAATAGTGGCGGAGCGACGAGCGGGATGCCGCAACCAAAATTCGCGGAGGCGGACAAGCAGGCGCATCCGGAGAGATACGAGAAGCAGCGGCAGGACTACCTGGCTTCCCTGAAAAAATTCATACAATCGCGGCCGGAGACAGTTTCGGGTGTCGAGCTGGAGCTGGAAGGTGTGAACCCGCAGCGGAAGTGGGTCGCTCTTCAGAGCGAGCGACGCAGGCGGGTGCAACGGGTGGCGCCGGACGTGGCACAGATCCAGTATCTGGCCGCGAAAGCGGATACGGACCTGGAGGGGCGCGCCTCGATCTACGGCTTAGCGCCGGGGAACTACTGGATCAGCTCGATCAATCTGGATGCACGCGCGGGCGACACGCGTGTGCGCTGGGACGTACCGATTACCGTTGAGCCGGGCAAGACCACCCGCATTGAATTGTCGAATCTAAATTCCACCGACACGCACGGCTCTACACCTTAGCGCGAGAGAGCGCTGCCGGCATGGGCACGCCCCTTCATTGGATTGCCTTCCATCTTTTCATTCTTGCTGCGATAGCGCTGGACCTGCGGGTGTTTCACCGACGGCCGCACAAGATCGGTGTGCGTGAAGCGGCGGTGGCGAGCTTCGGATGGATCGCGGTGTCCATCCTGTTTGGGTTCTGGGTGCTGCGATTCCACGGGGAACAGCCCGCCCTCGAATTTTTCACAGGTTACCTGATCGAAAAAGCGCTTAGCGTGGACAATCTGTTTCTTTTCCTGGTGATTTTCCGGGCCTTTAGCGTTGACGAGCGTTTACAACATCGCTTGCTCGAATGGGGCGTGATTGGGGCGCTGGTGATGCGCGGGATTATGGTCGCGCTGGGAGCGGAGCTGATCGAACATTTTTCCTGGGTGCTGTACCTGCTGGGAGCGTTTCTGGT
This sequence comes from Candidatus Udaeobacter sp., assembly GCA_035511855.1. Classification (GTDB taxonomy): domain Bacteria; phylum Acidobacteriota; class Terriglobia; order Acidiferrales; family UBA7541; genus Acidiferrum. The sequence continues at coordinate 2,340 of DATKEV010000104.1, forward strand.
GTATGCGGGATTGCGGCTGCTGTTCCTCAAGAAGGCGGAAATCCATCCGGAGCAGAACAAGATTTTCCGATTCGCAAGCCGACATCTACGGGTGACCAGGGAATATGAAGGCGAACAATTTTTTGTGTGGGATGCCGGCAAACTTTTTGCGACGCCGCTGTTCCTGGTGTTGCTCGTCGTGGAAATCACCGACGTGACACTGGCGGTGGACTCCATTCCGGCCGTTTTCGGCATCACTCGCGATCCGTTCATTGTATACACGTCAAACGTGTTCGCCATTCTGGGGCTCAGGGCGCTTTATTTCCTGCTGGCCGGAGTCATTGACAGGCTGAGGTTTCTGGATGAGGGACTGGCCTTCGCGTTGGTGTTTATCGGGGGGAAAATGATTGGTGAGCGGTGGGTGCACATCCCGGTCGGCGTGTCGCTAGGAGTTGTGGGAGGCGTGTTGCTGATCGCGCTGTTGGCGTCAGTGCTGATTCCGCCTAAGAAAAAAGCCTGAGGCTTATTCTTCCTCGAACATCAGCTCGTCGACGTAGCACCACATCCAGTTTTCGCCCGGCTCTTGCGAGCGGACGACCGGATGCTTGGTGGCGTTAAAATGCTTTGTGGCGTGCTTGTTTTTCGAAGAGTCGCAACAGCCGACGTGTCCGCAGCTCAGGCACAGGCGGAGATGAACCCATTCGTCGCCCATCTTGAGGCATTCTTCGCAGCCCTTGGTTTTTGGCTTGACCCGGCGAATCTGATCGATGTGCGTGCATTCTTCGGCCATGCTGCCTCCTGTGGACTTACAGCGCGTTGTGAATCGGGAGCCGCACGTGAAAGCGCGTGTCGCCCGGAACTGACTTCAGGGTGACAAGGCCACGGTTTTTTTGGACGATGCGGTGAACCACGTCCAGGCCGAGGCCGGTTCCCTCGCCGACGCCTTTCGTGGTGAAGAAAGGCTCGAAGATGCGGGACTGCACTTCCGGGGGGATACCCGGGCCGTTGTCGGCGATCTCAACGAGCACGTAGTCATTTTCGCGGACGGCGCGGACGGAAAGCTTTCCTTTTTCTTTCATGGCATCGGCGGCGTTGTCGATGAGGTTTGTCCAAACCTGGTTGAGCTCACTTCCGTAAGCCAGGACTTTCGGAAGATCGGGAGCGAATTCGCGAGACACGACAATGCCGCGCTTCAATTTGTGATGCATGATGGTGAGCGTGGTCTCCAGGCTGCTCCTGATGTCCACTTCCTGGAGCGGCGCCTGATCCATGTAGGAATACTCTTTGATGGCTTTGATGAGGTCGGAGATGCGGGCGGTGCTTTGCTCCAGCTCGCCGGCGATACGCTCCATTTCGAGGAGCGTGCCAAAGCGCGTGAGTTCGGGTCCCAGTGAAGCGCCGGCGGCACCGGCAAAGCTCTCGAGTTGCGTGTCCGTCAAGCCGGCGTCGGCGAGCAGCGGAGCCAGTTTCCAGGCTTCGGAGACGCTGCGGGCCTCCAGCCAGCTTTGAATGGCTTCTTCGCGCTCGACACGGGCGAATTCATCTTTGTATTCGGGGGGTCTCAGTTCAGCGCGGATTTGCTCTTCGCGCTGGGCGAGCAACCCGCAATCGTCCGGACCAAGCCTGGAAGTGCGGCCAGCAACACGCAAGCGCTCGAGGCAATCGCGGAGCGAGGCCGCCGAGCGGCGCGCAGCGGCGGAAGGATTGTTAAGTTCGTGCGCGAGGCCTGCCGACAATTTTCCGAGTGCGGCCAGCTTTTCTCTCTGCTGCTCTTCCCTAGTAACGGTTCGAACGCGGTCAGTCAATAACCCAACGAGACGCTGGGAAAGCTCGGGCATGCGATGGAACAGCTCTGGAAATTTCGCCGCTGGGAACGCCAGCGAACGAACGGGGAGCACGGCGCGCCCCGTCACACCAAATGTCTTCATTCTAGAAAAGGGAAGGACGCCAGTAACATCCCCGGCCCGTGCTGTAAAGACGGGGCCGTCCTGCGGGCCACTCTCGCGCCGAGCCCGCATTTCTCCTTCGAAGATCACGAACATGGTGTCCGCCGGGGTGTCTTCCCTCACGGTGATTTCGCCGACGTTTACGCGACGTTCTTCCGATTGCGCTACCAACCATTCCAGATCGGCTTGCGGCTGATCGGCGAACGCAGGTATTTTGCGCAAGTCCTCGGTCAGCGCCTGCACACGTGCTTGATCCATGGTTTCGCTCATTGAACCTTTGCCAAATACTGGTGCATGAACTGAACGACCACGGCTCCTTCTCCAACGCCCGAAGCGACACGCTTCACCGAACCATGACGTACGTCACCAACGACAAAAATTCCCGGCACGCTGGTCTCGAGCAATCCGGGATCGCGGTCGAGCGTCCACGAAGCGGGCTTCTTGCCGCTCCGGAGAAGGTCGGGGCCGGAGAGAACGAAACCGCGCTCGTCACGTTCGATGGTGTCGCCGAGCCATTCCGTGCGCGGCTGTGCGCCAATGAAAATAAACAAGCTGGACGCGGGGAGCTTCAATTTTTCCCCCGTAACAACGCGCTGGATTGTAATGTCAGAGAGTCGAGCCTCCCCGTGAACTTCGACTACGGCAGTCTTCGGCCATAGCTCAATGTTGGCCGTCTTTTCAATTTGTTCGATCAAGTAGTGTGACATGGTGGCGGCGAGCGACTCTCCGCGCACCAGCATGACCACTTTCTCGGCAAACTTCGAAAAGTGCATAGCGGCTTGGCCAGCGGAATTCGCGCCGCCAATGATGTACACCGTTTCGCCCTTGCAGGCCAGGGCTTCGGAGGTTCCACCGCCGTAGTAGACGCCCGAGCCCTGGAGGCGCTCGATACCCGGGACGTCCAGCGTTCTCCACTGCACACCCATCGCGAGGAGCAGTGCGTGGCAGGAGATTTCTGAGCCATCCGCAAGTTTCAGGAAACGGTAGGGACCATCCACGCGCATGCCAACTGCTTCCTGCGGGGAGAGGATCTCGACGCCAAATCGCTTGGCTTGGGCAACGGCGCGCCGCGCGAGATCATTACCGCTCAGCCCCGAAGGAAAGCCAAGATAATTTTCGATGCGAGAGCTGAGTCCTGCCTGGCCGCCGGGAGCTTCGCGTTCGATCATCACGGTGTGCAGACCTTCACTGGCACCATAGACCGCAGCAGCCAGTCCGGCGGGCCCGCCGCCGACAATGGCGAGGTCATAAAAGTTGGTCTGGGCATGCGTGCGGAGGCCGATTTTGTCGGCGACAGCAGGAAGACGCGGTTCTGCCAAGCGCGCACCATCCGGAAAAATGATCAGCGGAAGGGTTTCCGCTTCGGGCCCCAACGAACTCACCAGGCCGCGGACTTCGGGATCGGTTTGCGCCAGCTCGACATCGATCCATTGATAGGGCACCTGATTGCGCGCGAGAAAATCGCGCAGTTCGTAGGAACGGTTCGACCAGCGCGTGCCGAGAACGCGAATGCCCTCATACGGCGGACGGAAAGTGGAGGTCCAGTCGTGGAGGAGATCGTCGAGAGCGGGAAAGAGTTTTTCTTCGGGGGGATCCCAGGGTTTCATCAAATAGTAGTGGACGCGGGCTTCGTTGATGGCGTCGATAGCGGCGTTGGTGTCGGCGTAGGCGGTGAGCAGGGCGCGCTTGGCGAGCGGATGCATCTCCATGGCTTCTGAGAGGAAACCGACGCCGTCCATTTGGGGCATGCGCTGGTCAGCGAGCAGCAGCGCAACGGGGTTGTTGCGAGCTTTCAATTCCCGCAACGTAACCAGGGCCGCGCTTCCCGAATTTGCGCGCATCACACGGTAACGGTCCGAGTAGCGGCTGCGCAAGTCTCGCTCGATGGCGCGAAGTACTTCGGGGTCGTCGTCGACCGTCATTAAAACTGGTTTGGGCATATCCCTCAGATGAAAGAGCCCGGAGTTTCGTTGCGTCTCGGGAAGATGGTTAGACGCGTTCCGCTTCTATTCATTCGGTCCTCAAGCTACAATTGGCGGAGTCTCTATGTCCAGTCCCCTGAGCCCGGCAATCGCGGACCTCTCGTCCGCGGATGAGTCCAAGAGGCTTGCGGCCGCCGGTGAAATCCACCGGCTGGGCCGTGCGACCGCCGGATCTGCCAATTCTGAATGGTGGGCCGAGAGCGAACTCTCCGCGCTGTTGCTGGGACCCAATCCGGCCATAACCGTGGGACTGGCGGTGCACCGCGAGACGTTTGTGCGAATCCGCGCGGCGAATGGGTCACCCCGGCTCGCCGAGGTTCCGTCCGATCAAGATGCGGAAGAGTTTGCATTGCATTTTTCGGAAGCCGTGTCCCTCGATATTCTGACAAGCAGGGCGCCAGGCGGCGAGGGACCTATTGCACGCTACCTGGCAAAGTTTGGAGAAGGCGTGCAACAGGTGGAATTTCGCTGCACGAATGTGGACCGGGCGACGCACATTTTGAAGGACAAGTTCAATGTTGCGCCCGCGTATCCCGCAACGCGCCCGGGGGCGGATGGGACGCGGGTTAATTTTTTCCTCGTGAAGTCACCGGACGGGGGAAAAGTGCTGATTGAACTGTACGAGTTGCCACACGCACCAAAGCCAACTTAGAGTTCTGGAAATTGCTTATTTCGCGGAGGAAAGCTCGTGCCAAACACGAAGGACTTCCGCAATGGTCCAGGCCTGAGCGATGCAGCCGCGAGGAGTGAAGGGGGCGTCGCCATCAAAGATTTCGCCGAGCGTGCCGAGCCCGCTGGCATAGATTTGGCGGCCCAGGGGCTCGAGGAAACGCAAGGCGGCCTCGCGGTCGCGGTAGACGCGATAATGGGCCAGTGCGAACGGACCAAGCAGCCAACCCCAAACCGTACCCTGATGGTAGGCAGCATCGCGGTCGCGCGGACTGCCACCGTAGTGGCCGGCGTAACCGGGCTCGCCCGGAGCGAGACTGCGCAATCCGTGTGAGGTGAGGAGGTACCGCGCGCAGACATCGACGACAGCCTTCTGTTGATCGGTGTCTAGCGGGATTACGGGCAAAGAAACAGCGAGAATCTGATTTGGCCGCAGAGAACCGTCATTTCCGATGCCCAGGGAATCGATCGCGTCGTAGCAACAGCCGCGCGCGGGGTTCCAGAACTTCTGAAAACTCTTTTTCGCCTGAGCCGCAAGTTTCTCGTATTTTTCACTCGAACTTCCAGACAAGCGTGCCATCTTCGCCATGGTTTCCAGAGCGTTGATCCACAACGCGTTGATCTCGACGGGTTTTCCCGTCCGCGGCGTGACGACCCAGTCGCCGATTTTTGCATCCATCCACGTGAGTTGCACGCCAGGCCCGCCCGCGTAGAGCAGCCCATCGGCAGAATCGACATGGATGTTGTAGCGCGTACCCATGATATGCGCGTCGATCATTCCGGAGAGGATGGGGAACAGTTTCTCAAGCGTCTCGCGATCTCTGGTGGCTTCGAAGTATTGGCGGATAGCTTCGAAATACCAAAGGGCGGCATCGACGGTGTTGTATTCCGGTTGGCCTCCGGCGTCGGGAAAATTGTTGGGGAGCATTCCACCATCGACGTAGCGTGAAAAGGCCAGGAGGATTTGCTTGGCGACGGCGGCGCGGCCAGTTGTGAGTGTCAATCCCGGCAGTGCGATCATGGTGTCGCGGCCCCAATCGCCGAACCAGTGATAGCCGGCGATGATGCTGCGACCATCGGGTTCTTCGGGCAAGCTGCGCTTCACGATGAATTGATCCGCGGCGAGGATGAGCTGCCAAAACCAGGAGGGCGCCTCCCCAGCGAGCCCGGCGTTCTGCTCCTGCCAAGCGTGGAACAATTTGACGTCGTGATTGGCGCGCTCAGCGAGAGCGGTTTCGCCATCGAGTGAGGCAGTCGCTTCGGTGGTGGCCACGAAGGTGACACTGGAACCGGCTTCCAATTTTCCGCGAAACCACGCGGCAAATAGGTGATCTTCGCGGTCACCCAGGCCGCGCTCGGTTTCTTCCGGGAAATAGCAGCCGAGAAACCACTCGTGACGCGGCTGGCAGGTCGCGGCCGTGCTTCTGAGATAAAACGGGATGGCGCCGTCGAACGCCTGTATCTTCACGCCGCTCGGAACCGGATCGATTTTCATGCGCCATTCGCCGGCGCGCGTCAAGGAATGAAAATCGCGGTAATTGACAAGCACTTTCAGTTCCAAATCGAGAGCGCTGCTTCCGCGCACGAGAGTGTATTGGACATAGGTGGTGTTCGCGCCCTGGCGCATCCAGACGCGCTTTTCGAGGAGCGCATCGGCCAGTGCATAAGTCCAGACAGGCTTCGTCCCTTCGAGACGAAAACTTTCCAAGAGCCGGAACCCCTGGGGATCGAGCGCGCCAGTGGACCAGCGATGGGTGGCGAGAGAAAGATCCGCTCCGGCGTAGTGGACGATTTCGTCGAACGTGGAGACCAGTTGCGTGCGCCCTACGGGGGGCTGAAGTGCGGCTACAAGCAGACCGTGATAGCGGCGCGTCTGGCTGCCGGCAAGGGTACCCGACGCATAACCGCCGATGCCGTTGGTGACCAGCCACTCGCGCGATTCAGCGGCGGCGAGGTCGCCGCAAATCTCGCGGCCAAACTGGATTTCCGCCTGATCCGGCACAGCGGCTCCTCTCTAGCTCCTCATGGCCCACGACAGGGATACGGGGGCGCTTGGCTATGATGTCCTTCCCGACAGAAAGTTTCAGCTAGGCGCGGTTCAACCACTTGGTCATCAGGAATCGATCGTGATCTTCGAATCCCGTGCGCCGGTACAGCTCGAGGGCTGGATCGTTGCCGTCGTCAACTTCCAAATGGATCGCATTCACGCCAATTTCGCGTGCTTTCTTCTCGACAAAATCGACGGCTTGCCGACCGTAACCCTTGCGGCGATAAGGGGCATCCACATACAGTTCATCGATAAACGCGTCGTGACCATGGAATTCAAAACTGAAGCCCACTGTCAGAACAATATAGCCGACCGGCAGGCTCCCCTCGGAGAGAAGCCAGACTCGCCCGAATGCGGGAGTGGATAAAAAGCGCCGGAAGGTGGCACGAGCCGCGGGCTCGTCAAACTCCATCTTCCCCGGCTCCTGCTCGGCAAGAAGCCGCATCATGGGGAGCAGTTTTGCTTCGTCGTGGAGGGTGGCCTCCCGAATGATCAGCGAGGACATGTCACTCGCCGCTTTGTTCGATGAGTTTGGCCACCAGGCCGGTCCAACCCGTTTGATGGCTGGCGCCAATGCCTGCGCCATTGTCGCCGTGAAAATATTCGTGAAAGAGGATGAGATCTTTCCAGTGCGGATCGGATTGAAAGAGTTCAAGTCCGCCCGCTACTGGGCGACGGCCGTCCTGGCCACGCAGGAAGATGTGCGTCAGGCGCCGGGAAATCTCCGCGGCCACCTGCCAGAGATCGGACTCCGCGGGGGAGTGCGTGGGACACTCCACCTTGAAGTCTTCGCCGTAGTAGTGATGAAACTTTTGGAGTGATTCGACCAGGAGATAGTTTACCGGAAACCAGATCGGGCCGCGCCAATTCGAATTGCCGCCAAAGAGGCCGGTAGTGGACTCAGCAGGCTCATAAGCCACGCGATTGATATTTCCATTGACCTGCACTTCGTAGGGATGGTCTTTGTGGTAGCGGGAAAGCGCGCGGATCCCGTACGGCGAGAAAAACTCCGTCTCGTCGAGCATGCGAGTAAGGACGCGCTTCAGTTGCTTGCGGTTCACGAGCGAAAGCAGCCGGCGCACACCGCGGGCGGACCGCTGCGTCATTTCGATGTGCTCGGGGACATCAGGATGATTGTCGATGAACCATTGCATGCGGCGCTTGAAACCCGGCAAGCGATCGACGATTTCCGGCTCAAGCGTTTCGACGGCGAAAAGGGGAATCAATCCGACCATGGAGCGGATTTTCAGAAAATGTTCTTCGCCATTGGGGAGCTTTAGAACATCGTAGTAAAATCCGTCCGTGTCGTCCCACAGGGACATCCCGCCAGCGCCAAAATCATTCATCGCACGCGCGATATAAACGAAGTGCTCGAAAAATTTGCTGGCGACATCCTCGTAGGCCTGGTCTTCTTTCGCCAGCTCCAGCGCGATCGCCAGCATATTGAGACAGTACATGCCCATCCAGCTCGTCCCGTCGGATTGCTCGAGATGGCCGCCGGTCGGCAAGGGAGCGGAACGGTCAAACACCCCGATGTTATCGAGGCCGAGGAACCCGCCCTGAAAGATATTGGCGCCGTCGGGGTCTTTGCGGTTCACCCACCAGGTGAAATTAAGGAGCAGCTTGTGAAATACCTTTTCGAGAAAACCGCGATCCGCCGTGCCTCGCACGCGGCGCTCTATTTTGTAGACGCGCCAAGCGGCCCAGGCATGCACGGGCGGGTTCACATCGCCGAAGGCCCATTCGTAGGCGGGTAATTGTCCATTCGGATGCATGTACCACTCGCGGAGAAGAAGGATGAGCTGCTCTTTGACGAAATCCGGGTCGACGAGCGCCAGCGGAATGCAGTGAAAGGCCAAGTCCCAGGCGGCGTACCAGGGATACTCCCATTTATCCGGCATCGAGATGATGTCGTCATTGTAGAGATGGGTCCACTCCTTGTTGCGGCCATTCCAGCGTTCAGCCGGCGGAAGAGGGCCCGCCGGGTCGCCTTCGAGCCACGTGCGCACGTCGTAGTGATAAAACTGTTTTGACCAGAGCATTCCGGAGAGCGACTGCCGCATGACCGACTTGGCGTCATCGGAAAGCTCTTTGGTGATGCGTGTGGCGTAAAACTCTTCGGCTTCTTTTTGGCGTTTGAGGAACAGTCCATCAAATCCGGCGCCAAAATCATTCGTGCCGGGAACATCGTCGGCGCGGTCGGCGTGTCCGGGAGAAGTTATGGCGCCAACGATTCCCGATTGCGTGTCCATGCCGCTCAGTGGCTCGACATCTGTCAGTCGCAGTTTCAGCGTAACGGATTCTCCAGCCCCAAGCTGAACGGGATAATGTGCGGCCATCTTTGTGCCCATCTGCCCGGGATTTACAGCTGCTTTATTGCCACGAATTAGATATTCGTGAAATGCGTCTTTTACATAGGGGGTGCGGTTCTTTCCGCCAAAGAGCCGCGCGTTATTGGTTTCGTTTTCAGTGAAAAGCAAATCAGGCTGGCCAGTGCAAAGCAGCCAACGCTTGCCGTACTGGAAGTGCTGTAGCTCGACGCAAGCGCTTCCCGGAACGCCGGTACCCTTGCGCGCGACCGGACGCCGAAGATCCCTGCCCCAGGACCAAGTGTTGCGAAACCAGAACTGAGGCAGCAGGTGGAGCGAAGCGGCCTCCCGTGCCCGATTGACGGCGGTGATGCGAATGAGAATGTCTTCGACGTCGGCTTTTGCATACTCCACGAAAAGATCGAAATATCGATTCCCGGCAAAGACGCCGGAATCGAGCAACTCGAATTCAGGGGATTCGCGCCCACGGCGGCGATTCTCTTCGACGAGCGCTTCATAGGGAAATTCGGCATGCGGATATTTATAGAGCATTCGCATGTAGGTGTGGGTGGGAGTGGAATCGAGATAGAAGTAATACTCCTTCACATCTTCGCCATGGTTGCCCTGGTTTCCGGTGAGGCCGAAGAGGCGTTCTTTCAGGATGGGGTCGCGGCCATTCCATAGAACGAGACTGAAGCACATCATCTGATGCCGATCGCTGATCCCGCCGATGCCGTCTTCCCCCCAGCGGTAGGCACGGGAGTGTGCGTGTTCGTGCGGGAAAAATTCCCAGGCCGTGCCGCCCGCGCTGTAATCCTCGCGGACGGTTCCCCATTGCCGCTCGGAAAGATACGGTCCCCAGCGCTTCCAGTGTTTTCTGCGAGTGCGTGCTTCTTCGAGGCGGTGGTCTTCCGTCGTCTGGATGCGTGGCATGGTCGGCTGGTCCTCTTCAGGAAAGTTCAGGCTATGGTCGCATCTTTCTCAAGCGCAGGCATCGTTCGAATCCTGGGGCGTGCCCCTTCCGGCACGTCGGGAAAGATTCCCAGTGGCCCAGAAGTGAGATGCACAGGGACCTATATAGTCGCACTGTTTTTCACTGGCTCGAGATGAATCCAAGGAGTGATGGATCCGGGCACGATCATCGATCCATCCCGCAATCCAGTGCATGCGAAACGTGGACGGGGACTGGCCCACGGAATGCTACGGGCTGCCGCGTCGAGAACTCTTGATGCCGAAAGCCTACTGGGTTGGAGTTGGAGATTCACTGGCGGCGGGGGTCGATGCTTGGTTGGCTGCCCGCAGGAGAGTGATCTTGGTGCCGGTGTCGTCCGTGGAGAGAGAGACGACGCGGACTTGGTCGCCGCGTTCGCCTAGAAATGCGATGTCGTCGTCGGTGATGTGGGAATTGTGGAACACTTCGGGTAGCTTCTTCGGGCCGCTGTCCTGGCGCGTAAATTCCGGGCTGAGATGTTCCATATACCAGTTGACGACAAATTCGCGTGATGCGCTGGTGTGGTAGGTACTGGACAAGACTTGAGCCGCATCGTCATTGAGTGAAACATGCGAAGAATCCGCGCCAGGGAGCACAAGATCGGATTGTGGATAGACCGGCAGTCCGGGACCGACTTGCTTGGCTTTCTCAAAGCGAAAATCGCCGAGCGGAGTGCGCACGGTGGACTTGTCGCCGGCGGTGCGGAGTTGCATGGCGTGGATGACGCGGGAGGCCATGACGAGGCCTCCGCCGAGAAGAACGGAGAAGCCGCAGGTCATGGCGATCATCATGAAGAGGAGCGATTTCGAGGAAGGAGCACCGCTAGATGCGGAAGAAGTTTTTCCCATGACCTTTATCTTTCACCTCCCTGAAAGATCGGGGCGACCCCACAAAACTCCACCGGACTGGTTCCCGCCGGTGGACCGTACGAAAGAACCCTTCTCACCATCTGAAACAGAAACCCTATCGACCTGAATCCCTTGCCCAAATAAACTTGCTTGCAATCCTTTCAGCTAAACCCGTCGGAGAAATTCGCCCGTGGGTCACCGGGGCCACAAGTTGCGCAGCGCCAAGCTGCGCCTTACTGATTCGCCAAAAGGAGTTGCGTAAATCCCGTCGTATTGATGTCGCGGAACATCGGCGTCCGCGGCGGTAGCAGCAAAGGATTCAGAAAGTTGACGTCAAAGGAATAACCGCGAGTCGGCGGGCTGTACACGGTATTGCAGCACTTGAAGATGCCGGTCGCCTGGCGGTTATAGAACATACTGACAAGCGAACCCTGGTAGTTCAAGGTGCCGTTCCAGCCTTCGAGGAAGCGCATGAAATTGTGCACACCGCCGTCGGTACCCATGTCCTGGCTGCCGTCGAGGGCGGCGGTGTCCCAAGCGGGAATGGGGAACGACAGACTCTTGCCCGCGTTGACGGCCACGCGATACCAAGTTGTGGCGCCGGATCGGTTGCCGGTCTTGTAGGGAAACGCAAAGGAATTGACGTCATTCCAACTGATCGAGAGAAGCGTGAGCGCGTCGGCACTAATAGAGGTAGCCACATCGGGATCATTGAATCCGTTATTGGCCGAGTTCGCATTAAAGTCTCCCTGGATATAGGCCGGGTTTTCCGTGGCGATGCTCAAGCCACAGGGGACAGCACCCGGACAAGCGGGCAGAGTAATGAGGTTGCCATTGACGACCTTGACGGCGCGGCGGAAGAGAGCAGGAGGATTTTCTCGTCCCTCGTTGGCGTTGACTAGGTATGCTCCGGGCCATGGGAAAGTGCCGGCTGTACCGGTGGCACAGCTTGGATCGGCCACGACTGGGTTTACGGACCAGATTGTGCCGGCAGTAGAAACACCCGTGCTGTCGATAAGACCCGGCGGGAAAGTGGTCTCACCGTAAGTATAAAGAACGCCGGTGCCAGATACATCCTCACCGGTGTCGAGTGCGTTATTGGGGCAGCCAGTGGCTGTCAAAGGATTGATGAAGTCGGCGTACCCATATTCTCCGGTCTCGTTTCCAGAAGGCGAGCGCGGCGGCCAAGTGCCTGCGAATGCGGCGGCGGGAGCATAGTTCCCTCGACGATCGGAGATGTATACGACGAAGTTGTTGGGAGCAGTGTTGGGATCTCTGGTGTTTGCGCCAGTAGCTCCGATTGCGCCGGAGAACCACCGCGCCACATTCCGGACGTCCAGTTCCACGTAGTTCATCACACCGCCGAGCGTAACTCTGCCTGTCCCGGGATCGACATCTCGACGTGCGCCCTCTCTCGTGTCAAACAAGGTGTTGGGCCAAAAGTCCGAAGGCTGAAGGACAAGCGGAATGCCCGTCGCGGGATCCACACCGCAGACCTGAGCGACCGTCGAGGTGACCGGCAAATTCGCTGCAGGCGTCCCCTTAGTTCCGGAGGCGAAAACAACCGATGAAGGATTGTCGCGAATGCGCTCCAGGCGAATGACGGCGTTGGGATGTGGGTCCTTGCAACTGCCGTTGGCTCCGGTAAAAATTCCCGCTCCCATTGGCGCGGAATTTTGACCAGGCATCTGGGCGGCCGGGAGCGCCGGCAATGCCGGAGCCGCGCCGCCTTGCATGAAGGTATTGGTGCCGGCCCACGCCGGATTGAGATTGCCCCCGCCGAGAGATTGAGACACCGGATTGATATTCCTCCCAGCATAACCCAGGCTCAAGATTTCCTGAGTAACATCTACGTAAGCACCGCAGGGGGAACCGTAGGTGGTTTGCGCGTCGATTTTGATGTAGCCGGTGATGATCTTTTTGGCGTTGGCCTGCCAGTAACCATCTCCACCAGGGGTCGCAGCACCGCCCACACCGGTGCCGGGCACGTATGCTCCCGTGGCCGCACCCGAGGCGGCTAGCGGCAGGGGAGTTGTGCCTGCGGCTATCATGGCCGCCTGAAGTGCAGTCGCGTTGGGAGTAACCCAAGCCGCCACCGGCAGAGCCAGGTCCGCCAAATTGAACGGAGCGCCCGCGCTCACGCAAGGCAGACTGGTAATGTCGGCGGCATTGTCAGAAATTAGGACGCGAAGGCTGGCCTGAGCGAAATAGCGCTCGCCGAGCACGCCTGGGTTCACGGCATTCTCGCCGAGCACCGGCCGGCGGACCATTTCAACCGGCGAGGCGGCGCCAAGCAGCGTGAGAGTCAAGTTGAGAGGCTTTACGCCGCTGCGAAGATTCCCGTTGTAAGAAGCAGAGACGGTCGGCCAGCTCGCATTGGCGCCAGAACCCAGGCAGCCAGTGATGCTGCCCTGGTTGAACCCGAGCGCCTGGTACACGCCGCCTCCCTTGGTGATCTCCACGCTGCCCGGATGTGGTCCATTTGTCGACTCCAGAGATCCGTTCGAGCGGCAATTACGAAGAATGCTTTTTACGGCTGTTACCGGGCTGCCCATCCACAATTGATCCACGGTGGTTTGCGTAGGCGTCGCATTGGCCGGCCCGCCACTGTCGAGGAACAGGTTGCCGTTGGTGTGGACACGGCCACCGAAGTTGAAGTTCGGGCCCGGGTAAAAGCTCAAGTCCGTATCCGAAAAGACGCCGAATTGAAAAAGCGGAATGCCGACCGTCTGGGTTGTCCTGGTCAGTTTCACGTCGGCATTGGTCGTAGTGCGCGCTTCAACAGTCAGCGTGTAGGTCGTTTCTAGCGCGGACATCCCCTGGAAGGCGCTGGATCCCGAAGTGATCTGCGCGAAGGCAGCCTTGGGGTTCCCGTTGTTATCCAGCGGGAAAGCAATCAAGTAACCGTTCGCGCCTACGGCGTTTTGATAGGTGATGCCACTCCCCGCGGTCAAGGCCGGCGGATTAGCCATAAGGGCGTTCACTTGCCCAGCGCTCGGCGCATAGGTGGTACCGAAGAGTGTGCCCAGGTCCGCGGTGAGTTTCTCCATGCCGGATTCCGCGCCGTAAAACGCCTTGCTCTGCTCGTTATTCAATCCGGACAGTTTCTGCCCTTCGGTGACGAGCAGAATGAAGCCGACGACCATGGCGGACATGAGCAGCAGAAGAAGAAGTGTCGTGATGAGCGCAATGCCCGAATGTCTTCGCCTAGAAGTCTTCAGCTCTCCCATTTTCCTTCTCCTTACTTGTAGGTATTGAAGTAGGCCATGCTGCGCAGGGCCACCTGCGTAGTCATATTGGTTCTCACGTACAATTTCGAACTGGCAGCACGATTCGCGGAACGCGCACCGACATAAATGTTGACGGAACGAATCTGGTTTTCGTTGTCACCGGTTGGAGCGGGGACGATGGGAACCGCGGCCTGATTCACTGGCGGCGGTGTCGTGCCATCCGCAAAGTTATAGGCGAACTGCAAATTCTCGAAGCTCTCAGCTACCGGCTGCGGAGCATTGAAATTTACCGCGCGCATCAGCATGGGGTGATTGGGATCTGTCACGGAATCGATGTAGTAAGTGACCATCCAGACGCGGGAGCAGGATGTCGCCGGATAGGTGCCGGGGCCGTTTTGAAGCTGCTTGATCGTTCCATTTGTTTCGGTGGTGGTGCGGGCGTTGAGATTGAAGGCATCGCCCCCGGCAAAATTGAGAGTTTCCCCGCCCACGCTGGTAACCGTCTGAAGGACGCCGTTGGGGTTGATGCTGTTGTAGATCATAATCAGGTCGCCGGGGTTGACAGGGATACCCGCTGCGCCGATCACGACGCAGTTTGGGTCGAAAGTGATTGACGAGCCATTTGCGGCAATCACTCCCAGGGGGCAATTGGGGCCATTGATCGCCTTCTGATCAAGCGCCAGGGTGTTATCGGCGTACATCATCGTGATGATGTCGGTCGGAGGACCACTGGTTCCGTCCGGGCTTACCACCGTAGGTCCAAGGGTGTTGCCGGGCTCAATGGCCGGCAAGATCACGTTACATCCTGGATTCAGGGCGTTGGGGCCCTGAAAGGTAATAGCCAAGGCGGCGGGGGGCCGGTTCACACGGGCCCCTGTGTTACAGCCGGCGGCGTTGGGTGTGTTGGGAATGGAGATTCCGCCCACGGGGATTCCGGTTCCCGTCTGAATCAAGTCCTGCACGATCAGGTTGAGTCCCGCGCGGATGTTGTCGCTCATGTCCGCCGCCTGCGTGACGTTGTTGTTGGCTTTGGTGGAGTCACGAAACATGATGACGGCGGCACCCAGGGCAATCATCGAAACGGCCATGGCCACCATGATTTCAATCAGCGTGAATCCAGAGTTTTTCTTCATATGCTGTTCCTTAAAGCACTGCTCAGGAGAATTGCGCGATATAGCTGACGAGCGTGTACTGCCGGGCCAAGGAGCCAGCTTGGTAGTTCAAGGTGATGGTGATCTGACGAAGGCCAGGCTCACCGGCGACGTCGGTGATGGCAATCGTTCGGGTCATTCCTCCCAAGGACATCACGACGTCATCAGCCGTGCCGAGAATTCCGTCTGGACCAGGGCCGGTGATAACCACGTCGGGGGTGGTCGCGTCATCGTCGGCAGTGCCATAAAGGCCATCTGGCCCGGCCGCGAGCAATGGCCGCCCACCCACGAGAAACACGCCGTCATTGGCTCCGCCGGCGCCGGTCACATTGCGGATGTTTGTCCAAGCCAGAAGTTTAGAGTCGCGCGCGGCGAAAATTGTCTCCACGGCCTGTTCGGCCTTCTTCTCCGCGATGTAATCAAGCTGCGTCATGCTCGCTACCTGAATTCCTTGGGCGTAGACAGCGGCGAGAGACAAGATGCCGACAGACAGGATCACGATGGCGATCATGGCCTCGAGAAGGGTGAAGCCGGATTGCGGTCTGCGACGATTAAGGAATTGGCTCATGGACGTCCTCACTCACTCCTGCCACGCTATGCCGTTCCAGTGGTACTCACGCACGCGGCCCGTCGCGCCAAGAATGGTGATCGCGCGGGCTGTCGACTGGTTCCCAGGAATGCCCAGAAACACCGTGCCGTTCAGCAAGGTGTTGCCGCCGTCTATAAACGATCCGTTCGTCGTGAATTGCATGATCGGGGGGCCGCCGGCAATTCCGCCGAAATAGATAGGCGCGGCTTTTCCGTAGTTGTAGGGAGCCGGAACATCGGGAACCGAAGCGAAGACCGTGTACTGCGCCCCGCCCTCGAAACTCAAAGTTGCGGGTGGCGGCGGAACGCCTGCGTTCCAAATCTCCGTGAGCGTAAGCTGATTATTGCCGACAAACTGCACTTGGACTTGGCAGCGGTGCGCGATGGCGCGCTCGCGTGCGGAACGCAGTTGGTAAAGGAGCTGATCCATCGCAGAATTCGCCTTCGAATTCGGCAGCATATTTCCAAAGCCGATGATCGCCATGCCCAGAACGATGGAGATGATCCCGATCGCGACGATGCCCTCGACTAAGGAAAACCCTCTTGGTGACTTATGGAACCGTTTTGCCATCATCCACTCCGAGAAACCTATGGCCCGATGAACACGCTGGGCAGGTAGGGAAGTGCACGTCGGCAGCCAGCAGCGAATCTCTTGTAAGCTGTTTAATTTATTGTAGTTAACTAGGCTCTTTATAAGAGGCAGCGCGTTGCGTTGTTACAAAAAGTTACAAACCATGTTCGCTCAGGCTGCGGAGTGCGTGCCGGAATCGGCGGCCTGAAATGCCCATGGATATGCGGTTGGCAAATCCGAGTTAGCACCGCGCGACTCCCTAGAGGCGGTGGTTGCGCGGACACGGCCGTAGGCAGGATATTGCATACTGTTCGAGCTCAATCGAGGAGCTCTTCCTTTTCTCTAATGCCTTCAGGACATCGGAATCGACACAAAATTAAGGAGTTAATCAGTCAGACGAAGAACCTCTTCCTGATCCAAGGTTTAGAAAGAGACCCTTAGTTACACTTGCGCAAAGGCCAGCGACTTGTATTATAATGCAACATCGCTTGGAATGGCAGGCATGCGCATAAGAGCACTATCTCGAGGATCCGGATCTCGCCGGGTGTCCTCGAACTCTGAAGGAGAGATCCTCCGGTTCCTGGCAAAGCGCGTCCGCGAATTGCGCAGCCGCCGCGGGATGACACGAAAGATGGCCGCACGTGATGCCCGTGTCTCGGAACGCCACTGGGCACAGCTGGAGACCGGGGATGGAAACGTCTCGATTGTCCTTCTGCGACGAATTGCCGCCGCCTTGGGCGTCTCTTTGCTGGAGTTGTTTTCCTCTGATCTTGAAGAACCTGCGGAGAAGCAGTTAATCCAACGATTTCTCAAACGGCTGCCTGCCCACCGCCTCGAGGAAGTGACTGCCCGGCTTATGCGCGAATTTGGTCAGGAAGAGAATGTACGTCGAAGGCGCATCGCTATGATCGGCCTTCGCGGAGCAGGTAAGTCAACCTTGGGATGCAGATGGTCCGAAGAAGCAAATCTCCCGTTTGTCGAGTTGGATCGCGAAATTGAAAAAGATACTGGCATGCCTCTGTCTGAGATTTTCTCACTCTACGGTCAATCTGGCTATCGAGCGATTGAGAAGCGCACACTGGAGAGAGTGCTTTGCGAAAACGATCGACTCGTCGTGTCGGTGGGTGGCGGCGTGGTCTCCGAGAAGGAAACTTTTGACTACCTCCTCTCCCATTGTTACACGGTGTGGATCAAAGCGCAGCCCGAGGAACACATGTCCCGCGTGATGGCGCAGGGTGATTTCCGCGCCATAAAAGGAAATAATCAGGCGATGGACGATTTGCGGCGCATTCTCGAAGCACGTGAACCGCTATATCGCAAGGCGGACATGTGCCTTGACACTTCGGGGCTTTCCATAGAAGAGAGTTTTGCGCGGCTAAAAGCAGCCGTGCAAGAAAATTTGCAGTAGGAGGAACACGTGGACGTTGCCGTATCACAAGAGCCTGATGCGAAGATGGATTCAATAGATTTCCAGACCAACCCTTCGCGGTATAAACATTGGCGCCTCTCCTTCGACGGCCCTGTCGCAACGCTGAGCATGGATGTCGCGGAGGACGGAGGAATCCGGCCAGGCTACAAACTAAAGCTGAATTCGTATGACCTCGGAGTGGACATTGAACTTCACGACGCGCTGCAGCGCATTCGATTTGAGCACCCAGAGACCCGATCCGTAGTCATTACTAGCGCCAAGAACCGCATTTTCTGTTCCGGCGCCAACATCTATATGCTCGGTCTTTCTTCTCACGCTTGGAAAGTGAATTTCTGCAAATTCACGAATGAAACGCGGAATGGCATCGAAGATTCGAGCGCGCATTCCGGCTTGAAGTTTCTCGCTGCCTGTAACGGGACAACGGCGGGCGGAGGCTACGAACTGGCGCTCGCTTGCGACGAAATTATTCTGGTCGATGACCGCTCGTCCGCTGTGAGCCTTCCGGAGCTTCCCCTTTTGGGCGTTCTGCCTGGCACGGGCGGGCTGACCCGCGTCACCGACAAGCGCAAGGTGCGCCGAGACCATGCCGACATTTTCTGCACGACCTCCGACGGTGTTCGAGGGCAACGCGCCAAGGAATGGCGACTGGTCGACGAGGTAGTCAAGCCCCAACAGTTTGCGGATCATGTGAAGCAGCGCGCCCTGAAACTCGCCGAGCAAAGCGATCGGCCTCGCCATGCGATGGGGGTGACCCTGGGTGCACTGCGGCGGACGGTCGACGAAACAGGGCTGCACTATGGATTCGTCGACGTGCTGCTGAATCGAGAGGCGCGGACGGCAACCATCACGGTGCGCGCACCTGAGGCCTTTGTGGAAGATACGCTGGATAAGGTCCTCGCTGCGGGCTCGGCGTGGTGGCCTCTGCAAATGACGCGAGAACTGGACGATGCCATCCTTACCTTGCGGGCGAGCGAATTGGATTTGGGACTTTGGATCGCCAAAACTGCTGGAAATCCCCAGGCTGTCCTTGCGATTGACAACTTTATTTTCAATCATCACGAAAACTGGTTTGTTCGTGAAGTGCTTGGCATGATGCGGCGCACGTTCGCGCGCATCGACGTCACTTCCCGCTCGATGTACGCGGTCGTTGAACCAGGATCTTGCTTCGTGGGCACGCTCTTGGAGTTGGCGCTCGCTGCCGACCGCGTTTACATGCGCGACACGGAAGAGGGCGAAGTCGCCACCACGCTGACACTCTCGAAAATGAATTTCGGTCCGCTGCCGATGGTGAATCATCTCTCCCGCGTTGCCGCGCGCTTCTATCAGGACCCCATTCAGATTGAAGCCTTGCGCGGCCATATTGGCAAGGAACTCTCGGCTCGCGATTCGCTTGAGGTGGGACTGGTTACCTCTGCGCCCGACGATCTGGACTGGGAAGATGAGCTTCGTCAAGCGATAGAGTCTCGAGCTGCGCAATCGCCGGATGCGCTGACCGGGCTTGAAGCGAATCTCCGTTTTGGCGCCAGCGAAACATTGGAGACGCGCGTGTTTGGGCGTCTTTCAGCGTGGCAAAACTGGATTTTCATCCGCCCGAACGCCGTGGGCACGAGTGGCGCCCTCAGAGTGTACGGAACCGGCGCGCCGGTGAAATTCAATTGGGAACGAGTTTAGAAAGCTGGCTTTAGGCCACCATACTGAGGAGCGCGCGATGATCAATTACACGGAAAAAATTCCGAACAATATAGACCTGGGGAGAGACCGCGTTCTGCAGCGGGCGCTCGAGCACTGGCAGCCCGCGTATCTGAGCTGGTGGTACGACATGGGGCCGAATGAGAGCCACAGCTATGATGTGTATTTGCGAACAGCGACCAGCGTGGAACCCGATGGCTGGGCGCAATTCGACTATGTCAAGATGCCGGAATATCGTTGGGGGATTTTTCTCCAGCCACGAGATGAAAAGCGCCAGGTGAATTTCGGGACGCATATGGGACAGCCCGCGTGGCAAGACGTCCCCGGCGAATACCGCTCAACACTGCGTCGCATCATCGTTACGCAAGGTGATACGGAACCCGCCTCCGTGGAACAACAAAAAATGCTGGGCTTGTCGTGTCCTTCGTTGTATGATCTGCGGAACATTTTCCAAGTGAACGTCGAAGAAGGGCGCCACCTATGGGCCATGGTGTATCTGCTGCACCGCTATTTTGGCCGCGATGGACGCGAGGAGGCCGAAGCGTTGCTCGCGCGTCGTTCCGGAGACACCGACAATCCGCGCATTCTCGGGGCGTTCAATGAACCGACACCGGACTGGCTGGCTTTTTACATGTTTACATTTTTTACCGACCGCGACGGAAAATTCCAGCTTTGCGCCCTGGCAGAATCCGGTTTCGATCCACTCTCTCGCACCTGCCGGTTTATGCTGACCGAGGAAGCGCACCACATGTTCGTGGGGGAAACCGGCGTCAGCCGCATCATTCAGCGCACCTGCGAGCTGATGAAAGAAAACAATGTTGATGATCCTTCCGATGTGCGTGCGCTAGGAGTGATCGATCTACAGACCATTCAGAGATACTTGAATTTCCACTACAGCGTGACGCTTGACCTATATGGCTCGGATGTTTCTTCCAACGCGGCGAATTACTTCACCAGCGGCCTCAAAGGGCGTTTCCGCGAAACCAAGCTTGAAGACGATCACCAGCTGCAGGATGCGCTCTATCCGGTCTCAGAAGTTGTCGGAGGCAAGATCATCACGAAGAATGTGCCGGCGCTGACCGCCTTGAACGAACGCTTGCGTGATGACTACATCGAAGAAATCGCCGACGGTGTTGGCCGCTGGCAACGCGTGATCGACCAGGCCGGGATTTCATTCCGGCTGACTCTGCCGCACAAAGGTTTTCACCGGGAAATCGGCAATTTCGCGGGACATTTCATAAGCGTGGAAGGAGAAGTCTTGACCGAGGAGGCCTGGAAGAAACATGAGTTCGAATGGCTTCCAAGCCCCAAAGATCATGCCTTCGTGCAATCCCTCATGAGTGGGCGGGTGGCCGAGCCGGGCAAGTTTGCGAACTGGATTGCCCCGCCGTTGCGCGGAATCAACAATCAACCATTGAATTTTGAATACGTTCGCTTCAACTAAAAAATGGCCTCCATGGGCCGGCATTGGGGAGATTCGAGAAATCTTTGGGAAATTCAAAGGGCTTCCGATTCGTGCGTAAGCTAGACGAACAATTTTGCGCGACACCGCAGTGCAATTGTTTCTAGTTTGAAACGTTCATTCCCGCGCGCACCCCAGAAAATCACCCTTAATAATCATTTGCTCGGTCTTGTTGCTTATATCTAGAATTTTCTGGCGGCGTATCCTGAACGCCTGTTCCTATTCTGAACAGTCGTTCAGATTTCATTGACACGGTTGAATGGAAGATAGACACTATGCCCTAGACTCGTGCCCTAGAGTTCGCACCGTTCGGGCGCTGGAGAATCAGAGTGGCAACCAGTCAAGCCAAAAGCCAACGCCATGCGCGTTTGCAGCGTCGATACCTCGCGCGGCGCCTCGAAATCCTCCGTGCTGCCGGTAGGGAGTTTCGCGTGCGCGGGTTCGCAGAGACTGGCATGCGCGATATTGCCGAAGCCGCGACTCTCTCTCCTGCAAATCTCTACAACTACTTCCATGGAAAGCACGACCTTCTCTTCTTTTGTCAGGATAATTCTCTGGACCGCATGATCTCAGCTCTCGACAAGGCGCGGCGGACGAGAACCACCGCGGCGGCGAAGCTGCGTCTGGTGATCTGCTCTCATTTACGATGCGTGCTCGATGAAGTCGAAGGATCCGCGGCCCATCTGGTGACCACCGCACTGCCCTCCCACCAGCAGCGCTATCTGCTGGCGAAACGCGATGGTTATGAGAAAGGCGTGCGAAATCTGATTGTCGGCGGCATGCGGGCGGGAGAATTCGTTCCCTGTGACCCAGCCCTCGCCACGCGGGCCCTGTTGGGAGCGCTCAATTGGAGCGTGCAATGGTTCAGCCCAGATGGCCGACTGACGGCAGAGCAGATTGCGGAAGGATTTGCGGACTATCTGATCCGGGGATTGCTGGCCAATCCCGGTACTCTGGCGCAGCCAATATTCCCTCGGAGAAGACAGCACTCAGTCCACGGGGCCAGAGATGGAAAACGTGCAAGGGTCGGCGAGGATAATAGGTCGATCTTGAGAGGTGATGGAACGTGACCACGCTCCCACTCGCAGCGCGAAAAACTTCGCAGATTCGATTTGCCTTGAACGGCGAAGGCACCGATGTCTCCTTTGCTCCTTATAAAACGTTGCTGGAAGTTCTGCGCGAGGATCTGGGACACACAGGCACTAAGCATGGGTGCGAGCTCGGAGAGTGCGGAGCTTGCGCCGTCCTTCTCGATGGAAAGCCGGTGCTTTCCTGCCTGGTGCTGGCGCTTGAGTGCGATGGAAGGCAGGTACTCACGGTCGAAGGGTTGGTCTCGGAAGGCAAGCTTCATCCGCTGCAAGACGCGTTCGCCGATTTGGGTGCTGCGCAGTGCGGTTATTGCACGCCCGGGATCCTCGTGACCGCCAAAGCCCTTCTGGATGAGAATCCTCACCCCCATCGGGATCAAATCCGTCAAGCCCTATCTGGCAACCTCTGCCGTTGCACGGGTTATCTCCAGATCTTCGAAGCCGTCGAAGCGGCCATGCTCAAAATAGCGGAAAACAAAGATTTGCCGGCGCAAATCAGAGGTGCAGTCAAAGTGCCAACAGACCTGCGGGAGCGTCGATGACCGATCTGAAAGATTCGCCGAAGCCACTGGTTGCGAAGTCGCGCACGAACGACGATGAACTGCGCGTAATCGGTGTTCCGCGCCGCCGGGTCGACGCGCGGGCCAAAGTCACCGGCCAGACACGTTTCGCGGATGACATTTTTCTCCCGCGCATGGCGCACTCGAAGCTGCTGCGCTCTCCGCATCCTCATGCGCGCATCCGAAAGATCGATCCTTCACGGGCACTTGCTCATCCCGGCGTCTACCTGGTTCTAACAGGAAAGGATCTGCCGATTCAATATGGAATCCTGCCCGTCAGCCAGGATGAACAAGCCCTGTGTCTCGACCACGTGCGCCACGTCGGAGATCCCGTCGCTGCCGTCATTGCTCGGGAAGAGCTGACGGCTTTCGAAGCGATGGACCTGATCGACGTCGATTACGAAATCCTGCCGACCATTTCCGATCCCGAAGAAGCACTGGCCACTCCCGAACCGCGAATTCATGACTACGGAGAATCTGGCAACGTTCACAAACAGGTGGCGTTGGAATTCGGCAGCGTGCAAGAGGGTTTTGCCGAAGCCGATGAAATTTTCGAAGACACTTTTTTCTACCAGGGGAATACGCATCTTCCCATCGAGCAGCACGCTTCCGTGGCCATCAAGGACCCCGAGGGAAAGCTCACGATTTGGTCCAGCACGCAGACGCCACACTATCTTCACCGCGCCCTCGCCAAGGTGCTCGAAATGCCGGCGGCGCACATCCGCGTCATTGCTACTCCTAATGGCGGAGGGTTCGGCGGCAAAAGCGATCCGTTCAATCATGAAATCGTCGTGGCCAAAGCAGCGCTACTCTTGGACCGGCCCGTCAAGATTTGCCTGACGCGTGAAGAAGTCTTTTACTGCCACCGCGGTCGGCATCCGGTGCTGATGAAGATTAAAACGGGAGTGAAGAAAGACGGCACGATCACCGGTATGCATCTCCAGACGCTGATTGACGGCGGCGCCTACGGCTCTTACGGCGTCGCGAGCACGTTTTATTGCGGCGCACTGCAGACCACCACGTATCACATCCCGCGCTATCGGTATGAAGGTTGCCGGACTTTCACCAACAAGCCGCCGTGTGGCCCCAAGCGCGGTCACGGCACGCCGCAGCCGCGTTTTGGCCAGGAAGTGCAGCTCGACAAGATCGCTGAGAAGCTAAAAATCGATCCCGCCGATCTGCGGCTCCGCATCGTCGAAACTTCTGGTGCCGTGACGGCAAATTTCTTCCGGCTCGGCACGGTCAATCTCGCCGAATGCATACGCCGCGTGGTCAAAGTCTCCGGCTGGAAGCAGAAATTTCGTAAACTCCCCGAAGGCCACGGTGTGGGCCTGGCTTGTTCCGCATATCTGACGGGAGCGGGGCTGCCCATTTATTGGAACAAGATGCCGCACTCCGGAGTTCAGCTCAAATTTGACCGTGGCGGCGGCGTCTCGCTTTTCTGCGGCGCGACGGAAATCGGGCAAGGCTCGGATGATGTGCTGGCAGGAATCGTCGCGGAAATTCTGGGAATCGATCCGTTCGACATTCGCCTCTTCACGGGGGACACCGACCTCGGTCCCGTCGACCTGGGTTCTTACTCCAGCCGCGTCACGCTGATGGCTGGCAATGCGGCCTTCGAAGCCGCGGAACGCGGAAAGGCAATCATTGCAGAAGCGGTCCGAGAGAAACTCGATGTACCCAAGGAGCGGCTGCGATTCGCCGGTAGGCGCGTTTATGATTCCAGTGCACCCGAAAAAGGAGTCACATTCCAGGAAGCGGTTTGCCTAGCCGAAGCGCGCTTCGGCACGATCGGCACCGTTGGCTCCTACACTCCGCCAAAATCTCCAGCCCTGTATAAGGGCGGCGGCGTTGGCCCCTCTCCAACTTATTCTTATTCCGCAGCTGTCGTCGAAGTTGTTGTGAATCCTGTCACCGGTTGGGTCACTGTTCCGAAAATTTGGATCGCCCACGACATCGGCCGCGCGCTGAACCCGCCGCTGGTTCGCGGCCAGGTGGAAGGCAGCGTGTACATGGGCCTCGGCGAAGCACTGATGGAAGAGCAGGAGTTCCGCCGCCTCCCGAAGAAACTGTCCCACGCGCTGGTCCACAAATTCCCTTCGATGCTGGAATACAAAAGCCCAACATCGCTCGATATGCCCGAAGTGGTTACGGAGCTGGTCGAAGAACCTGATCCGCGCGGGCCATTTGGCGCTAAAGAAGTGGGTCAGGGTCCGCTCCTGCCAATCATGCCTGCGGTGGCCAACGCCGTTTACGATGCCGTGGGTGTACGCATTGACGAAGTTCCCATCACTCCTGAAAAAATCATGAGGGCGCTCGCCGAAAAGAGAGCGGGTCGCGAACCACGGTTTGGGCCGAGCCATTTCCCCAATATCCATTGGCCGGAAGCGCTTCGTATTCCGCCGCCGTGGGAAGGGGGTGACGGCAACGCGATCAACGACGTTGCGAGAGGCGTGAAACACCACCCGGAGAAAGAAAAGGTGCTCGCGCCATGATGCGGCTTCCACATTTCGAATTTCGCACACCGCGCACGCTCGAAGAGGCGGCACACATTCTCGACGGTGAAGGCGCGAACGCCATGCCGCTCGCTGGTGGCACAGACCTGCTCCCCAACATGAAGCGCCGCCAGCAGGTGCCGCGGACGCTGATGAGTCTTCGCCACATCGGAAGTATGAGCCGGATCGAGTGCGAGAGTTCCGCCGTGCGGCTCGGCGCGTGCATCACGCTGGCGGATATTGCCTCGGATTCCCGGTTTCGCAACGGCTTGACCGCTCTTGCGCAAGCTGCTGCGCAAGTAGCCACGCCGCAAATTCGCAACATGGCCACCCTCGGCGGGAACCTCTGCCTGGATACGCGCTGCAACTACTACGATCAGAACTACGAGTGGAGAAAATCGATCGGCTTTTGCTTGAAGAAAGACGGCACAACCTGCTGGGTCGCTCCAGGAAGTTCCAAGTGCATGGCGGTTTCATCCACGGACACGGCGCCCGCCCTGATGGCTCTCGGCGCGCGCGTCCGCCTCGTTTCGCGCTCCGGCGAACGGCAGGTTCCCGTCTCCGACCTGTATAACAACGACGGCATCAACTACATCAAGCGCAGGCCGGACGAACTACTCGCGGAAGTGCTGCTCAATTCTCAAGGCTGGAAAAGCGCGTATTGGAAACTTCGCCGCCGCGGCTCGTTCGACTTCCCTGTTCTGTCTGTGGCGGCAGCCGCGCAAATCTCCGCGCAAGGCGTGGTCGAGGACGCACGCATTGTTGTGGGCGCCGTCGCATGCCTCCCGTTGATCGCCACCGAAGCGAACAAGTTTTTGCGGGGGCGTTCGTTAAGCCAGGAAACCATCGCAGAAGCGGCCTCTCTGGCCGCGCGCATCGCCAAACCTCTCGACAACACCGATTTCGGCATGACCTGGCGTAAGCGAGTCACCGCTGAATTCGTCGCCTACGCCCTGCGCGAATTGCGCGGAGACGATATGCGCCCCGAGCGCATGCTCCTGGCGCGGGTTCCCTCAATATAACCTTGCATGGATTTTTTGCCTGGGAGGCCTGGACTCCAGGATACCCAGATCCAGAGTCTGGCAAGAATTTAGCATAGGTTTCATTCGCCTAGCCATTTCACGGGATCTAGATCCCAGTTGGACCTCAAGCGGGTTGTCCTTGAAAAACCACGATGTAAAATCTTTGTAAACTTCCACCGTGCTTGCCTGAGATTGCTGTAAATCAAGGAAGTCGCAATGATTTCAGGGCACTGTCCTCATGCATGAATCGGGATATTGCATCCGGTGTCCATCCAGGGCAGGAATTCTAAACAGACTCCTCCGCCGTATGGAGGACGTAGCCAAGTCCAGTTTGTTCGCATTTGATGCCGTTTAGAGTCTGAAGGAAAGCACGGAAGTGATTGTTGAACGAAGAGAAGGACGGAAATACAAGAAGTCGCTGTGAGGGAACTATGACTAAGAAAGTGCGCAAAATATCAGTATACATCTCGCTGGTTGTCATTCCGTTTGGGGCCGCAACGGTGCGACTAGCAGGCAAAGCAGATCATGCGAAGCAGGCCAGTGCTGTAGATGCAACCCGGGAAACAGAGGCTGCTTTTCGGGATGGGCTGTATCTTGGCAGACTCGACGCCGAAAACGACAGAAAAGTGCAGCCGAGTATTGGCCGCTGGAATGACCCCAAGGATCGTGTTTCTTTCCTTGCTGGCTATCAACGAGGTTTTGAAGGGACGCGAGCCACGAGAACTGCCGACCGTCGCCACTAGACGCTTGCGGTCAGCGAACGCGCTGAATTCCCCCGTTGTTTTCCATGTATTTTAATCTCCTGTTTGACCTCCTCGTTCAGTCAGGACGTTCTGGTGCGGAATATTTGCCGTTGTCATCGTCGTGAGGTCATCGCGCTCACGACCCACCCCAGCAACCAGCAGTGATGAGCAGAAGGGCTGCGTATACCAATCAGCCCCAGGATGGTGGCAGTGCGTGCGCACCGAGAGCTGGACCTGCTGAACCAAGGGGACAATGGTCGTAATACGATTCATGAGTACACACTCCTGTCCCGTGATCGGAACCGGGATGAGAGTGCTTGTGAACGAAAATGGCCGGGAGCACGCTGCCCACGATAAACAGTCCAAAGAACGAACCAATTCGGGTTCGAGGAAACACGGTGCCAGTGACCTAGAACTAGTACTTGCGCCGCACGACGACTCTAGAAGCAAGTTAAGCTCGACACAAAATTTACAAAAAATTTACAAAGTCCTTGCAATCTGTTTTGTGGGGGAGTAGAGTCCCCTCCGTTCAGGGGCTCGAGGAAATTCGACTCTTCTTTGTTCTCGCTCAACGACGGGTCGGATTCTTTATGAATGTGTTTTCTCACAAACGTTTTGCAAAGCCACATGGTTCTTGGTTAGCTCCATGTGCATCGCGTTTTGGTGTCCGCCTCTCCCTGTCCGAACGACCCTCAGATGTTCTCTCACGATTGATAGGAATCGAAACGTAGAGGAGGCGGTATGCACGAATGGGCGCCGCAATTAGCAAAGAAAAGGATTTCGTGGGCAGCATCCACTCTTTGGCTTGGCTTTCTCTTCCTGGCGATTGTCATCGCGGATAGTCGCCCGGCGTCCGCGCTTCCGCTCGTAACGGCCAAGGTTACTGCTCTCCCGGCATTCGCGCGCAAGTACGGCATGCCTTGCTCGTCTTGCCATGAGGCCTGGCCAAAATTAAGCCCTTTCGGGCAATCGTTCAAGGATAACGGC
>DATKEV010000105.1:0-23622 GCA_035511855.1 Candidatus Udaeobacter sp.
CGTCAAGCTGATTCGCATTTGGAGCATGTTCATGCCTTCGCTCCAGGCACTCATCGGTACAACCTTTTTAATTGTTTTGTGGCAGGGTGGTCATCAAGTCTTCCGCGGCCAGATTTCTCTCGGTGCCTTCATTGCTTTCAACGGATATCTCACCTTGCTTGTCTGGCCCATGATTGCCCTTGGTTGGGTCACGAATATCTTTCAGCGCGGCGCCGCCTCCATGGGCCGGCTGAACTACATCCTTACCGCCAAACCAAACATCGACGATCGCTACGCAAAGGTCCCGGAAGGCGCCAGCCTTTACGGCGAAATCGAATTTCGCCATCTCAACTTCACGTATCCCACTACTCTTTCCGGAGCTGGTTCGAACGGCGCTGCCAAATCCAATGGAAACAGCCCTCAGGCCGTACTACGCGACATTGATCTAAAAATTCCCGCCGGCTCTACCCTCGCCATCGTCGGTCCCACCGGCAGCGGCAAGACCACGCTCGCCGCACTCATCGCCCGTCTCTGGGAAGCTCCGGATGACTCGGTTTTGATCGACGGACGCCCGATTCGAGAGTGGCCCCTCAATACCTTGCGGCGAGCCATCGGCTACGTCCCGCAGGACACTTACTTATTCGGCGAGACCGTGGGCGGCAACATCGCTTTCGGCCTGCCCGATCTGGATGAATCTCGTGTCCGTCAGGCCGCCGAAATCGCAAGTCTGGACGCGGAAGTCGTTGGCTTTGGCAAAGGCTACGAGACCATGGTCGGCGAGCGCGGCATCACTCTTTCCGGCGGGCAGAAGCAGCGCGCCGCCATTGCACGCGCCGTGATCCGCGATCCGCGCATCCTCATTCTCGATGATTCGCTTTCTGCCGTGGACACGCAAACTGAGGAACGCATCCTCACTGGACTGCGCGGCATCATGGAAGGCCGCACCACGATTTTGATTTCGCACCGCACCTCGACGGTCCGTGACGCGGATCAGATCGTTGTCCTGGTCGGCGGCGCCATCACCGAGCGCGGAACGCATGACGAACTGCTCGCGCGCGGCGGCTATTACGCGGATTTGTATCAGAAACAGTTGCTGGAAGAAGAGCTCGAACGCGCATGAGCAACCTGCACGAAGAAGAGGCCCTCGGCAAAGCGTACGATTCGCGCTTGATGCGCCGGCTTCTGCAATACATGAAGCCGTACAAATGGCGCGTGGTCCTCGCGCTCGTGATGGTCGCCATCGTCACCCCGCTCGAGTTGGCCCCCCCGCTTATTTTTCAAAAGGGCATCGACAAATATTTTGTTCCAGAGCTGAAGGGCCTGATCACGGAAGCGTGGGCCTGGTCGGGCATCGGCTGGCTTAGCCTTCTCTTGCTTGGGGTCCTCATGTTCGACTTCCTCGCTCAGTACATCCAAATTCGCATCATGCAACGCGTCGGCCAGCAAACCATGTACGACATGCGCCGCGAAATATTCGCCCACTTGCAGCGTTTGCCGATGAGCTACTTCGACCGCAATCCCGTCGGCCGGCTGGTCACCCGCGTGACCACGGACGTCGATGCCCTCAACGATCTCTTCGCGGCCGGCGTAGTTACCATGATCAACGATTTCTTTCTCCTCGTGGTCATGGCCGGCTTGCTCTTCAAAATCGACCGCCGACTTGCGCTGGACACCCTTGCCGTCCTGCCCGGCATCCTCATCGTTACCATGATTTTTCGCATATTCGTCCGGGACGCAAATCGCCGCATCCGCACGGCCATTGCCCGCATCAACGCTTTTCTTCAGGAATACATTTCCGGAATGAGCGTTGTGCAGCTCTTCAACCGCGAGCGCAAGGCCGTCGAGGAATTTGAGAAGCGCAATCGCGACAATATGCTCGCCTGGCGCGATGCCATTCTCGCTTACGCTCTGTTCTACCCGGCGGTCGAATTTCTCAGCTTCGCCACCATTGCATTGATTTATTGGTCCGGGGGAAACCGTATTCTCTCCGGCGGGCTCACTCTTGGCGTTCTCACGGCATTTACCATGTTTGCGCAACGCTTCTTCAGGCCGATTCAGGACCTCAGCGAGAAATTCAACATCCTGCAGTCCGCGATGGCCGCCTCCGAGCGGATTTTCAAGCTGCTGGATGAGCCGGTGCCGGCGGAGTCAGATCCGCACGCCATTCCGCTCGACCATCCGAGGGGCGAGATTGAATTCCGCAACGTGTGGTTCAGCTATCGTAACGTCGCGGAACCGGGTGACGAAGATTGGGTCTTGCGAGACGTCTCATTCCGAGTGGAGCCGGGGCAGTCTTTCGCTATCGTGGGACACACCGGCGCGGGAAAGACAACCCTCATTTCCCTGCTGCTGCGCTTTTACGACATTCAGCGCGGACAAATCCTCCTGGACGGCAAAGACATTCGGTTGATCGAATTGCAGGATTTGCGGCGGCAATTCGGCATCGTGCTGCAGGATCCATTTCTATTCACCGGCACGATTGAAACGAATATCCGCCTCGGCACGCCGGGCATCGGCCGCGCCACCGTCGAACGCGCCGTCGAGGAGATCGGTCTCGGCGATTTCATCCGCTCGCTCGGCGAGGGAGTCGAAACCAGCGTCAACGAGCGCGGCTCAACTCTTTCCGTCGGCCAGCGGCAGCTCATCAATTTTGCTCGCGCACTGGCTCATAATCCGCGCTTCCTGATTCTGGACGAAGCCACTTCCAGCGTGGACACTAAGACTGAATTGCTGATTCGCGAAGCCCTTGACCGGTTGCTTTCCGGAAGGACGGCCCTGGTGATCGCGCACCGTCTCAGCACCATTCAGCACGCTGACCGCATCCTGGTCTTTCACAAGGGTCGGCTGCGCGAACAAGGCGGTCATCAGGCCCTTCTGGCGCAGCGCGGGATTTATTACCGGCTTTATCAGCTTCAATATAAAGAACAGGAGCTGCATCTTCCTATCGAAGCGAATGGCCCCGTCGAACGTTCGGTGCTCCCGGCGAGCGATTGACGAACTCGCACACTGCAAATGCCTCCCATTTCGCTCCTTCTTTCCGCCGGCGAAGCTTCGGGCGACATGTATGCCGCACGGCTCGCGACGGCATTAAAGCAAAGGATGGATGTGGCCCTCTTCGGCATGGGTGGACCGCAAATGCGCTCGGCAGGCGTCGAAATCATCACCGACTATTCGGAAGTCTCCGTCGTGGGAATCACGGAAGTCTTGAAGCGCCTCCCCTCGCTGCGGCGCGCCATGAGGCATCTTGTTGATGAAGCCGAACGACGCCGGCCGCCGCTCGCCATCCTCACGGACTTCCCCGGTTTCCATCTTCGGCTCGCCCGAAAGCTTCGTCCGAAGGGCATTCGAAACGTTTATTACATTTGCCCGCAGTTTTGGGCTTGGCGGCCGTGGCGCGTGAATCTCGTGCGGCGAAGGTTTGCGCAGGCGTTGTGTATCTTCCCTTTTGAACAAAAGTTCTACGCCGATGCCGGCGTCCCCGTGAAATTTATCGGCCATCCTCTTGTCGGCAATGTGCATCCCACGTTGACTCGGGAATTATTCTGCAAGAAATACGGTCTTGATGAGCGGAAACGCATTCTCACGGTCCTTCCGGGAAGCCGGCGCGGAGAGATTACTCATCATGTGCCGATTCTGGCCGAATCCCTGGGAGAAATCCGGCGGTCCCAAAAAGACAGCTTATCCGTTGTTGTGGCCGTCGCTCCCGGATTGGATATCGCACGGTTGGAATCAAACTTTCCCGTCGAACTTCAGGCACGCTTTATTGAGGGCGATACCTACAATGCCCTAGCCGCAGCGGACCTGACCATCATCTCCAGCGGCACCGCCACGGTGGAAACGGCGTTGCTCGGAAAACCGATGATCGTCGTTTACCGGCTGTCACCGCTGACTGCCCGCCTGGCAAAGCCGCTGGTAAGAACAAAGTATTTCAGCATGGTCAATTTGATCGCCGGACGAGCGGTCGTGCCCGAATTGATCCAGGACGACTTCACTCCGCAACGCGTTGCTGAAACCGTCGCGAAATTGCTGGAAACATCCGAACAAGGCGAGCAGCGTAGAGCAGAGATGAGCCGCGGCATGGCGGATGTGCGAACGCTGCTGGGGCCGCCGGGGGCGGTGGAACGTGCAGCGGACGCCATCGTCGAGCTTTTGCAGCACGCTCGAAGCAACGCAAACTGATGAGTTTGATATCCTATACATGTACAAGAGTGGCGATTAGAAGCTACGTGAAAGGGGTCCGATGACCCTGCGTCGAGGAACTTTGAAGAGTTTTTGCCTATTAGCGCTGATTTTGGCTCTGGGCACTGGCGTGCCGCTCCGCGCGCAGGCGCCCCGCTCCCCAAATTTTCTCGCCGAACATTACGACGTCTCCGCAACCCTGGATGCTATCGGGCAATCCATTTCTGCCACCGCGAAGATCGATTTCAAGGCCATCGAAGCTTCCAGCAGTGTTCGCGTCGAGTTGCATCCGAACCTCGTGGTAAAGGAAGTGAAGGGACCGGACGGAAAGCCGCTGAACTTCGAGCGCGACAATCAGAACTCTCTCTCTGTCGTCGTGCAACTGCCCACTCCGATTGCCACCGACGGCCACATAACACTCTCCTACACGTATGCCGGGCTACTCGTAAACGAGGAGAACAGCCCTGTGCCCGGCGTCCGCGCCGCGCTCATCAATAAGGATGGCGCCTATTTGCTACTGCCCGCGCGCTGGTTCCCGCTGACAAATTTCCCGTCCAATCGCTACACGGCGACGTTCCGGCTGAATGTGCCCGATACCTTTGCCGTTGCAGGCACCGGCAAGGCTACCGCTCCAACGCCGATGCCTGGCAAAAACGCGGTGGAAGGCAACCGGCTCCTCTACACCTTTGAATGCAAGAATGCCGCGCCCAACGGCACGTTCGTGGCCGGTAACAATCTTCAACTGACTCCGGCGCAGGCCGAGGGTGTAAA
This sequence comes from Candidatus Udaeobacter sp., assembly GCA_035511855.1. Taxonomy (GTDB): domain Bacteria; phylum Acidobacteriota; class Terriglobia; order Acidiferrales; family UBA7541; genus Acidiferrum. The sequence goes on from DATKEV010000105.1 coordinate 4,930, forward strand.
TGTGGCTGTCTACGCCCCTCGCTCCGCTTCTGCCAACGCGAAAGAATTTGCGGCCAGCGTCGCACGTTCCGTGGTGATCTTTTCTGATCTGATCGGACCTATTCCTGATCCTACTTTTTCAGTGGTTCAATTGCCCGACGGGTCCTTCCGCGATTTTGCCGCCCCCGGCGTCCTGTTACTAAGCCAGCGCATCTGGGATCCAAGAGCGAGCGACCGCACCATCGCCCGCCTGGTGGCTTCGCAATGGTGGGGAATTCAGGTTCTTCCCGCGACACCAGCTGACGTTTGGATTAGCGACGGATTGGCAAGGTATTCCGAAGCTCTTTACGCCGAACAAAATGCCGGCAAAGAAGCGGGATTGAGAGCCATCGACGAATTTGCCGTCGGCGCTTTGATGTATGAAGACGCCGCTCCCGTGGCCCAGGCGGCGCGCCTGGCGCCTTACTCACCCGACTATCGATCCGTAGTGATGAACAAGGGCGCGATGCTCTTCCATATGTTGCGTGCGATGATGGGCGACGTGCCATTCAAATTGACGCTGCGCGATTTTTATTTTCAATTCGCAGAAAAAACCGCGCGCATCGAAGATTTTGAAAAAATTGCCGAACGCCGGGCACAGGCTGCGGTGAAGCCTGGCCAAGATCAGCTGAACCTCCACAGCTTCTTCGTGCAATGGTTGAACTCGACGGGAGTGCCCGAGTTTTCGCTGGACTTCGTCGTATATCGCACACCCAAGGGATTTCGCGTTGTCGGCAAGATCAAGCAGCCTCTTGATACCTTCCGCATGCCAGTTGAACTGCGAATCGATACCGAAGGAAATCCTGAAACAAAAACCATTGATGTGATCGGCACAGAGTCAGGATTCACCGTGGAAACGTTTGGCCGGCCGAAACCTGGCGGAATCAAGATCGATCCGAACAACTTGCTTCTGAAAGGCAGCGCTTCCCTGCGTGCGCGTGCGGCGATTGCCCGCGGCGAGGAGCTTGCCGAGCAGTGGCGTTTCTACGACGCGGTCGCGCAATACCAGCGCGCCCTCGCCATTCAGCCCGGTCGCCCGCTGGCGAATTTCCGCATGGGCGAAGCGTTCTTCTACCAGAAGAATTTTCAGGCCTCCGCCAATGCCTTTCGCGAAGCTCTGCAAACGGTCCCCGAGCCGTCCGAGAAGTGGACGGAAGTCTGGAGCCACATCTATCTTGGGAAAATATTTGACATGCTGGCGCAGCGCGAGCGTGCCGTCAACGAATACAGCAAAGCAAAACAAACCAACGATGATACCGGCGGCGCGCAACAGGCCGCGGAAAGCTACTTGAAAAAAGCCTATTCCGAGGGCGGGGCGCCCGTCACGCCGCCCGCCACGGACGCGTCCGTGAAGCCCGCCGCACCGATGCCGGTACCGGCATCTGGCGAGAAGCCGGTGTTGAAAAAGCCCACTCCCTTTGCAATGCGATAGCGCCTGGCTGCGCGAGATTGAATTTCAGCTTGTCAGACTAAGAAATGCCCGCCAGTCCAGTCAGCGGTCCGCCATTGCTGCCTTTCTCCTGAATCAGAACCATGAAGCGTTCGCCCATCCCTTCGGGGTGTATCAACGACTTGAACTGCAGGCGCGCGCCAACGCGTTCGGCTTCCGATTGTTTTTCATCGTACAGGTCGGCAAACTCATTCCCCTTACCCAGCGCCAACAGAAAAGCGGCTTGCGAAGTCAATCCGGCCGATTCCAGTCCTGATCTTTTTCCCCACCTTTCCAGCGCCGTGAAATTCACGTGGGCGGTCAGATCTTGATCACCCGGAGACTCCAGGAAATTCTCGGCAGCCCGGTGGTTTCGATAAGCGAGCAGTGTGCCGCGCATGTGGTGCTCATCGAATAGTTCCGCGGCGCGGTGCCCGTAATCTATGGTCAACACGTAGCCGCGATCAATCCGCCGGCCTACCTCGGTAATCCAATCGCAAGCTTCGAGTCCCGCCTCAGCATGCTGGCCCTCAGATAGAGTGATGCCCTGCATTTCAAAATATTCAGTGATCGCACAAGTGGAGAGAGGCGCCAAGAGTTCCACAAATTGCCCATCATCGAATCCGACAAAGACCTCATGCAGCCCGCCGCCAGTTCGGACAAGGCGATGCACCGGCAGCGCATCGATCAGCTCATTCGAAAAGACACAGCCCGCACTGATGCGCGCGGGCATCTCCGCCGACATCGCAAGGAGCCCCGCCGCAGTGTGCCGTTTTGTGTTGACCAAAGCTTGCTCACGTCGCGCCGCCGAACGCTCAACGCCGATGTATCGCAAGGCTTGGTAAAAAGAAGGAAGCTTCGATTCGCAAAGACTGAGAATGTGGCCCGCGAGCCGGCCCACCCCGGCGCCCGCTTCGACGAGCATGAACTCTTCAGGACGCCCGAGGCTCTCCCACATTTCAGCGAATTGCCGAGCGAGCAGCCGGCCAAAGATAGGATGAACATCCACGCTCGTGTAGTAGTCCGCGAAACGTGTGTATTCAGCTTTGCTGTAGTAGCCGTGGACTGGATGGTACAAACACTCGCGCATGAAATCCGCAAACGTCAGGGGTCCATAGCGGCGAATGCGTTCGGCAAGAAGCTCGGCCAGCAGCGTCACGCGCCCTTGGCTCCAGCGGCGTCCGAATCAATCTCGGCTCTGAGTGTTTTCCACATCTGTGCGAACACGCTTTTCGCAGCTTCGTCGAACAGCACGAAGTAGATAGTCTCGGGCAACGCTTCACGCTGGAGATGTGCGGTAGCGACGCGTAGCATGATCTCGGCGCACCGTTCGATCGGGAAGCCAGCGATACCGGTGCCCACGGCCGGGAAAGCGATGGTTTTCAGCTTGCGCTCGGCGGCAAGGCGCAGTGAATGCATCGTCGACCCGCGCAGCGTTTCCGCAGTCGTTCGTCTTCCAGCCTGCATGCTGGCAGCGTGAATCACGTACCGCGCCTTCAGTTTTCCCGCTCCGGTGATCGCTGCAAATCCAACGGGGATGCTGCCAATGGCGTCGCACTCCTTTTGGATTTCTTCCCCGCCCTTGCGATAGATGGCCCCCGCTACGCCCGCGCCAAGGATTAGATCGTTGTTCGCAGCGTTAACGATGGCGTCGGTGGCCATCTCCGTGAGGTCGCCTTGCTGGATGACAATTCTGTCTTCGAGCGGTTTCATCTTGAATGCAACGCCTTCTTTCGTCAGCGCTAAGTCTTTTTCTCTGCGGTTGTTTGTTGCGTGTAATCGTACACGCCGCGGCCCGCTTTGCGCCCCAGCCTGCCTTCGCGAACATACTGCCGCAGCAGCGCATTCGGGCGGTACTTCTCACCAAGCGTCCGGTGAAGATACTCAAGGATATTGAGGCGCACGTCGAGGCCCACGAGATCGACCAATTCGAAAGGCCCCATGGGGTGATTCAGGCCAAGCTTCAAAGCCTTGTCAATGTCTTCCGGCAAGGCGATCCCCGCTTCCAGCATGTTGAACGCTTCATTTCCGATCAGCGCATTAATCCGGGTAGTGATAAAGCCTGGGGCCTCATTGACGAGCACAACCTCCTTGCCCATGCGCTGGGCAACTTGGCGGCAGGTGGCTACGGTTTCGTCAGAGGTGTGCGGCGTGCGGATCATCTCGATGAGTTTCATTTTCGGCACAGGGTTGAAGAAATGCATTCCGATGCAGCGGTCGCGCGAAATGGTAACGTCAGTAAAATCTGTAATCGAAAGCGAGGAAGTATTGCTCGCAAAGATTGTGCCGGTCTTGGCGAATTTGTCAAAAATCGTGAACAGCTCGAGCTTCATCTCCAGCTCTTCTGGCACGGCTTCAATAATCAGCTCAGCATCGCGAATAGCGTTCTCGACGTTGTTTGCCGTGGTAATCAGCGAGAGCGCTTTGTCCCGGACGCTGGCCTCCACTTTTCCGCGCGCCACGCCTTCTTCGAACGACCGCTCAATCCACGCCACGCCTTGCTCGAGCACGGTTCGCGACACATCTTCGAGCACCGTGTGGAATCCGCCGAGGGCCGCGGCGTAGGCAATTCCCCTCCCCATGGTGCCTGCGCCGATCACGGCGACTGTCTTCACTTCCATGCTGCTCTCCCCATCTCGCGGAAAACCACCTCGAATCAAGATCAACGCACGAGCTTCTTGAATTGCTCCTCATCAAACCCAAGTTGTATCTGCGAGCCGCGAATCACCACCGGCCGACGGACAAGGTTTGGTTCCTTCGCCATCATCTTGATCGCTTCCGCACGCGAAGGCGGATTCTCCTTCATTTTCCGCGCACGATAGAGTTCATTCCTGGGATTGAGAAAATCCTGGTAGTCCCGTCTGCCGATCAATGCACCAAGCTCCGCCTCACTCAAGCGCTCTTTGTCCAGATCCCGCGATTCAAGTTCCGCCCCTAATTCCAGCAAGAGACCTCTCGCTTTTCGGCAAGTGGTTCACGTGGGTTTCTGCAGAAACTTGATTTTTACTTTCGGCATGCCTTTCACCCCCTATGCAAGGGCGGACCATCGAGCGCCCGCGCATGTGTGACCGCTCTTAGTATCGGGGAACTTTCGGATCGACTTCTACCGACCATCGCTCGATCCCACCGGCAAGCGACTTCGCTCGTTCGATCCCCTGGAACCTCAGCCAAGTCGCCGCATCCAAGCTGCGCATCCCGTGGTGGCAGTAGCAGATGACCTCGTCTACATCCGGAAGCGTATTGAGATTCGCCGCCAGCACGCCAAGCGGCAGGTGCTTCGCTCCATCGATCCGGCACAGGGCATACTCCCAGGGCTCCCGCACGTCGATGAGAATTAATTGTTCTCCCTTATCCAGGCGCGCCTTCACGTCCGCCGGCGTAATCTCTATGCTGTCCATTTACTTTCCCTTCCAAAGGGGTGGGCGTTTTTCCAGAAATGCGCGAATTCCTTCCTGAGCGTCTTTTGTTTGCATCAATTCCGACAAGTATACCCGTTCCGTGTCCTCGAGCAGCGCCGCAAAATCTGCGGCATGGAACCGGCGCAGGGATCGTGCCGTCAGTTTCAGGACGGCCGGACTCAAGGCGCGCAACTCTTCGAGCAAGTTGTCAACGGCCGCTGGAAGCTCATGATCTGGTACGACTCGCGTGACCAGGCCCAGGCGCTGCGCTTCCGTTGCGCTGATTTGATGTCCGGTCAGGACCAGTTGGGCCGCCGCGCGCATTCCAATAAGATGCGGCAGCGTGATCATGGCAACGGGGGGAAAACAGCCGACCTTGATTTCCGGCTGGCCGAACTGCGCCGATTCGGCGGCAACAACGAAATCACAAAAAGTGGCCAGTTCCATTCCGCCGCCGAGGCAATAGCCATGAACCGCCGCGATTTTCAGGCAATCGGCCTCAGCAAGTCGGCGAAAGACTGCATGAAATGTCGATAGCATTTTCCTCACACGCTTGGGAGCGTGATCGGCGACGTCAGCGCCCGCGGAAAAACCTTTCGCCCCTGCACCCTGAAAAACGAGGAAGTCGCATTTCGGCAACGCCTTGTCCAGCGTCTTTCCGAGCGCTTCCATCATGGCGATATCGAGAATGTTGAGTGGTGCGCGGTCGAGAGTGACCCACGCGGTCCGGCGCTCGAGCCGCAACTCGACGGTTTCTCTTGGTTTCTTCATATTGCTGGGTACGATCGCTCCGGCGGGCTACTTTCCCTGGAATTTTGGCTGGCGTTTTTCGAAAAACGCGCGAATCCCTTCGCTGCAATCTTCCGAAAGATAGCAATGAATTTGTTCTTGCACTTCGCGCTCCAGCGCCTCGGCCAGTTTTTTCTTCTCGCGCCCAAAAATCGCTCTCTTCACCGCGCGAATCGCTACCGGTGGCCCCTGCATGATTTTCATCGCCAGAGCCCTCGTCTCGGCCTCAAGCTGCGCGCCGGGGACAACGTGATTCACGATCCCGAGACGAAGCGCGGTTTTGGCATCAATCATATCTCCCGTGTAAAACAATTCCGCGGCTTTCGACGGCCCGACAAGTTGCGGCAAGAAATACGTCCCGCCAAAGTCCGGGAACAGTCCCACCTTCGCGAAATTCTCGCCAAACGTAGCTTCTTCCGCCGCAATTCGAATGTCCGCCGCCAAGGCAATGTTCATGCCCGCCCCTGCGGCCGGGCCACTGACGGCCGCAATCACGGGCTGCGTCATGGTTCGCATCTTCAGAACCGCTTGCATTCCCGAACGCAGGAGGGGTTCCAGTTCTTCCGTCTTGCCGCTCTGGCGGCCTTTGCCGATCAAGGCCAGATCCCCGCCCGCGCAAAATGCCCTCCCCGCGCCGGTGATCACCACCACCCGAACAGTTTCATCTCCAGCCACACGCCCGAGCGCTTCATTCAACGCCATGGCAAGTTCATTGTTCAGCGCATTTAAGCGGTCCGGACGATTCATCACTAGCGTGGCAATGCCCTCGTGCCGCTGTTCCAGAATGACCGGCCCCGATTGCGCAGTTTGCGGAGCATTGCTCATGGGCTTCCTCCAGGCTAATGTCCCTTAGTCTCGCGCTCTTTTTCGATTCGCGCCACCAGCTGCGCCAGCTTTCGAAAATGCCTGAGCTTCTCCGTCCTGCCCTGTGTGTTCGCGCCGCTGGTGGAAGGCAGGACGTAAATCCGTGCGCCATACAAGGTTTCCTTCTGCAACCCGCATTTGCTCTTGCGTTGCGCGAACTGCTCGTACGTCAGCTTCCCATTGAACGCCACCACATGTGGCGCATACTCTTCCAGTTTCTGCCCCAGCACAATGCGCCCCTCGGCATAGTCTTCCCGCTTCAACTCTTCGATGCTCTTGGTAGGACGTTTTACCAAATCGGTCAGGCCAATGCCGAACTCGATCACCCGCTTGTCATCGTGGTAATCAAACGGTTCTGGCACGACTCCGCCCTGAAACAACAATGGCCAAAACTCATTCGCCCGCCCGGCATAGTAGTGCCCCACGCGCACCGAGGACTCGCTCGGATTGCACCCCACGATCACCAATTTCATGCCTTTGCGGAGATGGTCCGGCAGGGTTCGCATCATGTCAGCTTACTATGCCTTTCAAATTTCGCTACTTTTCTTGAGCCCATCGGTCTGCATTTTGACATGGGTGTACATCCCCCGCACTGGTCATTTCGCGAGCCCTCCCCCAGTTTCCGCCTGTAACCTCACGTACATTTTTGAATCGTACAAAGAGCGCCATCATCTAACCAGGAGGAAGACAGAGGTGTTCTTTTGCTCTGTGCAGCTATAATGGAGAAGAAAGCGAGCATTCGGCCGTTCGCCGGCCCGCGTGAACCATTGAGCGCCCCAAACCCCCACCGATTGCCTTCCACGGTCGCCCGCGACGACGAGCACCTCCTCGTCGCAGCCGCCAAGCGCGGCGATGCGGCCGCCTTTGAAGAGCTGGTGAACCGCTACGAAGGCAAGATTTTCCGTCTGACCATGAATATCACCCGCAACCGCGAGGACGCCGAAGACGCCATGCAGGACGCTTTCCTCAAATCCTACGCCCACCTCAAGGATTTCCAGGAGGACTCCCGCTTTTACACTTGGTTGGTGCGCATCGCCGCCAACGAAGCGCTCATGCGTCTCCGCAAGCGCCGCCCAAACCAGTTTTCGCTGGATGAGCCGATCGAGGGCGACGAAGACCTGATGCCCCGTGAGCTTGAGGATTGGGGACCCAGCCCCGAGCAACGCTTCGCGCAAACGGAGATGCGCGAAATTCTGAACGAAGTAATTGACAAGCTCGAGCCGGATTTTCGCGTTGTCTTCGTCCTTCGTGACATCGAGGAGCTTTCCACGGAAGAAACGGCCAGCACACTCGGCATCTCCATTCCTGCGGTAAAATCCCGGCTGTTGCGCGCACGGTTGAAACTCAGGCAAAAGCTGAATCATTACTTCCGGCAGGGTGGTGCGAATTGAACTGCAAAGGCGTGATCCGCGAACTCTCGGACTATCTCGACGGCGACCTCCGTCTGGCCGAAAAGCAAGAGTTGGAGCGGCATTTGGAGGATTGCGAAGACTGCAAGATGGTTGTGAATCAGACCAGGCTCACGGTCGAAGTTTTCTGCGATAGGGAACAGGTCGAACTTCCCGGCGATGTCAAGTCGCGTCTGCACGAAGCCTTGCAACGAAAAATCAAACCCCAGGGAATTTAAACAGTGGGTCAGTTTCCGATTATGCGACCAGGAATTAGGCTGCGGAGGCCGGACCGCTACTGGTGATGAGGGGATTTTCAGAGACTCATCGACGTTGTGTTGACGGGGCCAGAACTTCAGTTAACGATGACCGGAGTTACTTGCAAAAAGGAAATCGCCCAATCGTCCCCTTCCTGCGTTAGGATGACCGTCATCCGGTGCATCGACCTCGTTGTTTCACCCCTGAAGGCCACGTTCTCCCACAATACGCTCGCGACAACGGATTCAGCGGGACCCGAATACGCGCCTTCGAGGAGGAATGTTACGTTTTTTTGCGTAGGGCGCGAAGAGCATCTCAAAATGTTTCTCGATCTCTTCACGTCCTATCCAGCGCTTTCCCGAGGAATCAACGAAGTGTGTATTCTGAGCGAAAAAAGGAGCCAGTTGTTCCCAGTCGTACCATTTGAGTCCCGCAAGGAAACTGTCCAGCGCTTCGATAGCACCCCTGCTCGGTTTTGCCGGCGCCTTGCGGCTGGCAGAGCCGGGATTTTTTGCCAAAAGCTCTCGGATTGCTTGTGGCCTGAGGCCCCTCTCCCGCAGGAGCCGTGCGGCCAGCGAGCCTTCAACCCCTAATATACCAAGCAAAATGTGTTCCGTTCCGACCTGCCGGTGAGCGAGTCTTTCGGATTCTTCCACGGCGAGTTTCAGGATCTTCTCGCATTCGGTGGTCAACGGCACTTCCACGGAAGTTGAGATACGCTCGCGTCGAGTGATTTGTCTCTCGATTTCGGCGCGAATGTCCGTCGTGACGCTGTTTGGTCCCAGGAACCGCCTTACAAGCGCTAAATCTTCTCGCAATAGTCCAAGCAAGAAATGCTCACTCTCCATGTATGGACTGCCATACAAACTCGCCTCGTAGCGAGCGAAGAAAATCACACGGCGAGCCATTTCTGTATAGCTCTCGAACATGGTTTGTTGTCCTCGTCCTGCCTACACGGGTATCGACAGGTCCGGCAACGCGGACTAGAAGGACTCAAGTGTATGGTCGACTATGCTGCGGATGCAAACAGCAGGGCGGGCTAAATCCTGTTTACGCGAGATCCCGCTTAACCCACTAGTCCGAGGCTACCCCACTACTGGAAATCAGTATTTCTTCGCCGGCTTGAGCGCCTCCGCCCAGAACGGCAGCTCTCTTCCGAGCTTTTTCTCCCGCGCCATCGCATAGACCTTCATCCCCACCGCCAAATCCCAGGACGCAATTCCATTCGATTTGAACAGCGTCACTTCGCCGTCGCTCGTTCTTCCGCTGACTTTTCCCGCGACAACCTCGGAAAGCTTCTTCACTCCCGTCCAGCAAATCTCGTCGCTGTGAAACGCGATAATCAAGTCGCCCGCTTCCTGCCGCGATTGTTCCACGGAGTCGACCACAATCACGTCCGCGCTCGCCACCGCTTCATCGTCGAGTTCGCGTTTGTGTGCGTGATTCGCTCCGATCGCGTTGATGTGTACTCCGGTGGCCAAATCCGCGCCGCTCACCACCGGCTGCGAAGCCGTCGTCGCCGTCGACACAATGTCCGCTCCTCGCACCGCCTCGGAGGACGAAGTGCACGCTTGCATGGGGATGCGCAGCCGCTCAGACAACTCTTTGCAAAACTTCTCGCGCTTCGCCGCGTCGCGCCCGTAGGCCCGCACCAATTCCAATTTACGAACCGCCGCAACTGCCTCCACCTGTGTTTTCGCTTGGCCGCCCGTGCCGATAATGGCCGCCACACACGCATTCTTGCGCGCCAAATACTTCGTTGCCACGCCCGACGCCGCCCCCGTGCGCAATTGGCCCATGTAGTCGGCCTCGATCAACGCCACCAAATCTCCCGTGGCTATTTCATACAGCGGAACCAGAAACCGCAGCTTGCCTTTCACATACGTGTACTGCTTCATGGCCACGAAGCCCGCCGACAAATCCGCTGCCGCCATGTAGTGAAAAAATCCTCCGCCGGGCAATTCGAATCGCCGCCGCGGGTGCACCACCACTTCGCCGCTCGCCTGTTTGCGTGAAATCTCCTCCACGGCCTCCACGGCGATCGCCATGTTCAATACCAGCCGCACTTCCGCTTCGCTGATATGCAGCGTCATCGATTCACTCTCCCGCTCTCGCCCGCGATTCGAAGGGAGTAACGCATCTTTAGATCTGTTAAAGATTTCGTCTGCGCGCATGCCAAGTTGTGGATAACGGGTCGCAAGAGGCGTCACTTCGCCACGGGTTTCGCAGTCTTCGCGGCACGGGATACATGTTGGCCCGGAGCCGCACCCGCCTCACGAACCCGGCGAACCACCGTCTGGTTAAGCCGGTAAACTCGTTCTGCCTTGTCCCCGCCCATCACGTGAAACCGAAACTCCGGCTCACCCTTCGGCCCTTTCGCCACTCGCACCGGCATCTGCCCGCACAAATCATTCTCGATATACGCCGTTTCGTAGCGGCTTTTCTTCACGTACCACGTGTACACACGCAACGACGTAAAATCACAAGCCTGTCCCTCCGGCCCGCGTGTCGCAGCAACTAAATATTGCGGCTTGTCTCCGGAGGGATCGCTCACGCGGTTGAGTTCGAACCACGCCAGCGGCCGAAGATTTGCCGACGACGCGCCCTCTCTCACCGCGTCAGGCAAATCGAGCTCGATAAACCTCGCGATCACCCACCCGGAAATCGGCACCGTCAAATCCCCGGGCTGCGTCGTCGTATTTGTATCAGCGGCGCGCGCCGCCGCCTCTCCCGGGGGACGTGTGGCCAGTCCGCGCACCAGGAACCAGTCCTCTTTTTTCATCTCGTCCGAACCGCTTCCACACTCTTTTTCATCCGTCGCCTGCTCCCAATCTGCACTGGCACGGCCGACAATCTCCAGCGGAACGCCTCGGCCGAAGTGGTAGATGCGCGGCTCGGTACGCCCAGGTTCAACACGCAAATTCGTCGCCACTTTTGTGCGCCCGCGCGCCTGCACCGGCATCGTCTTCACCTGCGCCAGCAGCTTCACGCTGCGCTGCCACAACGCCGGATCCATCAGCAGCCGGCCATCGATCCAGCCAACCGCACCGCTCACCGTGCGGACCTTCACATTGTCATTCCGCCTGGCCACCACTTCGACGTGCTCGCCGTAATGCAGCATCCCCATCGGCTGCCGCACCTGCGCCACGCTGCTCCAAAGCGTAACGCTGCGCTCGCTCACAAACGCTTCCCCCACCGTTTCTCGCTTTGGCCGGAACATCCACGCCAACAAAGTCACCAGTCCCAGCAGCGGCACGGCTATGAGCAGTTTTCTCTTCATTTCGCGTCACCAATTCTCGCGCCCGCCCCGCCCATCATCCGCGGCATCAATCGTTTCGCCCTCATCTTGCTTGCTCAAACTTCTCGTCCGCTCTTCAAAGATTGTACCTGAAAGCGCGCAGCCGCCGCGCGCCACCACGCCGTTTCCTTTTCTGCTAAAATGCCGCCGCATCCAAAACCAATTTTATGAAATCGTTGGCCAAGGAAATTTCATGAAATCTCTGAATTCCCTGCAGCCCCTGGGGCTGCTTCTTCTGCGCCTGTCGTTGGCACTGATTTTCTTCACTCACGGCTACCCGAAGCTCGCGCATTCCGGCGCGGGCATGCAGGGATTTTTCATTCAGCATGGCATGCCAGGGTATTTCGTTCATGTTTCCGGAGTACTGGAAGTCTTCGGCGGCATTCTTCTGGCCCTGGGGTTATTCACACGGGGAGCGGCGCTTCTCCTCGGCATCGAGATGGGCGTCGCAATTTGGAAAGTCCATAGCGGCAGCGGTTATCTTGCCGTCCACGATTACGAATTTCCTCTGGCGATGTTGGCGGGAAGTTTTGCCCTCGCCACCATCGGCGCAGGCATGCTTTCGCTGGACTATCCTCTGTTTGAGAGCGGCAAGGGCCGCTCTTGGCGAGCATCAAAAACAAAAATCTGAGTTTCGATAAGAAGCCGTCAGTCTGAAACTTACGCCGCCGCGGAGGTGGTGTGCACTGCCGTCTGCCCTTCCGGCACGGCAATCCACAGGATGATGTAGGCAATAATATTCGGGCCCGGAACCAGCGTCGCGAGCATCCACAACACTCGGATGATCGTCGGATCCATATCGAAATAATCAGCCAGTCCAGCACAAACGCCAGCTAGTTTTCTGTCGTTGATTGACCGCACCAGCCGCTTTGGCGGCGCATACGCAGGCGCTGCGTAGGTCGGTCCGGTCTCCGCCTGCTTCGCCCCACAGTTGTAGCAAAATTTCGAACCGTCCGCGATTTGCTTCTGGCAATTTGGGCAAGTCATCGTTTCACCCCACCGACCGGACACTCCAGCTTTCCTACTCCCTAAATACGACTGAACCCCTCAAAAAGTTTCATCCGCCACTCGTCTAAGGCCCACCTTATCAATAATCTAGAAGCTGCTTCACCGCTGCCGTGATATGGCTTGTCTGCGGCAGGATCACGTCTTCCAATTTCGGCTGGTACGCGCAGAAAGTGTCCATTGCCGCCACTCGCTTCACCGGAGCATCCAGCTCCTCGAACAATTCGTCCGCGATCCGCGCTGCGATCTCCGCCCCGTATCCCCAGCTCAGCATATCCTCGTACGCGACGATCACGCGGTGCGTCTTCCGCACCGTCGCCGCAATCGCCTCCCAGTCGTATGGCGACAGCGACCGCAAATCGATGATTTCGACCGAAGTTCCTTCTCTCTCCAGTTGCGCGGCAACCACTTCGGCCCGATGCACTACAGCGCCATACGTAATGATGCTGACGTCCGTGCCCTCCTTCACGACATGCGCTTTTCCGAATGGCACCATGTAATCCGGCCCCGGATATTCCGACCGGTTGTACGGTTGCCGGTACAGATGCTTGTGCTCTAAAAACATCACCGGGTCGTCAGAGCGGATCGCCGTGCGCAACATCCCCGCCACGTCCAAGGCCGTCGACGGCATCACCACGCGCAATCCCGGGCAGTGCGCAAAAATCGATTCTCCGCTTTGGCTGTGGTACACCGCGCCTCCGGTCAGGTAGCCGCCGATCGCCACGCGCAGCACCGCGGGCGCCTTGAACGCCCCATTCGAACGCCACCGGAAAACGCATAGCTCGTCGCGAATTTGCATCATCGCCGGCCAGATGTAATCGAAGAACTGAATCTCCGCGACAGGCTTCAACCCGCGGTTCGCCATCCCAATCGCCCGCCCGACAATGCTCGCTTCTGCCAGCGGCGAGTTAAACACGCGATCCGCCCCATACTTCCGCTGCAATCCCGAAGTCGCCTTGAAAACTCCGCCCTTCCCTTTCACATGCTTCAGGTTATCTTCGCGGCTGGCGTCGGCCACGTCCTCACCGAAAACGGTGATTCGTTCATCCCTGGCCATCTCGTCGGAAAGAGTCGCCGCCACCATTTCCACCATAGTTTTTGGCGCGCCGTGAAACTGCGGTTCCGTTTCGAAAGCCGAAGACGTCGGATCGATGTCCGGCGAATAGATGTGCATTCGAATCGATTCAATCTCCGGCACCTCGGCCGCTAGCGCCTGGTCCGCCGCTTCCCGAACTTCGTTGTCCACTTCTGCTTCGAGCGCCTCGATCTGCTTCTGATCCAAAACGCCCTCGCGCACCAGCAGCAGCGCCAATTTAGAAACCGGGTCCCGCCGCGCCTCTTCTTCCCGTTCCCCTGCGGACTTGTAGAGTTTTTCGTCGTCCGATAGCGAATGTGAATACGGCCGCGTCACGTGAGCGTGGACCAGCGCCGGTCCGCGCCGCTCCCGGCAATACTCCATCGCTTCCTTGCCAACCGCGTAGCTTTCCAGCGGATCCGTGCCATCACATTCCGCGATATGCAATCCCGGAAATCCCTGTGTCAACTTCGAAATGCTCCCACCGGCGGTCTGAACCTCAACGGGAACCGAGATGGCGTAACCGTTGTCCTCAATCAGATACAGCATTGGCAGCTTCTTGGCGCAGGCCACGTTCAGCGATTCCCAGAATTCGCCCTCGCTCGTCGAGCCGTCGCCCCCCGAAACGTACACAATCTCGTCCGGATCAAACTTCGCGTATTGCCCCAGCGGTGCCTTCTTCGCCTGCGTCAGCGCCTTCGCGCGATGTTCGTAATACAGTGTCGCCTCCGCCGCTCCTACCGCCTGCACGAACTGCGTCCCCGTGCACGAAGACCGATTCACGATATTCCACTTCGGATGGCCCCAATGCGAAGGCATCTGCCGCCCACCTGAGCTGGGATCATCCTTCGCTCCCACCGCTTGCAGCAGCGTCTCCAGCGGCGTCACGCCCAGCATCAAACACAGTGCGCGATCCCGGTAGTACGGATAAATCCAATCGATCCCGGGTCGAAGAAGCAGCCCCATAACCGCCGTCACGGCTTCATGCCCGGCGCTGGATATTTGGAAGTAAATCTTGTTCTGGCGCTTCAGTTGGATCTCGCGGTCGTCGAGCCGCCGCGAGAGGTACATGGTGCGGTAAATCCGGATGAGTGTTTCGTGATCGAGGCCGCGAACCTTGGGAGCGTCAAGTTTCGTTAATTTGACGCGCGTTTGTAAGGCCATTCGCTCTGCCCTCGTATGGGAGTTCGGAAATCTGCCTCTGCGGAATTTAATTATACCGGATATCCGCGCGGCCCCGCCTTATTTGACCAGATCGCCACCTTCCGTCAGCCTGAAAAACAATCCAAATTGGTCTCGTCGAAAACCCACGAAATTAAGGGAATTTCACGGCTTTCTTATCCATGGATTCGAACTGCTGGTCGGTCTTCTCAAACTCTGCATCGCTCTGATGGATAACTTTCGGTGAAGCGCTCTTGAATGGTTCTTCCGACGGGATGCGCTCGATCCACCTTTGCTCGGACAATTTTTCATGCGAAGAAAAGTACAGCCGCACCAGCAATCCGACTTTTCCGTTCGCACTCGCCGCGGGCTTTTGCTCCGCGCTCTCGCTGGGCTTTGCCTTCGTCGCTGCCTTTTCCTTGCTCTTGCTTCCAGACTTGGATTTATCCGCTGCCGCTGGTTTCCTTGCGCTCTCGCCAGTCGCAGGTTTCGCGGCACTATCAGAGCCCCTCGCCGTGCCGCTGTCCGCCGCTTCGCTTTCCGGCCGGTCAACTTTGTATTGCACTCTCTTGTCCAAACGGAACGCCTGCCTCCAGCCGTCCAACTTATGGCGCGCTTGCTGGGCCTTCTCCTCGTCCGTACCAAAATCGAGTCGTATGTATGTGTGTGCCATAAATCGAGTCTGCGACTCGCCCTCCCCCTAAGTCAAGGTACCCGCCGCCCCGCCCCCCTAGCGACTCAGTTTCCGATTTCCGCGCTAGTCGGGCCTCTCAAATCCCTCTTGCAAACTATGGCGTGTCGCGATATAGTATGTGCAGCAGTAGGACTGTTTGAGCAGCCATGGAAACTGTACGTCCAAATCGATGGCGGTCGATTTCCGCAGGCATCTGTCTGCTCGCCGTTTTCTTTCTCTATACCCCGCTTGCAACCGCCGCGTGGTCCGCGTACCGTTCCGCCTGCTGCGCTTCCGGGCAGTGCCCCATCAAGGAACATCATCACCACCAAGCACCCGCCGCGGGTTCAAATCACATGGATTGCGGTCATGACGTGCTCGGTATGATGGCCTGCAGCATGTCCTGCTGCCACAATCCCGAAACCTCGGCAGTTGCTTCCGCCATATTCGTTTTGCCGTTGCCGTTCGAGCTCTCTGCCCCGGCAAGTCTCCACTCCTGCCTCGAGTTCTTACAATCCCAAGATTCTCCCCGGTCCATAAAGCCTCTTTCTCCTCCTCCTCGGGTCGTCTCCGCGGTCGCCTAAGGCACCGCCTTCTCTGCTCACCTCTGCTGATCGACCCGATCGCGGCCCGCATGCCGCGCGACCCATTCTCTAGAGGAGAACTCTTATGCAAAAGGCTTTCTTAGCATTCGTAATCTCGCTCGGCTTAAGCGCTGCCGCCCTGGCGACAGTCTTCGGTTCCGTTCGTGGCGTTGTTCACGATCCCCAGCATCGACCTGTTCCAAGTATTAAAATCATCCTGAAAGCAGAAACATCGGATTTTCTGCTTACGGCGGAAACCGACGCCAACGGCGATTTTCAATTCGACTCCGTCCCCCTCGGGCAATACTCCGTCAGAGCAACCGACCCTGCTTTCGCTCCCGAAGAGCAACTCGTAACCGTCTTTTCCGGCACCGCTCCCGTTCTGCATCTCGAATTGCACCTCGCCACGCAAACTCAATCGGTCACCGTCTCCGCCGACGCCGCGCAGACGGAGACCGTCACGCCGACAAGTCTCGTCGACCGCCTGCAAATTCAGGAGACGCCCGGCGCCGCGCGAACCAACAGCCTCGCGATGATCACCAACTACGTGCCCGGCTCCTATTTGACGCATGATCAGCTCCACGTCCGCGGCGGCCACCAGGTAAGCTGGCTCATCGACGGTGTTTCGATCCCCAACACTAACATCGCCAGCAACCTTGGCCCGCAGATCGATCCCAAGGACATCGATACTCTGGAGACGCAGCGCGGCAGCTACTCCGCAGACTACGGCGACCGAACCTACGGGGTGTTCAACGTCGCTGCGCGGACTGGATTCGAGCGCAACCAGGAAGCCGAGCTTGTCCTCTCCGCCGGCAACCTTTATCAAACGGACGACCAACTCAATTTCGGCGGCCACTCCAATCGCTTCGCCTACTACACCAGCGTCACCGGAAACCGCACGAATCTCGGCTTGCAAACTCCAACCTCTGCTGTCGTCCACGACGCGGCCAACGGCTTCGGCGGTTTCACCTCGCTCATTTTCAACCTGGATCCGCAGGACCAGTTCCGCTTGATTGCGCAGGCGCGCCGCGATTTTTATCAGGTGCCGGTTGATCCCAGCGATCCATCTACAATCCTGCGCGACTCCAATCGCGAGAACGATTCTTTCGCTGCCTTTTCCTGGATTCGCACTTTCGGCCCGGGACTGGTGCTAACCGTATCGCCCTTCTTTCATTACAACAGCGTCAACTACCGCAGCGATGTAAACGACATGCCCAGCGCCGCGACGCAAGACCGCTCCTCGAAATACGCGGGCGGACAGGCGGGCATTTCCTGGATCAAAGGACGGAACAACGCGCGGATGGGGCTCTACAGCTTCGCGCAGCAAGACGATCAATTTTTCCACGTGATCTATAACGACGGCAGCGGCTCGGACTTCCAGCAGGCACAAACTCCCACCGGCAGCTTGATCGCCGCATTCGTCGAGGACCAGTTCAAGCCGACTTCATGGCTCACTCTCAATGGGGGCCTGCGTCAGACTCATTTCTCCGGCAACGTGGTCGAGAATGCCACCAGCCCGCGCGTGGGCGCTTCCGTGCGAATTCCCAAACTGAATTGGGTGTTCCGCGGCTTTTATGGACATTTTTATCAAGCGCCGCCTCTCGGCACTCTGTCAGGCCCCGCTTTGGACGCCATCCGAACCCAACAGCAACTGGACTTCGTGCCATTAGCGGGCGAGCGCGACGAAGAGCACCAGTTCGGCGTCACCATTCCCATCAAAGGATGGGTGTTGGATGCCGACAATTTCCTGACTCGCGCCACCAATTTTTTCGACCACAACAGTCTGAATAACTCCAACGTATTCTTCCCCGTTGACGTGCACGACGCGCGAATCAATGGCTGGGAGCTGACCCTCCGCTCGCCGCGCCTCCGCAACCGAGCCCAGTTCTACCTCACCTACTCCAATCAATTCGCGCTTGGCCGTGGCTGCATCGTCGGCGGTCTGATCGGTCCTTGCGCCGTACCGCCGCCGGGATTTTTCGCCCTCGACCACGACCAGCGCAACACTCTCCACCTCGGCGGTCAGTACACGCTGCCCTGGCGCGCCTACGCCTCGACGGACGTGTATTATGCCTCTGGCTTCTCCAATAGCAACCCGGCGATCCCAGGAGATCATCTCCAGCCGCATACGACCTTTGACCTTTCTCTTGGTAAGCAATTCGGCGAGCAATTCTCCGTCAACCTCGAAGCCATCAACGTCGCCAATCGCCGCGTACTGCTCGACAACAGTTTTACTTTCGGCGGGACACACTACTTGAACCCGCGCGAAATCTTCGTCCAGGTTCGATACCACTTCCACTACTGAGCGCCCGCATCTCTGCGAAACAGATAGAGCGGCATCTAGGGGCGAATTACCGTAGCTACCAAGGACAAAGCCACCGTCCTGCCCATCTCGGGGAGCCGGAACCTGTTAAACTAAGTCGAAATCTAGAAGGCGATGGAGTTCGCCACAACCGCTCCGCCGATGTCCGTCGGAGCTGATGACTCCTGGCAGCTTGCCCCAGCATCACAGGGCCGCGCGTCGCCAGGAGTTTCTGTTTTGGGCGCCGGGCCTTCACGAATACGCCCCGCAAGCGGCAGATCGGAGCAACTTTGCGTCTTGCACTCATCGCGGTTTTCGGCGCGGCAGGCACGCTCGCCCGCTACGGCCTCCAAGGCGTCGTGCAAATCCGCGTCGGCGGCGCGTTTCCTTACGGCACCCTGCTCATCAATTTGACCGGCTGCTTCCTTCTCGGCCTGATCGGCCAGTTCAC
>DATKEV010000106.1:0-9356 GCA_035511855.1 Candidatus Udaeobacter sp.
GTCCACTTCTCCGAGAACGATATCAATAGTTCCGATGCACGCAATCACATCGGAAATCAACTGCCCTTCAATCAGCTTGGGCAGTGCTTGCAAATTGATGTATGAAGGGCCACGGAAGTGCACGCGGAGGGGCTTCGGCGAACCGTCGCTGGCGATGAAACAGCCTAGCTCTCCGCGCGGCGATTCAACGGTAACAAATACCTCGCCCGGAGCAGGCGAAAATCCTTCCGTGAAAATCTTGAAGTGATAGATCAGCGCTTCCATCTCCGTCTTCATCTTCTCGCGCTGCGGCGGGATGATCCCCGGCGCGTCCGCCTTGATCGGGCCTTCATCTTTGATCTTGTCGAACGCCTGGCGGATGATCTTCAGGCTTTCGCGCATCTCCGCTACACGCACCAGGTACCGCGCGTAGCAGTCCGATTCCGTCCGTGTCGGCACGTCAAATTTGAATTCCTCGTAACTGGAGTACGGAAAGGCCTTGCGATTGTCGTACGCCACACCCGCCGCGCGCAGCGTCGGCCCCGTCATGCTCAGCGCAATGGCGTCTTCGGCGGAGATGTACCCGACGCCCTTCGTGCGCCCGATCCAGATGCGGTTTTCCGTCAGCAGCGTTTCGTATTCGTCCACGCGGCTGGGCATCATCTTTAGGAAGCGTTCAACTGCCTGGCGCCAACCGGCAGGAGGATCCAGCGCGAGGCCCCCGATTCGAATGTAACTGGTCATCATCCGCTGCCCGGAGAACAATTCGAATATCTTCAATATCTCTTCGCGCTCCCGGAAGCAGTAGAGAAAAACGGTCATCGCCCCCAGGTCGATCGCATGCGTCCCGAGCCACACCAGATGCGAAGAAATGCGCTGCAGCTCGACCATCATCACCCGGATGTATTGCGCGCGTTTCGGAACTTCCAGTCCGAGCAGCTTTTCCACCGCCAGGCAGTACACCAGGTTATTTCCCAGCGGATTTAGGTAATCCATCCGGTCCGTCAACGTAATGACCTGGGAGTAGGTCTTGTCCTCGCAGGATTTTTCAATGCCCGTATGCAAATAGCCCAGGTCCGGGATGGCCTTTACGACCGTCTCGCCGTCCAGCTCCAGCAAAATGCGCAGCACCCCGTGGGTCGCAGGGTGTTGCGGTCCCATGTTGAGGACCATTGTTTTTGCCGTGCCGATGGCGGTTTCTACGGTGGTCATGGTGTGCTGCTCTTCCTGAACAGCTCGCCGGTGTTGGGCACGTCACGGAAACCCTCGACGGGATAGTCCCTGCGCAAGGGATAACCTTCCCAATCGTCAGGAAGCAGAATGCGCCGCAAATCCGGATGCCCGGTGAAGCGAATCCCAAACAGATCAAATACCTCCCGTTCCAGCCAGTTCGCCCCCGGCCACACTGGCACTAATGAATCGACGGCGGGGTCGCCGTCAGACAGCCACACCCTCAGCCGCACTCTTTCGCGCCGCGGAATGGAAACCAGGTGGTAATCCAGTTCGAATCGCGGTTCGGAGGGGTAGCGGTCCACGCAGGTTGCATCACTGAGCAGGCTGTATTGCAGTTTCGCATCTTCGCGGCAACGCTCGGCCGCTGCACGAAGCAGCTCCCGAGGCACCACGATCGTGGTTTCACCACGGAATTCAATGACCTCGGCCACCGCTTTGGGGTTCCACGAGCGCAGACATTCGGCTACAACATTAGCGTTTTGGCTGGGGGACTCCGTCACGATTTTCAATCCCATAGGCGCCGGCTACTTGTGCCAGTCCAGCGCGCCCTTTTTCCACAGGTAAAGGTAACCGACCAACAGAATGGCGATGTAGATCATCATCTCCACAAAGCCGTACCATCGCAAACTTCGAAAAATGTAAGCCCAGGGGTACAGGAAAATGGCTTCCGCGTCGAATAAGATGAAAACCATCGCCACGAGGTAAAACCTAACGGAGAAGGGCGCGCGGGCGTCTCCAGTGGGCTCCATGCCGCACTCGTACGGCTGCTGCTTGGCACGGCTCGGTCGCCGCCAGCCTATCAGCACGGAAACAGCAGTCAGCGCACCGGCCAGCGCCCCGGCGATCAGCAGGTGTAAGAGAAGCGGGGCGTAACTATGTAAGCCGGACTCGCTCATGGCCGAAGCGTTATAATAGCGATTCGAACGCCAGTCGGTCAAATGCGAGCGAACGAATGCTCTTTGGGCACAATACGAACGTGAAGGTGGGCGAGATCACCTATCACATTCAGACGGAAGATCGTGGCACCACCAACGCCCTCATTGATACCACCGTTTATTTCCACGGCCGCGTCCTGCATCGCAGAACAAACAACTATTTCGACCTGCTTCCGCTGGACCCCGGCCGCGAACAGACCCTGAAACTTCGCTTGGATGAGCAGCACCGTTCTACCATTGAGGAGATTCGAACGGGAGCCTTGCATCTCTCGCTGCCGCGCGACGAAAAACCCGCGCCTTCCCCCGACGTGTCTTCAGATGGAAATCGAGCGTCCAAACTCCTCCATCTCGAACTTCTCAATGCAAAGACTTGGCTCACCGGCAAACGCGCATTGCTGCAAGTCGCCGTGAGGGATGCAGCCAATAGAGCCGTCGAGGGCGCTAAAGTTGCCGCGCGCGTCGATGGCGCGGCCGAGCCTCTCGAGTTTTCCACCGAGACGGGACCGTTCGGACACGCTCAGCTGGAATTCGATATGCCACGGCCCGCAGGCGCGGAACCGGCTTTGGTAATCGAAGCGGCTCACGGCCACTCGAAAGGGCACTTGCGTTTTCAGTTGAAGGCCAAACCGCGCGTCCCTTCGGCGGCGTCCTAGTTTCGGATGAATTCGTAGATTGAAAGCGCGGAAAGATGCACATGGAAATCACGATTACAGTGAACGGAGAAAATCGCGCTGCAAAATCCGGCGCTACGGTTGTGGATTTGCTCCATGAACTCGGACTCCATGGCGGGCGCGTCGCGATTGAACGCAACCTGGAAATCTTGCCTCGGCCACAGTGGCCGGAAACCCGTCTGGCGCAAGACGATCGGTTCGAAATCGTCCAATTCGTCGGCGGCGGCTAGCGCATCCTGTTTCAAATCAATTCGCCGTCAGACTCCGTCGAGCAGGTGCCCCATTTTACGTTTCTTTGTTTTGAGGTACGCGCGTGAAATTTTCGAAACGCGTGGCTGGCAGGGAACTCGCTCGACCACTTTGATTCCGGAACTTTCCAGCTGGCGCACTTTTTCCGGATTATTCGAAAGCAGGCGAATTCTTGTCGCGCCAAGCTTTTTCAAAATCTGAGCGGGGAAATCATAATCGCGCGCGTCCGCGGCAAACCCGAGTTTTTCGTTGGCTTCGACGGTGTCCATCCCTTGATCCTGCAACTCGTAAGCGCGCAGCTTGTTCATCAAGCCGATGCCCCGGCCTTCCTGCGGAAGATAAAGAAGCACTCCGGAAGCGGCTGCGCCGATTTTTTTCAGCGAGAGTTCGAGCTGTGCGCGGCAATCGCAGCGCAGTGAAGTGAGTACGTCTCCCGTCAAACACTGTGAATGAACGCGAACCAGTGGCGCCGTCTTTCCATTCATCTTGCCGCGTACCAGGGCCACCGCTTCTTCCTGCTCCCCGTTGCCCCTAAACCCATAGATCGCGAAGCGGCCAAAGCGCGTCGGCAACGCCGCACGCGCGACGATCTGCAACCCGGGAGTTTCGGTATTCACGGTCTCGGTGGGAATGGGTTTGGTGCTCATCGGGAAAAGAGAAGTATAGCAGGGAGGCCGTTCCCACAAAATTGAACGGGCCCATGCCGAAAAAGAGCGCGATGCGCCGCAATCGGCACAAAGAGTGCGCTACTGCTTTACATCGTGACGGCGATTGGATAGCGTTAGCGTGAGACGCGCGGGCGAATCGAATATGGATACGGCGACTCCAGTACGAGATTTTCTTTTCACCTTGCTGCTGAAGGTGGCTGTGGCGTCTTCGTTTGCGGCGCTGCTGGCGCGGTGGAACACGCTTCGCCGCGTGTTGTTCACCGAGCAGCGCGACCCCGACCAAAAACTCAAACTCATGTTATTCATGACGCCCCCGCTGATCCTCGGCGTGACTCTGCGGCTTGTGGGAGGAACTGCGTATTCTTTCGCCGATTTGTCGCTCGAGGGCGCGTTCCTGATGGGGCTGCTCGGCGGCCGCGTGGTGGGGCCGATTGGCGGCGCGATTATCACCATTCCGGCTCTGATCTCGCACGAGTGGCTGGCGATGCCGGCGGCGTCCACGGCGGGGTTGCTGGGCGGGTTGATCCGGCAGATGATTCCCAACAAAGAAGACATTTGGAATTTTGGCCCCTTCACCTTTCTGAGTATTCCCAGGGCCACGATTCGGCTTTTGACCAAAGCGCAACTGTCCTGGGAAATGGCGCCGCTGACGGCGTGCGTCGGATTGGAACTAGGCCGCGTGGCTCTGGTGACGGCCACGAAGCCCAAGTGGTTGTTCGCGATTGACGCACGTTGGGACTGGTGGCTGATTCTGGTGGTGATCGCCACGCTGATGTCCGTGGCGGCGCCGCTGAAGATCTGGAACAACACACGCAACGAAATGAACCTCGAGCGGCACCAGCAATTGCTGCTGAAAGCCCGCATGGATGCGCTCTCCCGGCAAATCAATCCGCACTTCCTCTTCAACACGCTGAATACCGTGACGGCGCTGATTCGTTTCGATCCGGATTCCGCGCGCGGCGTGGTGCTGAAGCTGAGCAATATTTTGCGCAGGCTGCTGCGCAAGCACGAAACGTTTGTGCCGCTGCGCGAGGAATTGCAATTCATCGACGATTATCTGGACATCGAAGTGGCGCGATTCGGGCGGGACAATCTGGAGATTGTGAAGCAGCTCAGCGAAGAAACGCTGGACGCCTTCGTCCCCAGCATGCTGCTCCAGCCGATTGTGGAGAACTCCCTGAAGCACGGCCTGGCGCCAAAGCTTGAAGGCGGGAAAATCCAGTTACGAACGGCCAGCCGCGACGGGCGACTGTCTATTGAAATTGCAGACAATGGCGTCGGCATCTCGGAAGAGAAGATGCCGCACGTGTACGTCGAGGGCATCGGCCTGAGCAACGTGCGCGAGCGCCTGCGCGTCCTCTACGGCACGGATTTCCATCTGGACATCCAGAGCCGCCCCGGCGAAGGCACCGTCATCCGGATCGATATCCCCGAGCTGGTCTCCACCATGCAACCCGTCACGTAAGATGCCGCACATTTCAACGCTGTGGGTAGGCATAGCATCCCCACGCCTCCTTAAACTGCATGAATATCAAAACAAAGGAGTTGCTGGAAAGGCAATTCATAAGTCGTTGAAAACAAAGGGACAGGGAATGGGTCATTTTCTAAGGCTTCACAGTTTGAAGGTTGGAACGTGGTACAAGAGGCTCAGAGCCTTGCGGAATGAGCCCGGCGACAAGCCAGAACTGTCTACGGAGAAAAGGATAGCATGCTGACATCATGCAGCTAATTGATTACAGCGAATAGTCGAATTATTGAACGGCGCGAGACGCGGGGTAAACGGCTGGGCGTTCAGAAGGGCAGGCTATTTACTCGACTTCCCACCGGCAGCAGCGCTTGCAGCCTTGGCGCGAGGTTCTGCCACAACCGGATGCGAACTCGTGCTTTGATCAGCAAACAGCGGATGCGGAACGAGGGACGCAGGAGGCTCCTGCTCGAATCTCAGCACTTCGGAGGGTTTATAGAGATATTCTTTGCCGCACTCATCGCATCGGACTCTGAAGCGGCTATCGATCGGCGGACGGGGGGTGACAGCGTCTGTTTCGGCTAGTGGGATTCTGTGCCTGAAAAACAGATTCTTCCGAAGGTGAAACCAATGGTTCTTGCACTGGACCACCCAACAATAACTGCTATTTTCCCACATACGAGTACCCTCCGGGCTGTGATTAAGGTGGGCAGGGACTTTCGTTGCCCGAATCATATCAAATCAAGTGGAACGATTTCAAGAAAAGCACTCAGCTTAGCGGAAGCGCACGTCAGCTTGCTGTGTCACGTTAGGGGCCGCGATCCGGCAAAGTCGTGTTGGGGCCTTTCAGTGCGAACCGGGCGAGAGAGGCAGTTTGGACTTTGGCAACTCGGGAAGGATAATTGGTCACTTCCCTCCTTTCCGGGGACCTCGCCGTGATATAAAACGTGTGTCTGCTTAGAATTGGGAGCTTGCGCAGAGCCTCCTGGGGGATATCTCAGATGCCGCTTAAGCGCCACCGAGCACGGCGTTATCCCTTCCATGCCAGCATCGAGCTGACCGATCTGCGGTCGGAAACTCAGGCCAGGCAACAAACCAGGGACCTGAGTCTGTTCGGATGCCATGTGGACACCCTGAACCCCCTACCGGCGGGGACAAAAGTCAGGATAAAGATTTCCTACGGAAGTGAGAACTTCGCTGCTCTGGGTAAAGTGATTCATGCTCGACAGAACTCCGGGATGGGCATCCTGTTTACAAAAATTGAACCGAACGACCAGTTGGTTCTCGATAAGTGGATCGCTGAGCGAAGAGAGCTGTAAGAGCGACGCTAGGTCGTTTATCGCATATCATTCTTGGTTTCGCCGTTCGTAACGAAATCCCCATTCTACTAGTGTTTTATATCGTCTGGAGACCAATCCGCGACAACCGGATGGGAGCCGGTGCTTCGATCATTAAATAGAGGCTGCGGAGTGAATGACCGAGGAGGCTGTCGCTCGAATCCCAGCACTTCTAAGACTTTATAGCCATACACTTTGCCGCAACCATCACGTCCTCTCCAACCGGAGCCGAAGAATGCCCCACCTCGCCGCGATGTGCATAAGCAGCTTCAACCGTGAACCGATTCGCGACGCAATCCACTTTGCGCCGCGAAGTAGTCTGCCGCGCAAACCAAGATTCAGGCACCCGCAACCTAGTTTGCGCCGCAAACCAAATTCACCCTAAAGTATTGCAGGGAAAAGACATATCGTGCAGCGAGGAAACGGGTAGCCGATGGAGCCGGGCTGAAGCCCGGCCTCGGCGGGCGGAGAATAGGGATGGAGTTCCACGAACCGGGAAGATCGTTTGTGGGCTAAGTACTTGCCAACGATGCTTGCATCGCAGCTTTCGACACTTTGGCTTCTTTTGCTTCTTTGCTGCCGGTCGAGGTGAGGTCCTGATTTCCAAACCCGATGCCGATTTTTTTCAAAAATGCGGTTGGAGGTTCGCCGCCGGCGAAGATCCAGACGTAATCGTTGGGGATCTCCTCGGGCTTACCGCCGACTTCCAGAATCACGGATTTTTCTTTGAATTCCGTGGGAATGGAATTGAAGACCACTTTGACTTTGCCCTTGCGCATAGATTCCTGAATGCGCTGGGCGTTGCGTTCCTTGATGCGGCCGAAGGCTTCTTTGCGATAGGAGAGCGTGACCTGATTGCCGACTTGGTGGCCCAGGCCCATGGCGGCCTCGACGGCACTGTCCCCGCCGCCGACGACCAGGATTTTCTTGTTGATGTAATGGTCCGCTTCAATCAAGCGGTACATCACTTTGGGCATGTCCTCGCCTTTGACGCCGAGCTTCCGCGGGCTGCCGCTCTTGCCGAGCGCCAGCACCACGGCATACGCTCGATATTGAGCTTTGGGCGTCGCTACGGTGAAGATGCCATCCTCGCCCTTCTTGATGTCTTCCACCTTTTCACCCTGGCGCAGCTTGAAATCCGCGCGCTGCAGGACTTTGTGCCAGAAGGCGATCAGTTCTTCCTTGCTCAGCTCCGTCTTCTTGAATTTCCCGTGCATCGGAAATTCCACCGGACTGGTCATCACCAGTTTCTGGCGGGGATACTTGGCCACGGTGCCGCCGATCTCTCCCTCATCAATGGTAATGTAATTGAGCTTTTTCTCCGTGGCGCGGAGTGCAGCGCTGATTCCCGCAGGCCCTGCACCCACAATCAGCACCTCGTAAACGTCCGAGGAGCGCCGTGCGCCGTTCGATGATGCGGCTTTCTGGGCAATGGTATCGATGCAGTCGCGGCCCTGGTTGATGGCGTTCTTGATGAGCGCCAGGCCGCCTAGCTCGCCGACGATATACAAGTTTTTGATGGTGGTCTCAAATTCAGGCGTCAAGTAAGCCATGTCCCCGCCCATGCTGGCGCTGGCCATAACCATGGTGATAGCGCCGACGGGGCAGACTTCCGCGCACAGACTGTGGCCGATGCATTTGTAGCCGTTCACGATGACGGCTTTGCCGCCCAGCATAGCCAGAACGTCACCCTCGGGGCAGACCATGGTGCACGCCGCACAGCCGATGCAGTTGTTTGCGTCGATATGTGGATGTTGGGATTGCGGGCCGTCGGAGCGCAATTTCCCCTTCTCGACGGACTCCAGCGCTTGTTGTTCTATTTTTTTCTGCTTCTTCAAATAGCTACGCATGAAGAAGCCGATGACTATTACGGCGAGGATGAAGGCGACAAGCGTATCCATATGTTTAGATGTTTAGGGTTTCTTGTCTGGTGTTTGGCTTGCAGCGCTAGGGGCTGGATGGCCCGGCGGGAGCGAGCCCTGTGCCGGTGCGGTGGCCGGATTGAGGATGTCGGTGAACTTGGGAAGCGCGCCGGGATGCACGCTGGGGTTCTGGTGCGGGTTTTGATTGGGGTCGGGATGCTGGATCATTCCGCCGAGCGGCTGGGTTTTGAGGACGACCCAGGCTCCCTCGTGTTTTTCGAGGTTATAGGCAACCTGCATGCCCGCTCCCTGCGGAGCGCTATTCTTCGGACGGAATTCGACTTCGGCGTGGGCCGAATTGCCGTTGATCGAGACGCTGCGCATATCCATGTCCATGGCCCCCATGTTGAGCGTGCCCACACTGGTGAGATGCTGCATGATACCCGCGCGGATGGCCTCCCTGTCGCTTGGCTGCTTCTTGCATGCGCCAGCCAGGCAAACTGCGGCGGAGAGTCCCAGTGCCAGGAGGAGTCGTCTCATGAGCAGGTCCTTTTTCTTTGCTTCAAGATGCGCATCCTTCCGACCAGCGTCCGTTTTCCTTGGAGATTCTCCCATTGCAGTGTAAGGCAAAACTCTTTCTCCATTTCCCCAACTTACAGTCTATATCCCATGACCAGGGCGATGCCAATGTGTAGGATGGCGAGGATGGCGAAGGCATAACTAAAGGGGCGGTGGATGACGTGCCAGAGCTGAAAGATGCGCTGCGTGCGGCTGAGGAACACGATGCTCTGGGAGAGCGAAGCCTCTTTTTGCGCCATGCGGATGGCGCGCTCGAGTTTCAGGTTGCGGGTGGCGCACAGCCCGAAGCAGGAAAACACCCAGGGGCCGAAGCCGGCTTGGCGCAGCCGCACCAGGGAAGCCTTGAAAGGGCGCTTGATATCCAGCACAAACATGGAC
>DATKEV010000107.1:0-12472 GCA_035511855.1 Candidatus Udaeobacter sp.
GCACACGCTCATTTGAATCAAGATGACCGGAGGCGCGAGGTGTCTCTGCGCGGCGGGGGCCACGGCTGGATCGCGGAGACCGATCAGAAGTGGCAGGAGGCCGCGCCGCGCTTTTGCAGGTACTTCTGGTGATATTCTTCGGCGCGATAGAAGGTGCTTGCGGCGGTAATTTCCGTGGCGATGGGACGCTTGAATTTGCCTCTGGCTTCCAACGCGGCGCGCGATTTCTTGGCGATCGCTTCTTGTTCTGGCGAGTGAAAGAAGATTGCGGTGCGGTATTGCGTGCCGAAGTCGGGTCCCTGGCGGTTCACCTGGGTCGGATCATGCAATTGCCAAAACGCGTCCAGCAGCTTTTCGTAAGTTACTTTTGCCGGATCGAAAGTGACTTGCACGACCTCGGCATGGCCCGTTTCGTCCGTGCAGACATCTTTATACGTTGGGTTGGGCGTCTCCCCGCCGCTGTAGCCGACGGCGGTGTCAATCACGCCCGGAATGCGCTGGAACGCGGCCTCCACGCCCCAGAAACATCCCGCTCCAAATGTTGCCATCTCAGCCATGGAATTCTCCCGCGAATTAAATTCCTACTTCTCATACCGCGCCCGCGAGTCTTAGATGCGCGAGACACGCATCCCGATTCAGTCATCCAGCTACGATGGTTTGCGATGTGCCGGCGTAGCCATAGCCTTCAGCTTGTCCTGTGCTAATGCCTTGTAAGGGCTGTTCACGGAAGCTGCTTGAGTGAACGCCTCCTTCGCCTCCGGATTTTTCTTTAGATTCAACAAAGCAAAACCCAGGCGATACTGGTTTCGCGCATAACTTCCGTCGTCGGACTTCAAGAGCGGCGCGGCCGCTTTGAAATTCTCCGTCGCCTGTGCGTTGTCTTTTTTCTGAATGTTTACCTGCCCGAGCGAACTGAGCGCGAGACCCTTCTGTAAAGCCTTCTGCTTGACCCACTGCTCGTCGGTCATGCCTTCCGGCTTTTGCCCTGCCTCCAAGAGAGGGATTGCTTTTTTTGCATAGGCCTCGGCTTTGTCAAGCTGTTCGCCCTTCTCGCTGTAATAATCCGAGAGCAGCAACAACATTCCTACATTGTTCGGGTCCTTCGCGAGCAGCCCGTTGGCCACTTCCAACATTTTCGGGACGTTCTGCGCTTGCTGATATGCCGCAGCCGCCATGCCGAGCGCCTGAATGGCATACGGGGAATCCGGAAAGGCTTGGCCGAATCGCGCCAAGTACGCGGCGCGTTTCGCGGTGTCCTTTGTTTGATAGCCGCCGTTGAACACCACCTGTTGCACATAAGCGATGCCATCCTTGTTGCTCTCAAGCGCCTGCTTCTTCTGCTGTTCCCAGGAGTCAGGCGAGGAAGCGGTCGAAGGCGCCGATGAATCTTTGTAACGCTTCAGGATGGCTGCGGTCTTCTCTCCGTACGCAACCACTTTTTCCACGTCACCCTTTTCGGAGGCGGCGCGAACCATGTTCATGGCATTTTGAAAACTGTCGGGATCGACGGCGAAGAGCTTGTCGCCGTACTCCATGGCCTTGTCATAATTTTTCTGCGCGATGTAGTAGTCCACATAAAGTCCGTCGACGAGGATGGAATTGTCGCCCTCGCTGCCTGCACCCGCAGCGAATTTGTCAATGAGCGCGATTCTCTGCGCGGGATCGGTCGCGGCGTTGATTTCCGTGATGGCGTGATCCACTTCCGAGCCAGCTTGAATCGGAACGTATTTGCCGATCTGTTGCGCTTTCAGCGGGCTCAACATGCAGACCAGGACTAGATAAGGTACGAGAAGCCGTGTCAGTCGTGACATGGAAGCCTCCAGAGGGAGGAAGGTGTGTGCATCTTAGTGCCGAGCGTGGCGCCGTGCAAACGGTTTTAAGAACGATGCGAGACTACCCGGGACGATCGCAGCTTTCGGTTGGCAGGAGAGATCCTTCGTCGCGATGCTGCTCAGGACAGGAATCCTTGTCGGATTCAAGAGAGATCCCTTGGCTCCCGATGGTCGCTCGGGATAGAAATCCTTCATACGATTCTTAGTTAACAATAACACCTCCCTTGCCCCTGTGTTTCTCATAAGTGTTCATTCTAAATGAGTTAAACGTGTTGAAAACACTGGGGGGTCGAGGGTTTGGGGCGCAGAGTTTAAGGGGCGGGGATGTGGGGCGGGCAATCTCCGCACGCGGCTGAGGCACTGGTTTCGTTATCGCGTGGGAATCCTCTTTCCCATTTAGGGCATAGGCTAGGAGTACTAAGGCAACCAGATATCACGTACTGCCCATTTCTTGGACGGCAATGCGGCTGCGACACCACGGCAAGGCCCTCAGAGTCTGGACGAATGTGGGGCGGAGCGGACCGTGAACCGAATTGGCGCAGTGAGAAATCCCGACAGGGCTTTGAGTCTGAAGAGCCAGCTCGCTTCGATTCAGTTCCCTAATAGCTTGCAGGGTTAGGGCTTAGAGGTAATCCGGTCAGCATCGGATCATTCAAGTAGAAGGGCCCCGAACCTCATGCCTCCGTCGGTTTCAGTGATTATTGACAACTAACCCCGGGTCTGGCCGAGGAGCAGTAGCTTCCACCAAGTTTCCCGGCGGTCGGTTTAGACCTCTATCCAATGCGAGCTTTGGTACCCCCGTTGCTCCAAGCCAGGGAGGGGGCCTGATGAACAAGGCAAAGGGCCGTCAAACTTGTAGTCGCTACTGCAATCTTCCTGTCCCTTTGGAGCTCGATCCACTAGGGCTCTGCGTCTACCACTTCACATCAAGCGTGGAGCAGACCTGCTCTGAAATCCATCGTCAGATTGCCCTGCGCGGGGCTACCGCTGAACGCCAGGCGGAGGTGGGAATGTACATTGGCGAATGCTCCCTGCTCCTTGCGCGGGTCAGCAGCAATCTGTGCTTATCCGACGAACTGAAAAGACGAATCCTCTGCACATTGCTGTCCCTGATGAATCTGCGAGAGAACCTGGAGCGTGCAGCCAGCAGCCGCGTGCCCGAACTACAAATCCAGGGGTCGTGTTCAGAATCGGGGGAGTCCCTGGTCCCTGCTTGGTTCAACTCAGAACTTAATGCCGACCTACGTTCTCCAGTGTGAAGGCTGTGCCAGGAATGAGCCTTTCTTGGTTCACGAGGGGGAGCTGATAGAACCCCGCAAGAAACCTCTGATCCAACGGTACTGTCTCCTTTGCCGCAGAACTACCAGTTGGATTGTCGCATTCCCAGAGCGACGCGGTGGTCATAACCGCCGTAGCGGCTTAGACCGCCGGGCAACACAAACAACAGGACCGAGACACTAAGCGAAGATTGTGAACTCGCAATCTCTCCCCATACTCGATGTACCCGAGCATCTTGAACTTATTCATAAAAGAACAGACCCGACTGCGGGTTGAGCCAATCCATCCCCCGAGTGTCCCATGATTGATTTTCGGGATGATCGCAGTTAACTTGCGTATCTTGTCGTAGCGGGGGATTGGCAATAGTGCACGAGGCAACCGTTCCTCACAGGAGCATAAGTGTTGGTCGATTAGGTCCTCTTCAATCCGGATGTTGCGTCCAAGCAAGCAGGCGATGAAATGGTCCGAGAAGTCATGGCCATTGTGGAGAGCGCGCGTCATCTCCTTCTTTTCGATAACCAGAAAAAAGAGGATCTGGAACACCGCAGCCCTTTCGCACCCCAGGCAGATCCCAGCGGTGATCGCGGTGATACGCAATAATTGACGCACCTCGCGTTTCGCGAGACGATGGGAGTTTTGAGTGGAGTGCGGGAATGGATCTGGGGCTCAGGGGTCGCGTGGCGATCGTGGCGGCGGCCAGCAAGGGACTGGGACTGGCCGTCGCGGAAGAACTGGCGCGGGAAGGTGCGCATGTGGCGATTTGTGCGCGAACCGCGCGGACGCTCGAAGAAACGGCCGCGAGCATCGAGAAATCCACCGGACAAGAAGTATTCCACAGAGCGCTGGATGTGACTGATTCCACAGCAGTTGCTAGCTTCGTGGAGGCCGTGGAAACGCGCTTTGGCCGGGTGGACATTTGCGTTACCAATTCCGGCGGACCTCCGTCTAAGTCGTTTAAGGACACCAAACCGGAAGACTGGCGCACCGCCTTCGACCAGCTTCTGATGAGCACCGTTTATTTCGCAAGGGAAACTCTGCCACGCATGCAGAAGAAAAAGTGGGGACGCCTGATTACGATGACCTCGTCCGCGGTGAAACAGCCCGTGGACGGCCTCCTGCTTTCCAACTCGATTCGCGCCGCGGTGACCGGCCTGGCGCGTACGCTCGCCAATGAATATGCCGCCGATGGGATCACGGTGAACAACGTTTGTCCCGGATATACGCTCACGGCTCGGCTAGACGGACTAGCTGCGACGATTTCCGCGCGCTCCGGCGCGAAGCCGGAAGAAGTGTTCGCCGGTTGGGAGCGCGAGATTCCCGCGCGGCGCCTGGGTACGCCGCAAGAATTCGCCGCGGTGGTGGCCTTTCTCGCTTCCGAGCGCGCCAGCTATGTGAACGGCGCATCGATCGCTGTGGATGGCGGCCTGGTCAGGAGTCTCCTCTAACCCGCAATGGCCGCCGCAACCCGCCGACTGGAACTTACTCTTCTTTCTGAGCGATTCGCTATTTCGCGGCTCGCCGCCGACGCGGCCGTTCCGGAGTGGGCCATGCGGGGCACGTTTTTTTCCGTCACGCGGACGGGCGATGAGCTTTCCATCGTGACGGAAGTTTCTCGCGTGCCGATTGGCGTGCAATCCCAATCGGGATGGTGCGTCCGCGAAGTGCACGGACCATTTATTCTGTCGGAGATCGGTGTTCTCTCTGTGCTGACGACGCCGCTCACTGAAGCAAAAGTCAGACTGTTGGTCATTTCCACGTTCGATACGGATTACCTGCTCGTGGCATCCTCGACCTTGTCAGACGCCATTGCGGCGCTGGAACGGGCAGGACACACTATTCACAGGAGCAAGACCGAATGATTCTTGGCCCTATTCACCGGACCAAGCGCCGGCGATGTTGCGTGGCGGTTTTCATCCTCGCCCCGCTGCTGAGTTCCATGGCGGCGACGCGGCTTAGCGCCGATGAGCCGTATGCGCGCAGCCGCGATTATGATTTACAGCATTCGAAGATTGCTCTGCGTTTTGACTTGGAGCAGAAAAAAGTAATCGGCGAGGTCACGCATTGGCTTTCGATTCTGCGCGACGGCACCGCGGAAATTGCGTTCGACTCCGTCGGCCTTACCATTCATAGCGTTACGCTCAACAAATCGGCCGCGAAATTTGAAACGACGGCAGACAAATTGCTCGTTTCGCTGACTGCTGCGGTCAAGACCGGCGACAAATTTGAAATCACCATCCGCTACGAAGGAAAACCAAGCAAAGGTATGTATTTCATCCTGCCGGACAAAGATTACCCGGATCGCCCGAAACAGATTTGGACGCAGGGCGAATCGGAAGATACGCGCTACTACCTGCCGACCTATGACTACCCGAACGACCGCCTGACGACCGAGACGATTCTGACGGTGCCCGCTTCCTGGCTGACGGTTTCGAATGGCAAGCTGATGAGTGTAACCGACGCGGGGAAAGGACTGAAGACCTGGTATTGGAAAGAGTCCGTGCCGAGTTCGACGTACCTGATCACCGTTGTTGCCGGTGAGTTCGACGAAGTGAAGGATTCCTGGCGCGGGATTCCGCTCACTTACTACGCGCCGAAGGGCCGCGGCGACCGCCTGTCTATCAATTACGGGCGCACGCCGGCCATGATGGATTTGTTCGTCAGAAAATTCGGCGTGGAATACCCTTGGGAAAAATACTCGCAGGCGATGGTGGATGATTTCGTCGCCGGAGGCATGGAAAACTCGAGCGCGACGACCAACAACTCGTCTTCTCTCGTGCACCCTAAACTCGCGCCGGAATATTTGAACGGGGAGGACGAACTTATTTCGCACGAGCTGGCGCATCAATGGTTCGGTGATTTGGTCACCTGCAAGGACTGGGGAAACGTTTGGCTGAATGAAGGATTCGCTTCGTTCGGCGAAATCCTGTGGACCGAAGCGCACTATGGAAAAGAGCAGGCCGATTACGAACGCTGGAGAGGCTTCCGCGAGTGGTTTGGAGAAATCAATCTCTACGACAAGCCGATAGTGCGGCACGACTTCGACGCCGCCGCGGATGAATTTGACGGCAATGCCTACGGGAAAAGTGGCTGGGTTCTGTACATGCTCCGCCAGCAGATTGGTGAAGACGCGTTTTACTCGGGGCTGAAGCGCTACCTGGAGGTGAATCGGGGCAAGAATGCGGTGACTGCCGATTTGGCGAAGGCTGTGGAAGACGCCACGCACCTCAACATCGATGAGTTCCTGGGCCAATGGATTTACGGAGCGGGGGCGCCGCGATTCGAATTGAGTTACACGTATGACAGCGAGAAGCAGCAAGTTGCCTTGACCGTTAAGCAAACGCAGAAAGTCGACGGGCGCGTGGGGATTTTCCGCGAACCGGTCGAAGTGGAGATCACGACCGCCTCAGGACCGAAGCTGTATCCGATCACGGTGTCAAAGACCTACCAGGTTTTTACATTTCCATCGGACACGGCACCGCTTATGGTTCTGTTCGACCACGGCGGTCAGATACTCAAATCCGCGAACTTTCACCGAGAGAAGAAAGAGTGGCTGTACCAGGCGAAGCACGCGAGCGAGGTGAGCGATCGCGCGGAAGCTGTCGTTGTGCTGGGGAAGATCAAGGGAGACGAGGAAATTCTCGGAACGCTCGGCGACGTGTTACGAAACGACAAATTCTGGGGCGTGCGCGCTACCGCCGCTGACGCGTTGGGACAGCTTGGCGGGGCCGCGGCGGCGAAGATTCTTCTTGATGCGGCTGATTCGAATGAGCAGCCTTGGCTGCGCTCGCGCATCGTGACGGCGCTGGGCAACTTCCCGGGCAATTCGGCGGTGATCGAAAAACTTGAAACTATCGCCAAGCAAGACCGATCCTATCGCGCGCGCGCGGCGGCGCTGCAGGCGCTGGGCCAGCTCAAGACCCCCAATGCGCTGGCCACGCTGGAGGCAGCCGTCGCTGCGGATTCGCCGGACGGTTTCTTGCGCAAAGCGGCCCTTCGCTCGTTCGGCTCGCTGGGGGACGATAAAGCGGTGCCGCTTCTTCTCGAATGGACCAAAGCAGGAAAGCCGATCGACGCGCGCACGGCGGCCATTTACAGCCTGGCGCGGCTACAGAAGGACGACCAGGAGATCACGCAAAAGATTGCCTCCTATCTGGCGGAGGCACACTTTCCTGTGCGAATGGCTTCCATCTATGCGCTGGGTTGGCGCGGCGATGCCTCTGCGATACCCGCTCTGGAATCTCTATTAAAGAGTGATGACCTCAGCATCGAGATGGTGCCGATGATTAAGAACCAGATCGCGCGCCTGAAAAAGCCGGCAGCCGCAAAACCCCAAGCGCACGCTGACGAAAACGAAGAAGCCGCCGAAGAAGATGGAACCAGCTCCGAGCAAAACGGCGGCGTCTCCGGAGTAACGCAACGGTTGGACAAACTCGAGCGACTCATCAGAGAAATGGGCGAACGGCTCAAATCCATCGAGACCCGCCTGCCGCCACCGAAGAACTGACTCCGCGCAATCGAAGTCTCACCGTGTAATTTTTATGTTTCGCAATCTTACGGTTCAGCAATCAGGATTCGCAGATCGCGCAAATTATTTCCTGTCGGCCCGGTGACGACGGCGTCGCCGAGTTGCGAGAAAAAAGTGAACGCATCGCTGCGCTGAAAGGCATCTGCCGGATCGAGTTCCGCTGCTCGCGCGCGCTCGAGCGTCTCCCCATCCGCGACCGCACCCGCAGCGGAACTGTTTCCGTCGATCCCATCGGTGCCGGCGCTTAGCACGGCGATCTTTTGGTGTGCGATTTTATCCACGCAGGCCAGCACGAAAGCCGAATTTCTTCCTCCGATTCCATTTCCGGTGACCGGAGAGCTGATCTCTCCGTCTGCAATCACAGCGACGCTCTGTCCGGCATGCGTTCGACGGAGTTCTTCCAACTGATCGAGCAAGAACGCCGCGGCTTTTTCCACCGGCCAATCGTCCGTTGCGTTGTCGCAGCAGGTGATAAAGCCCTTGGCCTCCGCCGCGTGGTGCGCGGGATGGAACAGATCATCCATTCCGAGAAGCAAAGAAAAATGTGCGTTCGCAAACGCCGGATGTACTTCCTTCGGCGATTCCGGCATCTTCTTTTCGGCCAGCCAGCGACGAACGGAAGGAGGGAATTTTTCATTTAGATGGTATTCGCGGATCACCTTTTCGACAAAAGCGATGGTGGTGCTGTCGGGAAGCGTTGGCCCGGAAGCGAGCGCGGTTTCGAAGCCTTGTGGCACGTCGCTAATGGCCAGCGTCAATTTTGTGGCGCGGCTCGCAGCCACCGCAAGCCGCCCGCCCTTTACCGCGGAAAAGTGCTTGCGAACAGAGTTGATCGCTTGGATCGGCGCGCCGCACGTGACCAGAGCGCGATTCACCTGTTGCACGTCTCCGAGGGTCTGTTGCGGGTCAAGAGGCAATTCTGTGAGCGCTGATGCACCGCCCGAGAGCAGAAAAAACACCAGCGTTTTTTCGTCACACCTTTTCAGCAGTGACAGGATTACTTCCGCCGATTTCCAGCTTTCCGCATTCGGCACCGGATGTCCGGCGACAAAATACTTCAATCCCGAGACGGGCTTCTTCGGCGCGGTCGGCGCAGAAACTACACCTTCGAACCGCACAAACGGCGCCAGCACGAGCGCAAGCCCATCCACCATCGCATGCACCGCTTTGCCGATTGCCACAACGAATATCTTTTCGAAGGCACTCAATTCAAACACAGAATGCCCGCAGTGCAACCGCGAGCCCCGGCGCCGCAGCTTGCGCTGCATGGCCGCAGGAATATCGATGGCCGCCAGCGTTTCGTGGAAAATCTGGCGAGCGATTTGCTTCAGTTCCGGCATGAGAGGTTTGTCGAAGAGTTCCTTACGATGGCTTGAGAACTTCCGGGTTCAGCATATTCGGCGGCGGTTGTCCCTTGAACCGCGCGACGACATTTTCCGCCGCCATGCACGCCATTTTCGTTCGCGTTTCGAGCGACGCCGAAGCCATGTGAGGCGCAAGCACGACGTTTGCCCGCTTTAATCCCGGATGGATGAGCGGTTCGTTTTCATAGACGTCCAGCGCCGCGCCTGCGATTTTGCCATTTTCGAGCGCCGCCACTAGCGCCGCTTCATCGATGACCGGCCCGCGCGACGTGTTGATCAAATACGCCGTCGGCTTCATGCGATAGAACTTTGTAGAATTGAACAGGCCGCGCGTCTCCGGGAGCAGCGGCACGTGCACGCTGATAAAATCAGCCTCCGCCAGCAGCGCGTTCATGTCGCGAAACCCGGCCTTCAGCTCGCTCTCGATTTCCGGCGCCGCACGCACCGCATCCGTATAAATCACTTTCATCTGGAACCCGCTCGCGCGCCGCGTCATCGCGCGCCCAATTCGCCCGAATCCTACGATTCCGAGCGTT
Organism: Candidatus Udaeobacter sp.; assembly: GCA_035511855.1. Lineage (GTDB taxonomy): Bacteria > Acidobacteriota > Terriglobia > Acidiferrales > UBA7541 > Acidiferrum. Next base: position 9,536 of record DATKEV010000107.1, read on the forward strand.
TTCCCCCAAACGTCCGTGCCGACAAGTTGATCGAGGTTCCAGTTCGTCCAGTTCCCCGAACGCGCCAGCGCTTCGCCTTCCGCCAGACGCCGCGCGACCGCCATCATCAGCGTCCAAGCAAAGTCCGCGGTCGTTTCATCGAGCACGCCGGGGGTGTTCGTCGCGACCACGCCACGCTTCGTGCACGCCGGCACGTCAATATTGTCGAATCCCACGGCCACGTTGGCCACAATTCGCAGTTTCGGCGCCGCCCGCAAAAACTCTTCATTTACTTTTTCGGTCAACAGACAAACCAAGCCCTCTTTTTCTCTCACCTGCCGCAAAACTTCTTCTCGCGGCGGCCGCTCCGGCTTGGCCCAGTATTCCACTTCGCAGCTTTCCTGCAGAATCTGGCGCGCGGATTCAAATAAACCATGCGTTGCATACACTTTCGGTTTCGCCATCTCGCCCTCTTTGCAAATTTGGGGAATTCACACTAACACAACGGAACGCACTCGGCACAACTTGCCGTCGCGTCCGCGCCGGAAGTCTCACTATTGACTGTCGGCCGTTCGACGGGTTGACCCCGATGATCCTCCGAAGAGAAGCTTACAAATTCCCATTCGTCGCCATAATTTGAAGGGACGAGCTTGCCCAGCACGTGGAAATTGTGTTATCCGTGGGATTCGCAAGGTTCCGTAAACGGCCTCTTGCAGAACTCCCGGCCTGCAGTCCGTACTTCACGGTAACGGATAAACGCAGATTTCACATGGCCGTTTCCGGGTACAACAAACTTGGTCATTCACCCGAAGCATGTCTTTCTCAGTATCTCTCCGGAGCGAATGCGAGTTAGGAGTCAGATCCAGAATGGAATCAAAAGCTACCAAAGTGCAGGCCTCTTTCTACTGCAATCGCTGTGACAAGTGGGTGGATGGAATCGAAGAAGAGCAGGGCCCCAAGGCCCTGCCGGGATATAGGCAAGCACTGTGCGACGATTGCGGCAGCACTCTCATGTATCGCCTCCCCGGCTTTTGGCAAAAGCTACAACAGAAGACCTCTGAATTCTTCGACGGCGTTCTCAGTTCGTTGAAGAAGTAATCCCAGGGCGGAATGACCATTTCTCTGCCGGGTCTGCCAACCCTCCTTCTCGCCCCACGGCATCTCAAGGAAGCCCCCACCAGCCAGATCGTAGCGCGTCGTGCCTGTCCGACCGGGTAAGTGCTTGTTGCGTAGTTTTGACAGCGTCCGCTCCTATTCCGGCACATGCGTCCCACCTAAACTAAACTTGCGCTATTTTTCGACAGAAAACTTGTACGTCGTGCTCGTGTGGAAGGTCTCGCCAGGACTCAGCATCGTCGAAGGAAATTTCGCCTGGTTCGGCGAATCGGGAAAATGTTGCGTCTCGAGGCAAAATGCGCTTCGCCGCGTGTAAGCGATACCACCCTTCCCTTTCGTCGAGCCGTCCAGGAAGTTTCCAGTGTAAAACTGCACGCCCGGCTCGGTGGTCCACACTTCCAGCACGCGTCCGCTCGCAGGATCCAATGCGCGCGCCGCCAAAGTTTCAGCTCTCTCCTTCGCCTCGCGCCGCAAAACAAAATTGTGGTCGTAACCGTTCCCGAGCTTTAATTGCTCGTCATCCTGGGCAATGCGCGTGCCGATGGGCGTCGGCTTGCGAAAATCAAAGGGCGTGCCCGAAATGTCGCGCAATTCTCCGGTGGGAATCAAGCCCGCGTCCACCGGCGTGAACTTGTCCGCCTCGATCTGGAGAATGTGGCCAAGAATGTCGCCGGACCCCGGCCCCGCCAGGTTGAAGTACGAGTGATTCGTCAGATTCACGACCGTTTTCTTGTCCGTCGTCGCGGAATATTCGATTTGCAATGCGTTGGCGTCCGTCAATGTGTAGGTCACGCTGACTTTCAGGTTGCCGGGAAAACCTTCCTCGCCGTCCTTGCTGAGGTAGGAAAGTTCGAGCGACTGGCCGCCTTTCGTGGAAATTTCCTTCGCGGTCCACACTGCTTTATTGAAGCCCTTGATGCCACCATGCAGGCTGTTGTCGCCATTGTTCTTTGCCAGCGTGTAGGTTTTGCCGTCGAGCGAGAATTGCGCGTGCGCAACGCGGTTTCCGTAGCGGCCCACAATCGCGCCGAGATACGCTTTGTCGTTCACATAGCCTTCGAGCGAATCGTAGCCGAGCACCACATCGGCGAGCTTGCCGCTGCGGTCCGGCGCTTTCAGCGACACGACCGCACCGCCAAACGTGGTGATCGCGGCCTCCATGCCGCTGCGATTGGTCAACACGTAGAGGTCCACTCCTTGCGCGTCCGGAGTTTTTCCCCAGGGCTTCTTGACCGTGGAACCCGCATTAGGTGCAGCCCCGATTGGCGCCAAAGTGCTCATTAGCAAAGCTCCCGTGAACAGAGTAAATGCAGCCAGTCGTTTCATCGGAATCCCTTCGGCGGCGCAGATTTCCTGCCAACCGGATTTACGTGGCGCGATTCTACCACCGTGTGGAAACACCGCAAACGAATTGGCGAGGAACGTCGCGGCGAAAGCGAATTGGCGGCGCGCAGGAAGAGTTATTTTCTTGCCGGGCTGCCGTCATTCAAGGGACGAGAAATTCGTTGAACTCACGGACTGCGACTATCCGCGCGGTCCTAGAGGCGGTAGCCCATGAAGAGAGCGATGCCAATGTGCAGGATGGCGAGGATGGCGAAGGCATAACTAAAGGGGCGGTGGATGACGTGCCAGAGCTGAAAGATGCGCTGCGTGCGGCTGAGGAACACGATGCTCTGGGAGAGCGAAGCCTCTTTTTGCGCTATGCGGATGGCGCGCTCGAGTTTCAGGTTGCGGGTGGCGCACAGCCCGAAGCAGGAAAACACCCAGGGGCCGAAGCCGGCTTGGCGCAGCCGCACCAGGGAAGCCTTGAAAGGGCGCTTGATATCCAGCACAAACATGGAC
>DATKEV010000108.1:0-18425 GCA_035511855.1 Candidatus Udaeobacter sp.
TGCTTCGCTGTGGAGTCCCATGACCGACCACTCTGCAGGCTATTGACTGACGCACGATATCCCGACGCCAGAAGGGCTACACCCTTATCACTGCTGATGAATTTTGCTAATTGATTCGCTGCCGCTACCTCATCCGCATGCGCTGAAAAACCGCAATCGCAAACCTATCTTGTGTCTTGCGATTTCCTGGCGAACGATAGGAGCATTTCGGGCAGTCTTGGCTGCTGAACGCCTCCGACTGGTACTCCACAAGGCCGCCTTGCCAGAGTTGTTTGTACTCTAACTGACGACCCAGTTCTCCCCAGCCTTGGCGAAGCAGGGCACGGTTCAACCCGGACTTCTGTTTGACTCTCTTTCCCGGTTTCTCCGTGCTTCCGGCGGCTGACGCCGACATGCTCTTGATGTCTAAATCCCCCAGCACGATAACAGCGTGGTTTTTGCTGTACGCGCTGGTGAACTTATGGGTCTCATCCTTTCTGATATTTGCAATTCGACGGTCCAGTTTGGAAATCTTACTGACGATTTTCTTCCAGCTCTGGCTGAATTTCCGTTTATTGCGGAGCCGGCGCTGGTAGAACTTTTTGCGATGCTCTTCCCAGGAAACATCAATCGGCGGGACAACCACATCGTCCGAGAAGGTCACACGGCGCACAATGCCGAAATCCCCGGCAACGCCGCCTTTTGCGGTTTGCTGGGGTAAATGTTGGTTCGTTCGTAGCCCATGTTGCATAACATACATCAATTGACTACGAACGGCAATAACTGTTTTCACTGGATTAACGGCTCGCTTACCCCGCCCTAAAGTGGGGGGCTTGCGCTCACCACGGGTCACCTCTAGGCTGGGGAGTGTGGACAACTACGAAGATTTTCGTTGACATTACGAAAGTCTTCGTAATATGCTCCGCGCATGTCCCACGAACCCCTTCAAAAACCCACGGCTTCGGAACTTGAAATCCTTCGCGTGTTATGGACCCGCGGGCCTTCCACCGTGCGGGAAGTGCATGAGGCGCTCAGCGAGCAGAAGTCACTCGGCTACACCACGGTCTTGAAGCTGCTGCAAATCATGACCGCCAAGGGCACCGTGCGAAGAAACGAAGAGCAGCGCGCCCACGTTTATGAAGCATGCCAGCCAGCCACGGAAACGAAGCGCCAGCTCGTTGGCGATGTCCTCGAGCGGGTGTTTGAAGGCTCGGCGAGCGAATTGATGATTCATGCGCTGGAAGGGCGGCGGACGCCAAAGAAAGAGCTGGAAGAGTTGCGCCGCCTTCTGGATGAATACGAAGGGAGAATGCGATGACAAACTCCGCGGGCTGGATTTCGCCGGAGGTGCTGCGGGTGCTCGGCTGGACATTGCTGCATTTCGTGTGGCAAGGAGCGGGGCTTGCGGCTTTGTTCGCCATGGCGATGGCGATTTGCCGGAGCGCACAGATGCGCTACGCGCTGGCGGTGGCCGCGCTGGGATTGATGATGGCCTCGCCGGTGGTCACTTTTAGGTGGCTGAATCGTGAAGCAGTTCCGGCCGTCGAGTCCGGGGAGCACGGAGCTCTGAGGGGGGCGGAAACGTCCACCCAAAACGCCACCGCGCTATCTGGCTCCGTCGCCCCCGCTGCTCGACGGCCAGAAGTACGACCGACGGCGATGCTGTGGTTTGTGGAAGCATGGTTTCTCGGTGTGGTGTTGCTCAGCCTGAGGACCGCGGGAGGATTGCTTCTGATTGCGCGGATGCGGCTGAAAGAAATCAAGCCGGTGGCGAGCGAACTTTATGAGCAGTGCTTGGCTTTGCAGAAAAAGATGGGGCTGGATCGCGTCATTCGCTATTGCGAATGCCACCGGCTGGATGCGCCCGCGGTCGTCGGATGGTTCCGGCCGGTTGTGTTGCTGCCTGTCAGAGCACTGACCGGATTGTCGGCGGAGCAAATTCAAGTGGTCATTGCGCATGAGCTGGCGCACATCCGTCGGCTCGATTCGTTCGTGAACTTTTTACAGATTGCTGTCGAGACGGTTTTGTTCTATCACCCCGCGGTCTGGTGGGTGAGCCAGAGAATTCGGGTCGAGCGCGAAGTTTGCTGCGACGACGAAGCGCTGGCCGTTTGCGGCGATCCGCTGAACTACGCGCGGGCTCTTACATTGATCGAAGAATGGCGGACGGCGCCATCCTTGCTGATGGCCGCGAATCGCGGGCCGCTGGCCGAACGCATTTTGCGATTGCTGGGGCTGCATGGCGCTTCCGGCCGCGCGCGCGTGGCGGGCCTTGGCGTGAGCCTGTTGTGTCTCGCCACAGCTGTGCTAGCCGGCCACGCGTTTCTCGGAGTCGCCCAGGCTTCGTTGGACAAAGGCCCGTTTTCGAAGCAGGAGCCGAGCGGCGACGGCGTGATTATTGTGAAACCGGCCGGAATTGCCACCGGCGAGCAGGGCGCCCAACCCGCTAAGCCTTCTGGCACGGCAAGACAGAGCGCGGCAAAGCCGAAATCAGAGAAAGACAAAGACCAGCACGCGGCTAGTGACGAAAATAAAAAAGAATCCTATCTGGACGCCATCGAAGCGGCGGGATTCAAGAACCTGAACGTGGACGAAATTATCGCCATGAAAGTTCAGGGCATTACACCCGAGTATATCAAAGGCCTTCACGAGCTGGGATTGCAGCCAACAGCTGATGAACTCGTAGGAATGAAGGTGCAAGGGATAACCCCGGAATACATTCGCGAGATGCGGAACTTCCATTCCAATCTCACGGTCGATGAATTGATCGGGATGAAAGTCGAAGGAGTTACGCCGCAATACATTCGTGAATTCCGCGATTTGGGGCTGCAGCCCGGTCCCGACGAAACAATAGGAATGAAAGTCCAGGGAGTGACCCCGGAATACGTTCGAGAACTGCGGGCGACCGGGCTCAAGCCAGGCATTGATGAGCTCATCGGTATGAAAGTGCAAGGAATCACACCGGAGTACGTGAAGGCACTCGAGGCCGCAGGGTTTAAGGACTTGGATTGCGACGAGCTGATCGGCGCCAAGGTGCAGGGAATCACACCCGAGTTCATCGAAAAAGCGCGCAAGCACGGGTTTCAGAATTTGACTCTCGACAAGCTGATGGCCCTCAAGCACGCGGATATCTTGTGAAGCTGGCAGGAATTACGGAGAGGAGTGAAGTCCCATGAATTTGAATCGAGCGCTTGGTTTAATGCTTATCGTCAGCGGCGTATTTTTTGGTTTAGCGAAGAATCTCGGCGGCGAGACACCGAGGGGCGACTGGACGATTCACCGTTCGGATGAGCCTGGCAAGGTGGAATTCTCGCTGATGGACTCCCGCGCCGGGCGACACTTTCACTACAGCTCGGATTGGCCGGCAAGCGAGTTTGCCGGATTGGACCTATCGAAGACCGGCAGGCAGGAGGTGCATTTCACGATTTCACGCGACGCTGGAAAGTTTGAATGTGAAGGCTTTCTGCAGGACGGCGAGGGCGCCGGACTCTTTCATTTTCTTGCGGACCCGAAATATCTGCAAGAGATGAGTTCAGTGGGATTCGGGAATATCGACAGCGACAAGCAACTGGCGATGGCCATTCACGACGTCAGCCTGAAATTCGCCCGGGAGATGACAAGCGAAAATTTGCGGGGACTGGATACAGACAAGCTCATCGCTTTCCGCATTCATGGTGTGACGCGCGAATTCATCGAAGCCCTGCGCGCCGCGGGATTGAATGAATCCGAAAGTGACAAGCTCATCGCTTTCCGCATTCACGGCGTGTCCCCGGCATTTGTCGCGGACATCCGCTCGGCCGGTCTGAATATCACGGACAGCGACAAGCTGATTGCATTTCGCATTCATGGGGTAACGCCGGAAATGATTCGGAGCCTTCGTCAAGCCGGCTACACTCCCGATGCGGACAAGCTGATCGCCATGAGAATCCATGGCGCAACGCCGGAGTGGCTGGAGCAATTGAAGAAAGAGGGCTACGAGCACGTGGATCTCGATAAATTAATCGCCTTTCGCATCCACGGCGTTTCGCCTGATTTCATCGGCGAGATTCAGAAGCTGGGATACAAACATCCGGAGCCGGATGAACTGGTGGCCATGCGCATTCATGGCGTCACGGCGGAATTCATCAGCGGATTGCAAGCGCGCGGGATGAAAAACTTGACGATCGACCAGCTCGTCAGCCTGCGGATTCACGGGATCGATTAGGTTTTCCGGTCGTTTGGAGAAAAGTAAAAAGCGCGGAGAACTCAAGCGACCAGGTCGCTTGGTTAAGTCTTAAGGCTTTGGTGGCGCGACTTCAGGCTTGTCGAGGGTAACACCCAATTCCGCGAGTTTCGCTTTCAACTGGTCGAGCTCCTGCTGTTTGTCGCCAATCTGTTGCTTCATGGCGTCTAATATCGATTTTCCCGCCGTATCGTGCGCGTAATCGGGATTGGAATAGTAAGTATCCTGTTTCAGCGCCTGATCGCGCTGGAGCAGGTCGAGATCGCTCTGCATTTGCTTGAGCATTTCTTTCAAGTCTGCAATTTCCTTTGATTTCTTTTCATTCTTTGGACCTGCCGGGCCGGATGTTCCTGCAGGAGCCTGGGCGTCCGTTGCGTTCGAAGTTGTTGGCGCAGTAGGGGGCGCCGGGGTGGCTCCTGAACTGCCCGGTGCGGCAGGCCGCACATCGTCATCCGTAAACACTTTTGCGGGTTTCGCGGTTGCCTTCTTTTGCTCACGGGCGCGGCGGGCAGCTTCCGCGACGGATTGAGAATCCTGGGATTGGGCGATGGTAGTATTGGCGAGAAGCCCGGCGACGACAAGCGTCGGAAGCGCGAGGCGCAATGAGATGCGGCGCGACATGGTGCTACTCCTCAAGGCAGACTAAGCTGGCGCAATTCTTAAGATACCGCCGCGGCGCGCGAATGACAATCCCTAGCCCGGCAGAGGCGCGAATGAGGTACTGCAAGAGGAATTACTGCGCCTCGGAAGTGTGGCATGGAATACGGATGGCGTTGGGGTGTCTCGACTGTGGTCAGTGGCCAGCCGCGGTTAGCCTCGCATCCGCAACATCCCGGAAGGAAAAGTGGGTCTGCAGGTTTTCGACCGGCTGCCCATTCATCTCAGCGTAGGGATAATAAAGTAGTTGAGGGATTCGCCCTTCGGCTCTGGAGAGAGCCGGAGGTCGCCGCCCAACCGCCGCCCTCAAGATAAAATTCTGCCCAGGAGTGATAGCCTGAGATATCGCCTGCGTTCTTGCCTTCCGGAAGTATCCGAGTCATCTTCCATCTTTCCGATCATGCGAACTATTGCGGTTTGAAGGACGCTGCTGCATACTCTCGGCGCGTCCGGTCCCCGGCGGAGAAACGCGGAGAATTTTCCCGAGAAAAACCTAAGGAGGTTTGATGGGGCGGTGCGCATCGATTCGTCGTTTCGCGCTGATAGTTTTCGGCGGTCTATTGCTCGCGTTCATCTGCCGCGCTTCCTCGACGCCTGCGAGCCCAGATGTTCCCCCCACGCAAGTCATATCGGTTCCGGGAGTTTCTCCTCCGCCTTCGCCCGCGGAAACAAAGTCGTCTGAACTGCCCAGAACAGAGCAGTACACGCTCTCGCACGATCGCTATCAAAAAGCGATCGCGTATTCCCGGGCCCGTTACACACTCTATTTTGTTTTCTATATCTCTGGAGCTCTTTTCCTTCTTCTGATCCTGCGATTGGGAGTGGCCGCCAAGTATCGCGATATTGTCGAAGCCGCAAGCGGCAATCGATGGATACAAGGAATGCTCTTCATTCCGCTACTGCTCCTGACACTGGATCTTTTGGATTTGCCGCTCAGCATCTGCTGGCATGCCCTTTCCTTGCGCTACGAGCAGTCGATCCAGCCCTGGGGTTCGTGGTTATCCGACTGGGCGAAGGGCGAGCTTCTGCGAACGGCATTCGGAATTGTCGTCGTTCTGATTTTGTTTGCCGTGATGCGCCGCAGCCCGCGGCGCTGGTGGATCTATTTCTGGTTCCCTGCGGTGCTGATCCTGTTGGGAATGATGGTCATCACTCCGTTGGTGTTCGATCCCATCTTCAACAAGTTTGAACCGCTCGGCGAGCGACACCCGGAACTCATCGCCTCGATCGAGAAACTCACCGCGTATGCGGGCGTGCCGATCCCGCCGGAGCGCATGTTCATGATGGTGGCTAGCAGGAAAACCAACGCAGTCAATGCGTACGTCACGGGGCTGGGAGCTTCCAAGCGCGTTGTGGTGTGGGACACCCTGATTCAAAAAGCTTCGAAACAGGAAACGTTATTTATTGTGGGCCACGAACTAGGACACTACGTCCTCGGACATGTTTTCAGAGGATTCTTATATGGGGCCGCGGGGTTGTTGCTCCTGTTGTTCCTACTGTTCCGCGGATTGCATTGGACGTTGGGCCGATGGGCCCAGGACTGGAGAATCCAAGGACCTGAAGATTGGGCTTCTTTCGCGGTGCTGCTCTTGTTGCTGCAGGTGCTGCTCTTTGTTTCTTCGCCGGTCGTTAGCGGCTTCCGCCGTGTGGAAGAACACGCCGCGGATGTATACGGGTTGGAAGTGATCCATGGCTTCATCCCGGATTCCGAGGAGGTCGCCGCTCATGCGTTCCAGGTGCTCGGGGAGCTAGATTTAGCGGACCCGAATCCGCCGCCATTCATTAAGTTCTGGCTGTACTCGCATCCGCCGCTCGCGGAACGCCTCGTCTTTGCGCATAGCTACGATCCCTGGTCCAAAGGCGATTCGCCCAAGTACGTGAAATAGCCGTGACTGCGAATGGCGGGACACGCTATCCAGCGGCGCGGCGTACGGAAGCATGCTTGCGGGCAAACGCTGCCACTTTGCTCCGATTGCCGCACACGGCCATCGAGCACCAGCGGCGCCGGCGCGTTCTTGACTCGTCGTAGAAAAAGAGACCGCAGTCCGCATTGGCGCAGACCCGCAGGCGCGCTCGTGCTCCTTCCGCGACGATATCAGCGGCTGAACGTGCCACCGCGGCAAGAAGCCAGTCGAGACCACCCTCACGCGCGATAAATTCCATCCGCCAGATTCCGGCTTCCTCGACCAATTCGTCGTGACCTTCGGTGATCCGCAGAATCTCGTTGATGGGCTCAATCCACTCCGCGGCTATTTTCTGCTTCCGGACCATGGCCGAAAATAGCAGCCGCGCCGAAGCACACAGCCGCCGTGCTTTTCGAAGCAGTGCTTCCGTTGTTTGCGGATCCGATTGAGGCAGCCCATGGAGCTGCGTGCTACGATCCGAAGAGATAATCTTCGTTGCCTCCAGAAAATGGGTCAGTCTGTCCCAGGAGATCTCGGAAGGGAGGTGAGAGGTGTTGGCAAAGTCGATTGCGAGCCGCTCCCCGATCAATCGCATTTCGGGACTAGTAAGGGGCATGGCACTTCCTCCCAAGCGTCCAGGCAAGAAGACCGAATCTCGAGCTGTTAACCCGTAAACTCTAGCATAACGGTTAATCCTGGCCAATCGACATTCGCGCTTCACGCTGGTAACCTTTTTAGGGGAGCAGAATCAGATAGTCGCGCGCATAGGAGATTTACCCTGTGAAGTTCATTCTGGCAGCAATCACCTTAGCTCTCCTCTCGGTATGGGTGGTTCTCGTCGCACGACAAACCAAGACCGAAGCCTCGGCTAGCAAACCCGTTCTAACCCGAACTCCGGTGCTCGTCGAGTTGTTCACTTCCGAAGGTTGCTCGAGTTGTCCGCCGGCTGACGCTCTCCTTCTAACACTTTACAAAGACCAGCCTGTTGACGGAGCCGACGTCATCGCGCTCGAAGAGCATGTTGACTATTGGGACGAGCTTGGTTGGAAGGATCCCTTCTCCTCGCCAGAGTGGACCCGCAGGCAGCGGGAATACGCGGCGGCGCTTCGAAATGGCAGCGTCTATACCCCTCAAATGGTCGTGGACGGGCAAGCAGAATTTGTGGGCAGCCGGGAGCGGCAGTCCGAACAGGAAATTTCCGCTGGGGCACGGCGCACGAAGACGCAAGTGATAGTCACTCCGAACGGATCCGGGGCAGACGGAACTCCGCAGTTTTCTGTGCGGGTGGGAAGACTTATGGGAGGCACGAGCGGGGACCTTGGGGAAATCTGGCTGGCGGTCGCCGAAAATAATCTGCAATCGTCAGTGAGCAGCGGTGAAAACGCCGGTGAACATCTGCGCCACACTTCCGTACTGCGGACGCTACGAAAAATTGGAATGACGGACACCAACAAGGATGAGTCGTTCTCCGGCGATCCTCTCGTGCGGCTAGATCGCGCCTGGAAGCGAGAAAACACTCGCGTCATAGTATTTGTGCAGGAACGAAAGAGCCGGAAGATCTTGGGCGCAGCCGAAGCGGAACTATCGCGTTAGCCGCAAGGCGATCGCTGTGAAAGTATTCCCTAGGTTCCCCGTGTTCTCCGGTGGACAAACAGCGGGTCTTCCCATAGTAGTATTCTTGTGCGACTCAATTATTCCTGGTCCATCTCATGTCGCTTATCAAGCGGGCAAGTGGCTCTTGCGGTGTACTTTATTGGGCATCAAGCAGACCGTCTCTCTTAGCAAGCGTCGATTTTGCCGTGCGCAAGGAGATCGATGGAAATTGATCCATCCACAAATTCAGCAGCAACACCACCCGTGACCCCTCCGCCGCCTGATGGATTGATCAGCACTATTTTCTTGAAAGACGATGGCCTGCGAGCCGGTTGGCGGCTGTTGGTGTACGGAATCTTCGTCGAGGCGTTCGGATTTAGCACGCAGATTCTGACCTATCAGCTTGGATCGCCGGAGCGCGGTGTTTTTTCCTTCAGGAATCAATTGCTCCAGGAATTGATAGGTTTTGTTGCCGTTTTTGCAGCAGCGCTGATCATGGCGCAGATCGAAAAACGGCCGGTGGGAATTTACGGACTTCCGGTACAAAGCGCCTTCAAAGGCTTATTTTGGCAGGGCTATCTCTTCGGACTAACCGAAATCAGTGTGGTCATTAGCCTCATAGCCATCTGCGGGGGCTATTCTTTTGGCTCGCTGGCGCTCCATGGTGCGGAGATCGTTCGGTGGGGCATTTCCTGGGCGATTTTCTTTTTGTTCGTGGCGTTCTTCGAGGAGTTCAAATTCCGTGGATACTCCCAATTCACTTTAGGTGAAGGAATCGGTTTTTGGCCCGCCGCCGCGGTGCTTTCTATTTTATTTGGGTTGGTGCATCGCCAGAATGCTGGTGAAAATAGTCTTGGTCTGGCCGGCGTGATGTTGGTTGGCTTCTTTTGGACTTTCACGCTGCGGCGCACGGGCAATTTGTGGTTTGCGGTTGGCATGCACGCGGGCTTCGATTTTGGCGAAACATTTCTCTATTCCGTTCCCGATAGCGGAATGGTGGGGCCGGGGCATCTCTCGAACGCCGCGCTCCACGGTCCGGCATGGCTCACGGGCGGCACACCCGGACCCGAAGCCAGCTTATTCGACTTCGCGATACTTGTGGCCTTCTTTTTTATCTTCCATCGGCTGTATCCCGCCAGGCCGGCCCGAGTGGCTCAGCAATAGAGGCAGTTCCTTTCAGTGGACGAGTTCGGAAACGAACACCAGGCGGACGCCCTGAACCTGAGCCTGCGGCAGAACTTCTCTCAATGCTTTCAGCGTTGCCCGGTGGGGGTGGCCGATCGCGACGGCTTCTCCTTTTTCGCGCGCCCCTCGCAGGGCCAACTCGATCTGCTTGCGCACCGCAGCGACTTCTGTGACGTCGTCAAGGAATGGAACGTTGCGATACGCTGAGCGAACGCCGAGGTTTTGTGCCGTATCGTAGGCCACCGTCGCTGCCGTCGTGCGGCTATCCACGTAGAAGAGATGATGGCCGCTCAGGATGGGCATTAGTTCGGACATGAGTTGTGAATCCGAAGTGGCTTGCGAGCCTTGGTGATTATTCACGCCGACGGCACCCGGAACTGTTTCCAGAAACTGTTCGACGGTGGTGGCTATCTCTGCCGCCGGCATGCCGGGACGCAATTCCTGTGTCTCCGGTCTCTCGTTGCCCACCGACTGCATCGGAAGATGGAGCATGACCTGATAGCCGCGGCGCAATGCTTCGGAGGTGATTTCCGCGGAATGTTCGTGGTTGGGCAAAACGGAAATCGTCAGCGGGTAGGGCAGCGCGAAAATCGCCTCGGCGGCGGCGCGGTCATTCCCCAAGTCATCCAAAATAATGGCGAGCTCCGGGCCATGGGACGCTTGAGCATTTGTCTCTTGGCGCGTGAGGTTTGAGCCGATATGGATGTGCACCGCATGAGTGGCGATGCCCCCTTTCAAATAGAAAAAGAGAATTCCCTCGCGGCTTTCCGAGGGCTTCTCGGTGAGTCCGTTACGGGTAGCGACGGCGCCGAGGGCTTGCTGAATTTTCGCAACATCGGCGCGCTCCGAGGAACTCGCGGCGCTGGAAGGGAGTCTGATGTCCAGACGGTCGGTGGCCCCGGGGTTCCCCTCGGACGGCTGCACCACGGTATGAATCTCAGTCCCTCGTGGTGCCGCGGAGCGAGCCGCGTCCGACAGTTCTCGCGTGATGGCGTGGATTTTGAAGAACGGGAGGCGAGCAGGCTCGCTCTTTTTGCATCCTGCGATGACACCAAAGAGAGCCGCCGGCACCACAAAGAACGTCGCGAAGAGTCGGGAGTTTCTCTTGAGGCTGGACGATGATGAGTAATTTGTCGCGAGCGGGACGCGGACGCCAGTCACAAAATACTAAGCAGCCTTTTTGACAGGGGACTTAAGCAGATCCAGAGCCCGGTGGAAGATCGGATCCTCCGGAGAAAGCGGGCGTGGGCCGAGGCCCGGTTCTTTTTGCTTCTCCGGCGCTGGAGCTACGTCTTCATCGCCGGTATCGGAATCGTCTTCAGGAATCGCGCGCACGATTTCGGATGGCGTGACGCCTTCTTCCAGGATCGATTTCCCCCCCGGATTGTAATAGTTGGCCACCGTAAGAATCAGGGCCGCGCCGTCGTCCATGGTGATGAGTTTCTGTTCGGAGGCGAGGCCAAAGCTGCGCTCTCCCACGACTTCGCCGCGATGATTTGCGCCGATCGCGGAGGCCAGAACCTCGGCGGCCCCGGAGGTCGTCGCATCAATTAAGACCACCACCGGATTCTTCCAGATCACCTGCTTCGGCTCCGCGGAAAAGACCTGCGAGGAAACGGTTTGACCGCGCAGAGTCGTCAGCGTGCCAGAAGGCACGAAGAAGCGCGCGATGGAAATCGCCTCTGAAACCCGGCCGCGTCCGCACTCGCGCAGATCGAGAATCACTTTGTGGAGGCCTTGCTTCTCGGCGTCCAGCAGGCGGTTGCGCACTTCGTCGGCACGGCCCGCATCGAGAGATGGAAAGCGCAAAACGAGAATGTCAGGGTCCGTCTTTTGGACAATGAGTTTTGAAGCGGCCAATTTTTCGCGCACGACGTCCACTTCTTCCGGCGTAGCTTTGCCGCGGCGGATCACTGCCACTTTGACCCCCGTACCAGGTTGGCCAGTGAGCAGATTCAGGGCTTGCCCCACCGACATATCGCGCGTCGTGAACCCGCCGATGGATTCAAAAATATCTCCGCTGCGAATGCCCGCCTTGGTTCCCGGGCTGTCCGGGAGCACGGAGAGCACAATGACGTAGCCGTACCGCTTGCTTAGGGTAAGGCCGCTCTCACCTGTTCCGGGATTTTGCAGCTTCTTTTTGTATTCTTCGTATTCACGAGGCGTGAGGTAGCTGGATTGCGGATCGAGCGATTCGAGCAGTCCGTGCAGCGATCCCGCCGTCACTGTGCGCATGTTTGGATCGTCCACGTAGTCCTGCTGAATCTTTTGCAGAACTTCGCTGTATACCGTCAGCGATTTGTAGGCTTTATCCTCGGAGGTGTGCCCGAGTACGTGGCCCAGGCCCGCGTAGCAGAAGATGACCACGGAGGCGATAATGATGCCGATGCGCGCCGATCGATTCATTCCTCACCCATCCTCAGAAAGCCGCAAGGTTCGATTATAACATCCTCTCGAAGTGGGACGCGCCCAGAATGTAAAGGGAAGCCCGCGGGAGAGTTTCAAAAAAGGCACAGAGGCCGTAAGACACGGTCGGCGCGTTGAATGTTGCTAAAATACCACACCAAGACAAATAGTCATGTAAACTGCCTCCTTAAACTACTGATAATAAACAACAAGGGATAGAGAAAGTGGCGAACAACATGCTACCCTATACCCTGGGGAATGTTCCAGACAACCATTGCACGCGAAGCTTCGGCCGAAGGTGTGGGCCTCCACACCGGAGTGTTCGGCCATGTCCGCTTGCTGCCTGCACCCGCGGAAACCGGCATCGTTTTTCGCCGCGTTGATCTCGATCATTTCCACATTGAAGCCCAGGGCCACAACGTCGCGCGCGTAAGTTACGCCACGAGCCTGATGAAGCAGGGCGTCCTGCTTTCCACCACGGAACACCTGCTTGCCGCCATCTATTCCTGCGGGATCGACGATATTTTTATAGACATCGATTCGATTGAAGTGCCCATTCTGGACGGCTCCGCCGAACCCTTCATGCAAATGCTCGAGCACTGCGGCCTTCGAAAGCTCCGCCGGAGACGGCGCTACCTGAAAGTGCTGAAGCCGTTGGAAGTCGTTGAAGGGGACCGGCGCATCGGCATCTATCCGGCCGATGAGTTCCGCGTGCGCTGCTACGTCGATTTTCCGCACCCGCTGGTCGGCCAGCAGGAAGTGGAAATGGTCGTCGGGCCGGATACCTTTCGCCATTTGCTGGCGCGGGCACGGACCTTCTGTTTCGAGCGGGACATCGAGCCCCTCAAGGCCATGGGATTGATCCGCGGCGGGTCCCTTGAAAACGCCATCGTCCTCACCAATGACGGCGTGATGAACGGGCCCCTGCGCTTCCCTGACGAATTCGGGCGCCACAAAGCCCTGGATCTGATTGGCGATCTGGCTTTGGCGGGACTACCCCTTCTGGCGCGGGTAGAGGCGCACAAAGGCGGGCACTCGCTCCATACGCAACTGGTCAGCCGCCTCTTGGCCGACCCTTCCCTTTGGACCATCACGACCGAGGAAGCGGCTCAGGCCGAGCCCGAAAACTACCGGCCGGCCTTGTCGGCCGCCTCCGTTCCCGTAGCTGATTAGCGATTCGCGGCCTGCCCGTCATCCCTTCGTTGCCAATTATCCCTTGCTCCCGCAGAATGGCTTGAAACCATGTCAAATCATGACCTCGCCATCGTCATTCTTGCCGCGGGAAAAGGCACGCGGCTGAAATCAAGTCTTGCGAAAGTACTGCATCGCGCCGGCGGACGCACGCTCGTGGAACACATCGTGCGCGCTTGCGAACCGTTGAAAGCAAGAGAGACAGTCGTCGTTGTCGGCCACCAAGCCGACCAGGTTGCCGCGGTTGTCGAACCTTGGGGCGCTGTCACTGTCCTGCAGCAGCCGCAAAATGGCACTGGCCACGCCATGCACATCGCCAAACGTGCGCTCGGCCATGCGAAGTTCGCCATGGTGCTCCCGGGCGATGCGCCGCTGGTGCGCACGGAAACGTTGAAGGCGCTTGCCGCGGTCCATCGCAACGGTAACGCCGCGGCCACGATCCTGTCGGCTGTGCTTGCCGATCCCTCCGGCTATGGCCGGGTGCTGCGCAAGTCCGAAACAATGGTCTCGGCTATCGTCGAAGAGTCGCAACTCAATAGCGAGCAGCGAGAAATCAACGAAATCAATTCCGCCATCTATTGCTTCAAATTGGAAAAGCTCTGGCCCGCGCTGGCCCAGGTGAAACCCCACAACCGGCACCGCGAAATTTATCTGACCGACGCGATCGCCGTGTTAAACGCCAAAGGCGAAACAGTGCTCGCGCAGGTCTCTCCCGATCCTCGCGAAGTGCTAGGTTGCAATACGCGCGCGGATCTTGCGGAAGTGGACCGCATCTTCCGCGAATGGAAACGCAGTGCTCTGATGGAAGCCGGCGTCACCATCCAACTCCCGGAGACGGTGTTGATCGACCCGGACGTAACCGCTGGCGAAGATACGGTGATCGAGCCCGGGGTACAACTGCTGGGCAAAACAAAAATCGGCGCGCGCTGCACGATTCGAACCGGCAGCGTGCTCGCCGACGCCATCCTGGGCGATGACGTGAAGGTCGAGGCGCATTGCGTGGTGGCCCAGAGCCGCCTGGACGATCGCGTCATCATCGGGCCATTCGCGCGCCTTCGCCCGGACAATCATCTGAAAGCCGACTCCCGCGTCGGAAATTTCGTCGAGCTGAAAAAGAGCACCATCGGCGAAGGCACGAAAGCGATGCACCTCTCCTACCTCGGCGATTCGAAGATCGGAAAGAAAAGCAACATCGGAGCCGGCACCATCACTTGCAATTACGACGGCTTTCACAAATATCCGACGACGATCGGTAACAAAGTTTTTATCGGCAGCGACACCGCCCTGGTCGCACCCGTCCGTGTCGGCGACGGCGCGTACGTTGCCGCCGGTTCCACCATTACGGAAAACGTGCCCGCCGACGGCCTGGGAATCGCCCGCGGCCGCCAGGCCAACAAACCGGGCTGGGCCGCAAGAAAACGCCGCGAACTCGCTGCTGCGGAAAAACCGAAGAGAAAAACGAAGAAATCAAAGCCGCGCAAGAAAACAAAGAAACGCAGATAGCAGCTTTCCACGCAAGGCGGTAGAACCAATCTCCCTCTCTCCGTCCCTGCAGTTCCACACGAGTGATTGAATCCATTCTGGCTGAGTGCTATCGTCCGCGGTAGAAAATGCGGAAGGAGTCGGCCCGTGGGCAATTGGGTGAACTGGCTGTTGGTGATCGGCGGAATCATCTTCGTCATCATCGAGCTGGTACTGGGCGCGTTGACGGGCTTCGATCTTGCGTTGGTGGGCGCGTCGCTGGCGGCCGGCGGTATCATCGGCCTTCTCGCGGGCTCGGCAAATGTCGGACTGCT
The DNA here is from genome assembly GCA_035511855.1 of Candidatus Udaeobacter sp. Classification (GTDB taxonomy): domain Bacteria; phylum Acidobacteriota; class Terriglobia; order Acidiferrales; family UBA7541; genus Acidiferrum. The sequence goes on from DATKEV010000108.1 coordinate 14,934, forward strand.
CGGCGCTGCCGGATTGGCGCTGGTGTATTTCGCGGTGTTGCGCAGCTGGCTGAAGTCCAAGCTGACAGTGCGCGACCAGCCATCCAATGTGGATGCCGTCATAGGCAAAGCGGGCGTCGTCACCAAGCGTATTGCTTCGCGCGACCCCGGCCTCGTCAAAGTGGGCGCCGAAGAGTGGCGCGCTGAACTCGCTACAGGCGATGAAACGGCGCGTGAAGTCGGCGCGACGATTACCGTAAGTTCCGTCGAAGGCGTAACACTCAAGGTGAGGTGAATGCGCATGGATGCAGGAATTTTCTTCGGTTTTCTGTTGGTGGTCATTTTGGTGTTTTGCCTGACCGCGCTGGCCAAAGGGGCCCGGACCGTCAAGCAGTACGAGAAGGGATTGATCACGCGGCTGGGGAAGTATCACGGCATGGCGCCGTCCGGCCTGACGTTCATCGTGCCGTTCGTAGACAACATCGAACGCGTGGACATGCGCGAGCAGGTGATTACGGTGCCGCCGCAAAAGCTGATTACCAAAGACAACGTGACGGTGGAAGTCGACGCCGTGGTCTATTACAAGGTGATCGACCCGGTGAAGTCGCAATATGAGGTGCAAGATTTCGGGTATGCGTGCACGACGTTGGCGCAGACGAACCTTCGTAACCTTATCGGCGATCGCACGCTCGACGAAACGCTGGTCGCCCGTGACATGATCAACAACAATCTCCGCCACGTCCTCGACGAAGCCACCAACGGCTGGGGGGTAAAGGTGACGCGCGTCGAGGTGCAAAAGATCGAGCCGCCGCGGGACATCACCGACGCCATGTCCCGCCAGATGAAGGCGGAGCGCGAGAAGCGCGCCGCGGTGCTCGAAGCAGAAGGCATCAAGCAAAGCCAGATTCTGCAGGCCGAGGGCAAGAAACAATCCGAAATCTTAAAGGCGGAAGGCGATGCCCAAGCACGCATCACGCGAGCCAACGCCGAGGCCGAAGCGATCAAGCTGGTGTCCACCGCCGCCGAAACCTATTTCAAGGACCGCGCCGAGATGATGCGCCGCCTGGAAGTGCTCAACAACACGCTCGCGCAAAATACAAAATACATCGTGCCTTCGAACTCCAGCCTCGTTAACATCCTCGGCCTGGATGGCGCCACCCATCCCCTTTCCAAACCGGCGGTTGATGCCTCCGCTTCATCTGCTTCAGGAGCGGCAGGGCGATCGATTTGATCGTCACCACGTGAAGTGCTCCATGGCCGAGGCGGAAGACTCACGGAATCGAATGGGAAGCAACGTTCGTGTGCTAAAATAAGAGCTCCCGCAATGATACAGGGAGCTGCCACCGCATGAAATTTGGAGTCGTTGTCTTTCCCGGGTCCAATTGCGACCACGACGCGTTCTACGCCATCGGCAACGTCCTCGAGAAGCCGGTCGAATTCATCTGGCACCAATCCGAGAATCTCGCGAACTGCGACGCCATCATCCTGCCTGGAGGATTTTCCTACGGAGATTATCTGCGCACCGGCGCCATCGCGCGTTTTTCGCCGGTGATGAAGTCCGTCGAGAAGTTCGCGAGCAGCGGCGGAATGGTGCTGGGAATCTGCAACGGATTTCAGATTTTGTGCGAAGCCGGCCTGCTTCCAGGCGCCATGATGCGCAACAGCGGCCTGCGTTTTATCTGCCGCCACGTGCACATCCGCGTCGAACAAACGGATACCCCATTCACCAACACTGCGCAGAAGGGCCAGATCCTCAAGATTCCCATCGCACACTCCGACGGCAATTACCATTGCGACGAAGGCACGCTCGCCGGGATCGAGAAGAATCGCCAGGTGATTTTTCGTTACACGACGCCTGGCGGAAAAGAAGACAACGCCGGCAATCCCAACGGCGCCGTCCACAACATTGCCGGCATCTGCAACCGCGAGCGCAACGTCGCCGGCCTGATGCCCCATCCCGAGCGCGCCGTCGAATCGGCCCTGGATTCTGCAGACGGTTTGGTTGTTTTCCGTTCCATGGTGGAAGCGCTCGTCGGCGCGGCCAGGGCCACCGCTTGAAAGCCGTGCAAATGCGCGGATTCCTTGCGGGGGCAGGAACTATCGTGCCCCTGCAATTTCTAGGTCTCTCTGCAGAATTGAAAAATGGCCACCGCTAGCACGGAAATTCGAGTCACTCCGGAGATTGCCGCGGAGCACGGCTTAACCGCGGAAGAGTACGCGCGCGTGAAGCAGATTCTTGGCCGCGAGCCGAACATCACCGAACTGGGCATCTTCAGCGTGATGTGGAGCGAGCACTGCTCCTACAAATCGAGCAAGGTCCACTTGAAGCGCCTGCCCACGCGCGGAAAGCTCGTGGTACAAGGCCCTGGAGAAAACGCCGGTGTCGTGGACATCGGCGACGGCCTGGTCGCTGCCTTCAAAATCGAATCGCACAATCATCCGAGCTACGTCGAGCCGTTTCAGGGCGCGACCACCGGCGTCGGCGGCATCCTGCGCGATATTTTCACCATGGGCGCGCGCCCGATCGCCGTCCTTGATTCGCTCCGCTTCGGCGAAATCACGCCAGGCAAAAATACGACCGCAGAAGACGCCGCGAAAAACCGCCGCATTCTCGACGGCGTGATTCGCGGTGTCGGCAATTACGGGAATTGTTTCGGCGTGCCCACGGTCGGCGGCGAAGTCGGCTTGGAGGCTTGTTATTCGCAAAATCCTCTCGTGAATGCCCTCGCGCTCGGCATCGCTCGCAAAGAGGATCTCTTCTTTGCCAAAGCCAAAGGCCCCGGCAACCCCGTCATTTACGTCGGTGCAAAAACCGGCCGCGACGGCATTCACGGTGCATCGCTCCTCGCTTCCGCCGAGTTCACGGAAGAGTCCCAGCAAAAACGTCCCAACGTGCAAGTCGGCGATCCGTTCATGGAAAAGCTTTTGCTCGAAGCCTGCCTCGAAGCCATGCAGACCGGCGCGGTCGTTGCGATACAGGACATGGGCGCCGCCGGACTGACTTGCTCGACCACGGAAATGGCTTCGCGCGGCGCCACTGGAATCGAAATCGATCTCGCCAAAGTTCCCCAGCGCGAAACCGGCATGACGCCGTACGAAATCATGCTCAGCGAATCGCAAGAGCGCATGCTGCTCGTCGCCGAAAAGGGCCGCGAGCACGAAGTCCTCTCCGTTTTCAGGAAGTGGGGCCTCGACGCCGTCGTCGTCGGCCAAGTTACGGAAGGTGGCATCGCCCGCATCAAAAATAACGAACGCGTCGCCGCGGAAATTCCTGCGCATCCTCTGGCTGAAGAAGGGCCCGTCTACAATCGCCCCATCGCTGCGCCCGCCCCGCGCATCGAAACGGAAAAAGATTGGTTCGCATTTTCTCCCGAAGGCGCAAACCTCACTGCGAATTTCGTGAAGCTGCTCGCATCGCCCGCGATTGCCTCCAAACGCTGGATCACCGAGCAGTACGACACCAGCGTGCGCACGAACACTTTGGCAGGGCCCGGCGCAAGCGACGCCGCTGTG
>DATKEV010000109.1:0-16338 GCA_035511855.1 Candidatus Udaeobacter sp.
ATACACCATTCGCGCGCGGGTGATGAGCGGCCAGGCCATTCGCACCACGCGCGGCCGCGCTGCCATCTATCATCTGCTCGTGCAGGATGACACCGGGTCCCTCCCCTGCAAATTTTTTCACGGCGGCTATCTCGAAGGCCGCTTGAAGCCCGGTCAACTCCTCGTCCTTCACGGCAAAGCGGAAATCGACAAGCTACGCCCCGCGCGCCTGGAAATGATCAATCCCCAAATCGAAGTGCTGACCAGTGAGGAGATGGATTCCACCGAAGTCGGCCGAATCGTGCCCATCTATGAAGCCATCGGCACGTTTGGCTCGCGCCAGATTCGCCGGGCCATGTACGGAGCCGTCCAACTCATTGATCCAAGGATGCCGGATATCCTGCCCCACCAGTTGCGCACTCGGCTTGGCTATCCTGGGCGCAGCGAAGCACTGATTCACACGCACTTCCCTGCGCCCGGCGAATCCCTCGACGCGTTGAATGCGTATCGCTCTCCCGCGCAGCAGCAGCTCATCTTCGAGGAGTTTTTTCTCTATCAGCTCAGCCTCGCGCTCGATCGCCAGGCTACGCGCAAGGAAAATGCCATCGCTTTTCGTGTTCGCGAAGAGGCCGTCCGCGAAGCATTGAAACGTATTCTGCCGTTCAAGCCCACCGCCGCGCAGAAGCGTGTCCTCGCCGAAATCGCCGGCGATCTGGAGAAGCCTGCGCCGATGAATCGCCTGCTCCAGGGCGACGTCGGCAGCGGCAAAACCATCATCGCTCTCGAAGCCGCGGTCATCGCCATCGAAAACCGTACCCAAGCCGTGCTTATGGCCCCCACCGAAATTCTCGCGGTGCAGCATTTTCTCTCTGCGCGGCGCATCCTCTCCCGCGCGGGTTATAGCGTGGAACTGCTCATCAGCGGCATAAAGAGCGCCGAAAAAGCCGCCGCCCTTGAGCGCATCCGCTCCGGTGAAGCGCAGCTGGTCATTGGCACGCACGCGCTAATTGAGGACAATGTCGAATTCGCGCGGCTCGGCTTCGTCGCCATCGATGAACAGCATCGCTTCGGCGTCTTGCAGCGCAAGCGCCTGATGGATAAGGCCGCGGCCCAGGGCCACGCCCCGCACGTTCTTGTCCTGACCGCCACGCCCATCCCGCGCACACTTTCGCTCACACTCTACGGCGACCTGGACGTTTCCGTCCTCGATGAGTTGCCCCCCGGCCGCACGCCCATCGCCACGCGCATGACCTCGGAGCGGCATCTGCCCGGCGTCTGGGAATTTCTCCGCCGCGAAGTTACTGCCGGCCATCAGGGCTACATCGTCTATCCGGTGATCGAAGAATCGAAGCTTGAGCTGAAAGCAGCGATGGAGGAATACGAGCGCCTTTCGAAAGAAGCTTTTCCCAAGCTCAAGCTCGGCCTCTTGCACGGCCGCCTATCCAGCGAAGAAAAAGACGATGTCATGCAGCGCTTCCGCAAGAATGAAGCGCAAATCCTCGTGGCCACCACGGTCGTCGAAGTGGGCGTGGACGTCCCCAACGCCACGGTGATGGTCATCGAACATGCCGAGCGCTTCGGTCTCTCTCAACTTCACCAGCTCCGCGGCCGCATCGGCCGCGGCGCCCAGAAGTCGCATTGCATCCTCGTCGCACCCGCCCACATGACCGACGAAGCCCGCGCGCGTCTCGAGACCATGGTGCGCACGTCAAACGGTTTTGAAATCGCCGAAACTGATCTCTTGTTGCGCGGCCCGGGCGAATTTTTTGGCACCCGCCAGTCCGGCGATCTCGGCTTTCACATCGCCAACCCCCTCCGCGACAAAAAACTGCTCGAACTCGCCCGCCGCGAAGCCTTTGCCCTGGCCGACGATTCCACACAAAAAGATGCCTTGCAGGGCCTTCTGCGCGCCCTCCCCGGACAATGGCAGCGCCGCTATCATCTCGCCCACATCGGCTGAAATGCCGCCTAAGTCCTTGATTCTAAAGGTATCGAAGGAGCGCTCCCAAGCGGTTCTGGTTGGAGATCAGCTGACCACTGTCTATGTAAGTTCTTATTTGTAAGTAGCTTGCAGTTGAATTTAGCCTGCGCTTCAATGTGGTTTGCGCGCAAACCAGATTTGCCGGAGCCGCTAGACGGTTTCTTTAGCCGGGTCATCACCGCCAAAGTCGTCGGTCGCTTGCTCCCTCCGTCTTCGCCTTCTTCCTTGACTAAAAACCAAAAACTGACAACTAATAACTTCACTCATGCGCGTCATTGCCGGAACCTATCGCAGCCGCATTTTGAAAAGTCTGAAAGGCCTCGCGCTGCGCCCAACGCGCGATCGTCTGCGCGAAACGCTTTTCAACGTGCTTGGCTCAGGCGTTGCTGGAGCGCGCTTCCTCGATCTTTTCGCTGGCACGGGCGCGATCGGCATCGAAGCACTCAGCCGTGGTGCCGCGGCGGTCGCCTTCGTCGAAAACCATGCGCCGGCCGCGGCGCTGATTCGACGCAACTTGGATTCGCTCGGTATCGAAGCGGGCGCCACAGTGCTCGCTATTGACGCTTTGCGTGGGCTGGAGACGCTGGCCAAAAAAATCAATGCAGCCGGAACTGGATTCGATTATGTTTTTCTCGACCCGCCCTACGCCGCTGCGGAAGATTACACGCGGGTGCTAAAATTCTTGGGCAGCACGGATCTCGTCGCAACTGGCGGCATCATCGTGGCCGAGCATCGGCGCAAGTTCGATCTGCCCGAGAACCTCGGTTCGTTGCGGCGGTTTCGCGTGCTCAAGCAAGGCGACGCCGCTCTGAGTTTTTATCGCCAGCACCCCGCACGCGGTGACGAAACACGCTCTTCCGGGTAAACCCCGGCACGCAAAGCTTCATCTAGATAGTGGTGCTCTCAGTTCTTGCTTCCCTGCGTGCGAGTGCGCGCGTCACTGTATAATCGGAAGGCTCATGTCGCTGGAACAGGCCGGGAACGCATTTGACCTTTTGGGACAGGCTGAAACGCTTGCCGTACCGGTTCGTCTGCCCACGGGAGACGGACCGCAGCTGGAAATCGGCTGGGGAAGTTTTCATCAGGGAATCGGCAGCAGCATCGGCGCGCTGCTCAGCCGCGCGAAAATTCCAAGAAATCTTGCCCTCCCCGATTTTTTCAAAGAGTGCTGGATTGAGCGCCGAATTCCTCGCCGCGCGGTTATCGCTGCTGCTTTGTGGCACATCGTCTTTCTGATCATGCCTTTTCCGGAGCTTCCGGCTGCGGCTCGCCACTATTCTGCTTTTGATAACACCGAACTCACTTGGTCTGGGCCGATCAGCGATCTTCCCCTGCTGGAGTTGAAGAGCGTCAAACCGAAGGCAAGTCCCCATGGCGAGCCGGAAAAACCGGTTCCGCCGCGCGGTGCCGATGCGTTTCATGCGCGCCAGCGAATCTTCACCGATCCCGTTCATCCCACGCATCCGCGGCAGACGCTCGTCAATTCCGCCGCGCCGATGGAGCCGCCAAAAATTCTTCCCAGTCTTCCGGACATCGTACAGTTCCAGCAGTTGCCGGGCCCGGCGCGCCCGAGATTGCAAATCAGCGAACAGACGCTCGCCAAATTAAAACCGCGTGGACGTCGCCGCGGGGCAATGGTGACCGTGGCGCCCCTGCCCGATGTATCGGCGTTCGACCAGAAGCCCGCAGAAATCGCCATGCCGGTTTCACCCAAAGCTCCTGCCCGGCCGAAGCTCGAATTGAATGCCGGCGCGGCGCCACGAGTTGGGCGCGCGCAAACTGGAGAAGCAAGCCCCGCGCCGGAACTCGGCACTGCCGAGACCAGTGGCGCGAATGAGGATCCGGCAACATTCATCGCGCTCTCCGCAACTCCCGGCCCGCCCGCTCCCTTCGTGCCGCCGCAAGGGAATCTTGCCGCGCGACTTTCCATTTCGCCCGAAGGCAGGCAACCGGGCGTGCCCGGCGGTTCGCCGAGCGAAGTTTCCGGCGCTGCGGGGAATGCAGGAGGCCCGGCAGGAGGCACGGGAACGAGCAACGGGAATGGAAAGAGCGCGATGGATATCAGCATCAGCGGCGGAAGTCCACCGGTGAACAATGGCATTTCTGGGCTCGGCGGATCTCCGAGAATTAGTGCAACTCCGCCGCGCACGCGCATTACCAGGCCGGATCCACGCCCGCAAATGGATGACGCTCCGCTACGAACCGGCCCTCCGGATTTCGCGGCGCTTCCACCCGATGCGCAGCCCGAGCGCATCTTCGCGTCAAAAAAAGTTTACAAGATGCTGGTGAACATGCCGAACCTGAACAGCGCCACCGGAAGCTGGATTCTGAATTTTTCCGAACTGCGCGCCAATTCCGATGGGCCTCACATCACCTCCCCGGATGTCGCGGGACCTGCGCCGATCCGCAAGGTCGATCCGAAATATCCACCGACATTAATGAAAGATCGTGTCGAAGGCGAAGTCGTGCTCTACGCCGTGATTCGCCGTGACGGCTCCGTTGACAGCATTCAATTGGTGCATGGCCTTGACGAACAGCTCGACGCCAACGCCATGGACGCGCTCAGCCAGTGGAAATTCCGCCCCGCCTTAAGGCAAGGATCTGCGGTCGAGCTCGAAGCCATCGTCCACATTCCCTTTCACGCCCCCCGCGAGCGATAAAGCACACTACTTGGCGGATTGGGTTTACGAACGGCCTTCGGCGAGTTTGACCAGGGCGTACAGCGCATGATTCACGGGCGTGGGAACCCCGAGTTCCGCGCCGCGACGTGAGATGAAACCGTTCAGCGAATCGATTTCCGTGCGCTTCCCGCGATTCAGATCCTGCGCCGTCGATGAGAGCGCCTCCGCCATTTGGGTGGCGATCTTCAACGCGCCCGCGAGCGCGGCCTTCGGATCTTCCAGTCCTGGTGGGTGGATTTTTGCGGCGCGCGCCACCGCCAAAACCTCATGAACCGCAGTCTCCACAACTTTCCATGCATCGGTGCTGCTAGCAATCAGACCGTACTTCGCCCGTCCCAACGCGGAAACGGCATTGAGTGCGCAGTTCCAGGTAAGCTTGGTCCAGAGTTCGCCTTCGATATTTTCCGAAATCCGGCATGCCACACTGGCGCGCGAAAAAAGCGCGGCGATGCGCTTGGTCTTTTCGTTTTCTGGGCCGACGACGAGATCCCCGCGCCCTACGTGTTTTACGCGGCCCGGCTGGGGCACCGATGCGGCGACATAAACGACCGTTGGCAACGCCTCGATCGCAGCAGCCGCACGGATTTGTTCCACGTTGTCCACACCATTTTGCAGGCTCAACACCAGCGCGTTAGGAGCGAGCAGAGGAGCCAGCGCGCGCGCCGTAGCGGCGTTGTCCGTGGTCTTCACACAAAAAAGCACGATCTCCGCGCCGCGAGCGAAACTCAAATCCGCGGAAGCGTCGACCGGCACACTTTCTTGGAATTGCAGGGTATCGAGGAATAGCCCGTTCTTCTTTACGGCCTCGACAAAAGCGGGACGCCCAATCATCACGACCGGCGCCCCGGCGCGCGCGAGCAGCCCGCCGAAATATCCGCCAACCGCGCCAGCTCCGACGACGGCAATCTTTGGCCAGGGTTCCTTCTGGGTCATGGAGTAATCACGCTGATCAGCCGGTCGATGTCCCGCTCGGTGTTGAAGAGATGCGGTGAAACGCGAATGTTGCCTTCGCGCAAGCTGACGACAACATTCTCTTTTCGCAGCTGCTGGTACAGCTCAGTGGTCTTCTCCGGGCTCCGCGCCGCAAAACATCCATAGGGACCGCGGCGCGCCGCGTCCAGCGGACTTGCCGGAACACAGCGGTCTTTCGGGAGCCGCTCGAACATGAGTTCGATCAATTTCCTGTTATGCGCCGCAACGGTTTCAGGCCCCATGCGAACCACAAAATCGACGGAGACGTCCATGGTGGCCAGGTTCAGGTTGAAATAGCTGGCCCATTCCGGCGCGTCCCACCGTTTCGCACTGTGCTCCGGCTTTGGGTCATCGAAGTTCAACGCCGCGAAATTGTCAGAGCCCATCACCGCCATCCAGTAGAATGGGCCCGGCCGGACCATCGCGAGATGCTCGCTCTTGATCCAGAAAAAACCGGTTCCAAACGGGCCGAGAAGCCACTTGTATCCCGCGCTAACCAGAAAATCAGCGCCCAACTCATGGACGTTCATCGGCATGGCGCCGCAACACTGGCTCACGTCCAGCAAGAGCAGTGCCCCTTGCGCATGACATGCGGCAGCCACGCGCGGGGCATCCAGGAGCGAGCCGTCGTCGAAGCGCACCAGGCTCACCGAAACGAGTCTCGTACGAGGCGTCATCGCCGCAATCAAATCATCCGCGGTGATAAATCGTTCGCGCGGCGCAACAATTTTCACCTTGATTCCTTCGCGCGCTTCCATCGGCTTCCACACCGTGTACTGCAAAGGGAATTCCACTTTCGTGGTGAGGACTTGGTCTCCAGGTTTCCAGGTCAGGCCATACGCAACGGCGATGACGCCGGCGCTGGCTCCTGTGGTAAGAGCAATCTCTTCCGGCTTGCCGCCAATCAGCTTGGCGAGCGATACCCGCAAGCGGTTTGGCACCTCATAAAAAGTGGAGTCGGGGTGGTGGTGGGGTTTTTTCTTCGCTTCCAGCGACGCTTGCGCGGCACGAATGGAAACGCGGGGCATCGGCGACTGGCCCGAAACATTCAAATAGGTGGCGTCTTCAATCTCGAACCACTCCTGCCGCCAGTCCGTCGTCAGGGGAGTCGTTGCCGCACCCATGAGTGCCTCCTCTTGCAGGATCAATGGATTAGATTCGGCGATGCTCTGCCAGGTACAACGGCCAAATTGGAAAAGCTCCACCGCGCTAGAAATGGCCGCGGAGTTCGCGAAACGCAGGAAGGATCACCAGCTTGCCGGAGCCCGACATCACCGGCTCGTGCTCCAACTGCCAGGTGTGCTGGTGGGGAATATAAACAGCGTTCAAGCCGATCTTCATCGCCGGATTGATATCGCTGCGCGGACTGTTACCGATCATCCAGCCGTGGGATTTCACGATTTTGTGTTTGTGAACCAGTCTGCCATACGTCTCGGGATCTTTTTCCGGCACGATTTCGATGAACTCAAAAAATCCCTGCAGCCCGGAGCGCTCGACTTTGGCGGCTTGTTCCGCGGGCTCGCCCTTGGTGAAAAGAATCAGGCGGTGGCGCTCGGTGAGATACGCCAAAGTTTCCGGCACGCCGTCCAGAATTTTGGGCGGCGTGCGTTCCAGCTCGACTACCCGGCTATGAATCAGCGCCAGCGTTTCGCGTTTCGCCATCTGGTCGGCGAGCTTGATATAAGTTTCTTCCAGCGAGCGGCCAAAGCTCCGCACGCCGTAGCCGTACTGGCGGATGTTCTTGCGTTCCGTTTCATTCAGGATGTGCCGGATGTACGAGCGCGTGTATCCGCAAGGCTCGACGATGCTGATGAAGTCCTCGATCAACTTCTCGAAAAAAACATTGTTTTCCCAGAGCGTATCGTCCGCGTCAATCATCAGTGTGTTGCGTCGCATCGAACGGGCGATCAGCGGCGCTCGCGCCGCGAACCGCTTCCCCCCAGCCTCGTTGCCCAGCGTGCTCAGTCTAACAGTCGCAGGGCATCTTCCGCGATGGTGGCCGCGGCGTTGGGCCGGCCCAGGCCCCGCGCTGCCTCACGCATCTTTGCCAAGCGTTCCGCATCCCTTAGCAAGCTCGAAATTTTCCACGCCGCCGCGGGTAAGTTGTTGCACCGGATCGCCGCGCCCGCCTCCAGCAGATGATCGGCGTTGCGATCTTCCTGGCCGGGAATCGGTTCGATGAGCGCCATCGGCAACGCGCGCGCCAGCGCCTCCGAAGTCGTGAGGCCGCCGGCTTTGCCCACCAGCAAGTCAGCCGCGGCCATGTATTTGTCCATCTCCGTCGTGAAGCCGATGGGACAGAGTCGTGGAGATCCTGCCGGAAGTTTGCCAGCTTTTTTCGCCAACTCTTCCAACCGCTTTTTAGTTTTCTCGGACTTTCCCGCGATGGCCACAACTTGCCAAGGTTGTCCCGACGCCAGTAAATCGCTTACCAATTGTTCGACGGGCCCGATGCCATATCCGCCCGCGGCAATCAGGATGATAGTCGCATCGGCATCAAGACCGAGATGTTTCCGAACTTCAGCGCGATTCGCGGGAGCAGCGAACAGCGGATCAATCGGAATCCCGGTAACGCGCAGCTTCTCGCGCGGCACGCCAATCCTCGCGAGATATTCGACGGCCTCGTCGATGGCCACGTAGTAGCGGTCCACGGTGCGGCAGAGCCACATGGCATGCACGTCGTAGTCTGTGACGACGATGGCGTTGTGCGCGCGCAATTTTTTCTTGGCGATCAGCCACGCGATGATCTCCGCGGGCAGAAAATGCGTGGCCACCCAAAGATCCGCCTGCACGCGCTTCAATAAGCGAATCATCGGGCCGGTGTTCAAGCGGTCCAATGCGACGCGCCGCCTCTGGTGATGCCACGGCTGATCCGTGCGGTCGTACAGAATGCCCATTAGTTCGGGCGCGCGCCGGATCATCCCGATGTAAGTTTTATCGTAGACGCGCTGGAAGAGTTTGCTGACGTATTGGAGAGCGTCGACGTGTTCGCCGGCGCAATCGCCTCGAGCCAAAAAAGCTTTTTCCAGCGCCTGCGCTGCCCGAACATGCCCTGCTCCCGAAGTGGCCGAGAGCAGCAACACCTGCGGCTTCGCTTTCATGAACCGAAAGTTCCCCGCGAAAGGGCCCGCATCACGAAGCCTTGCGTTGGCCGACGGCGAGTTTTTCGAGGATGGATCGCCCCACTTTTTGCAGCTCACCAAAGCGGGTCAGGTAGTCTTGAAACTCGTGATTCAGCAGCTGCGCGTCTTGCGGGCCCAGCTTCGTGCGCAAAATCATGTCCCGCAGCTTCACGGGATGCGGAAGCAACGCGTCTTCCTGCAATTCCTCGAGCGCCGTCTTTGCGTCGTAGTGATACATGACTTCCCCCCCATCGCCGAGGTTCGACACTGGCATTGTACTCAAGGAAAGCTACGGCGCGTCAGTTTCCTGAGACGAAAAAATCTAAAGAGAATAATTATGCGGCGTTCGCGGTCGCGGGCATGAATTCGTAGCGCTCGATTTTCGCGGCAATCCCCATACGGCCGTTCTCGGTGGGCTCGACGCGCACGATTTTGCCCTGACAGCGAATATTCACATCGTCCGATTGTGTGACCTGCTGAGGAAGCGTAATGACAAAATTAATTTCGCTGCCCACATCGAACCCGGCGTCGGCGAGAAAATAAAGTCCCCGGTAACTCACATCGCGCGTGTGCGCATTCAATTCGTGGCGCTGCGCTTTGCCCGAAAGCACGCGCATGGGAAGGCTCATATTGAAGCGCCGCGCTTCGCGGCGTTCCGCTCCATCACCCATTGATACCCCCCGAGGGCTGGTTTCGGCGCAAAATTAACATTGGCCATCTTAAGTTGCAACGCGAAAATAGCTGTTTTTTGTCCTAGTACGAAGTTTTGTCGATTTGAATACCTCATTGAGGGGTTCAGGGCATGCCAGCGCGCGAGGAAGTACTGTTACTCGGACGGGCCGCTGCGGGCATCGCCGCATGCGAGATCCCAAGTGTCCGACCCGCTTCAAAAGGCGATGCTTTCGATGTATGCGTCCGCTGTTGGGAATGAGGTTTGCTCAGGACGCGAGCGCTCGGTGTTATTCACTCGTTGCGCTAAACTTCCATCTCGATCAAAGGTGACGATGAACGCAGTACACCATTCTCGCAATTTCTTTTTGGAAGGACCCACGGGGCGTCTCGAAGCGATTCTCTGGCGGCCATCGGATGGCGCACGCCCGCCGCTCGCCTCGCTCGTGTGCCATCCGCATCCCCTGTTTGACGGGACGATGCACAACAAGGTGGTCTACAGCGCGGCCAAGTCGCTCGACACTCTTGGCCTGCCTGTTTTGCGTTTCAATTTTCGCGGCGCAGGACGTAGCGCCGGGGAGCATGACCGCGGCCACGGTGAAAAGGACGATGTCCGCGCCGCGCTCGATTTTCTTGCCGCACAGTTCCCTAATACGCCGATATTGCTCGCGGGCTTTAGCTTTGGGGCTTGGGTGGGATTACGCGTGGGCTGCGAGCATCCGCGAGTCTCGCATCTCATCGGCTTGGGAATCCCCGTGAATAGAACCGACTTTTCGTTCCTGCAGCCGTGCACAAAGCCCAAACTTTTTGTGCATGGTGGAAACGACGAATTCGGCGCCATCGACAAAGTTAAAACGCTGGTCGGATCGCTCCACGGTGAAACTCATTTGGTTGTGGTGGAAGGCGTCAATCACTTTTTCGCCGGCAAACTCGAACAACTCGATGCCGCGATCACCAACTGGCTCACCGACAATGTCCTTCGGCTCCGCCATTGATACCGTCTGCAGAAACTTTTGGGGTCTCTGTAAACTTTGCGGTCTCCGCGAGCGCAGCGCTAAAGCCATTTTTGGCTAGGCGCCTTCGCCGCGCGCAAAGAGTTTCGTAAACTCCTCCACTGTGGCGGGAGGCACACCAACCAACCGAGAGTTGGCTTTCACATGCTCGACGCGCGACATGCCCACCAACGCAGTGGTAATTCCGGGCGAGGAGCGCACGAACTGCAGCGCGCGTTCCGCATCATTCTCCAAACCCAATGCTTCCGCCACGAATCCAGGTAAATGGCGTGCTACTTGTCCTTGCAACAGCGACGCGCTGGCAATCAAAGTGATGTCCACCTCGCCGGCCGCTTCCATGATCGTTCGCTCGCGTCCGCGCAGCGATTGATTTCCCAGCGTGAGCGCTTCCGTCATCCCCAGGTTGAACGGAAGTTGCACGAAGCGGAAGTGATGACGCCCACCCGCGATTTCCTGCGCGATTTGAGCGAGCTCTCCGAGCTGCATCGCATCGCGCGCGCGCGCATCCTGCCGGAAGCCGTTCCACGTCGCGATCCCGTAATACTGAATCTCGCCGGCCACCACAGCCGATTCAAGAAATTCAAAAGCTTCCCGCACGCGCGCGAGAAAGTCAGGCTTCGGCACTTCGCTCAGTTGCGTTTCCGGATTGTGCAGGTAATAGACATCCACGCAGTCCACTCCCATATTTCTCAAGCTGCGCCCGAGCTGGTTTTTCAAAAATTTAGGCGTCATGCAGTGGCTGCCCGCGGCGATATCTTTGGCGCTGAATATGCCGGGCTGGATGTACTCGCGGAAAAAATATTCATTCGGGTCGGCAGGCATAGCGCCATCCGGCGACAGGTAGCCGCCCTTCGTGCACAACACGATTTCCTCGCGCTCGATACCTTTTGCGGCAAGCTGCGGAAGCGCCGCGCCGATGCTTCGTTCGCTCCTCTGGAAGCGGTAGTTGATGGCGCTGTCGATAACATTGATGCCGCTCTCGACAGCCTTGACCACCGCGGCCGTGTAACGCTCATCGGTCTTCTGGTCCGGCTGGCCAAGATACGTTCCGAGGCCGATCGAAGACAGCGCCAGCCGCTGCGTCTCGCGAAAATGTCCCCCGGCTGCGCGCCCCGCAAATTTCTGCGCGTAGCGCGTCGTTCCTTCTTTCGTCGCGGATTTGCTCATGTCGCTCCTTCAGGAGATGGACTGGGCTGCGTCCCTTGCGCTTCCGGTTCTTTCTTCTGCGGGGCCAACAGGCGCGAACAGGCCCGAAGAATCCTACGATAGGGCCAGTCTTTTTCGCGGAAGAAAATCTCACCTTCGCGGGGATTACTGTAATACCACCGCGCAAGGAGCCAGAGATGCTCGCCGAGGTCTCCCGCGATAGGAACCATGTTGGCGACGATATGTTCCCGAAAAATATGCTCCGCCGACCGCGGCTGGCTGGCGATTTCCGCGAACCTCAAAAAAAACGGTTCCGCGAGCCTGCCGACGCGCACCGCATAAACACCAATCGTTTGCTCTTCTGCCGTGCGCTGCAGAATCACTGCGTGCAGATCTTCGATCCGGTGCGCGATTTCCTGTTTTCCGCGCAGTACCTCGTCGAGCTTTTCGACTTTCTTGTGCAGCGCGGCGGCGCGCTCGAAGTCCAGTTGTTCGCTGGCTTTCTCCCGCTCGTTCTCGATGGCGGAACGCATCGATCCGCCGCTGGTCTCCAGGAACTGCACCAGCCGCTGCACCTCGACGTCGTATTCCTCTTTCGTGCAGCCGGCGAAGCAGGGCGCCAGGCACATCTTCATTTCCGAGTAGATACAACCGGGGAATGCCGGGTCGCGGCGGATCTTGATCTGGCAGCGCCGCACCTTGAAGAGATCGAGAACGCGTTCGGCGAAGGCTTCCGCCGAGCGCCGCGAGGCAAACGGGCCGTAGTAGGAACCAGCCGTTGGCAATCCGTTCGAATCGACGGGGATCTTCCGCGTCACGAAACAGCGCGGGTAGGCATTTTTCAGATTCACTTTCAGGACCGCCGGTGGCCGCAGGCGCATCAAGTCGCGATAACGCTTTGGGAATAGACGTCTGGCGTGCTCATAGTAGGTGAGCGTCTGTTCGAACGCCGAACCCGTGAGGCGGTAGCGCACGCCCCGCGCAAAGTCGCTCAGATTCAGTCGCTTGCTCGCTGGATCGATCGGCCCGAGCAGCCGTTGCAATCGCCGCTGCAAATTCTGCGTGCGAATCAGGAGCGGCTCGGCATTTTCCTCGTGTGGTTCGATCAAGCAAACCGCGGGGCGCGGCGGCAGTGCCGGGAAGAAATCTACCTCCGCGCGCGCGGCGTCGAATTCGAGTCCGCAATCGAGTTCTAGCACGCGGTCAGCATACTACGGCGCGGCTAGGACTTCAGAACCCAGGAAGAGATCACGAGGCGCTGAATTTCGCTGGTGCCTTCATAAATTTCGGTGATGCGGGCGTCGCGATAATTGCGCTCGACGGGATACTCGCGGCTGTAGCCGTTGCCGCCGTGGATTTGAATGGCCTTGTGCGTGACGCGCGTGGCCATTTCGCTGGCGAAGAGTTTCGCGCTTGCCGCCTCCATGCTGAAGCGCGCGCCGGTGTCTTGTTTCCACGCCGCTTTGCGATTCAGCAGGCGGGCCGCATCGATTTCCGTGGACATGTCGGCCAGCATGAATTGAAGCGCCTGAAATTGCGAAATGGGCTGGCCAAAGGCCAGGCGCTCCTGCGAATACTTTAGCGCCGCTTCGAATGCGCCCTGTGCGATGCCGGTGGCCTGCGCGGCGATGCCGATGCGTCCGCCATCGAGCGTCGAGAGCGCGACCTTGTAGCCCTCGCCTTCATTGCCAATGCGGTTGGTCACCGGCACGGCGCAATCGGTGAACACCAGCTCACAGCACGCCGTCGCGTTGATGCCGAGTTTCTTTTCCTCTTTGCCGACCTTGAATCCCGGTGTCCCTTTTTCCACCACCAGTGCGGTGATTCCTTTCTCACCTTTCGCCGGTTCCGTGTTCACATAAACGATCGCCGCATCCGCCGCGCCGCCGTTGGTGATCCACGCTTTCGTCCCGTTGATGACGTACTGGCCGCCTTTTTTCACGGCTTTCGTCTGCAACGCTGCGGCATTCGAACCTGCCTGTGGCTCTGTCAGGGCGTAGCATCCGATTTTTCCGCCGCGCGCGTAGGGCAGAAGGAATTTCTTCTTCTGTTCGTCAGTTCCATAGCGATGAAGGGGGTCGCAGTAGAGCGAGTTCTGCACCGACAAGATCACGCCCGTGGAGGCGCAGCAGCGCGAAATCTCTTCGATGACGATGGTGTAAGCGACATGATCGAATCCCGCGCCGCCCTCCGAATCGGGAAACGCGACACCCGTCAGCCCCAGCTCAGCCGCTTTCTTAAAAAGCTCGCGCGGAAAGTGCCCGGTCTCGTCGAGCTCTTTGGCGAGCGGCCGCACTTCCGATTCCGCGAACTCGCGCACGCTCTTTTGCAGCAGTTCTTGTTCGTCGGTTAGCTCGTGGTCCACCGCTCCATCCATTCGAAAAACAGGAATTGGCTTGGTATCTTAGCGCGGCCCGGCCAGCTTCGCGAATCAGGCGAGCGCTTTCGAGAGCCGGGCGTAGGTCGTCTTCAAATCCTCGGGGTGCACGCGTGTCTCGCCCGTCACCGTCATGAAGTTTGAATCTCCGATCCAACGCGGCAGGACGTGCAGATGCAAATGCCCAGTCACTCCCGCGCCCGCCGCGCGGCCCAGATTCATTCCCAGGTTCATGCCATCAGGCTTATAGTCCGCTTGCAGAATTGTTTCCATGCGTCTTGCGAGCTGCATCATTTCGCCGAGCGTTTCCGCGTCGCAAAGATGCAGTTCCGCCACGTGTGCGAAGGGCACGATCATTACGTGCCCGGAAGTGTAAGGAAAGCGGTTCAGAATAATAAAAGTTTTAGCGCCGCGATGAACGATGAGCGTTTCCCGGTCATTCTTCCGGGCAAGCGCATCGCAAAAAATACACTCCGGCTGCATTCCGCTCGCCGCTTCTTTCATGTACTGGTAGCGCCAGGGAGTCCAGATGTAATCCATCGCAAGGCTTCCTCAGTCCTAAGAGCTGCGCGCACAGCATAGCGCATCTGGCGATACCCGCGGGCGGGGCAAGCCTGGGCCAGCCTCGTCCCTACGACGTCGAACGAGCGGAAACTTCTTGAGAGTTATGTCAGGGGTGGGAGACTAGAATGGCGTTCGCTAGGGGTGAGCGGCGTCCCCGCCCGCGACCGAAGCCTGGCCCGCCGAGTTATTCACAAAATCCTTCAGTTCTTTGCTGGGCTTGAAGAACGGGATCTTCTTCGCCGGCACATCCACTTTCGCGCCGGTCTTGGGGTTGCGCCCGACACGCCCGCGGCGCTGGCGCGTGCGAAAACTCCCGAAGCCGCGAATTTCGATTTTCTCGCCCTTCTGCAAGGCGCCGATGATGCTGTCGAAAATCGTCTCGACGATGGTCTCCGACTCCTTGCGAGGGAGTTCGGTGATGCGCAAGACCTCTTCGATGAGGTCGGCTTTCGTCAGCGTGGGTTGCTTGGTCATCGTCCTTGTGCCTCTTTGCGCAGTCCGAGTCCGGACCGCCTAAGGTTCTCGACCGCTCTGACTGCGCCGCAAATGATGAGCCCAAACGGCTTACGGGGGGCAGCCGGCCCTCTGGTAGCCCTTCTTCCTATCACTAAATTGACCCGCAGGTAAATGAAATTGTGAACCCGCCCCTGGGAGAGCGGTCCTGAATCCGCTAGCGCGCCGACAGCTTGGACTTTAGCGCGTCCCCGATCGTCGCCGTCGACGAAGTCTTGGTGGTCGAGCGGTACTGTTCGATTTCTTTACGCTCGATCTGCTTCACCGCCGCGCGGTAGCTCAAGCCAATTCGCCGCGTTTCCGGGCTGATCTTGATGATCTTGAAATCGTATTCCTTACCCGGCTCGAGCGGTCCCGCGCTCTTCAGCGGGCCCGTGGTGGGACGAAAGTTCGACGCACCTTCATCGCGGCGCTTGCGCTCCTCAATTTCTGTGTTGTGACAAAGGGCTTCGATATTTTCGCCCAGTTCGACGAACGCGCCAAACGTGGCGATGCGCGAAACTTTGCCCTTCACGATCTGCCCCACCTTGTGCTGCTTGAACCAGTCGCCCCAGATATCGTTGACCTGCTTGATCCCCAGCGATACCCGCCGGTTTTCCGGATCGATCTTCAAGACCTTGGCGGTAACGTCTTCGCCCTTCTTGAAAACCTCATGCGGATTTTTTACTCGCCCGGTCCAGCTCACGTCGCCAACGTGGACCAGTCCGTCAAACCCGTCCTCGATTTCCACGAATGCGCCAAATTCCGCAATGTTCCGGATCTTGCCCGTCACCACCGTGCCCACTGGATACTTTTCCGCGATGACCATCCACGGATCCGGTTGCGCCTGCTTGATGCCCAGCGAAACGCGGCGGTCACTCGGCTTGATATCCAGTACCACCACATCCACTTCATCGCCCACCTTCACGAGCTTTGATGGATGCGTCGGCTTCTTGTTCCAGCTCATCTCCGAAACGTGTACGAGCCCCTCAATCCCTTGCTCCAGCTCCACAAACACGCCGTAATCCACCACGCCAACCACTTTGCCTTTCACTTTGCCGCCCGCGGGATATTTCTCCGACGCATTCACCCACGGATCGGGAATCAATTGTTTCAGGCCCAGCGAGATGCGCTGCTTATCCTTATCGAATTTCAGGATGACAACGTCCAGCTCCTGGTCCGGCTTCAGCATGTCCGACGGATGCTTCACGCGTCCCCAACTCAGATCGGTCAAGTGCAGCAGCCCGTCGATTCCGCCCAGGTCTACGAACGCGCCGTATTCAGTCACGTTTTTCACGTGGCCGTGAACGACCTGGCCCTCCTTCAGCGATTCCATCAACTC
>DATKEV010000110.1:0-52026 GCA_035511855.1 Candidatus Udaeobacter sp.
TCCCCGCCCGCGCAATAATCTTCTGCAGTCTCTCTTGCATTGTCTTTTTCTTGTCTTTTCTGTGTAGGGGTGGGGCTTGCCCCACCCGCCTTTTGGGATGCTCGCGTCGCTAAGCCACTCTATACTCTACAAGCGCGCAACCCAAAGTGTTGTCATTCCGAGCGAAGCGAGGAAATCTCTCTTTTCTTCTCTGCGAACTCTGCGTCCTCTGTGTTCTCTGTGTTAAATCTTTTTCTTATTCCCCCGCCGCCACCGCTTTCCGACCTTCGCCACCTTCCGCTTCCGGCATCCCCTCATTATTTGCCGCCGTCTCTTCCAGCAATTCCTCCCGCGCTTCCATCGCCGCGCTGGCGGATTTCTCCGCCGTCGGCTCGCCGATGCTAGCCTCGTTTGTCGAACCTTCCCCCGCCGGCGCAAATCCCTCATCGCTCCCCAGCGCCTCCCGCGCCAGAGCTTCGAACTCCTTCAAGCTCGGCAACTCCTCCAAATCGCTCAACCCGAAACGCATCAAGAATTCTTTCGAAGTCTTGTACAAAATCGGCCGCCCCATCACTTCCTTACGCCCCGCCGTAGTAATCAAGTGCTTGTCCAGCAGCGTACTGATCACCCCCGAAGTGTTCACCCCGCGAATCTCCGAAATCTCCGGCGACGTCACCGGCTGCTTGTACGCAATCACCGCCAGCGTCTCCAGCGCCGGCATCGAAAGCCGCAACGGGGGCCGCAGACTCTTGATAAACCTCCTCACCACGTCATGCTGTTGCGGCTTCGTGTACAGCTTATATCCGCCCGCCACCGCGCGAATCTCGATCCCCCGCGATTCCGTGGCATAACTTGCCACCAACTCATCCAGCGAAGCCTGCACCGCCAGCTTCTCTTCCCCCAGCGCGCGCGCCAATTGATCGATCGTCGCCGGCTCGTCCGCCGCATAAATGATCGCTTCCAACGCCGCTTTTCTCTCTTCGTTAGTCATGCCGTTTTCTCTTTTCTGCGAAACCTCTGTGTGCGCTGCGTCTCTGCGTTATCTTTCTTTCAACTTTTAACTGTCGACCGTCAACTTCTTTATCTATATTCCTCGTCAATCTGCTTGATCCCGCCCGCTTCATCAAACACCAAATCAAACATCTTGTGCTTGCGCACCACAATCTGACCAAACTGTTTCTCCTGCACCAGCGCCACGGCTTGCAGCTTCACCATTTCCAGCACCGCCAGAAACGCCACGATCATCGCGTGCCGCGACGGACACGCCTCAAAAAACTCGATCAAGTTCACGGAATTTTCCGCGCTCGCCAGAATCTGCGCGCGCAGCGCCGCGATCATCTGCGCCACGGTGAACTCTTCGTGCCGCAGCTCGATTCGTGAAACTTCCTTGCGCCGCTCCAGCACTTGCTGGAACACTTTCACCAAATCCACCAGCGAAACCACCAACTCGCCCTCGGTCCCTTCGTCGTTATAGAGCGACTTGTCCGGCTTCGACCACACATTCTCTTCAATCTGCTGCTTCTGATACAAAAGCTGCGCCGCGTTTTTGAATTTTTCGTGTTCTACAAGCCGTTGCACCAGCTCCGCGCGCGGATCACCCGTCGCGTCTTCCGTCTCTCCTAAAGGATCCGGCGGCAGCAGCATCTTCGACTTGATATAAATCAGCGTAGCCGCCATATAAATAAATTCCGCCGACACATCCACGTCCAGCTCTTCCAGTTTGTGCAAGTAGTCGAGGTATTGCGCCGTGATTTTGGAAATTTGAATATCGTGAATGCTCATCTTCTGCTGCCGGATCAAGTCCAGGAGCAAGTCCAATGGCCCTTCGTACATCGGGATATTGATTTTGTACGGCGTCGCCATTTTTCAGTTCTCAGTCCTCAGTTTTCAGTATTCAGTAAAAACAACGCGCAGCATTTTCCTTTGCAGCTGCGCGCACGCCACGCGACCTTTCTTTTTCTTCTCCGTGTCGTCTGTGACCTCGGCCACCTTTGTGTAAATTCTAATTTCTTCCTTTATGCCTTAGCCGCCGATCCACCAATCTCTTTTCTCTTCTTCTCCCAACCGAAAACCGCCTCTCGTACACGTTCCATGGTTCCCTGCGCGACTGCTCGCGCCTTCTTCGATCCCGAATCCAAAATTTCCAGGACGCCCTTTGGGTTGTTCTCCCACTTCACGCGGCGTTCGCGCACTGGCGCAATCCACGTGATCAAATTCTCCGCCATCGCGGCTTTGCACTCGATGCAGCCGATCCCTGCTGTCGTGCACCCTTGCCGCACCCACTCCAGGCGGCCTGGCTCTTCCGCAGAGAACAGTTTATGCCAGTCATACACCGGACACACGTCCGGATTTCCCGGATCCGTCCGCCTCTTCCGCGCCGGGTCCGTCACCATCACCTTGGTCTTGGCGCGAATGTCCGCATCGGTCTCGCTCAGCGTAATCGTATTCCCATAACTCTTCGACATCTTCCGCCCATCGAGCCCAGGTATCCTCGGCGTCTTCGTCAGCATCGACTCCGGCTCCACGAGAACGTGAAGGCGCTGAAAGAAAGTTGAATCTTCGCGGACTCGTTCCAAGAAGTTCTCGATTCCTTCTTCAGTCGCAGTAGTCCGAAGGCTCCCAAGAAAATAGGCCCTCGCTCCTTCCTGCATTGGGTATTCAATTTTGACTTCGGGACCGAAGAAGACCTTTCCCCGGAGACAACGTCGCAGTGACGCCTCATTTTTTTTCTCGAACAAACCTTTGTTCACGTCTAGCCCGTAAAAAACGTTAAATCGCCGTACAATTTCGCGACTGGTCTCCACATGCGAAACCTGGTCTTCTCCCGTGGGCACAAACAATCTCGCAATATTAGGCGAGCTATAAATCACAATGTCCGCGCATTGCAGCACGGGATAGCCCAAGAACCCGTACATGTGCAAGTCCTTGTCCTTGACGTTCTCCAACGCCTCTTTATATGTCGGCACGCGCTCCAGCCACCCCAGCGGCGTCACCATGGAGAGCAGCAAATGCAACTCGGCATGTTCCGGAATCACCGACTGCTGAAACAGGACGGACTTCTGCGGATCGAGACCTGCGGCAAGGTAATCGATCATGATTTGCAGCGTGTTCTCCGCCAGTCCCGATGTGTCCGCGTAATCGCTGGTCAGCGCATGCCAATCCGCAATGAAGTAGAAGCACTCATAGGCAGGATCATTCTGCAGCCGCACCCAATTCTGCAACGCCCCAAAGTAATGCCCGATGTGCAGCCGCCCCGTGGGCCGCATGCCGCTCAAAACTCTGCTCTTCTTCCCGTCAGCCACGATTTCCAATTCCAGGCTCCTCGTGTTCGTCGCTTTTCTTCCTATCCTTCATCTCTGCATCAAATCGTTCTTCGAGGCGTTGTTTGAACTTGAACCGTTCGATCGCTTGTTCGCCCGTGGACGCAATCCGTCCTCGGTTAAGCATTGCTCCCACGGCCTTGCTCCGGTCCGCTCGGGCGGTCATCGAGCGCCACATATCGCGCCACCCTGCGCGGCTATTGAATTCAAACCGCTTCATAAGTTGCCGGACCGTCACGAGCTTTCGCATCGTCAACCCTAGAGCTTGTCACCGGTTACCCCTAAGGGTGGTGCACCTCCCTTGACTCCTCTATCTGCTTAGCGAGAGCGCAGGTCAGTTAGAGCTGCGCGATCCCCCGAAACAACGAATGAGTACGCCCTTTGTTTTCAAGCAGTTATGAAATGCTATTTTCGTAAGTCCTTTTGTTTGATATTCATACGTAGCTTTGGGGGGTATATCCCCCGCTACCTCTTCATGTTCATGGCTTCGGCTGCGGCCTGCCTGACTTCTTGCGCTCTACCGGATTTCTCAAGCAAATCCCGCGCGATGATCATGCGCTGCACCTCGCTGGTCCCCTCGTAAATCGTGATCACCCGCGCATCCCGGTACATTCGCTCCACGTCCGTCTCCCGCGAATAACCGACGCTCCCATGCACTTGCACCGCTTTATACACGACCCGGTTCACCATCTCGCTGGCGTAAAGCTTGGCCTTGGAAGCACTGGCGCCCACTTTCGTGGGGTGCGCGTCCTTCAGCCACGCCGCGTAATGCACCAGCCCGCGCGCCGCCTCAATCTCCGTCTGCATGTCCGCAATCATCCATTGAATCGCCTGAAACTCGCTGATCGATTTCCCAAACGCCTTCCGCTGCTTCGCGTACTTAACCGTCTCTTCCAGCGCTCCCTGAGCCAGTCCAACAGCCTGCGCGGCAATCCCGATGCGCCCGCCGTCCAGCGCGCTCAACGCAATCTTCAGCCCCTGCCCTTCTTCTCCCAGTCGGTTCTCCACCGGCACGACGCAATCGTTCAGCAGAATCTCGACGGACGGCGACGACCGCTGTCCCATCTTGTCCTCGTGGCGGCCAACGCGGAATCCGGAGAATCCCGGCTCGACCAGAAACGCGGAGATACCCTTGCCGCCGGCATGCGGGTCGGTCTTCGCAAAAACCAGCAGGACGCCGGCGACGCTTCCGTTGGTCACCCAGGTTTTTGTGCCGTTCAACTTGTAAACATTTCCGTCGCGCACCGCGCGCGTCTGAATTCCCGCGGCATCGGAGCCCGCAGCCGGCTCGGTCAGGCAAAACGCGCCGAACGTTTCGCCGGCGGCCATGCGCCGGATATATTTTTTCTTCTGCGCCTCGTTGCCAAACAGCAGCAGCGGCGCCTGCACCGCCGAATTCGTCACGCTGATAGCCGTGGACATGGCGGTAAAAACGCGCGCCACTTCTTCCAGCATCAACGCATACGAAACCGTATCCAGCCCTGCGCCGCCCCATGGTTCCGGCATCAACATGCCGCAGCAGCCCATTTCGCCGAGTTTTTTCAGCGGCTCCATCGGAAACCGCTCCTCTTTT
Organism: Candidatus Udaeobacter sp.; assembly: GCA_035511855.1. Classification (GTDB taxonomy): domain Bacteria; phylum Acidobacteriota; class Terriglobia; order Acidiferrales; family UBA7541; genus Acidiferrum. The sequence goes on from DATKEV010000110.1 coordinate 4,873, forward strand.
TCGAACTCCTTGACGAACGGGCGCACTTCCGTCTCCATGAACTGGCGGACGGTGTCGCGAATCAGTTTTTGGTGGTCTTTGAGTGAAAAATCCATCGCGTCGAGTGTACACGCGATGCTAGCACCGTTCCAACTCATCTCCCAGCTCGGTAGTAGGTCAGTTTCCGGTTATCGCGTCACGAGGCACTGGCTAGGGATGAGATGCTGAACGACTTCGTCAAATCACATGGAATTCGCACAGGCGGGACAAAACGAGAGAGGCGCTCGGTAACCTCACAAGCGCCTCCTCTACTGCGTCAACGTAAACCGTACCTCACTGGATCACCTCCTTCTCGGCAGGAACACCGATGTCGACAAGATGTCGAGTAATCCGAGTATAACGCGGGATCGCGGGCACTGACGAGCAAACTGAACGCTGGGCATACTGAGCGTGAGCGCCGGTTTTCATGGCAATTTTGGCGGTCATTTATGGCACTTGTGGCAGTCAGTCTGACTTTCCTCGGCTAGCTGGCGGCACAATCCCGTTCATGCGCAGGTATTCCACCATCTGTCCGTAATGATCATAGGCGTGGGCGACGCCGAATGTGGCCAGGTACAGGCGGGGCGATTTGCTGTGCTCCGGAGCCTGCAACATGTTCTCCGTAGTCAACGTAGCCGCGGCCTTGTGACCCAGCGCAAAAGAATCCTTCAGGAACCTGATGATGTCGGCTTTGGTCTTCAAGTTCTCAGGACCGTTCCCGTCCTTTAAACCCTCCGGCAACTTATCTCCGGTAAGCGGCGACCATATGAAATAGTTGGAAGCAGCGACATGCTTGACCTGCACGGCGAACGTGCGCACACCCTTGTACTCGCCGCCTGCAATGTCCAAACTCTCCGGTGAGAAGTTGAACTTATCTTCCGGCATGGCTTCCCCAGCTTCCACAACTTGCTTTTCGATGGTGCTGATCAGGCGGTCCACGGTTGAAGCTGTCGTTGGCGCAGGCGGCTGCAGCTGTTGCGCCTGAGGCCCGCTCGCGACTGCGGCGCTCTTTGTGCCCTGTCCCAAGGCGGCCCTGGTAACGATGAGTAGTGACGACAGCAAGAAGATTCGTATTTGTTTCATTCGCGTGACTCTCCTCAATTTGTTCGAACCCAAAAGATATGGATTAGCGTTAAGGTTCGCGCTTAAGATGGAAGACGTTAAGAGCAGAATTTGGATAGCAAGGACGCTCCCGAGTGGACTAGCTCCTGATTGGGTGGATTCAACGGGTCATCGCAACAGTAGCTGAAAGTCTACTCGCAGGAGCCTCAAAACCTAAGGTCTTTCGCAGGCGTTGCTTTAAACGCAATGGCGGGTGGCCGCGCCTTAATTCCGAAAAACGCCTTTGGGTGGCCCATCCTTGCGGGTTTTGCAAGGGTGGGGTCTTTCTCTTGTCCCCTTTCTATTTTGTAGTTCTCTGCTCAGCGGCCCACCATTTTTTGGAGCTGTTCGGGGTACCGAGCACCTTGCACCGTGATCTTTGAGGCTGCGGTCTCCAGTTCGCAGAGATCTTCGGGCGAAAGTTCGACGTTTGCGGCTCCGATGTTTTCTTCGAGCCGATCCAGCTTGGTGGTGCCCGGGATCGGCACGATCCACGATTTCCGCGCAAGCAGCCAAGCGAGCGCGATCTGAGCAGGTGTCGCCTTCTTCTGTTGCGCAAATCTGCCCAGCAGATCCACCAACGCCTGATTCGCTTTACGGTTCTCTGGCGTAAAGCGAGGGACGATGTTGCGGAAATCGCTCTGGTCGAACTTCGTATCTTCGCTGATCTTTCCCGTAAGGAAGCCTTTACCAAGAGGACTGAATGGAACGAACCCGATCCCGAGTTCCTCCAGTGTCGGGATCACCTCCGCTTCAGGCTCTCTCCACCAGAGCGAATATTCACTCTGGAGTGCGGTGACGGGTTGAACGGCGTGTGCACGACGGATCGTTTGCACTCCAGCCTCAGAAAGGCCGAAGTGCTTCACTTTGCCTTCCCGGATCAAGCCCTTGACTGCTCCGGCCACATCTTCTATCGGTACGTCGGGATCAACACGGTGCTGATAGAGCAGATCGATGACATCGGACTTCAGTCGTTTGAGCGAGGCCTCGGCGACCTCCTTGATGTGCTCTGGCCGACTGTCCAGCCCGGCCTGTTTGCCGGTGTTCGGGTCAAGTTTGAACCCGAACTTGGTGGCTATCGCCACTTTTCCGCGGAACGGAGCGAGAGCTTCGCCCAAGAGTTCTTCGTTCGTGAACGGGCCATAGACTTCGGCAGTGTCGAAGAACGTGACGCCGCGTTCCACGGCCGCCCGGATGACCGAGATCATCTCCCGCTTTTCTCCGGCCGGACCGTAGCCAAAGCTCATTCCCATGCAACCGAGCCCGATAGCCGAAACTTCCAAATTGCTGTTTCCAAGTCTGCGCTTCTGCATTGTTCCTCCAGCTGCGCCGCATGTCGGCGCCACAGAAGAGGCTGAGAAACTCCGCCTGGCCTCGACGATGAGAAAGTTTAGTCCGATTGCGCTTCGGGCGTTTGCCTATTTCACTAAAGTTCTTGCCAGAGGTTAGGGCTGGGTGCCGCACCCTGCGGTTTTCAGGGCCGGTGGCCGCGTCTTAATTCCGAAAAACGTCTTTGGGTGGCCCATCCTTGCGGGTTTTGCAAGGGTGGGGTCTTTTCTCTTGTCCCTTTTCTCTATTTTCTAGCCGGCCGCTAGCTTGGCAGGCGAATACTAGGTGAGCAGCGCGTGACCTTCGCCGCCACGTGGCATCGACTTTCCGCTGTATGCATTTGTGAAGCGGACTCGGACGAGCCAGAAAATCAGCAAAATCAGCGGAAGTATGGTGAGAACTAAATACAAGCTTGTGCTGAATAGAGCGGGGGATAGATGTTGCCCGAGCCCGACTGTCGAAAGCAACCTCAGCGGGCGGTTTGAGGGCCCCAGGAAAAAAGACCCTGCGGCGATGAACAGCCCAAAGCACATGCGCCAGAGATGCCGCGCGATGCGCTTTGCTCCAAGAACACCGCCGCGCACCAGCATGCGCGCGTCCCCTGCGGCTGCCAGCAGCATGACCGAACCCATGAAAAAGCTCATTCCGACAGGAACTCCGTCTTGTGAGCTCGCTCCGCTGCGCACGACTTTAAGACCATTCATCCAAGTGAGGATGCCGAGCGCCAAGGGAATCAGGAGCACAACCCAATCAAAACGGCTCGTTTCCCCGTCTCTGCGCCTGGCGGTTAGCCATGCCGTTCCGATCAGATAAAGGGTTAGAATCCCGCCGCCGATGTTATTTGGTTGATGCCTCACGATTGCCAGGTACACCGCGACGGCGCCCATAGTGAGCATGGATGCGACAAAGACCTTTCCCGCCAGCACATGGCGGGGGGAACCTTTGCGGAAAGACATTGCCGCGGTCCCGGACAGCAACCCCAAGCTCCCAGCGCAAATATGCACAACCAGTATGGGTGAATAGGACATTGGCCCCTCTTGGAACCCTTCTTGGAAATAGATACGTGGACGGGTGCCCCAGTGTTTCACCCCACCGCTGTCAGCACTGACCGGGGTCTCACACTCAAATGCTCTCCGGATGCACTGCTGTGAGACCTTTGAAACGGCTGAAATCTGTCACGTTCATGGTGAGCCTGTGGTGGACAGCATGCACATGCATTGCCGCCGCTAAACGCGCGTCGTGTCAGTTGGCTGAAAGTCAGAGCGATCCGGGGCCGGCCACCCGCAAAAAGGAAAAGGGCAAGTTGTGCGAGCCACAACTTGCCCTAAGAAGGTGATACCAGATGGGAAGACTTTTGCAAGAGATATTTTTGTCTTGCGACACAGTCCTCACTCACGGCTTAAGGTTGAACAGTTCGCGCATGCGCTTGATTTGGCTGCGGCTTACCGGAATTTGCGTCTGCTTCTTGTCGTTCATCTTGAGCATGTAGGTGGACTTGAACCACGGCACCACTTCCTTGATGCAGCGAATATTCACGAGGTAGGAGCGGTGCGGCTTCCAGAACGATTCGGAATCGAGCGCATCGTTTAGTTCATCCAGCGTGCGGTAGTTCGAGCTGCCTTCTGCGTCTTTGGCCATGATGGAAACTAAATCATCGATGATCGACGCGAAGATCACATCTTCGCCATCCACCAGCAGCAGCCGCTGTTGCGAGCGCACCAGCAGCTTCACCGGCGCCGGGGCACCGGGCTTTGCGGAGACGGCCTGGCCCGCGCCGAGCCGATCGAGCAATTGCTCGAGCCGCTCCGCCGGGCTGGTATGCGCCTCAATCTCGCGCCGCGCCCTCTGAATGGCTTTCGAAATGCGCGCTTTGTCGAAGGGCTTGAGAACGTAGTCCACGGCGTTCACATCGAACGCCTGCACGGCGTAATGGTCGAACGCCGTGGCGAACACGACGTGGGGTACTTTCATCTTGCGCTCGACCAGCTTTTTCAAAACACCAAAGCCATCCAGCCCGGGCATCTGCACGTCCAAAAAGACCAAGTCGGGCGAATGTTCCTTGATCAGCGAGACGGCTTCCACGCCGTTCTTTCCCTGGCCGATCACGTTGATTTCTGCGAATCCTTTCAGCAGGAAGGCGAGTTCCTCGCGAGCCGGCTTCTCGTCATCGACAATGATGGTACTGATCGCCATATCTTATTCTGCAGCCTCGGCCACGGCCCCGGGAACCTTGAATTCAGGGGTAAACGCAAGATTTGGGTTCAAGCGAGTATAGGCGCACCCCCGGTCTGCAAGCAATCCGATTGACCTCCCGACCGTGCGTGGCGAATTCCTGTTTTCCCGTTATCATGTCGGCGGTGAAAATCACCGATGGAAGGCAAAATGAAAAAATCTTCAGGCTCGAATGGCAGGCGGCAAGCCAAAATCCTCAGCAGCAAAACCGTCTACGAGGGGACTATCTTCGGGATTCGCCTCGATGAGATCATTGAGCCCAGCGGTGTCCGCACCACTCGCGAACTGATCACCCATCCAGGATCGGTCGTCGTCCTACCCGTATTGCCGGACGGCCGGATCGTGCTCATTCAGCAGTATCGCCACGCCGCCAAGCAATATCTTTGGGAATTGGTGGCTGGCCGGATCGACTCGGGCGAAAATCCCCGCAAAGCCGCGGCACGCGAGCTGGTGGAGGAGACGGGATATCGCGCCAAACGCTTTCGCGTCTTTCTGGACGTGTTCTCGACGCCCGGCTTTCTCGAAGAACGCATGTTTATACTCCTTGCCGAAGGACTCACCGCCGGAGAGGCGAAACCCGAGGAGGATGAGAAAATTATTTCCCGTATCTATAACCGTAGGCAACTGGAGGAGATGATTCGCCGGGGAAAGTTGCGCGACGCCAAGACAATCGCCGCTCTCTTGTATTATTTCCGCTTCCTTGCTCCGCACAAATCACCCCGGCGCTGATTTTACTGAATCGTTTTTGTAAAGGATAAACAAAAATTTATCTTTGCTATAAAAGTAGAATGTTCTTTTGACTCGAACTTCGATTCTGCTACACTCCGCCCCATTCGTCATCGTATCGGTGCTGGAACTGTCCGGCTGGCGCCGCCCTACGAAAATCTCGAAGCCCCGGTGAGGAGGGAACGCGAAGTGCGAGGAACCGTGAAATGGTTTAATAACTCGAAAGGCTACGGCTTCATCGGGCGCGATGATGGCCCCGACGTTTTCGTTCATTATTCGGCTATCGCCGGCGATGGGTATCGAACCTTGCAAGAAGGGGACCCCGTCGAGTTCGAAATCGTTCAGGGACCCAAGGGACCGCAAGCAGCAAACGTCTCAAAGGCCAGTACCTAAAGCAGTTAGCAAGTATCCGGCCGGCAGGAAGCGCCCTCCTGCCGGCCTTTTTATTTGCGGAGGCGGACTTCCTCGAATGGCTCTTCCCAGGCTTATAATCATTCCACCATGGACAACAAAACCATCGCTCGCATCCTTCGCGAAACCGCACAGCTTTTGGAGATTGACGGCGCCATCATCGGCCGCTACCGCAGCTATGAAAAAGCCGCGGAACTGATTGATAGTTTGCCGGAGTCGATCGAACAGCTTGTCAAGGAGCCGGCCAAGCTGAAGGAACTTCCGGGAATCGGGGACCGCATGGTCGAGCACCTCGAAGAAATCGTCAAAACCGGGGACTACGCCCTGCGCAAGAAGCTGTTGAAGAAATATCCGGCCACGATTCTCGAGGTGCTGCAACTGCAGTCGCTTGGTCCGAAGAAAGTGGCGTTTCTTTGGTCGAATTTCAAAGCGGGCACGGTGGCGGACGTCGAGAAAATCGCCAAAGAAGGAAAGCTGCGCGATCTGCCGGGCTTCGGCGAAAAAAGCGAACAGAATATTTTGAGAGCTGTGGAGGTCTTCAAGAAATCTTCAGGGCGCTTCCACATTGACGTGGCGGAAGCCGCGGCCATGGCCATCGCCGCACATATTGAAAAGGCCGGCAAGGGCGTGGATTCGGTCACGCCGGCGGGATCACTGCGGCGCGGCAAAGAAACGGTGGGCGATTTGGATTTGCTGGTCACGCTGGCGGATGGGCACACGTCGCAGAAGCACGTCGATGCGTTGGCCAAACACGTTCTGGAATTTCCGGGCATCGATCAGACCCTGGCGCACGGCGAAAACAAAGTCAGCTTCACGCTCAAGGATGGCTTGCAGGTGGATGTGCGGCTGCTGGAAAAGGAAAACTTCGGGGCGGCACTGCTGTACTTCACGGGATCGAAAGAACACAACGTCACGCTTCGCGGCCGGGCGAACGACATGGGTTACACGCTGAACGAGTACGCGCTGGCTACATTGAAAGCTGAGAAGCGCGTCGCGGGCCGCACGGAAGAAGAGATTTATTCGAAACTCAGGCTGGATTTCATTCCGCCCGAGTTGCGCGAAAACACCGGAGAGATTGCGGCTGCGGAACAGCACAAACTGCCGAAGCTGGTCACTTTGAAAGACGTCAAGGGCGACCTGCAGATGCACACGACGGCCAGCGACGGAAAAAACTCGATCGAAGAAATGGCGGAAGCGGCACGGCAACTGGGCCACCAGTACATTGCACTCACGGATCATTCGAAAGCGGTGACGGTGGCGAACGGCCTGGACGAAAAACGCATGGCAGCGCATATCAAGAAGATTCACGCGGCCAATGGAAAAGACCTGGGAATCCAGGTTCTGGCCGGCGCCGAAGTGGACATTCTGAAGGACGGAAGCCTCGACTATTCGAACGAACTTCTGGCGCAGCTGGACGTGGTGGTTTGTTCGATCCACTCGTATTTCAATCTGGATCGCGCCGCCATGACCGAGCGCTTGCTGGCAGCCATCGAGAACCCCCACACGCAAATCATCGCGCATCCCACCGGCCGGCTGTTGCTTCGCCGCGATGCCTTCGCATACGACATGGAGAAGGTTTTGGAAACCTGCGCGAAACACGGCGTGGCCATGGAATGCAATTCTTATCCCGACCGCCTGGACCTTAAGGATGTCTATTTGAGGATGTGCAAGGAGCGTGGCGTTAAGGTGGTTATCTCCACGGACTCGCATAACACGACTAACCTGGCTCTCATACGGTACGGGGTCACTATGGCGCGGCGCGGCTGGCTGGAGAAGAAGGATGTGATTAACACGTTGCCGACCACGGAATTTCTGGCTTCCCTGCGTTCCAAGCCCGGCAGGACCAATAAGAAGCACGCCGCCAAGGGACGTGGGTAGGAGTGCGGAGGGCTAACAGAATGACAGGAACATTTTTACCCGAGTTGTCGTATCTATGGTTAAGAAGGGTTAGAACGCCATTTTACGGAGGCTTAGGCCCATGAAGCTGCTTCCCTGCCGCTCCAGCGCGATTGGAATTGGATTCGCCAGCGTGGCCTTGCTCGCAGCGGCCGCTATCGCTCCCTCGGCGCGCGCCGAGGACGTGGTCAAGACGTATACCGTCACAGGCCGAGCCAATGTACGAGTGGATACCAACGATGGAAGCGTGCGCGTGACCGCCGGCGACACCAAGCAGGTGGAATTTCGCGTGGAATATCAGGGATTGGAGCTGGGCAAGAACCTGCGCGTCGATTCTCGGCAGGACGGAGACAAGGTCGAATTGACGGCGCGTATGACCGGCCACTGGGGCTTTTCGTGGGGCCACAATTCGCGGGGGCTGCACATTGAAGTGCGGATGCCTCGCGAGGCTGACCTGCAGGTGGAAACCGGAGACGGCTCGGTGCAAGCGGATTCCGTCAATGGAACGGTGAATGTGCACACCGGCGATGGATCGGTCAAGGCCAATTCCCTGAGCGGAACAATTGATCTGCATACCAGCGACGGGAGCATCACTGTGGACGGGCTGAAGGGCGACATCCGGTTGCGCACGGGGGACGGCTCGATCGAGGCGCATGATATTGACGGCAAGGTGGAAGCGGACTCTGGCGATGGGCATATCCGAATTGCGGGGCGATTTGACGCGTTGAACGTCAAGACCGGGGATGGAAGCGTGGACACGCGGGTTCAGCCCGGTTCAAAGATGGCGTCGAGTTGGTCGATTCGAACGGGCGACGGAAGCGTGGATCTAGTGCTGCCGGGCGACTTCCAAGCCGATATCAATGCGACGACGGGAGATGGCCACATCAGTCTGGGAATTCCGGTCACCGTCGAAGGCACATTCAGCAAGTCGGAGATTCGCGGAAAAATGAATGGTGGCGGCCAACCGCTGACGATTCATACCGGAGACGGATCTATTCGGTTGAGCAAGACCTAGATCCACCGCCGCAATCATCTCAGCGATTATAAGGTGGCCAACAAAGTTCTAGTACGTATGTAGCGTGAACTTAGATAGACACATGTCCTGTTTTGGCTAATTTTTTGCATCTCGCCAGTTTGCTAACCTCTTAAAAATCAACGACTTTCTATTGGCTGCTGGCTTGCAACCTGTACAGTTCAAGTCCTCAGGAGAGAACGCTGTGATTGTCTACGCGATTCTGGCAGCTATGCTAATCCTGGTCGGGGTTTCCATGGTGAGTTCCATCGATCTTTCCAAGACCCGGCGCCGCTAACTAATTTCAAACCACCTGTACTGTTCCCCACAGGAGGCAGGTTCTTGCTTTCGATGACGCTTCCAGCGACGGGCACGGATGGCGCATAATTGCGTGCACGGCCATTCGCTGATGATGCCTTCACTGCCCAACGCCAAACCGCGGCGCTTGTCTCGCGCACGTGTGTGGTCCCTGCTCTTTCTGGTCTTCACCGTTTTGTGCTTTCTTTCCTTCAGCTACCGCTATCTAGACGATCTTTCACGGCAACACACCGGAACCTTCGGCCGACGTCTGCTCGAAGAGGCGACGGGTGGTTATTCCGTATTTTTGCTCCTGCCTTTGGTGCTGCTCTTTGCCCGCTATTATCTGTTCAAATGCAGCGGCTGGTTGCGGCGCGTTGCTTTGCATATCTCTGGCGCGATCGTTTTTTCTCTGCTTCACACCACGATCATGGCGGTGAGCCGGCAGGTTTTGTCTCCGCTGTTCGACATGGGCGCGTACGACTACGGCCTCATGAGCTACCGGTATCCCATGGAGCTTTCGAACGACTTCCTGGCCTACACGGTGTTCGTGCTGCTTTATTATTCTTTCGAACGCTACCGCCTCGCGCAGGCGGAGAAATTAGCTGCCGCGGAACTGCAAACGAAACTGGCCGAGGCCCAACTGGAAAATTTGCGGTTGCAGCTGCAACCCCATTTTCTATTCAACACGCTGAACACGATTTCATCCGTGATGTACGAGGACGTGCGAGCGGCCGACGCGATGATCACGCAACTGAGCGATCTGCTCCGGCTGACGCTGCATGCTTCGCGGTCGCACGAGATTCCGCTTGCGGAGGAGCTGGAGATCACGCGCTTGTACATGGAGCTGATGCAGAAACGGTACGAAAGCAAACTGCGGGTGACATACGCGATTGACGAGTCGTTGAAGAATTCGCTGGTCCCGCAGTTGATTCTGCAACCGCTACTGGAAAATTCACTTCGGCATGGCATGAAATCCGGAAGCACAGCGATGGAGATTTCCGTGGCGGCGGGCCGGGAAAATGGCAGCTTGATCTTGCGGGTGCAAGACACCGGCGCCGGAATCGGCGAGACGGGGGCCGCGGGCGTTTTCGGCCGGGGGCTTGGACTATCGAATATCCGCGACCGGCTGGCGCAACTGTATGGCGACGGCCAGCAATTCTCAATCGCGAACCGGCCGGGCGGCGGGGCGGAAGTCACGCTGCGAGTGCCGCTTCACACCTCCGATGTGATTCCGCAAGTTTCCGAATGAGTCCGAAGAAACCACTCCGCGTGCTCGTCGTGGATGACGAAGCACCGGCGCGCCGCAAGGTGCTGCGGCTGCTGCACGAAGAGGCTAGCGTGGAGATTGCAGGCGAAGCCGACAGCGGCGAGGCGGCCGTCGAGGCCATTAAAAAACAAAGTCCCGACTTGGTTTTTCTGGATGTGCAGATGCCGGGGATGGATGGCTTCAAGGTCCTGCAGACCCTGAACGCTGGCAAGATCCAGATGCCGCGGGTGATTTTTGTCACCGCGCATGACAAGTTCGCGCTGCGCGCGTTCGAAGTGCACGCGTTCGACTACCTGCTGAAACCTGTGGGCGAGGAGCGGTTTCGAGAGGCGCTACGCCGCGTGAGGATTCAACATCAGCAGTCGCCGGACGGATTTGCGGCGCGGGTTCAGAGCATGGTGGAACAGCTCGAGCGAGAAAAATCTCTGCCGGATCGCTTGCTGATTCACGAGGATTCGCGCGCGATTTTCGTGGCGGTGAAAGAAATCTTGTGGGTGGAAGCTGACCGGAATTATTTGCTCCTGCATTGCGGAAAGAAGACACACACGCTGCGCAGCACCTTGGACGCCTTGCAGGACACTTTGGATCCGAAGAACTTTGTGCGCATCAACCGCGGAACATTGGTGCGGCTGGACGCGGTGCGCGAACTTTTGCCGTGGTTCCACGGAGAATACAAAGTGGTGCTGCACGACAACACCGAGCTGCGCTGGTCCCGGCGGTACGTTTCGCAACGGCCGGAACTCCTTAAACTCCCCTGAATATTATTGCAACCCCGGGCTTAGCCGCGCCGCGACTGACGAGTGGGGTGGAAAGAATGAACGTCATGGATGAACTACGGACAATCCCAAGAGTTGTTCGAAATGGTCGAAGTCACGGTTTCGATGCAAGAGAGAATGCCCATGAACTAAGCAGGACGTCGCGATCAAACAATCGATGGTCTTACGAACAGTGCGGCCCCGTTCACGGAGAGTCCTGAAATTCACAGCAGCAGGGACCGCAAGTTCCTCGCCGCCGGTGGTAACCAGTTCAAATTTCCGAAGTTCCCGCCGGACTTGGGAGAATGCCTTCGCGCCGATACCTTGCAGAACCTCACAGAGAATAAGGTCCGTTAGTCCAAAACGCTGCCGAGTGAGTTCACTGTCAAACCATTGTGTTTCGCGATTGTCGAGACCACGGAGATAGTCAATCCACACCGTGGTATCAACGATCACCATTGCTGGGACGACTCCTTGAACCGTCCAGGCGAGAGCGATGCAAATCACCCTCCCACTGGACCTTACCGCGAAGACGACGCACGGAACTCTGAGCGCGAGTTTGAACAAGCAACCGCCAGCCGGCCTCGACCGTGGCCCGCTTTGTCCGCGTCTTGCCGCCGCGCATAGCCTGGCGCATCAAGCGATCGTCGATCTCGATGTTTGTCCGCATCTTAGTGGCGCTTTCTTTATGTGTAAGACGTGCGGTCAAATTGACATGAAGATCTTCCCGTTCGTCCCTGTCTTAGGCCCGTTCGTCCCGGCGAGATTGCCTCCAGCAACTGCTTCGCGTTATGACACTGCGCATGAGAAACTACAAACCCTTTTGCTATTTCCGCTGGCTACTGCTGTTTTTGTTCACGATGTGGCTGATTTCCGCGGCTCGTGGACAGGCCAAGCCGGACACGGGCTGGCCGACCTACGGAAATGACCCGGGAGGAACGCGATATTCCCCGGCCACGCAAATCGATCGGAGCAATGTTTCACAACTGAGGCCGGCATGGGCGTTTCGCACCGGCGCACTGCCGCATGACGAGGAACTCGACCCCAAAGCGGCGTTCGAAGCGACGCCGATTCTCGCCGATGGAAAACTGTTCCTCAGCACGCCGTACGACCATGTGATCGCCTTGGACGCACAGACCGGCGCGAAGCTCTGGGAGTTTGATCCGAAACTCGAGCTGCCCTACGGCTCTTCCGAGGTGACTTCGCGGGGTGTATCTGCGTGGCGCGAAGCGCACGCGAAGGCCGGGCAGGTGTGCGGTCTGCGTATCTTCATCGCCACACTGGACGCGCGTCTGATGGCGCTTGATGGAGCGATGGGAAAGCTGTGTACCGATTTTGGAACGGAAGGGGTAGTTGACCTCGCGACGGACGTGAGACTGCGCGATCCGGGCGAGTACCAAGTTACTTCGGCGCCGGCAATCGCAAAGGATTTGGTCATTACTGGCTCATCAATTAGCGACAACCGTTCGGTTACGCTGGAGAGGGGCCTGGTTCGTGCTTACGATGTGCGTTCCGGAAAGCTTCGCTGGTCGTGGGATCCGATTCCGTGGGCGTTGACGACCGAGCCGCGAACCGGTGCGGGAAACGCGTGGTCCACGATTTCCGCCGATGCGGAACGCGATCTAATTTTCATCCCCACGGGAAGCGCGAGTCCGGATTATTACGGCGGCTTTCGAAAGGGCGACAACAAGTGGGCCAACTCGGTTGTGGCATTGCGCGCATCGACGGGCACATTCGTGTGGGGCTTCCAGGTGGTGCATCACGACTTGTGGGATTACGACGTGGCCTCGCAGCCTGCTCTGTTCACGTGGAAAGATGGAACGCTGGCGATTGCCATCACCACGAAGATGGGACGGGTGTTTGTGCTGAACCGGCTGACCGGCGCGCCGCTCCTGCCGGTGGAAGAACGTCCTGCGCTCAGGAGCGATATCCCGGGCGAAGAAGCCTGGCCGACGCAGCCGGCTTCCACGATTTCCCTTGTTCCAGAAAAACTTACGCCGGAGGACGCGTGGGGGATCAAACCGGAAGAGAGGCAGTGGTGTGCGGAGAAAATAAGAGCGGCGCGCTCGGGAGATATTTTCACGCCACCGAGTTTGCAGGGAACGCTGGTATTTCCGAGCAACGTCGGGGGCGTGAACTGGGGCAGTGCCGCGTATGATCCACAAAGGCATTTGTTGTTCGTGGACACGAACCGGCTTCCCATTTTTGTGAAGCTGATCCCGCGTTCCGATTTCGATGCCGCGCGGAAGAACGTCACGGACGCCGACCGACTACATGGAGAATTCGCACGGCAAGTGGGCGCGCCATTTGGGATGTTTCGAACGCCACTTCTGGCGCCAAGCGGGCTTCCGTGCAACGCACCGCCCTGGGGCACGGTAGCGGCGGTCGATCTTTTCGAAGGGAAAAAAGTTTGGGATGTGCCACTGGGAAGTTGGGTTCCGGGCATGAATACGGGGACGATTACGCTCGGCGGGCCAATGGTGACGGCGGGCGGGCTCGTCTTTACAGCAGCCGCCATGGACAATTTTTTGCGTGCTTTCGATGCGGAGAGCGGCAAAGAGATTTGGAAATACGAGCTCCCCGCGGGCGGGCAAGCGACGCCAATGACTTATACCTTGAAGGGCAAACAGTATCTCGTGATTGCGGCAGGCGGGCACGGCAAGCTTGGCACTAAACAGGGCGACTACGTGATCGCTTTCACGTCGCCATGAAAAAAACCAATCGACATGAAAGGGACCTTCTTCGGTGAGTTCCCATCCCATGCAAACGAGCAGTCCCGAAATTCAGCCTGCGGTTGATGGCAGCGAACGTCAGCCCCTTCTAGCCGACGGCATGTTCATAGCGGCATGCCTGGCGCTGGGAAACTTTCTGCTGCATCTCTACTTCAACAATCGCTATGGCTACTTTCGCGATGAATTCGATTACATGGCTTGCGGGGACCATCTCGCGTGGGGCTACGTGGATCATCCGCCGCTAATACCGTTTCTTGTCAAGGTGAGCCGGATAATGCTGGGCGATTCGTTGCGCAGCATCCGATTTGTTCCGGCGCTGGCGACGTCGGCGGCTGTCCTTTTGACGGCGATGATTGCGCGGGAACTGGGCGGCAAGCGCTTCGCGATAGTGCTTTCCGCTTTGTCTTTCATCGTCGTCCCCATCTATCTTTCCGATGGAAGCATGTTGACTACCAACTGCCTCGAACCGCTGTTGTGGATGGGCTGCGGGTATTTCGCCATTCTGGCGATTAAACGCGAAGATCCTCGATATTGGCTATGGTTCGGTGTCGTCGCGGGGATTGGCCTCGAAGAAAAATATTCGATTGCCGTGTTCGGTTTCGCGATAGTCGCCGGACTGTTGTTGACGGAGCAGCGGCGGATCTTCGGCGCGAAGTGGATTTATCTGGGAGGTGCGATTGCACTCCTGATCTTTCTTCCGAATTTGCTGTGGAATGTGCAGCGTGAGTGGCCCTTCGCGCAACTCATGCATAACATCAAGGCAGACGGCCGCGACGCGGTGCTTTCTCCCACGGCCTATTTTGCACAGCAAATGCTAATCGTTCATCCTCTGCTCGCGCCGGTGTGGATCACGGGCGTGCTGGCGTTTTTCTTTTCCGCCCGGATGAAGCCGTACCGGTTTTTTGGTTGGTGCTACTTGGTGGCATTTACAGCGTTCGTGGCGCTGAAAGGAAAAAACTATTATCTCGGGCCAATCTATCCGGTTTTCCTGGCTGCAGGCGCGGTGGTCATTGAAAGCGTTATCGCGCGTTCACGTCAAGTTTGGCTGAAGCCGGCGATCATCGTGCTGCTCGTCGCGGGCGGAGCATGGCTTGCACCAGTCGTAATGCCAGTTCTCCCGGTGGAGCAGTTCATCGCCTACATGCGCACGCTGCCCTTCCCAGTGCCGCGCAGCGAGCACAGCCACATGCGCGCAATTCTGCCGCAGCACTTTGCCGATCAATTTGGTTGGGAGGAAATGGTGGCCACGGTGAATCAGGCTTACAACAAGCTCACTCCCGAGGAGCGGACCGGGTGCGGCATCTTTGCGCAGAACTACGGCCAAGCTGGGGCCATCGATTTCTTCGGGCGCCGCTACGGATTGCCTCCGGCGCTTAGCGGGCATCAGACTTATTTTCTCTGGGGCCCACGGGGTTACTCAGGGAAGTGCTTAATTGTTCTGGACGACAGGCGCGAGGTTCTGGAGCGGGAATTCGATAGCGTCGAATTTGTGGGAAAATCCTCCGACAATCCTTACGCGCTAGAGCGCGAAATTCCGGTTTTCATTTGCCGCGGCGCAAAATTTGGCTCGCTTGCCGACATTTGGCCGCGCTTGAAAAAATGGCGATAAGGGAATTGGAAGAGCAGCAGGTTGCGTTGCTTAGGGTAAAATGCCTTGCCGTTTCGAAAGGCACAGAAGCCAGTGAGCAAAAGATCCCATGGCCGCGGCCTGCGGCTGATTGCCGCCTTTAAACTGCTAAAGGGATTTGCTCTGCTGGCGGTGGGCATTGGGGCGCTCAGGTTGCTGCACAAGGACGTCGCCGAGATACTCGAGCACTGGATCAACATGTTTCGGGTTGATCCGCACAATCACTTCATCAATCGCTTGCTGGAAAAACTGTCGATTCTGGACGATCGCCGGTTGAAGGAGGTAAGCGTCGGGACATTTATTTACTCCGCGATTTTCTTCACGGAAGGAATCGGCTTGGCCCTGGGGAAGCGCTGGGCCGAATACTTCACAATCATCACGACTGCTTCTTTTTTGCCGCTGGAGATCTACGAACTCGTCAAACACGTCAGCGCCGGAAAAATGTTTGCGTTGCTGATCAATCTGGCCGTGGTGGCCTACCTGGTGAACGAGGTGCGCACTTCCAGAAAGAAGGCGTGATGTCCGGCAGCTGCACCGAATGGCTACTAAGGGAGCGTCAGTGTATTCCCTTCACGGATAGCTGTCGCAGTTTCGTTGCCTTGATAGCGATAGATGACGATCAAAACCTTGTCGGAACCGACGGCAGGGTCGCCGCCCAGGACGCTATTGGTCACGACCAGATTCAACATTCCGTCGCGCATGCGGCCGCGCAAAAGGTCGGTGACGTTCACGGTCCTTCCCTGCACCCCGTAGTATGCGAGTGTGATTCTCAGATTGTTCCCATCATCCCGGTCACGATCGCGGTCACGATCCCGGTCGCCATAATTCGGTGGACGATCGTCCCGCTCATCGTGGCGAACATCGAACGGGCGCGTCTCAAGGTAGGTATGTTCGTTGATGCTGAACTCCCGTTGCTCGTTCTTGCGATTCTTGGCGAGGATGAGAAGGAACTTATCCTTTCCAGGAGCGGGATTGCCGCCCATGGTCACTTCGTTGATGGGAATCTTGCCGTTGTTGCCACCCCGGGAGATGAGGTCGCGGAGCAGACTCGTCACATCCACGCGCTGCGTTTTTGAGCCCCAATCGGCACGGATGATTCGCCAGCCTTCGTCTTGTGCTGCCACTCTGGCGCCAAAAACCGCGGCGGCCATGGCGAAAATGAGCGATGCAAACACGAGCATTGTCGATCGATTTGTGAATTTCATGGAAGACTCCTTTACGGCAAAAGCCAGACGGGTTCTTTCATCCAATGTAACTCCGCGGGAGGCTGCCGGTAACCTTCGATGACGCTGGGATTGTCCTAATTGTCTACACCCCGCGCACGGGGCTCTCTCCCTGCCGGTCACCAACGGGCGCCGGCGCTCCCGCCTTGCGCTGAAGAGTTGGATTGCTGGCTGGTTCCAACTTCGAGGAAGAACCGTTGTGGTATCTTCCTGATTCCCACGTGCCGAGGTGCATTGCAGGGTCAGTTGCGGTTCTGACGAATGCAGTCTATTTCAGAGGCAAGTTTTGCATTCCATTCCGAAAGGAAGCTACTCTTGCTTCTCCCCGCCAGAGGTACAAAACCCGAGCGTGTCCTCACAGAAGAGTCCGCGCAAGAAATGCTGATTGCAAGGAATCCATTTCACTCGATCTTTGAATGCCTCGGTTCGCCATCGATTTTAGCAGCTACCTCAAAGCGTCTCTTATACGGAGGGGAATCGGCATTGCGTTCCGGTATCCAGACGCGGATTTCTCAGCAATCGGTTCCCCACTCTTTTTTCTCGGTGACGTGATACACAAGACGCGGCTGGAAGTGCATGAAGAAGGAACAATCGCAGCAGCAGCGACTGCCGCCACAATGCCTACAGCCTCGCGCAGGCCGCATCGTATCGAAATAAGAACGCTGGTATTCGACCGTCCATTTGCCGTTCTGCTCAGAGACACGATAACCGGTGCGATCATATTTGTGGGCGTGGTCTACGACCCATAACGTCGAGCAAAACTTGTGAAATCGTCGTTGCCTGAACCCGGCACCAAGTCCTTTTACCACAAGTCAGCCCCGGCAGCGCCGGCTAGTGCTAACTCCCGATAGGTCGAGAAGTCGAAAACCGACCCATTACAAAATCCTTTGCAGATTTGCAAATCCTGCGCTCTTCCCTCATTATTATTGGTTTGCTCAGGGGTGCAGCGCGCTTCCGCTGCGTGTATTCGCGTTTTATCTTCAATTTTATTTCCGATCGTTTTTTGATCGATCATTCAAAGGAGGGGCATGGAAAAGCCTTCGAAAATTGCGCCTGCCCGGGGAAAACTGGGTGTTCTGCTGCCGGGGATAGGCGCTGTCAGCACCACATTCATGGCGGGAGTCGAGCTCGTTCGCAAGGGAAAATCGCAGCCGGTTGGGTCGCTCACGCAGATGGGCACGGTTCGCCTTGGCAAACGGACGGACGGACGGTCACCGCTCATCAAGAAATTCGTACCGCTGGCCGACTTGAAGGAGCTGACCTTTGGCGGGTGGGATATTTTCAGGGACAACGCGTACCAGTCGGCCGCGAATGCGGGGGTTTTGAATCCGCAAGACCTGGAAAAAGTGAAGCCCTTTCTCTCCACGATCAAGCCCATGAAGGCGGCGTTCGATCACGATTTCGTGAAGTTGATCGACGGTCCGAATATCAAGAAGGGTAAGAATAAATACGAGCTGGCGTTGCAGATCAAGGAAGATATCGCGAATTTTCGGAGGAATTCGCGGGTTTCGCGCTTGGTGACTTGCTGGTGCGGCTCGACGGAATCCTTCGTGAAGCCGGAGGAGGTGCACTCGACGCCGGAAAAGCTCGTGGAAGCGATGAAAGCAAACCATCCGGCGATTGCGCCTTCGATGCTGTACGCCTGGGCTTCGGTGACCAGCGGCGTGCCGTTCGCCAACGGCGCGCCCAATCTGACCGTGGATATCCCAGCGATTCAGAAGCTCGCGCACGACCATAGCGTGGCGATTTGCGGCAAGGATTTCAAGACCGGCCAGACGCTGATGAAGACGATTCTGGCGCCGGGATTCAAGGCGCGCATGTTGGGGCTGGAAGGATGGTTCTCCACGAACATTTTGGGCAACCGCGATGGAGAAGTTCTCGAAGATCCGGGGTCGTTCAAAACAAAAGAAGAGTCAAAATTGAGCGTGTTGGAATACATTCTCCAGCCGCAGTTGTACCCGCAGCTCTACGGTAAGATGTGCCACAAAGTGCGCATCAACTACTACCCGCCGCGCGGTGACAACAAAGAGGGCTGGGACAATATCGACATCTTCGGCTGGCTCGGCTATCCAATGCAGATCAAGGTGGACTTTCTCTGCCGCGATTCGATTCTTGCGGCACCGATTGTGCTGGACCTCGTGCTGTTCCTCGACCTGGCGCAGCGCGCGGGCATGCGCGGGATTCAAGAGTGGCTGAGCTTTTACTTCAAGTCGCCGATGACGGCCCCGGGCCTGTACCCCGAACACGATCTGTTCATTCAGTCGATGAAGCTGAAGAACACGCTTCGCTGGATGATGGGCGAAGACCTGATCACTCACCTGGGCCAAGAGTATTACGACTGACAGGAGCGATCAGTTTTCAGTAGGAAAGAATGGATGGAGTGGGATGACACGGCGCAGCGGTGCCGCGCCCCTATGGATTGCCCGCTTTCGGGCAAGGAATTTTGATCAGGCGCCGTGAGCTGCCGCGGATTTGGCGTCGACGGCGTCGAGAACGCGCGCCGAGTAAACGAGCGCGGCTCCCGCATTCATGCCGACAGCGACTCCGAGCGCTTCGGCGATTTCTTCTTTTGTGGCGCCAGCCTTGAGGGCGGCGTCTGTATGCACAACGATGCAACCATCGCAGTGCGTGGTGACAGCGACGGCAAGCGAAATGAGTTGGCGGGTCTTTTCGCCCAGCTTGCTGGTTTTGGAATTGGCGGCACTAAGCGTTTGATATCCGCGGACGGTGTCCGGCGAAAGCTTCATCAAGTCGCCGATCCTAGCGCCAACTTCCTTATGATACTGGTTCCAATCCATCATCATGGCATTCTCTCCCGTTGCGCGAATTTGGAAAATCCAGCGCGATTATACTCCCCGCGTGTGGGGATGTGATATCTTCTCCAGTTCACGCGAGTGCCGTTCCAACAAGCTGGGTGGAGCGCACGAGCAGATGCTTGTGGCAGATTGTCATGGATCGGCCGCGCGCTATCTGAGCGTAATAAGTTGGAACGGTACGAGCCTGCCTAGAATCAGGGCAGTTGTTCCGGATCGGCGCAGCCCTTTCCAATCATGCTCGCAAAGCAGTCGAGAATTTCTCGAGGAGTCTTATTCATGAAGAGTTCGTACAACGGGCAGGCCATTCCAACGGAAGGCAAGGGGATAAGGTACAGCGGCGGCGAATTGCAAGTGCCGGACACGCCGATTATTCCGTTCATTGAAGGGGATGGAACTGGGCGCGATATCTGGAAAGCGTCGCGGCGCGTGTTTGACGCGGCTGTGGAACAAGCGTACGGCGGCAAACGGCGCGTGGCGTGGTACGAAGTGTTTGCCGGCGAGAAGGCGTTCAATACATTCAAGGAGTGGCTGCCGAGCGATACGGTTGATGCGATCCGCGATTTTCGCGTAGCCATCAAAGGCCCGCTGACGACACCGGTTGGCGGAGGAATTCGCTCGTTGAATGTGGCGCTGCGGCAGATTCTGGAATTGTATTCCTGTGAGCGGCCGGTGCGATATTTTGCCGGAGTTCCCTCCCCGGTGCGCGAGCCGGAAAAAATGAATGTCTTCATTTTCCGCGAGAATACCGAGGACGTGTATATCGGCATTGAGTGGAAATCCGGCTCGCCGGAAGCAAAGAAGCTGCTGGAATTCCTGAACAACGAAATGCTGAAGGACGGAAAGAAGCAGATTCGCTGGGATTCCGGCGTGGGAATCAAGCCGATTTCGCCAACCGGAACCAAGCGGCTGGTGCGGCGCGCGATCAAATATGCACTGGCGAACAAGCGGAAGAGCGTAACGCTTGTTCACAAGGGGAACATTCAGAAATTCACGGAAGGAGCGTTCCGGGATTGGGGCTACGATTTGGCGCGCGAAGAGTTCCGCGCGCAAACAATCACCGAGCGCGAGAGCTGGATCGTCGACAACCTCGATAAGAATCCAACGCTGACCGTCGAACAAAACGCGACGATGATCGAACCCGGACTTGAGCAGGCGACGGATGTGTTCAAGAAGACGGTCTATGGCGAAGTGAAGCAGACACTTGACGCGATTTACGCGACGCACGGCAAAGGGCAATGGAAACAGAAATTAATGATCAACGACCGCATCGCTGATTCGGTGTTTCAGCAGGTGTTGTTGCGGCCGGATGAGTACAGCGTGCTGGCCACGTCGAACCTGAATGGCGACTATCTTTCGGACGCTTGCGCGGCGCAAGTGGGTGGGCTGGGCATGGCGCCCGGTTCGAACATCGGTGATGGGTACGGCGTATTCGAAGCAACGCACGGCACTGCTCCGAAGTATGCCGACAAGGACGTCATCAATCCGGGTTCGGTGATGCTTTCGGGCGCCATGATGTTCGAGTTCCTGGGATGGAAGGAAGTCGGCAAGCTGATTGAAGACGGCATTGCGCGGACGATTCAGCAGAAGCGTGTGACGTACGATTTGGAGCGACTCATGCCTGGCGCGACGAAGGTCGGGACCTCGGCGTTTGCATCGGCGATCATTGAAAATATGCAGGGCGCGGCCGCGAGGCGCTAGTTTGCTGTTGTCAGTAATGAGTTTTCAGTGTTCAAAGTAATTTTTTTGTTTGGTTGCGTTTTGCTTGAAGCCGTAAAAGTAAATTTAGGTGGAGGAACGAAGGAATGCGGAAGAAAGTGACGGTCGTGGGCGGCGGGTTCGTGGGGTCGACCACGGCACAGCGAATCGTGGATTTGGAACTGGCGGATGTGGTGCTGACGGACATCCTGGAAGGCGTGCCGGCTGGCAAAGCGCTCGACATGATGGAATCCGGGCCAATCACGCGGACGGATTCGCACGCGACGGGGATTTCGACAGCATCCGGCGATTATAGCGCGACGGCCGGTAGCGATGTCGTGGTCGTCACGGCGGGCTTTCCGCGTAAGCCGTGGATGAGCCGCGACGATTTGCTGAAGGCCAACTACGACGTGGTGAAGGCCGTCGTCGAGCAAATCGTGAAGCATTCGCCGAACTGCATCCTGGTAATGGTGACGAATCCGCTGGACGCCATGGCGCAGGCCGCACTGAAGATCAGCGGCTTCCCAAAGAATCGCGTGATTGGCATGGCCGGCGTGCTGGATTCCGCGCGCATGAGCACGTTCGTGGCGATGGAATGCAAAGTGAGCGTGGAAAATGTGCACTCGTTCGTCCTCGGCGGGCACGGCGACGACATGGTGCCTTTGCCGCGATATTCGACCGTTGCGGGAATTCCCCTGCCCGATCTGTTGCCGAAGGCACGGATTGACGCGATCGTAGACCGCACACGCAAAGGCGGCGCGGAAATTGTGAATCTGCTCAAAACGGGTTCGGCGTATTACGCGCCGTCGGCAGCGGCGGTCGAAATGGTCGAAGCGATCTTGAAGGACAAGAAAAAGATTCTGCCTTGCGCGGTGTACCTTGATGGAGAATACGGCATCAAGGGGCTTTTCGTTGGCGTGCCCGTGAAGCTCGGCGCGAAGGGCATCGAGGAAATCATTCAGATCAAGCTGACGGCGGAAGAAACCGCGGCGCTGCAGAAGTCAGCCGCGTCGGTGAAGGAATTGGTGACGGTGCTCGGGCTGTAGTCGCGGAGAAACGATCTAACGCAGAGGGCCCAGAGATTCAGGGCGCAGGGATCGCAGAGAAAACAATGCTGATACGTCGGATCGCGCTGCTGCTTGTAAGTCTGACGCCGCTGCCGGGGGTCTCTTTGGCGCAGAGCCAGGACTCCAACGCAAAATTCGTTCGCGTGGCGCTCTTTAGCATGCCGTATGTGGGGGAGCGAAATGCTCCAGAGCTCTCCGGTGGGCCTGATTCTTTGGCGCACGGGGGAATTCAGAAATTGCTCGAGGAACGCGGATTCCAGGCGAAACTGATTCCGGCTGTGAAGCTGACTGCCGACGAAGACAAAGCATACGGTTCGTGGAATCGTCTCGCGCTAGCGAATGGCGATCTCGCGAAACTCGTCGCCGAGGAACGGCGCAGCGGCTACGTTCCGGTCGGGCTGCTCGCCAATTGCAGTTCGATTCTTGGGATGCTCAGCGGCTTGCAGCATTCCGGGCCGACGGCAAAGCCTCTTCGCGTGGGCATGATTTTCGTTGACGCCCACGGTGATTTCAATACGCCGGAAACGACGTTGAGCGGCATGCTTGGGGGGATGCCAGTGGCCATTGCAGCCGGACAGTGCCTCACGCGCCTGCGAATCAAGACGGGTCTGGAGCCCGCCGTTCCGACTCGCCACATCGTCGAGATTTGCGTGCGCGATACCGACCCGCTCGAGCAAGAGCTTCTCGACCGCTCCGACATTCAACAACTGACGTTGGAAGACGTTCGCACACGATCCGCGGATCTTCATCGGGAGATGAAGCGGCTCTCGGATGCAACCGATGCTATCTATGTTCACGTGGATATGGACGCGCTCGACCCGCGCGAAGTCGCTGGCCATCCGCTTACCGTGCCCGGTGGCCCAACGAGCGCCGAGCTGGCCGCAGCATTGACCGAGATGTTCAAGTATGAGAAGACGGCTGCGGTCGGCATAGCTTCCACGCCTTACGGGGACCACGACAAAGCCGGGCTTTCGCGCCAGGCCGCGTACAATTTGATTCTCGGCGCAATGGCGGGCGTACAGCAACGGAAAACTGAGTAGCCTGCGCTGACAGGCCCACAGCCGGTCCTGGGCAATTGAACTGCGCCTTGCGCCGTCTTTACCTACCAGCCGAATATCTTTGAAGCTCCGACGACCAGCGCCAGTGTAAATCCGGCGATGGCAACTTCACCGATGGCGCCGACCGCGAATGGCCGCAACCCTTGCTTGCGCATTTCACGGAAATTCGTACGAAGTCCTACGCCTGCAAACGTCAGCAGAAACGCCCACCTAGAAAGATTCGCCAACGCGCCCACCTGATCTTTGTTGAAGAAGTGATAGGTGGCGAGCACGGAGATCAGCAGGAAGCCGAGGACAAACTTCGGGAATTTCTGCCAGAGAAACGCGGCCTTGTTTCCGACTGCCTGCGCCTGACCCTTGCTGGCCCAATAAATCGCGTAAGCGAGCACCACGAAGCCGATCATGGCGTTGCGCGTGGACTTGACGAGCACGGCGAGCTTGCCCGCCGCGTCGGAGTATAGCGCTCCGGCAGCCGTAGCTTCCGCGGTGTTGTCGACGCCGAGGCCGGCCCAAAGGCCGTAGGCGCGGTCGCTCAAATGTAGGAAATGCCCGATCACGGGAAAGGAGAAGAGCGCCAATGCGCCCAGCGCCAGAATCGCCGCGATGGAAAAAGAAGAATCTTCGTCGTCCGCATCAATGGCGCCCTTGGTGGCGATGATCGCGCTGACGCCGCAAACGGCGGAGCCAACCGCGAGAAGCGTCGTGAGCTTGGGCTTGAGCTTAAAAAGGCGGCCGAGAAAGGTCATAAAGGCGATGGAGCCGGTAATTTCGATCGCGACGAGCACGAGGCTGACGCCACCGAGTTTCAGGATATCGCCGAGGAGAAAGCGCGAGCCGAGCAGCACGATGCCGGCCTTGAGCCAGAATTCGTACGTGGCCACCCCCGTGCGGAAGATTTCCGGGACGCCGACGGTGTTCGAGATGGTTAACCCGAGAACAATGGCCCACAAGACGTACTCGATATTCGGAAACGTCCAGTGATGCGCCTTGGCGTAGGCGCCAACGTTCTGCTCGAGGAGTTTTCCGGCGTAGCCGATAGCGCCAAGCAAGAGCACGCCGGGGATAATCCGGAGGAATCCTAAAGCGGGCCGCGCCGACTGGACTTGAGGGACTGTAATTGCATCAGCCATGTTTCATCTTCTCCGTGTGTGATCCATCTTTCACCAGGGAACATGCTTGAAAACGCCGGCGCGAATCAAAAGCGCCGCGACAAATGCCAAGACCACAGCCCAAGTGTCCAGCGACAACTTCCAGCGATCCCCGGGGTTCACTGCTCGTTCTTGTGCGCTCATTGCGATGCTCCTTCGACCTCAAGTCACTGAAACTTTTCCAGAGTTGTATCTTTCTGCTGCCTGTCCCGAAACGAACGGCCGATCACGTCAACTTCTCGAGACGCCACACGGCCAACGATCAAGAGCGCGGGCGCGGGCAGTTTGTTCTCGTTCGCTAACCGGCTGACAGTGGACCAGCGAATCATTTGTTGTGGGCCGGTTGCGCCGGAAACAATTACGCAGGGGAGGTCCTCGGGTAGGCCGCCTTCGCGCAAGCGCGCGGCCACTTCCGCGTATTCCGCGCCGGGCATGTAAAGGACCAGCGTGGTTGCCGGGGTGACGCAGCCCCAATCCATGGCGCTGCCCTCGATGCCGCGCGAGAAAGTCGTGAAAAGAATCTGCGATGCGACGCGCCGATCAGTGAGCGAAATTCCAGCCGCCGCCGCCGCTCCCAATGCAGCCGTGATGCCGGGAACAATTTCGTATTCGATCCCGGCCCGGCGCAATGCTTCAATCTCTTCCCCGGCGCGACCGAAGATCGTGGGGTCGCCGCCCTTCAGCCGCACGACAGTTGTTTTGGTTCTCGCATAGTCGATCAAGAGCGCGTTGATCTCATCCTGCGTGAGCAGCTTTCGACCAGCTCGCTTGCCGACGTCTACGATCTGCGCGGTTGGAGCAATCATTGCCAAGACTTCGCAGCTGACCAGGGAGTCGTGAAGAACAACATCGGAAATCGCGAGAAGCCGAGCCGCTTTCACGGTCAGCAATTCCGGATCGCCCGGGCCCGCACCGATGAGATAGACCATTCCCATCAGGCAGCTCCGCCCTTTGGAGGCTCTTGCCCGGGGCGCTCTGCGCGAATATCAAATGAAGAGAGCATGTTCGGCGTTCTCCGCCTCCTTATGCGACGCATTCTCCGCGCCCCAGCTTCAGCGAATACGTTTCGGTATCACCCCAATCTACAAAAATATCCGCGGAAGCATTTTCCACGTCCGCGAAGGGGCGGAGACGATGGACGATGGCGGCATCTGGCGTACGTGCGGCCCAATCGGCAAATGCTTCACCCAGTTGGCGTTCTTCTTTATAAAACGCCAGCAGCTCGCGAATGATCGCTGGGATAGGCCGGGCTGGCACAGCGAGAACCTGCCGTGCAAAGCGAACACCTCGCGCATCCACCCTGCCACCCAACAAGAGCTGGTAATAGGGGGCCTGCTGATCGCCGATTTTCCGCGCGTTTCCATAGAAACCGATATCGGCGATATGATGGTGCCCGCAGGAATTCGGGCACCCGCTGATCTTGACGCGGATCTTTTGAATTTCCGGATCGGTCTGATCGGCCAGCTCACGCGAGAGTTCGTCGGCCAGCGTCAGCGAGCGAGTGATGCCGAGATTACAGGTAGTTGCGCCGGGGCAGCCCGTGACGTCAGAAATGGTGCGCGCGCCCGGAGCGGCCAAATCAAGGGCGCGAAGCTCGTCATAAATGGCGCGCACGCGGTCAAACGGAACCCAGGGAATCACGAGATTCTGATTCACCGCCAGGCGGGCGCCCCCGAGACCGTGCTTCTCCAGCAAAGCAGCGAGGTCTCGCATTTGGTGACTGTGCACAGTTCCGGCAGAGAGCTTGATCCAGATTGCGCCATATCCCGCCTGGCGCTGAGACATCAGGTTGGACGCTGCCCAGCGGTCATATTCCGGATCTGCGGGCGTCTCCGCGATAGATTGCGATAAAGGCAGCGTAGCGATCGTCACCAGCGCGGGCCGGATCGGAGAAGGCACGGCAAATGTTTCGGCTGGTGCGTGCGAGATTTTCTTTTTTTCGGCAACCAGGCGACGAAACTCTTCGATGCCTTTGTCGCGCAGGACAAATTTCATCCGGGCTTTATATTTGTTCTTGCGATTCCCGGTCTCGAGAAAAACGCGGAGAACGGCTTCAATCGTGGGGAGAAGCTCCTCCTCCGCCAGGAAGTCCGCAAGGACCGCCGCTTCCGTGGGCAAGCTCCCTAATCCACCGCCAACCAATACCTTGAAGCCGCGGCGCGAAGTGCCATTGTTGCCGCGAACTTGAGCAATCAGCCCCACGTCGTGGATGCCGGCGACCGAGCAACTGCCATCGTCCTCGCAGCCGGAAAAAGCAATCTTGAATTTGCGCGGCAAGTCGTGAAAATCCGGATGGCGCAGGAGGTAGCGCGAGACGCCCAGCGCATAGGGCGTCACGTCAAAGGCTTCGTCGGGGCATACGCCCGCCAGGGGGCAAGCGGTGACGTTGCGAACGGTGTTGCCGCAAGCCTCCCGGGTAGTGAGTCCTGCATCGGCCAGCATCCGCATGGCGCCGGGCACGTTTTCAAGTTTCACAAAGTGGAATTGGACGTTCTCGCGTGTGGTCAGGTGCCCGCGGCCGGTCGAGTATCTATCACCGATATCCGCCAGAACGCGAAGCTGCAGGGGCGTGAGTACTCCCGCGGCGATCTTCACGCGCAGCATCTGGAACCCCGGCTGCCGCTGGCCATACGTGCCGTGCTTCAGCCGGAAGGGCCGGAATTGTTCTTCGGTGATGGCTCCGCTGTGAAGCTGTTGCACGCGCTCCTCGAAGCGCGCGATTTCCGTCTCAATGGCTTCGCGGCTGTGACGTTCTTCGATTTCGGAGATTGCGGTGACACTCATGGTTCTGGGCCTCAACTCATTGCTGACTCAATTTTCTTGCGCCGAAAACAAAAAGCCCACGTGGCCAGTTGCTCTGGCACGTGGGCTTCGGAACTTTGGATTAAGCTACGACTAAGTCCGGAAACTCCTCTGGCCAGAGATGCGTGTCATGCGACACGCAGCTTTACACGCGCAAGGACAACACATCATCTGGCAGCAAGTCATCATGAAATTAAAGAATATCTCTCCGGCCAGCCACTGTCAAAGGTGACCGCACTGCAAAGATTAGATGCATGGCATCGAAAAAAGTAATCAATGATGGACCCGAATCATTGGGGCTTGGTGGCCGCTGGGGCGGGTTTAGCGGCGGCCGGTTTGGCTGGGGCCGCCGGCTTAGCGGCAGGCGCTGCCGCTACGCCCACAAGCGTGGCTGTCTTGATGGAATCGAGCTTCGGCCAGTTCTTGTCGAGATAGGGCTTTCCGGCTTTCGTAATCAAGTCCTGGTACTCGGGCGGGGTACTGTCTCCGTACTGATCATAAAACATCTCAACCACCTTCATTCCCTCGGCGTCTACGACGCCGAAAGGCGAAAAGCCCTGCCGGTCGAGTCCGGCGTTGTCTTTCAGATTGATGAAGATCTGAGTCGAGCGCGTATTGGGCATGCTCGTTTTCGCGTACGTCAAGTAGCCGCGCTTGTTGCTTTGCGTAACGGGCTCGTCCTTCAGGTTGGCATTGGCCCAGGCGGCGGAGACCGCTGGGTAAGCGCTCAGCCCGAATTGGACGACAAAGCCGGGAACCACCCGAAAGAAGCTGGCGTTGTCATAGAAATGGTGCTTCACTAGGTTGTAGAAACGATCCGCCCCGATGGGCGCCCACGAGCGCGTGACGCTGACTGTAAAATCCCCTCGGGTGGTAACAAATCTCACCTGGTACGTTTCCGGCGCCTTCTCACTGAGAAGTGCCGGGCGAAGCAAGGCGCGGTCGTAGGCGCGCGCGGTGGTTGAAGTGCTTTTTGCCATCGGGCTTGGTTTTGCAGGAGCCGGCGCCGGTGTTTGCCCCGAAGCGACCGCCGCAAATCCGAACAGTCCACCTAAAACTAGAGCTGCAAATTTTCTCATTTTCCTTCCCTCTGTTCTTTTCGTGTGAATTTGTACGAGCCGCTTCTTATTTTTGTGGTGTGGCATTCAGTTCGCGGCCGACGCGTTCCGCGTCTGCCATCAGGCGAAGTGTATTTTCGCCTAGAATTTTCTTTACGTCACCCTCGGGATAGCCTTTTTCCAGGAGCGCTTCGGTAATGGACGGTAGCTTCGTCGCATCTTCCATGCCGTAGGGCATGTTGGCGCCGTCAAAGTCCGAGCCGAGCCCCACGTGATCGACGCCCGCAACTTTCACGGCGTGGTCAATGTGTTCGATGATCTTCGCGAAATCCACCTTGGGTAGCTGGCCCTTTTCCACATACTCGCGCGTGAGACGGTCTCCCTCGATGAGCTGGCACCCTTCGTTGTCCCCGCAGCGATTGCGGACCTCTTCAGCGATGGCCTTATTCAGTGCCGGATCGGCTTTTTCCGCTTTGCGAAATTCCTGGCTGAGAAAGCCTACGTGATAATTGATGTGGATCACGCCGCCCTTTGCCGCCAGGTCCTTTATCATCTGATCGGTCATGTTGCGGGGCGCGTCACAGATGGCCCGGCAAGAAGAGTGCGAGGCCAGGAGCGGCGCCTTGCTGACTTCCAGAGCGTCATAAAAAGTTTTGTCGCTCACGTGCGAGATGTCCACCATCACGCCGAGGCGGTTCATTTCCCGCACTACATCTTTGCCGAAGTCTGTGAGGCCGTTGTGTGCCGGTTTGTCCGTGGAAGAGTCGGCCCATTCGTCGTTGCCACTGTGGGTTAAGGTCATGTAGCGGACGCCCAGCGCGGCATAAGTCCGCAAAACCGGCAGGCTGGAATTGATCATGTGGCCGCCTTCGACGCCCATGAGCGCGGCGATCTTGCCTTGCTTGTGCGCTTCGCGAACTTCAGCGGCGGTGGTGGCGAGCATCAAATCGCTCGGATGCTTGCGGACCTGCTCGCGGACGGCATCGATCTGCAAGAGCGCGCGATCGACGGCTTCGGGCCCCGTGATTTTGCTGGGCATCCAGATGGAGAAGAAAATCGCGCTGAGGTTGCCTTCGCGCATGCGCGGAATATCAATGCTCCCGGTGCCGCTGCGAGGTCCGAGATCGAACTTGCCGCCGAGGAAGCGCTGCGTCGTATCGTCGTGCGTGTCCACGACGATGGAAGAGAAGTGCAGCTTTTTGGCGCGCTCGGAGATATCGACTGCTGTCACGGCAACCGCCAGAAAGGCTCCCGCTGAAACGCAAATTCCAGCCGTAAGCAATGTTCGCAACATACTCTCATCCTCTCCCCAAGGTATGAAACGATCCGCTATTGTCCCTGCAGTTCCCTACTGATCTTTTCGGTTTGCTCCATCACGCGTAGTGTATTTCCGCCGAGAATCTTGCGGATGTCGTCGTCGATGTAGCCCTTGCGCATCAGCGCTTCCGTAATTTTGGGGAGGTTGGAGCAGTCTTCCATTCCGTCCGGCATGGAAGCGCCATCAAAATCGGAGCCCAGTCCGACATGGTCGGGACCGGCAAGTTTCACGACGTGGTCGATGTGATCGACGATCCGCTCCCAGCTTACATGTGGTAACTTGCCTTCTGCGGTGGCTTGTTTCTCCTCCGCAGCCATCTTCCGCCCAAAGCATTCCTGGTCGTCGCCGCACGCTTTCTTGAGTTGGTCGAAGTTTGCTACCACGCCACCCGATTGTTTTTCCCGGGCATCTTTGTAGGGCTGGTCGATAAAGCTCTTCTCGTAGTTGATCTGGATGACGCCGCCCTTCGCGGCCAGCGCCTTGATCATGTCGTCGCTCATGTCGCGCACGTGATTGCAAAGTGCGCGGCACGAGGAGTGCGACGCGATGAGGGGTGCCTTACTGACTTCCAGCGCATCGTAAAACGTCTTGTCGCTGACGTGCGAGATGTCCACCATAATTCCCTGACGGTTCATCTCGCGCACGATGTCTTTGCCAAAGTCTGTCAGGCCGTTGTGAACCGGCTTGTCCGTTGAGGAATCCGCCCATTCGTCGTTGTAAAAATGCGAAAGCGTCATGTAGCGGACGCCGAGATCCCCGAACATTCGCAGCACGCGAACGTCGTCGCCAATCATGTGGCCGCCCTCGACACCGATGAGCGCTGCAATTTTGCCTTGCGCGTGTGCGCTGCGAACTTCTTCGGCGGTGCGACAAAACACGAGGTCCTTCGAATGCGTGCGGACGTTTTCGTGGACCGCGTCGATTTGATCCAGGGCCTTTTGCACTGCGGGTGGGCCCATCGTGCGTCCATCAATCCAAATGGAAAAGAAAATGGCGTTCATGCCGCCTTCACGCATGCGCGGGATGTCCACGTGGCCGTCGGGATTGCGCTTCCCGATGTCGTAATCCTTCGAGAAAAATCGTTGCGTGGTGTCGTCGTGGGTATCCAGGACGATCGAGGAGAAATGCAGCTTCTTCGCACGCTCGGCGACGTCGTCGGCCGAAACCTGCCGGGAAACTAAGAGTCTGGCGCACAAACAGCAGCTAACGCACAGCAAAGCGAACAAGCGGCGCATTGATTTCCCCCAGGTTAAGGATTGCCGAGAGAGTTTACCCTACAAGCCAGCCGAGAAGGGCTTGTTTCCACACCTCGCGATTTACTTCGGCGAGCGATTCGGTCAATGGAATATTCTTAGGGCACGCGTGGACGCAGTTTTGTGCGTTGGCGCAATCCTGGATGCCGCCCGGTCCCATCAGGGCTTTCAGGCGCTCGCTCCTGTTCATCGCCCCGGTCGGATGCAAGTTGAACAACCGCACCTGGCTGATGATGGCCGCGCCGACGAACTGGCTGTGTTCGTTCACCTGCGGGCAAACCTCCAAGCAGCTTCCGCAACTAATGCAATTCGAAAGCGGGTAGCCCTTCTCTTGAATTTCCGGCGCAACACGCGGGCCTTCCCCGAGGTCGTAAGTGCCATCAATGGGAATCCACGCTTTGACGCGTTTCAGGCTCTCGAACATGAACTGGCGGTCCACCGCGAGATCCCGAACCAGCGGAAACTTCGAAAGCGGCTCGATGCGAATGGGCTGCTCGAGGTGGTCGACCAGCGCCGAGCAGGCCATCTTGGCTTTTCCATTGATGAGCATGGCGCAGGAGCCGCAGATTTCTTCCAGGCAATTCGAATCGTAGGAAATGGGCGTCGTTTTCTTGCCGTCGCGCGTGACCGGATTTTCCGCGATGTCGCGCAAACAGATGATCACATTCATCGACGGGCGCCACTTCAGGGAAAATTCTTCCCAGCGCGCCACTTCCTTCTGCCCCGCTTGCCGCTTCACGCGAACAATGACTTGCTTTCCTTCTGCCATAAATCCTCAATCAAGAATTTTCAACGCAGACCGCCTGCTTCGCCGCTGCTATTTCGCCGCGTCATAGCGCCTTGGCCGCGGAACAATCAGTGAAATATCCACCGGCTCGTACCTCAGCTGAATGTCGTTGTTCACCCATTTTGTGCGGGTGGTTTTAAGCCAGTTCGCATCGTCGCGGTCGGGATAGTCCGGCTTGTAGTGAGCGCCGCGCGATTCATTCCGCGCCAATGCACCCATCGTCACGACGCGCGCCAGGATAATCATATTTTCCAGCTCGCGCGCAAAATTCAGCGTTTGATTCGACCACCGTGTGCGATCGCTGAGGTTCATCTTCTTGGCGCGCTCTTGCAGCGCCCGAATCTGTGCGTCCGCCTTTTCCAGATTCTTATTGATGCGCGTAACCGTCACGTGCTCGGTCATGATCTCACCAAGTTCGCGCCAGATCGTCATCGGATTTTCTGAGCCGTCTTGTGAAAGCAGCCCCTGATTTTTTCCTTCCTGGCGCTTCCTCTCCTGCTCGAACACCGTTGAAGCGGTCGACTCGCTGCCCTTCTCCAAATTCTTCGCGTATTTCACGGCCGCAGGCCCCGCAAGCCCTCCTCCGAAAATACAAGACACCAGTGAATTCGCGCCCAGGCGATTCGCTCCGTGATACTGGTATTCACATTCGCCTGCGGCGTAAATCCCCGGCACGCTTGTCGCCTGATCCTCGCCATTCACCCAGATCCCGCCCATGGTGTAGTGCATCGCCGGAAAAACCTTCATGGGCTCTTCGCGCGGGTCAACACCAAGGAATTTTTCATAAATTTCGAGGATGCCTTCGAGCTTGCGGTCCAACGTCTCCCGCGGAATGTGCGTCACGTCGAGATAGACCGCCGCTTGCCCATCCACGCCCAGCTTTTCCTGATACACGATGCGGTGAATCGCGCGCGTCGCGATATCGCGTGGCACCAGGTTGCCGTATTTTGGGTACCACTGTTCGAGAAAGTAAAATCTTTCCGCTTCCGGAATGCCTCTCGGAGACCGCTTTTCCGCGGGATTGCGGGGCACCCACACGCGCCCGCCTTCACCGCGCGCCGACTCGCTCATCAACCGCAACTTATCTTCACCGGGGATAGCGGTCGGATGCACCTGGATGAATTCCCCGTTCGCGTAATCCACGCCCTGCTGCAACAACGCCGATTGCGCCGAGCCCGTGCAGACCACCGAGTTCGTCGAGCGGCCGAAAATCGCGCCGATGCCGCCCGTCGCGAAAATCACTGCATCGGCGGGAAACGTTTTCACTTCCATCGAGCGCAAATCCATCGCGCAAATTCCTCGGCACGCGCCGCCTTCGTCGATCACCGCGGAAAGAAACGTCCAGCCCTCGAATTTCGCTACTTTTCCTTCTGCCTCGTGCCGGCGCACCTGCTCGTCTAACGCGTACAGCAGTTGCTGTCCCGTCGTCGCTCCCGCGAAAGCAGTGCGGTGATACAGCGTCCCGCCGAACCGCCGATAGTCCAGCAAACCTTCCGACGTGCGGTTGAACATCACGCCCATGCGGTCGAGCAGATCGATAATCCCGGGGGCAGCCTCGCACATGCGCTTCACCAGCGGCTGGTTCGCCAGAAAGTCGCCGCCATAAATCGTGTCATCGAAATGCTTCGCGGTCGTGTCGCCTTCGCCCTTCTGATTTTTCGCCGCATTGATTCCGCCCTGCGCGCAAACAGAATGCGAGCGCTTCACCGGCACGATGGAAAACAAATCCACCGGCACGCCCGCCTCCGCCACGCGGATGGTGGCCATCAGGCCGGCTAAACCTCCGCCAACAACAATGATCTTCGGCTGTCTCATTTGTTTGGCAAGTACGCCGAGAAGGGGTGCCAGTCAAATCGAAAACTCAGAACGATTAAAATTCCCACGATGCCGAAGGCCACTCCCACAAGTGCGCCAAGCCGTCCCGCTGCTTGCTGCGCCTTCGCGGTCGCGGCCAGTCCCCATTTGCAAAGGAAATTCCAAATCCCCACGCCGAGATGAAACGAGGAAGCCAGTACCCCAATCACAAAAAACGCCAGGTACATCGGATTTTGCATATCGTCCGCCACATTTGCATACGTCGACCGGCCATGCGTCAGCCAGCGTTCCGTATACAGATGCCAGCCAATGTAAGCAAACGCGATCAACCCGGCGTAGCGCTGCGCGGTGTATAGCCAGTTCCCCACCCATGGATAAGCGGAAACATTCGATTTTCCATGCAACCAGATATAGATTCCGTATCCGCCATGAAACAGCATCGGCAGAAATATGGCTCCCCACTCGACGAATAAGCGGAACGGAATGGTCTGAAGTTCTCGAGAAACCGTGTTGTAGCGATCCGGGCTGACTAGCGCGGAGCTGTTCGACCAGAAATGTTCCGCCAAAAACGCTCCAACAGGAAGTATGCCGGTAAAAGAATGAAGCTTTCTGAGGAAGTAATCGGTTTCAGGCTGGGACGCCGTTGCGGACATGCCCTCTCCGTCGCGAAACTCTTTTCCGCTTGTTACAAAACAATCTGAACAAGCGCGCAAAGTTCGCGCCAAAATCAGTATAGGCAGGTGCATTCGTCGAAGCAAGTTGCGCTGTTCTTTCAGCGGACACAAACACTGCGAAATCTTCTTGCGGAAGCGCTGATACTTGCCGGAAAATGTACTGTGACGGCTGGGATCCGCCGGGCCCTCACGATTCCTGGCCGCAAGCCCCTAGCCTCAAAACAATCATGAGCACAACGGTGAGTCTTGTAGCGGAACTCGAACGCATAGCCAGTACCCTGAGCGACGATGCGGGCACCACTTCTGATATATCACTTGCGTCCGTCGCAGAAAAAATCGCTAAGACTATTGGAGTCCGAAAAAACGAAGTCGGGATTCTGGCCGTTTCCACGCGCTGGCGTCATCTTCATTTTCTCGTGCCCGAATCGCTAAAGAGGGTCGGCTTCATTCCCCTGTCGAGCAACTCCGCGCTTGCGGCTCGCACCGCTCGAGACGGCCGTCCAGAGATCGACAACTACTTTTCCGCCGCACGGCATGCCACCGTATTTGAAGGAGCGAAGATCTCCGGTGAGCCAGGTGAAGCCATCCAAAAGATTATCAGCGCCCCCATTGTTGCCGATGGAAAAGTGATCGGTGTCATCCAGGTCAGTCGGAAAGGTTCCACTCCACTCGCTTCCGGACCCGATTTCACGGCCGACGAACTCGGAAAAATCCTTGCCCTCTGCGAGCCGCTCGGCAAATTCCTTCAACATCTGTCGGCCGAGTAGTTGTCTGGCTGTGATCTTGCGTTCATATTCTGAATTCCCCAGCGAAAAATTGTGTGAAATGCGTTGACACTGCAAAACCTTCTTGTTACTTTTCCACAGCGGGAAAATTTTTCGCTTTATCCCCGTCAGCGGAGGCACCGTAAACCGGCACCATGGCGTTCGTCGCTAAGAAAATCTTCCTCACCAAAGGCGTCGGTAAACATCGTGAAAGGCTTTCCAGCTTCGAGCTGGCCCTCCGCAACGCGGGCATCGCCGCATGTAACATCGTCCGCGTCTCCTCCATTTTCCCCCCCAATTGCAAATTGATTTCTCGCAGCGAAGGCCTCAAACACATCAAACCTGGCCAGGTGGCCTTCACCGTTATCAGCGAGAATTCCACCAAAGAGCCGCATCGCCTCATCGCTGCCAGCATCGGCCTTGCTCTGCCGAGCGACAAAACCATGTACGGCTATCTGTCCGAGCATCACTCCTTCGGCGAAACCGAAGAAGTCGCCGGTGAATACGCGGAGGAGCTCGCTGCAGAAATGCTCGCGACAACCTTAAACGTGGAATTTGATCCGGATCTATCCTTCGACGAAAAAAAAGAGGTCTACCGCATTTCCAACAAAATCGTCCGCACCATGAACGTCACGCAATCCGCCGTCGGCGACAAGCGCGGCCTGTGGAGCACTGTTCTCGGCGCCGCCATCCTCATCGGCGAAGATGATTAAGGTTCCTCACGGACACTTTCCTGGGAGGCTCTCGATGAAGGTCGTTCGCGGACTCTTCGGGCTCAAGGCATTTTTTATTCCTTAGAAACATTTACACGGCCAGGTCATAAGCCGTCTTCAGCCATTTCTTCAGTTCGCTCACCCACTTCTGCACCATCGCCACGCCTGGATGAACGCCATACAAGGATGCTGCCTTCGCTTTCGGCATTCGTTCTTCCGGTTCCCAAACTTTCTTATTTTTTGCGTTAAAAGTACCCGACCCGCTCCAGCACCGCTCTGACGATCAAGGGCAGCGCCACGGTCGCATCGTCGAAGACTTCCGCGAAGCGTCCGCCCTCTTCCGGCGGAACGAACTTGCCCCAGGAAACGGCTTCCGTATACGTGCTGCCACTCAGGCCGCCCCAATGCACCGGCTCCGGGCAGATGCGCACGCCGTAGTTGTACCGCTTCAGCGGAAGTTTTTTGTACCCACGCCTTGCCAGCAGTTCCGCGTACACGCCGAACTGTTGAGACCAATTGCGAGGCACGCCTCCGCCGACCGTCAGAATCCCCATGCGCCTTGTGGCCAGCATGGTGTCGGCAAACTTTTCGAAATCTAGGAAAGGATCGAAGCGCAGCAGCGGGCGCTTATCCCTCTGCCGGGCAATCTTGTGCAGCGCAAAGTCGATGCCCAGTTCAGAATCACTGAAGGCAGGAACAAAAATAGGAACATTGTGTTCGTAAGCGGATTTCAGAATTCCCCGCCCTTGTGCAGTCTTGTCCAGGTGCTCGCCGATGCGCCGGTTCAGTTTCCAGCTGCACACAATGTCTTCCGCGTCCCATCCAGTCAAAACGTGGTCCATCACCTCTTCGACGTGGTCAAGATTTGTCTCCGGCTCCAGCGAGTCGTATACGCGGTTGTACCCGGCATGGAAAAGTTCCCGGTCATCCATCTTGGCGTTATAACGGAAATGAGAGTAACCCGTGGCTTCCACCAGTCCATGAGCCATGAGCGCTCCGGTCGAGACGATGGCCTTGACGATGCCCGATTCAATCAGATCGCAAAAAACAAGCCCCATCTTGCCCACCGTCAAGGCACCCGAGAGTGTCATCACCACAAAGCAATCCTTGTCGCGGGCCATTTGCTCAAAAACATCGGCGGCATCGCCGATCTGCCGCCCCGTGAACGCCGTATCGCCCATGGCGCGGACGAGCTCATCGACAGTGCGGCATTTGGATAAGTCCAGCGGAAACATCGGCCGGAGCTTGTCTTTCACTGGATCGTGGAGCACTCTCCCGGTCACAGTTTTCTCTCGCTGCTTCGCCATCTCGTCTCCTCGAACAAAATGAATCGCACGCTACAAAACAGCCGCAGTGTTGCGAGTGATTTGTGATGATGCTTGAAATCTAGTGAGATTGATATTACAAACGCAGCGCAAAAGAAAGAACAAAACGCACGCGAATAAATTTTTCTCGCTCGTGCTAAACTAAAAATTATGGCAGACAAATTTACCATCGGCCTCGTGCAGATGAAATGCACGGCGAACGCGGAGGAAAATCTTTCACGGGCCGTCGAAAAGATTCGCGAAGCCGCCGCCCGCGGCGCGCAAATCGTTTCGCTGCATGAACTGTTCCACGGCGAGTATTTCTGCCGCACCGAGGACGCCGAACTGTTCAACCTTGCCGAGGCCGTGCCTGGACCAACGACTGAAAAACTTGCTCGGCTCGCCAAGGAAAAGAAAGTCGCGCTGGTCGTTTCCTTGTTCGAGCGCCGCGCTGCCGGTGTCTATCACAACACTTGCGCGGTCCTCGACGCGGACGGAACTTTCCTCGGCAAATATCGCAAGATGCATATCCCCGACGATCCGCTCTATTACGAGAAATTTTATTTCACACCCGGCGACCTCGGCTTCCCCAACTTTGACACGAAATACGCGCGCGTCGGCGTGCAGATCTGCTGGGACCAGTGGTATCCCGAAGGCTCGCGCCTGACCGCACTGAGCGGCGCGCAAGTGATTTTCTACCCCACTAGCATCGGGTGGCATCCGCGAGAAAAAGCGCAGTTTGGGGCCGCGCAGCTCGACGCCTGGAAAACCATCCAGCGCGGCCACGCCATCGCCAACGGCGTTTACGCCGCGGTCGTCAATCGCGTCGGATTCGAAGGCCAGCCCGAGAAAGGCGATCCCGGCCTGGAATTCTGGGGCAACTCTTTCGTCGCCGATTCCTTCGGCCAGGTCGTCGCTGAAGCTTCAAACGACAAAGAAGAAATCCTCGTCGTCGAATGCGACCCGGCAAAAAGCGAAGATACGCGCCGCAACTGGCCCTTTCTCCGCGACCGCCGCATCGACGCCTATCAGCCGATCTTGAACCGCTGGCTCGCCGAATAACGTGGTTTCTGCTTTTCCTTTCGTTTCTTCTTTCTTTTCTCTCTTCTCTCGGCCCTCTGTAACCTTTGTGTTAAATTCTTTCGTCCAATGAAAGCTCTTCCCTCAACAAAAACGCCATACGCTCTCGGCTTCCGCATGCCCGCCGAATGGGAGGGCCACGAAGCCACCTGGCTCGGCTGGCCTCACGAACTGACCGACTGGCCCGGGAAGTTCGCGCCCATCCCATGGGCCTTTGCCGAGATCGTTCGCCACTTGTCCCGCGTCGAGCGCGTCTATCTTCTTGTCGAGAATCGCGCTGCCGAATTGCGCGTGCGAACCATCCTGAAAAAATCTGCCGCCAATCTTGACGCTATCGATTTCTTCCGCATCCCCACCAACCGCGGCTGGATGCGCGACTCCGGCCCCATCTGCGTTCGAAACGAATCCGGCGAAGTCGCCTACAACCATTTCGCCTTCAACGGCTGGGCAAAATATCCCAACCACAAAAAAGACGCTGCCGTCGTTTCGAAAGCCAATCAAGAGTTGAAGCGCCACCTCTGGCAACCCATGCACAAAGGCCGCCGCGTCGTTCTCGAGGGCGGGAGCATCGACGTAAACGGCCGCGGGACGCTGGTGACCACCGAAGAATGCCTTCTCAGCAAAGTACAGGAGCGCAATCCCGGCTTCAGCAAAGAGGATTATTCCGAAGTGTTCCGCGAGTATTTCGGCGCGACAAATGTTCTGTGGTTGAAAAACGGAATTGCCGGCGACGACACGCACGGCCACGTGGACGACCTCACGCGCTTCGTGAACCCGTCAACCGTCGTCACTATCATCGAGAACGACCTGAAAGACGCCAACCACGAGCCGCTACAGGAAAATCTTGCCTTGCTAAAAACAAAGAGGGATCAGGACGGTCGGCCGCTGCGCGTCGAAACTCTTCCCATGCCCGCGCCGGTTTATTTCGACGGTCAACGCCTGCCTGCTAGCTATGCCAATTTCTATATCGCCAACAAAATCGTTCTCGTCCCGACCTTCAACGATTCCAACGATCGCATCGCGCTTAACACGCTCGCCGGTCTATTCCCCGACCGCGAAGTCGTTGGCATCGCCTGCCGCGACCTCGTCCTTGGCCTGGGCACGCTCCATTGCATGACCCAGCAACAACCGGTTCCCCAATAGCCGCAGTTCGCATTCGCACTCACCGTAGATTGCGTTGTGCACAAGTTCAGATACAATTTGTATTCCCTCGGGAGGCTTCATGTTCGCCGCACAGATGGCTACGCAAAGGACGATTGGAGTCTGGTTCCAATCTCACGGCTTTGTTTCTTGGCTTCT
Organism: Candidatus Udaeobacter sp.; assembly: GCA_035511855.1. GTDB lineage: Bacteria > Acidobacteriota > Terriglobia > Acidiferrales > UBA7541 > Acidiferrum. The sequence continues at coordinate 44,153 of DATKEV010000110.1, forward strand.
CCTCGGCCTGATCGCAGGGTGGCTCGCGGGAAAAATTGCTCGCGGCCGGGGATTCGGCTGCATCACGGACATTGTCCTCGGACTGATCGGGTCCTATCTCGGTGGCTGGATTTTCCTCAAGCTGGGAATTTTTGGCGGTGGCTTTTTGTACTCGCTCGCCGCCGCAACGCTCGGCGCGGTCATTCTAGTCTCCATCGCCCACCTCTTCAGCAGCAGCGATCGTTGACGGCTCGCGCAAGTCCGCAATTATTTCACCGGGTACCAGTCACCATTCTCCCGTCACCTCTGTATGATACGATTCTCGTTTGCGTCCCGGAGTTGACGCTCGATTGAGCAAGACCCAGCAATCCCTCACAGCCATCCCTCTAGGCGGTCTCGGCGAATTCGGCATGAACATGATGGTGTTGCGTCTCGGCGACGACATCATCGTCATTGATTCCGGCATGATGTTCCCCGAATCCGAACTCCTCGGCGTCGACCTGGTCATCCCCGACATTACGTATCTGAAGCAGAATCGTTCTTTCGTACGCGCTATCGTCCTCACTCACGGCCACGAGGATCACATCGGCGCGCTGCCTTATATTCTTCGCGACCTCAATGTTCCCGTGTACGGCACGCGCTTCACGCTCGCGCTGGTGAAAAAGCGTCTCGACGAAGCCGGCCTTCTCGATTCCACCACGCTCCGCGAAGTCATCCCCGGCCGCCTTGTCGAAATTGGCCCCTACGAGATTGAATTCATCGCCGTCACGCACAGCACCGTGGACTGCGTCGCGCTGGCCATTCGCACGCCCCTCGGCGTGATTATTCACACAGGGGACTTCAAGATTGATCAAACGCCCGTGGGCGGCGGCCCTTTCGACCTGCACGCGTTTGCAAAATACGGCCACGAAGGCGTGCTCGTGCTTTTCAGCGATTCCACCAACGTCGAGCGCCCCGGCTTCACGCCTTCCGAACGCGCCATTGTTCCCCGCATCGAAGAGCTTTGCCGTTCCGCGCCGCGCCGCGTGATTCTCTCCTGCTTCGCTTCATCGATTCACCGCATCCAGCAGGTCATTGACATCGCGGGGCGCGTTAATCGCAAAGTCGCCTTTGTCGGCCGCAGCATGGTGGACAACGTCGAAATTGCGCATTCGCTCGAAATTCTGAGCATTCCGGACGGCACCGTCGTCCGGCCGCAGGACATTCGCGGTTTCGATCCCAAGCGCATCATCATTCTTGCCAGCGGCAGCCAGGCCGAGCCGATGTCCTCGCTCTCCCGCATCGCCGTGGACAATCATCGCTTCGTTTCCGTGGACGAAAACGACAGCGTGATTCTTTCCGCTCGCATCATCCCGGGAAACGAAAAATCCATTTTCCGCATGCTCGATCACATGTTCCGCCGCCGCGCGCTCGTTTATTACGACAATTCCGCCGGCACCATCCACGTTTCCGGCCACGCCAGCCAGGAAGAGCAGAAACTGATCCTGCAGCTCGTCAAGCCGAGATATTTCATCCCCGTGCACGGCGAATACCGCCATCTTTTCCGCCACGCCGCGCTTGCCCATCAACTGGGCACCGTCACGGAAGAAATTCTTCTCATCGAAGACGGACAGTCCATCGAATTCACCGAAGACGGCGCCCGCCGTCGCGATCCGGTCACCGCCGGCCGCGTCCTCGTTGATTCCGGCTCGCTCGAAGAAATTGAAGAATATGTGATCCGCGACCGCAAGCACCTCTCCGAAGACGGCATCGTCGTGCCCATCATCGCCATCGACAAGCACACCGGCAAACTCGAATCCCATCCGGAAATCGTCACCCGCGGCCTGATGAGCGATAACGGCAACGAACTCATCGCCGGCGCCCGCCTGGTCATCGTGAAGACCATCGAGGAATCCAACCCCGAGGAAAAATCCGACTGGGGCGTTATCAAGGAAAAAATCCGCGTGGACCTCAAGCGCTACATCAATAAACACACTTCCAAGCGGCCGCTGATTCTTCCTGTTATTCTCGAAGTCTAACAGGCCGAACTCCTTATGGCGGATGCGACAACGACTCCTGCCCCGAATACCAGCCGCGCCGCTTTTGTCTTCATCCTCTTCATGGTGGCTTTTGACTTTCTGGCCTTCGGCATCATTGCCCCGGTTCTTCCCGACCTGATTCGCAGTTTTGAAGGCGGGGATTTCGCCCGCGCTTCCAGCATCGGCGGCGTTTTCGGGTTGGCCTGGGCCACCATGCAATTTATTTTTTCGCCGCTCTTGGGAGCTTGGTCCGACCGCTTCGGCCGCCGCCCGGTCATCCTGATTTCCTGCTTCGGCCTGGCCATCGATTACGTGATTATGGCGCTCGCCCCGTCGCTGCGATGGCTATTCCTCGGCCGCCTGATTTCCGGCGTCACCACCTCCAACGTCGCCACGGCCTTCGCCTACGTCACCGACGTTACGCCGCCGGAAAAACGCGCCAAGCCTTTTGGCTTGATCAGCGCCGCCTTCGGTGTCGGCTTCGTCATCGGCCCCGCCGTCGGCGGCTATCTTGGCAATGTCAATCTTCGATTCCCTTTCTGGGCCGCCGCGGCGCTTAGTCTCGCAAACGCACTCTACGGCTATTTCGTGTTGCCCGAATCGCTACCGCCGGAACGCCGCGCCAAGTCCGCTTGGCACATGGCCAATCCCTTGGGAGCTCTCGCCCTTCTGCGCTCCCATCCCGAACTGGCAGGACTTTCGATGGTGGCCACTCTCTATTACCTTGCGCACAACTCGCTTCCCTCCATGTGGGCCTTTTACACCGAGTATCGCTATCACTGGAACCACAGTGACGTCGGCAACTCTCTCGCCCTCGTCGGCGTCTGCGCCTCCGTCGTTTCCGGGGTCCTTGTCGGCCCGTTTGTGAAGCGCTTCGGCGAACGCCGCAGCCTCATTTCTGGATTGTTGTTCGGCACCCTCGGCTTCGCGGGTTTCGCGCTCGCCACGCGCGGCTGGATTCTCCTCGCCGTCATTCCTTTCATTGCCCTCTGGGGCATCTCCGCTCCCGCTATGCAATCGCTCATGTCCCGCCACGTGGACCCCACTTCGCAGGGCAAACTCCAGGGCGCGATCAACTCCATCCGCGCCATCACCGGCATGGTCGGCCCCGTTCTCTTTACGCAAATTTTTGCCGTGGCCATCGCTCCCGGCATCCGCTTCCATCTTCCGGGCGCGCCCTACCACCTCGCCGCGCTGCTGCTCTTCTCCAGCCTCCTGCTCGCCGTCTACGTCACCCGCCCGAGTGCTGCTGCTCAGCCCTCTGCCCAAGCCGCCGCCACGCTGGATTCCTCGGAGTGAGGCACGCCAATTTCCAACAACGATGTAATGAGATTCTCTGTTTGAGGCCGGGACGCCTCGGCGCCAGGTAAATAGTGTGGGGTCCCTCGGTGGGTCCCTAGACACTGAGGCGTCCCGATGTCACGAATGTACGAGCATCCTCCCCTGAAGTTCCGGTCACCGCAATCGAGCGTTATCCCTGATTTGGTATTAGGCATTTCCCTCAGTGCCGACTGCCAGAAGCGTAGGTTAAGCTGGGCAATTGATCGCATCGTCAGAGCGACCCGCGCACGAGAAAAGGTTGGCCAGAACAGAAGAACGAAGAGAGGCAGTTTCTAGTTAACAATAACACCTCCTCCCCCTATGGTTTCATAAGTGTTCATTTTAAATGAGTTAGCCCAAGATGAATTCGGGGCTAGTCCGAGGCCGGGACGCGCACGATGCCGCGTCTGGTCGGGGCATCCTCAAGCTGAGGAGGGTGGGGAGGGGTGAGAGGAGTCTCGGGGAAGACAAGGCTGGTCCACCTGCCGGGAACCGTTCACCCCGCCTAGGCGACCATTCAGTGTGGACAAAAGAAATGGCCGCCACAGATGAAGGCGGCCACTTCGATTCAACGTTGTGCGGGTACTTATATCTTTACAAGCGAGCCATGACTCGCAATACACTGCCACTGTCCGTTCGGCATCTTCATCCAGGTATCGGTCCAGCGCTCATGAACATCGAGAGGCTTTCCCGACGCATCGGTGCCCTTAGCTTTGAAGCTGCCCGTCGCGATGGCCGTATCGCCAAATGCCGTTACCTTCACATCGTCGTAATCGGCACTGTCATATTTGGTTGCTTTCGCGTTTGCCAGCGTCTCGGCCTTGCCGGTGACTTTCCCATCGCTCCCCGTATTCACGAACTTGTCGGCCAGCAGCGGGGCGACTAGGTCCGGATTATTTGTCTTCTGTGACTGAAGCCACTGTTGTTCGAGTGCGGCTACAGCCTTCTCAGTGCCGGCGGTCGTCTGGGCTTGCGACCACGCGGCGCTCCCTAGTGAAAGTAAACCGATCAAACACCACATCCAAGTTTTCTTCATAGACATCTCCTTAATTGTTACGATTTTCTAAAAGTTGGCCGGAGCCTGGCAAATGGGGGCAAAGTAAACGAGGGCACTGTAAGAATGGAGGGAAAGGACCCGGGAGGAGGAATGGCTCCTTACCTAGTCGCTCTGCCAGTTTGCGAGGCCAAAGATATGCGGTAATCTATACGAAGTCAAGTTATTATCTTTATCCGCGCGTCGCCGTCTCCCGGATACCAGGCTCGCATCGCAACTACGGTCACACTCCGGTTAAATATGTCGGAATGCTGGCAGGCAGCTGCCGGCAATCCAGAAATCAGGACGAACCGCCTAGCCTTTTTATCAATGCCTCCAGGCCCGGGTGGTCTTCATCATTTACCGCCGTGAGCTTCAGTGCCAGTCCAAGACCGGGCTCTACGCGCCTTACAACAGCGTCCGCCCTGAATGGTCCCTCCTGAACAAGAAACTCCAGCTTGACTGTGGAACCCAAGCCCCTTGACGTTGGTGTCTCGACAAACAGGCCACCCAGGCTCAAATTTCGAACTCGTGAAACGTCGTCACGTCCATCACAGTACCAATAGACCCAGACGCCCGAGGGCGTCTGGACTCGCGAGTCGAATCGCACCAAATGGGAAACGGATTGCTGCAACATGTGTCACCACCGCCTGCGGTCTTTCCAGAGATGGCGGAATGCAGAAATACGCAGGACTTTACGGGCGGGAATTGTTGCGAACGACAGGTCTTAGGAAGCCGAGGACGCTACTCCGGACCGAATTCCCACCTCTTTACTGGGGGACAACAGTGTCCCTTTACTACACTAAAGTAACTACGATTGCAACATGAAAATTGGTCCGGCGCGGCACCTGCGCAACCATTCAGCCCTCAATTTCTACCGTTCCCTGCAAATCACTTAGTTCTGCGATAGCCGCGTGCTATCCCTTCTCGTGTTTGCCAAGCTCCAGCCGCGTCTATCGACTTCCCTTGCTCCCCGCCCTCTGTGCGCTGTACCCTAACGACGCGCAGACGTACGTTGGTGCGGAGAGCCCTTGCCGGGTACGTGGCGAGGCTAACCGGGCACGCGAGCCCCAGAATCTATTTCGACACTTCACTCAAAGCATCGGCGTCCTGCGAAACGCAAAAGAATTGGCCCGACGCCTTGCATTTTCAAAATTTTGCGCCTGAGGGGCCGCCTCTTCGATGAATGCCGCCGACCTAGTTCAATCGCTTCAATTCTTCGTAGAGGTGCTCGATGGCATGGAATAAGTCTTCGATCTCTGCGGCTTCGGGGCGGATGGCATGGCTCTTCAGGTCGGCGGTGAGCGCCTCGTAGAGCTGCGTCCCGCGGCGGATGCGCTCCGTAACGAGCAGCGGAATCACTGTCGCCGTGTCCCGCTTCTGAACCTGTCTCTCCTGCCACTCCTGAACGGCCCACGCCGTCTTGCGGATATAATCCACTGCGTCTCGGAATTCGCGCAGCACATAGGGGTCAATATCGCCTGATTTTATGCCATGTTCAAGCTTCAACAATTCCCCGGTCGTCCGCCTCAATTGAAAGGTCAGTCCCCAAAACTCTTCGTTGGGCGGGAGGAGTTCAACGGCAACTCCCAAGGGAGTACCCGCCGAAGACCGTCGGATGGCAGATACGCGCGCCATTGCCGTTTGACCAGAGACTAGGTTGATCAATTCCATTGCGCTTCCCACGGGTGGGTACTGATCCGCGTCCCTAAACTCCAGGAGGCCGCCATGGAGATTTGCTTCCCTTGCTTGTGCATGCGCCGTGTGCGGCTCGCCACCTGGACCCGGCCATTTCAAGCGAATCGGAATGACCAGGGAGTAGCGATCGCTTCTTCTTCGTTCTTTCTCAATGCGCATCCGTTCAGGGTTGTGTGCGTCGGTAGACATGGCTGCAACTGTTCCCGCTTGTTTTACGATGCTTTCGTTCTTCGATCTTGAACTAATAACTCCTATAACTTAAAACTGAAAACTCATTTTCAGCCGCGTCTCGTTTTCCATTTCCTGTCTACCTCGATACTCTCTCGAACGCGAAACGCGGTGATTTTGCGGATCAGAGGCAGCGGCAGCGGCTTCTCCAGGGGAAATTGGATCGACCCTGTAGCCGTGGCAAATCTCGAAAGATCATGCGCGAAGGCTCGAACGGCTGGCGACGTGGGATAGAAGCCGATGTGATGTTTGTGCGCGGCGAACGCGACTAGTATCCTCCGATAGGAAACGGCGGGCATCCCCCACTTCAGGCTTTCCTTGGCCCCGGGTGCAGCCGCGCGAATACACGCACGCATTTCACGAAGTTTCTTCCGCGCCTCTTTGGGAGCGGCGTGGATGTACTCGGTGATGCTTTTAGGTCGCGCTTTTTTTGGCGGCATAATTTTATTAAAACTGAAAACTCCTCCGCCAGCCCCGTCGCCGCTCAGTTTCCGGTAGCCCAACTACACATCCAAGATAGTTAAGCCCGTCACGCTTAGCATCTCAAGGCCAATTCGGGAAAATGGAATCCACCATTCCGCCCGTCCAGTACTGATAAAAGCCTTCGTCGCAGGGCCTCATCACATCGCCATATTTCTTTTTGGCGTGATTGCCCCAGTGGGGTTTCCTGCCGTCGGCGTCGCAGAAGCCGTATTCGTCGGACAGCCCCCATGAGCTGAACACCCGCCCCGACTTGTTCGCGATGTTGGGATCCGCGGCCAGTGCGGCCACGGCCCGCCCGGAATACAGCGGTGTCTCGGACTCCTCAAAATTGGGGTCATTTTTCGTGGCCTCCCGCCAATTGGCTTCGGTTACGCCGAAGTGATCCAGCATCACTTCGGACCGCAGAAAACCTGGCGTAAGCGCAACGACTGTCACATTCTTGCGACGCAACTCACGCGCCATGGCAAACGCCATGCGGATCACGCTTGTCTTCACCAGGTCGTAGAATAAATTCCCCCGGTACTGATACGAATCGCCATCGGTCACTTCCACGATCAGGCCCCCGCTTGATTTTTTCGCGGATTCGATGAGCAGCGGAGCGGCAAAATGGCTCGTAATGATGTGCGTGTGAAGCGCGCGTTCCATCATCTGGAAGCCTTTTGGCAGGTCGAGCTGCCAGAAGGGTTTGCCAAATTCCAGGAGCGCATCTCCACCCCAGATGTTATTGACCAAGATGTCGAGCTTACCGTGCTCCTTCTCGACCTGGGCGATGAGCCTCTGGACGGCCCCGCGGCCGGTATGGTCGACGACGGCGGGGATGCCTACTCCCCCGCGCGCCGTGACCCTCTCCGCCGTTTCTTCAATCGTCTCCAGTCGCACCGAAGTTCTTCGCGCCGAATTTCTAGTTGCCCGCGAACTGCGCCCCGTGCAGTACACCGTCGCGCCGGCTTCTCCCAGGGCCACGGCGATTCCTCGGCCGGCCCCCCGGGACGCCCCTGCCACAAGAGCGACTTTTTCGCGCAAATCAGGTGAAGTGTAGGAAGGGGACATGGGTGCCTCCATACGAGATTGCACAATCGTAAGCTAAATTGTGTGCTTGGCAATGGACCAGAAGG
>DATKEV010000111.1:0-48153 GCA_035511855.1 Candidatus Udaeobacter sp.
CGGTCGAACGAAACTCAACAGCACAAAGATTGGCGGGAGTACGAACCAAAGGATACGCGCGAGTTTTCTGGCCACACGGCTCATCGGGTGCCCCTGCTTATGGCGGAAGGCCGATGCGGTGGACCAGGTCCTTGAATCGCGGGTCGGAGTGGAGGGGCTCAAGTGCGACATATGACTTCATCATCCAAAGGGGAATACCGGGGCCGGGGCTATGTTTGTAGGCCTGTTCCAACCAGTAGAAAGCGCGATCTTTATCGCCGAGGGTTGTGTAAACCCCCGCTAAGTTAACCGGCAAGAAAATTTGCTTTGTCGCGTGCACATGCTCCAACTCCTTGGCGTACTCTCGCATTGCACCCTTGTAGCCAGAAACAGCGAATGCATGATGCAGATTGACAGCCACCTCCGGAAACCCACTCAGCGTCACCGTGCGTTCTAGATGCTGGACGGCCTCCTTGTACATCCCTTTTGCTTCGTAGTTAAGATACAGGGTGTGGTGGAGCACGGCGTTGTCCGGGTCATTTCGGAGCATTATTAGGAGTACTTCATTGGAGCGGTCGAACTCGCGTCGGTCCCACAGAGCGCCTGAGAGATGGTCGTGACTCGGATCGAGCTGTTGTGCGATCTGACACTCCTTCAGCCCTTCCTCCAGGCGTCCCATCGCGTCGAGACGTTCCCCTAACTCTTGGTGAGCCAGGGCGTTGTTCGAATTGAATTCGATAGCTTTGCGGTAGCTTTCCTCCATCCCGCGCCAGTCCCAAGAATCAAGCTTGATCTTCCCCAAGGTCACCCAGGCGTCCGAAAGTGTAGGGTCCAATTCCAGGGCTCTTTCCGCTGCTCGTTTCGCGATCGCCTCGTCTTCGGCCGAGCCCTGGAAATTCCCGTAATCCGCAAGGGCCAGCCCAGCATAAGCGGCCGCGAACGTGGGATCTGCGTCGATTGCTTGCTGGAAGTACTCCTGAGCCTTCCTTGTCTCTTCTTCGGTAAATCTGTTCAGGTAATAGCTGCCTTGCAGATAGGCCTCCAGTGCCTTTGCATTCACTGGCCGAACTGGGGTAAGTCGCGCTTGATTTGGCGTTTTGAGCCGTGCCTGGATTTCCCTGGCTATCTCCTGCGTCAGGTCTCTTTCAAGCGCGAACACATCCTGCATGTCTCGCTCGTAGGTACTAGCCCAAAAGTGTTTGTCTGTAGGACCGTGGATCAACTGGGCGGTGATGCGCACACGGTCGCCCGAGCGCTGTACCGTCCCCTCGACGATTCCATCCACGTTGAGTTCGCGCGCAACTTCCGGCAGCGATTTCTTGGTTTGTTTGTACTGCATGGAAGATGTGCGCGAGATCACCTTCAGCGAACCAATCTGCGCCAGATCGGTGATAAGTGCATCAGTTATCCCATCCGAGAAATATTCCTGCGTAGGATCGTTCGACAGATTTTGCAAAGGCAGCACTGCAATGGAATGAATAGCAGATGCGCCGCTGGCTCCGAACACCCGCCCTTGCAGGCGCGACACTTTGAGAACGTTCAGATCCACAAGAGTCAAGGCGACGCAACCCAGTGCCAATGCTGCGGCAACAATCATCCAGACGTATTTGGCGCGTCGATACTCCCCCACCGTTTCGATCAGGGACGCAATCGTCCGTCGTCCTAGGCTGGTGCTCGTGAGATCAGCCTTGGGTGAGGGTTCCTCACCGGAAATGGAGGGTGCCCCAGTTCCTTCCGACTCGATTTGGCCGAGAAAGCGATAACCTCGCTTCGGGATGGTTTCAATGTATCGCGGACTCTCGGGATTATCGGCTAACGCCTCACGAAGCTTTCGAACGGCAGCATTCAAGCCAGTTTCGAAATCCACAAACGTATCTTCAGGCCAAAGCCGTTTTTGGAGTTCCTCGCGGCTAACAACTTCTCCGGGGTGGGCTGTCAACGCTCCCAGCAGCAACATAGGCTTTTCCTGGAGCCGAATTTTCCGACCGTCTTTGCGGAGTTCACACGCCTGAAAGTCAGCCAGAAAAGGGCCGAACTGTAGCCTGAACGGAGTGGGGATCTTGGCCATAGGTTCAACTGCTGTGCCTTCGATCCGTGAATGACACTTGGGAGGGATTCTAGCATCACCCAATCGTCGCGTCCATTGTGGGCAGCCAAATCTGTCTTTGCATAAGTTTTGGATCGTCAATGAGTTGGCGGAGCAGATAAAGACCAGTTTTTCTTCAGCTGCGGGACATGGACTTTGCTCGTCGGGCTCAGGCAGAACTGCGCAACAGAGGGAAGCCGGTTCTGGTCTAGCTTAGTAACGGTCAGCAGGAGATTATCATTCTTCACTCCTGTCGCTTGCCCAACAGAGCACTTCCCTAAAGATCGTACCCTAGCGAAAATTTCCGATTAAGGAGAACATCAATGAAACGAATCGTTAGCGCGCTATTGGCCTTGGCTGTTTTGGCAGCCCTGGTGCACGTTATCACAACATCGAAGCATGCGGTGCGGGCTGTGTACGCTCAGAGTGGATGCAGTGTTGCCACCCTGAACGGCAGCTATGCATTTAGCCAGCCAGGATGGGGCCCTTTGCACGGGCAGGGGCAGGGGAACCAACTCCCCTTCTTTAACGTAGGGGTGGCTGCGTTCGGTGGGACGGGTACCGTCTCTGTCAGTTTCACAAGCGTCCAGAGCGGCGTAGTCTCGACGGAGACCGACGCAGGGACTTACACGGTGAATCCCGATTGCACTGGGTCAATGTCCTTTACGACCGGACCCGGTGCCGGAGCAGCCTTCAACATAGTGATCATCGGTGGCGGGCCAGAGTTGTTTGGCATCAACACGTCCGCCGGATTCACCTCCAGCTTCGATGCCAAGAAGCAGTAAGGTCTACGAAGCCGCCCTTTCAGCAGAGGCGGCCTTTTTGTTGGCGGGGTTTTGTTAGACGCGCTTAGGTATTTTTCGGAACCTGGCGATGTTGGTCAGACTCGCAGTGGCAGGTCTTAGTTTGAACTCTCGACCGGTTCCTGCACAATCGTACTGCAAACCCGTGGGAGCTTACTGCTTATCACGAAACGAATGCTGCCAGCAGCCGGTTGCTATTTGTGCACCCATCCGCCATACGTGCTGCACCAAGCCGTTTCGCGGTATGGGTTGTACGTCGAACCGGAATGCTGCACTACTGGCTTCCGCAATCGCGGTGCGTGCGCATAGGTCCAGCGGTTAGAACTGAGAGGCTCGCGGTCCAGGGATGGCCAGGGGCAACGTTCGGGCCTCCGTTTCCAGTCAACCACTGCCGATAAGTGCAATGGCAAGCAGCTGCTCTGCCCATTCGCGCCGGGTATGTAACGCCCATGCACCTGAAGCTTTCGTGTTTTCTTTTGGCATGCCTGACTTTCGAGCCGTGTTGCCACCAAACTCCCACGGCCCATAGCAAAGATATCGACCCTGACCAAACTTGCACCGTTTCCGGGATCGTGATTAGGAGCCAGGACAGCGCGCCACTAAAAAAACGCGACGGTGCAACTCGCAAAGGATTCCGATCAGGAACATCATATTGCGACGAAAACGACAGCGGACGGGCATTTTCTGTTCAAGAGTGTGCCGGCAGGTCAATACAAGCTGAAAGTGACTCGGAATCGGTACGTCGACCAGGAACTGGGGCAGAAGAAACCCGGCGACCCCGGCGCAACGTTCACGCTTATAGTAGGCTGGGTCAACGGATAGCCGACCTCTCCGAACATCCGCTCGTGCAGGCGCGACACTTTGAGAACATTCAGATCCACAAGAGTCAAGGCGACGCAACCCAGTGCCAATGCTGCGGCAACAATCATCCAGACGTATGACATCATCGACGCGGCTCGCAAGATCGAAACGAGTGCGCGTAACTCACAGTTAACTCATAGTGAGCCTGAAAGCCCATCGGATCGGGAGAGACAAAAACAGCAAAAGCTCGTACAATCAGCAAATTAGCTTCGCTGCGGGAGTGGCGGAACTGGCAGACGCGCAAGACTTAGGATCTTGTGGCCGAAAGGCCGTGCAGGTTCAACTCCTGTCTCCCGCACCAATCTTTCCGAAGAGGAAAGGTTGTCCCGAGCGAAAATCGTGAGCCGAAGGGGCCCTTTCAACGATCTCCCGGACGGCTGGGTCTGCTATCTTCTTCTCTGTGCTGACGGCTCCTTTTACTGTGGTCTCGCGAGCCATTTGGCAAGGGCTCATCTTACAGGAAGGAGGTCAGGCAGCGGTTGGTGCGGCGGGGCGAGACGGCAAAAAAACGACGAGAGATTCCTCGCTTCGCTTGGGATGACGAGGGGTATCAGGCCGCGGCGCCGGCGAGGGTGTCGCGGACGTCGACGCTCTAGTGAGGCTGTTAACCCTTTGTAAGAACACACGGAATTTTGGCCACTCCATCTCCCGCTAGAAAATCACACCGATTTTTACAAATTCATCGAAGCACTCGCCGCACATGTCCGCCTCTAGCTTTCACGTCCGCGACGCGAATGATTAGGCGTGCCGAGCGCCCTGGCCGCACGAGTGATGGTATCGAGCGTGACCGAGACGTTCCGGAGGTCAAGCAGGCGATCCAGTTCTGGCCTGCTCGTGTGAAGCTGTTTGGCCAACGCCTGCTTGGTTTTTTGCTGTACTTGCATGGCTTGTTCGAGTTGCCAAGCCAGGACCCGCTTGATAGCAACCGCCTCGACTTCTTCGCGGATTCCTTCCCGTTCGAGAAAACTATCGAAAGTCGTTCCACTGTGGTCCGTTCTTTTGCGGCTCTTCCTTGCGTTCATGGCAGTCCCCTTTGATGCTTATTCTTGCTCCTCGCCAGGCCTAAGTCCTCGGCCGGTGTCTTCCGCGTTTTCTTGATGAATCCGTGAGCCGGACCATCCTGCCCTTCTTGTCGACATAGAAAAGCACGCGCGCGATGCGGTTGTGGACCAGACTCGTCCGCACTTCATACATGCCATCGCCTTAGATGGACAGATCCAGGAGCATCAGCGGGGCCGCCGATTTCCTGGAGCCGCCGCTTGGTGGTGGCAAAGGCAGCCGTCAGGAGGCACCTATTGAAAACGGGGAGGAGAAAACGGTACCTTCGATAGTGTTGGGCTATTCAGCCGGGAAATAGCGGAAATGATCAGGAACGGGGCAGGAGCATTTCATGGAACGCGACGTTTCGGACTTACTTAATCTCTACAATCCCAACGATCCGCTGGACCGTGCGTGGACGATTCCTTCGCCGTGGTATTTCGATCCGCGGATCGGCGAGCTCGAACAGCAGAGCGTGTTTGCCAAAACGTGGCAGGTTGCGGGCCGCGCCGACCAGGTGCGAAGCAACGGCAGCTTTTTCACCGCGGACCTGGCCGGAGAGCCGATCGTGGTGACGCGCGGCGAAGATGGCCAGTTGCGCGGCTTCTATAACGTGTGCCGGCATCATGCCGCCGCAGTGGTCACCGAAGCCGAGGGATGCGCGAAGCAGTTTCGCTGCCCGTATCACGGCTGGACGTACGGAATCGATGGCGCGCTGAAGGGCATGGTCGAATTTGAAGGCGTCTGCAATTTCGATCGCGCGAAAAACGGCCTGGTGCCGGTGAAGGTGGACACCTGGGAAAATTTTGTTTATGTGAACCTGGAGCGCAACGCGGTGCCGCTGCGGGATTTTCTGGGCGCGATTCCGGGAATTGTAGCGCCGCTGCAGCTCACGAAAAAGCTGAAATATTTCGACCGCCGCGTTTACACGCTGCACTGCAACTGGAAAGTGTACGTGGACAATTATCTCGACGGCGGCTACCACGTGCCCCACGCGCACAAAGGACTGAGCAGCGTGATCGAATACACGAAATACACGATCGAGAATTTCGAGCGCGCGTGTTTGCAGTCCAGCCCGCTTTCCCCGGACCCCCAATCGGAATCGAGAGTGGCGGCCACCCGGCAGGGACGCGCGTTTTATCTGTGGATCTATCCGAATTTCATGATCAACGCCTACGAAGGCGTGATGGACACGAACCTGGTGTTGCCTATGGGCGTGGATCAATGCGCGGTGATTTTCGACTACTACTTCGCGGATATCAGCAAGAAAGCTTTGAAGAGAAATCAAGCGAGCATCAAGGTCAGCGAAAAAGTGCAGGATGAAGATGAGGCCATCTGCGACGCGGTGCAACGCGGCCTGGCCTCGCGCGCCTATGTGGCCGGGCGCCTCTCGGTGCGCCGCGAGGCCGGCGAGCATCTGTTTCACCGGCTGCTGCACGCCGACCTGACCGGCGCGCTGAATCGTCCCGCCGCGGCAGATTAGCGCCGTTTGACGGTGCCTTGGGCCTCGCCTATACTGAGATTTCGAGTTGCAGGGTGAACGCTTCCCTGACTGGCCTCTCGTGAAATGAAGGTCTGGCTTGGATGTTCCCGCAGACCAGGCCCATACCGTCGAGACCCGCATGAGTTTCATCACAAGTTTGATGACTGTTTGAGGAAAGGATTGTTGCATGGCTGAAGCAACCTGCCGCCGCGAGCTGGAATTGGAGATTCCGGCGGAAGAGGTATCGAAAAAGATCGAAAGCGTGGCGAAAGAATTCGCGCGCATCGCGAATGTGCCGGGATTCCGCCGCGGGAAAGCGCCGGTTTCGCTGATTCGGCGCAAATTTGCGGACGACATCAAGGGAGAAGTGCTGCAATCGCTGGTTCCCGAGCGGGTGGAGAAGGCCGTGGCGGAACAAAAGCTGACGCCGGTTTCGCAGCCGCACGTGGACAAACTGGATTTCAATGAAGGACAGCCGCTGAAGTTCCGGGCGGTGTTTGAAGTGCTGCCGGAATTTGAATTGGGGGACTACAAGGGGCTTTCGCTGGAAATGCCCACGATGGACATCACTGAAGAGGATGTGAAGAAAGCGCTGGAAGAGATGCGCGAGCGGGCGGCGACGTTTGCGCCGGTGGAAGGCCGGGCGATTCAGGATGACGATTTTGCGCAGGTAAAATTGCTCGGGACGACCGAAGGAGGCGGGGATCCGCTGCAAGCGGACAGCGTGCTTTGCCACATCGGCGCTGAAGAGACGATGGAGCCGTTCAACGCCAACCTGAAGGGCGCGAGTATCGGGGAGCACAAGAATTTTGACGTGGATTATCCGGCGGATTATCCCGACCCGAAGCTCGCGGGGAAAAAATATCACTACGCCGTGGAAGTGCTGGGAATCAAAACGAAGAAACTGCCTGAGATGAATGATGAGTTTGCGAAGGATGTAAGTGAATCGGCGACGCTGGATGAGCTGAAGACGAAGGTGAAAGAAGGCCTCGAGCATCAGCGCGACCACAAACACAAAGAATTGCTGCGCGAGAAAATCCTGGCGGAGATCGTGAAGCTGCATGATTTTCCTGTGCCCGAATCGCTCGTCGAGCATCAAATGGACGTTAGGCTGGAGCGTGTGGTGCGCTCGCTGGCGGCGCAGGGCGTCGATCCGAGGGCCGTGAACGTGGATTGGGTGACGCTGCGCCGGCGGCAGGAAGAGCGCGCCAAGGACGACGTGAAAGCGGAACTGATCATTGACCGCATCGCCACGGCGGAGAACGTCGACGTGACGGACACCGAGGTGACGCACGAGCTGGAACACATGGCCAGCCATAGTGGCGAATCGGCGGAAGCAATGCGCGCGCGTTTGACAAAGCAAGGCACGCTCGATAGGATGAAAGCGAAGCTGCGGAGCGACAAAACACTCGACTGGCTCGCGCAGAACGCCAAAATCAAGACCGTTGCCGCGGCAAGTGCGGCGACGGATGCTAAGTGAAGCACCTCGACCCCGTGCCAGCGACATTTACCCCCATGAGAAAATTCGACGATTCAGAGTATCGCGGAACAACGCTCGTACCGATGGTGGTGGAACAGACCAGCCGCGGCGAACGGGCCTACGACATTTATTCGCGGCTGCTCAAGGAGCACATCATTTTTATCGGCACGCCGATCGATGACCACGTGGCAAATCTGGCGACGGCGCAGATGCTCTTCCTACAAGCGGAAGATCCGGAGAAAGATATTCAGCTGTACATCAATTCGCCGGGCGGCTCGATTACCGCGGGTTTTGCGATTTACGACACCATGCAATTCGTGAAGCCGGACGTGGTGACCACCTGCGTGGGACAGGCCGCTTCGATTGCGGCGGTGCTGCTCGTGGGCGGGGCTCCCAAGAAGCGCTTTGCGCTGCCGAACGCACGGATCTTGATCCACCAGCCGTGGATGTCGGGTCTCGGGGGCCAGGCCACGGATATCGATCTGCATGCGAAAGAGATTCTGCGCATGCGCTCGACCATCAATCAACTGCTGGCGAAGCACAGCGGGCAACCGGTAGACAAAATCGAGAAAGACGTCGAGCGCGACTACATCATGAATCCCGAGCAGGCCAAGGAATACGGCATGATCGACGAGATCATTTACAAGCACCGCTAGCTTTTCGCAGGGAGTACTTTGCAGTTGAAGCCGGGGCAGAACGCAGGTTCCAAAAAGTAAGTAACCTGCCGATATTCCCGTTTGCTCGGGGGGGAAATCGGCCTAGAATGATGGGTAGAGACTCCGTCGAAGCCCAGCGGAGACGAGGCCTTCACACCAGTGAAAAAATTCAACCCAGACGAGCCCTTGCGCTGTTCCTTCTGCCATAAAACGCAGGAACAGGTCGAGAAGCTGATTAGTTCGCCTTCGGACTATCCCCGCGCTTACATCTGCAACGAGTGCGTGGGCGTTTGCCAGACGATTCTGGAAGATGAGAAGCGTGAACAAGCTTCCGCGCCGACGAAGCGGCTTCCTCGCCCGCCGGAGATCAAGCAATTCCTGGATGGCTACGTCATCGGGCAGGACCGTTCGAAAAAGAAGCTGGCGGTGGCGGTGTACAACCATTACAAGCGGATTTTCCTGAACAAGCAGCCGGGCGACATCGAACTGAGCAAGTCGAATATTCTGTTGATTGGGCCGACGGGCACGGGCAAGACGCTGCTGGCGCAAACGCTGTCGCGCATGCTGGATGTGCCTTTCGCGATCGTGGATGCCACCACGCTGACGGAAGCGGGGTACGTCGGAGAAGACGTCGAGAACATCATTCTGAAGCTGCTGCAGGCCGCCGACGGTGACGTGCAGAAGGCCCAGCAGGGCATCATTTATATCGACGAAATCGACAAGATCGCGAAGAAGGACGAAAACCCGTCGATCACGCGCGATGTTTCCGGCGAAGGCGTGCAGCAGGCGCTCCTGAAGATTCTCGAAGGCACGGTGGCGAATGTGCCGCCGCAGGGCGGGCGCAAGCATCCGCACCAGGAATTCACGCCGGTGGACACCACCAACATTTTGTTCGTCTGCGGCGGGGCGTTCGTGGGACTCGAGAAGATTATCGAGAAGCGTGTGGGCCGCCGCTCGCTTGGTTTCCACACCGACGCCGCGCCGACGACCCCGCAGAAACGCAACACCGAATTGCTCGAACAGGTGCAGCCCGGCGATTTGATTCGTTACGGATTGATTCCTGAATTTGTGGGCCGCCTGCCGGTTGCCGGCGTGATGAACGATCTGGACAAGGGCGCGCTGGTCAAGATTTTGACGGAGCCAAAGAACGCGCTGCTCAAGCAATACCAGCGGCTGTTCGAATTTGAAAACGTGCGCCTGCGCTTCACCGACGATGCGCTCGAAACCGTCGCAGAGTTAGCACTACAGCGTAAGGTGGGCGCGCGAGGCTTGCGAATGATTCTTGAAGACCTCATGCTGGAATTGATGTACCACCTTCCCATGCAGCGGAAGGTGCGCGACTTCGTGGTTAACGCGGAAATGGTCCGCACTCGCGAAATCAATTGGAGCTTGCTCGAGAAAGCCGGCTGAGGCACTCGAGCGTCTAAGTTAGCGTGCGGCGAGTGTGGGCCGCATGGATCGAACCCAGGGGCTGGAATGTTCAATCGCGAAAAACAAGAAATGAAGCGCGTGCCGATGATGCCGGTGCGCGACATGGTTATCTTTCCGCAACAGATGACCCCGTTTATCGTGGGGCGGGAAGCCAGCGTGCGCGCGCTGGAAGAAGCGCTGGCCGGCGACAAGAAGATTTTCCTATCCACGCAGCACGATGCCTCGGTGGACGATCCCAAGCCGGAAGAAATTTACGCCGTCGGAACACTCGCCAATATCGTGCAGAGCGTGAAGCTTCCCGATGGGAACATCAAAGTATTGGTGGAAGGCGTCGAACGCGCCCGCGCGATTTCGATCGCCACGGAAGAAGGTTTCTTCCGCGCGACGGTGCGCCTGCTGGGCGCACGCGTGGAAGATTCGCCGCAGGTAAAGCAAATCGTCGAAAAAGTGACGGGCCTGTACGAACAGTTCATCAAGCTTTCGCAGAGCTTGAACTACGACACGATGATCGCGGCGGCGCGCGTGGATGATCCTTCCCGGCTGTCGGACACGATTGCCGCCAACCTGCAGCTCCCGGTGGATGAAAAGCAGGATTTGCTGGAAACCGTTGATCCGCTCGAGCGATTGAACCGCATCGCCGACATCCTGGAAATCGAATTGGAAAAGCTGAACGTCGATCGCAATATCAATACGCGCGTGAAGCGCCAAATGGAGCGCGCGCAAAAAGAGTATTACCTGAACGAAAAGCTGAAGGCCATCCAGAAAGAGCTGGGGCGCGGCGAGAAGAATGAAATCGACGAGCTGAAAAAGAAGATCGATACCGCGGGCATGTCCAAGGAAGTGCATGAAAAGGCCATTCAGGAGCTGAAGCGCCTGGAGCTGATGCCGCCGATGTCGGCGGAATCGACCGTCAGCCGCAACTATCTGGACTGGCTGCTGGCCGTGCCGTGGAAAAAGAGATCCAAGGAAATTCGCGACATCAAGGCTGCGGAGAAAATTCTCAACGAAGAGCATTATGGCCTGGAGAAGGTCAAGGACCGCATCCTGGAATTCCTCGCCGTCCGGCAACTGGTGAAAAATCCGAAAGGTTCGATTCTCTGCTTTGTCGGGCCCCCGGGCGTGGGTAAGACTTCTTTGGCCATGTCCATCGGCCATGCCACTGGGCGCAAGTTCGTGCGCGTTTCCCTTGGCGGCGTGCGCGATGAAGCGGAAATCCGCGGCCATCGACGGACTTACATCGGCGCGCTGCCCGGCCAGATTATTCAGATGATGAAGAAAGCCGGGACGGTGAACCCGATTTTCGTGCTGGACGAAGTAGACAAGATGTCCACGGACTTCCGGGGCGACCCATCGGCGGCGCTGATGGAAGTGCTCGATCCGGAACTGAACCACTCCTTTACAGATCACTACTTGGACGTGGAATACGATCTTTCGAAAGTGATGTTCGTCTGCACGGCCAACGTGCTGCACACGGTTCCCCAGCCGTTGCAGGACCGCATGGAAATCCTGCGCCTGCCGGGCTACACGGAGCAGGAGAAACTGGAGATCGCGAAACGCTTCTTGGTGAAGAAAGCACGCGAAGCGACCGGCCTGACAGAAAAGAATCTGCAGCTGACGGACGACGGGCTGCTGCACATTATCCGGCACTATACGCATGAAGCCGGGGTGCGCAGCCTGGAGCGTGAAATTCAGAACATCGCGCGCAAAATGGCGCGGAAAGTGGTTGCCGACGGAGCGGCCTCTAGTGCGGAGATCACCCAAGCAAATGTCAACGAATTCCTCGGGGTGCTGAAGTACCGCGAATTTTGGTTGGAGAAGCATAACGAAATTGGCCTGACGACCGGCCTGGCGTGGACCGAAGTCGGGGGCTCCGTGCTGGCCACGGAAGCCACTTTGATGGAAGGCAAGGGACGCCTGACGCTGACCGGAAAACTCGGCGACGTGATGCAGGAGTCCGCGCAGGCGGCGATGAGCTACGTGCGTTCGCGTTCGAATCTGCTCGGATTGCCGAGAGATTTTTATCGCACCATCGACATTCACGTGCATGTGCCCGAAGGAGCCATCCCGAAGGACGGTCCTTCCGCCGGCATCACCATCTGCACTTCGATTGTCAGCGCTTTAACAAAGAATGCAGTGCGCTGCGACGTGACCATGACCGGCGAGATCACGTTGCGCGGCAAGGTTTTGCCCATCGGCGGGGTCAAGGAAAAACTCCTGGCCGCCCACCGAATGGGCTTGCGTACGGTAGTGCTTCCGAAGGACAATGAGAAGGACCTAGCGGATATCCCGCAGGAGATCCTCTCTAGTCTCACGATACATTTTGTCGAGACCATGGATGAAGTGCTGCAGATTGCGCTAGAGCGGCCTACGGTGCCGCTTGAGCACGCCGCAGTTGCGCCCGTCACGGAACCATTTGTGGCCGGCGCCGAGAAAGACAAGAGTTTGACAAATTAAGCAGCGCTGTTTTGGGCCCGGCCCGCCCCGCGGGTTTCGCGGTTCGTTGTGGCCCGGCGCTGCCGCCGGTTCGAGGATGGCTCCCGATCCGATCGGGGTCGCCCGTGAGAAAGCCTGGTTTGCCCCATCCTGGCAGGGTTTGTTGAACCTCCAGTCCGGTAAGCCACCTCAAACACAATCCGGATTTTCGTTGATCGCTTCAGGGTCACACAAGACTGAGACAGTTTTCGCCATCAAAGTTAAGGACATATGCCAAAAGAAACGAGCGTTGAAGGAAACAATTCGATGAGTATCAGCCTCGCCGAACTGAAAGAAAAGAACATCACCGATCTCGCCAGGATCGCCAAGGAACTGAACATTCCCGGCGCAAGCGGCATGCGGAAGCAGGAGCTGATCTTCCAGATCCTGCGGGCGCAGACGGAGAAGAACGGCTTGATCTTTTCGGAAGGCGTTCTGGAGTGCCTCCCTGACGGTTTCGGATTTCTGCGCGCCCCGGAGTACAACTACCTCCCCGGTCCGGACGACATTTACGTCTCCCCGTCACAAATCCGCAAGTTCGACCTGCGCACCGGCGACACGGTGTCCGGCCAGGTCCGCCCGCCGAAAGACGGCGAACGTTACTTCGCGCTGATCAAAGTCGAAGCGGTCAATTTCGAAGACCCGGAGGTCGCGCGCAACAAGATTTTCTTCGACAACCTGACGCCGCTCTATCCCCAGGGCCGGCTCAAGATGGAAACCGTCAAGGAGAATATGACCGGCCGCGTCCTTGATCTTCTCTGTCCGGTCGGCAAGGGGCAGCGTGGATTGATCAACGCGCCCCCGCGCACCGGCAAGACCATGATGCTGCAGTCCATGGCCAATGCCGTTGCCATCAACCATCCGGAAGTCGCGTTGATCGTACTGCTGATTGACGAGCGTCCCGAAGAAGTCACGGACATGCAGCGCACGGTCAAGGGCGAAGTCATTAGCTCGACGTTTGACGAGCCACCGCAGCGTCACATTCAGGTCGCGGAGATGGTCCTTGAAAAGGCCAAGCGCCTGGTCGAGCATAAGCGCGATGTCGTTGTGCTGCTTGACTCCATCACCCGTCTGGCGCGCGCCTATAACGCGGTCACGCCGCCTTCCGGCAAAGTGCTTTCGGGCGGTATTGACGCCAATGCGTTGCAGCGACCGCGGCGATTTTTCGCCGCCGCGCGGCACGTGGAAGAGGGCGGCTCGCTCACGATTATCGCTACGGCGTTGATTGACACAGGCAGCCGCATGGACGACGTCATCTTCGAAGAGTTCAAGGGTACCGGCAACATGGAAATTTATCTCGACCGGCGGCTCGCCGATAAGCGCGTTTTCCCGGCGATCGATATCCAGCGGTCCGGCACGCGTAAGGATGAGTTGCTGTTACCGCCCGACGAACTCAGCCGCGTTTGGGTATTGCGCAAGGTCTTGAGCCCGCTTTCGACCGTCGAAGCGATGGAGCTCTTGCTGAGCCGGTTAACGAAGACGAAATCCAACTCAGAATTTCTTGGGTCCATGTCCGCACCGGCCTGAACGAATTCACAATAGGAAACCGAAAAGGCGCAGCGGTTTTCCGTTGCGCCTTTTTTCTTCGCCCAAAAATGAGGGTCTTGGTTATGCCACGGCTCGTGCTTCGACCGCGGCGATGTAGTCGACGATGCGCTCGGACCAGCCATCGATGTGCGTCCAGCCGTTGCCATAGCTGATGCCATGCCTGTACGGGGCGACGTTCACCACGTACGCGCGCGGCGTCCAACCGGGGAGGATGCCGTCGTGCGACTGTTCGTCGGTGATGACGATCAGGCGCTCGAGTTCGCGCCACTCCTGCTTTTCGTGAAGCTGCGTGAGCGCGCGCTTGAGGTACGTCCCCGAGTGCGCCTGTGAGCCGACGATAGCATCGCGCAGCGCGAAGCCGCGCCGCGGAGGTAGCTCGATGCATGCGTCGGAAAAGGTCGCGATCGTGAAATCCTCGGCCTTCTCGCGAAGCAGGATAGCGAGTCCTGCGGCCGCGTCCACGCGCGTGGTTTCGCCCTTCTTCGAAAGCTTGTAGTTCATCGATCCGGAAACGTCAACGACGAGTCCGGTCGAGCCTCGAAGCGTCTCGAATCCGGCGATGCCCTTGAGCATGGCCTTTTCAAGCGCATCCTCCAGCTTCGGAGCGTGACGCGCCGCCGTCACGAAACGAAACGGCAGCGCTCGCGCGACGCCCTTGTCCAGCCGCTCACGGATGAGCTTCGGGTCGACGCCCGATGCCAGCATCAGGCGGAGGTTGCGCAGGACGGCCAGGCCGCCGAGCTTGCCCTCGCGCAGGAGTCTCTCGAAATTCTCGCGCTTGTCCTTCCCTGCGGACAAGGCAACCTCCCAGGTGTCGGGAGGCTCGAGCGTGTTCTCAACGAGCTTCTTCCAGAGCGCGGCCTGCGCTTCGTCCTTGGGCTTCGCGTGGCAGAGCAACAGCACGTCGCGGAGCTTGACCACGGATTCGCGGTCGTACTTCGCAAGCTGATAGGCGTCAAACTTCGTGAACGCCTTCGCCAGTCCGCGCTTCACGCCCGCGGAAAGCGGCTGCTTTTTCTCCTTCCAGTAGAGCGCCACGAACTCGCCGAGTTCGTCGGCACGCTGGATCACGTGCTCGAGCGTCTCCGCTACGAGCGGGCCGGCACCCTTGCGCCGCGCGAGCTCGCGCGTGAGAAAGAGCGGCGCGTGACGAAGCTGCATCTTTTCGCGGGCTTCGCGCGCGCGAGCCGCCACGACTTCCGGCTCGTTCCGCGCGGCGAGTTCCGCGATACGCTTCGCGATGTCGCTGCCCTTCTCGTAGAAGGTGTCTTCCCAGAGCAGACAAGTGAGCACCGTGCGCCGAAGCTCGCTCTTCGCGTCGACCTTCTGCGCCACTGCGCCTTCGTGCGTCCGCACCGGGAACATCCGCTTCCATACGTTCATCTTTGCCATGGTTGCCTCCCCTCCTTTCTCCGAAGACCTTGGACTCCGGAAACCTGCCCGGAGCACAACGCTCCGGCTGTTAGTCGAGAAACGCCAGAAAGCGCATGGCGCTCGAGCGATTCTCGGTGTTCATCAGCACACGGTGCCAGCCATCGAGCGTCAGGGTCTCGTGATCGGGATGCGACATCTTCCCCCGCACGTAAACCGCTGCGTCGCGCTTCATGATATTGAAGCCTTGATTGCGCTCGCTCGCTGGCAGGCTTTTGTATTCCTCGGCTGTCAATCCGTTCGGATATCTTGCCGAGACGTAGACGGTATCTCCACTGGACCGAAAGCACTCTTCAGCCCAGTGCGGCTTCCCGCCGTTGCCGCGAGAGAGCGGCTCGTTCCTGAGAACGAGCAACGGATCAGCTTTCAGAGCTGTAGGAACAAAGAACCATTCCCCTTGGCGAATGAAAGCTGAATTCCAGCGCTGGAAGCTCGCTTTCCGCGAAATCCCGAGCAGACCCTCTCGCGTCCGAACTTCTTCTGGCTTCAGAGCGGTCTTTGCGTCCGCGACGGTGCTTACCGGCTCGGTTTCTGGAATTGCTGCTACGAACCAGTGCCGCTCGTCGTGACCGCAAAGAAACTTCTGTTTGGCCAGAAACTGCCCCTGCGCACCAAACTGACGACTGAGCAGAAGCAGGTGCTTTTCCCTGGGTTGTACGTTCAGAACGACGATCTCTTGATTACCGCCGGGAGCGGTGCGGATCTCGAAGTACTCGCCCTGCTTGTCGCGACGAATGTCGAGGACAATTCGAGGCGCTTCCTCGCGAGGCCGAAACCCGTTCCAACGGCGGACTGGGGAAACGCCTTCCAAAACCTTAACGCGTGCCCCCATCCGAGAAAAGTATCGATTCAAATCACTGCCCACTTCTTTTTCCTTTCTAAGACTGCACTTGGCAGTCGGAATGTATTCACGCTTCGGGGTTGATTTCGAACCGTTCAAAGACTCACGAGCTGACGTCGCGAAATTTTTGTCCTGCTTCATTTCCGTTCTCCTTTATCCCCCTTTCAGAAAACTGCTGGACGGCGCCAGAGTCACTGGCTTTCCGTCCGAAGAAATCAATGCACCGGTCGGGGATTCGACGGGATGATGTGGAACTTGCCGTCGGTATTGTTCACGCACACTAAATCTCCTTCTTCAATTCGGAGCATCCCTGCCAGCCATTCCGGAATGACGATCTTGAGAAATTCCTCCTGCAACTCGGAGATCCCGCGAGAGTACTCCACCACTTCATCAGCCCCGGCCGAAAGCGGAATGATCAAGACCAGCTCGCCATTGATCTTCAACACCGGCCCTTCCAACGACATTACGTCTTCCATGACGCGACACCTCCTTTCTTTTCTCTGTCAAACTGCTGGACGGGAACTTCCGGCCAGGGACATTAGGCGCTCTATCCATTGAGCTACTGGATCTTTCGACCCAGGTGGGAATCGAACCCACACCTCCCGCTGCTGAGGCGAAGTAACCCTGTCCTTCACCACCTCCAAATTCGTCGTTTGCACGCAGGCTTGGCATGCAAGCAATCTTTTTGTTGCCGCCATTCCTGGCAGCTTTCCGTCCCCCGGCGCGAACCGCCGACTGGTCCGCGATTCGCGCCGGCCAAAAGCAAGCCGGGAGGAATAGTCGAGCAGAGTAGCGGGGCAACTGCCCCACATCATGGTCGAATGAAGTAACTCTTCTCCGCGCCATCCCGGCATCTTTGTCCGGTGGGAACGATCGGTTCGCGTGAATGTTTGTCTGAGCTATTGCTTCTCGCAAAGCAAGCGAGAATCGAACTCGCGACCTCCCGGTTTTCACCGCGGCGCTCTCCAGAAGTAAAGCGCACCTTCACCACACCGGAATTTCTTGCGGCGGGAATCAGCGGCCCAGGTGTTTTGCCATTGCTCTGCCAATTGAGCTACAGCAGCTTGCGCCGCTGGCGGGATTTGAACCCGCAACCGCTGGTGCGATGTAACCCGTGCCTTCACCACGCCGCAAACTTTTCAAATCTCTTTCCTTGCCTCCTTATCTCTTCACTTCCTTCTTCGGGGCACAGCAGTAGCGGGTAGCCCCGAAGGCCGCTTCGTTGCGTCGAATTCCACGCTGAGAAATTCCGGGAGGAACGGATGCTCACGGTCTTTCGGGAATCGAACCCGAAGCCTTTCGGCCCTTTCCAGACGAAGTAACCGTGAACTTCACCATCCCGGGAACAGCTCTCCCGCGGTGGATTGCTTTGGATCGAAACGACTTAGGCGGTTTTATTTAGAGTCGCGCAAACAAGCAGATCGCGAGACTCTGTCGCCTTGGCGTCGAACCGACTTGGCTTTTGTCATCGTGTCTCAAATCTGCCTCTTTACGCTCAGCGAGGACCCCGGGTGTCCCGGGACGTACGACTGAGGTACCCTTAAAGTAACGGGAGACTGATTTTCTGTCAAGCATTATTTTTAGAAAACCGCGTTTTTGGCTGATTTTTAGCATAACTTGTTAATTTTCAAGTATCTAGGTGCGCGGAAGTCTCGCCAGTTCCTTTTGGCGTTCTTGCGCGAGCATGACGATGAGGCGTGCGGTTTCTTCAATGCCCATGGCGGTGTTGTCGACGAGCACGGCGTCGGCGGCGCGCACGAGTGGAGAGACTTTGCGTTCGCGATCGCGCTTGTCTCGCTCGACAACTTCATCAAAGACTTCCGCGAGCGTCATCCGGTGGCCTTTTTCCTGGTGTTCTTTCCAGCGGCGCTCGGCGCGTTCTTCGGGCGAGGCATCCAGAAAAATTTTCAATTCGGCATTCGGGAAAACGACGGTACCGATGTCGCGGCCTTCCATGGCCACACCGCCTCCCGTCCCAGCCCGTTGCTGTGCGGCGACAAGTACACGGCGCACGCCGGCGATTGTAGCGAGGCGTGAAGCCGCTTGCGCGACTTCCGCAGTCCGGATTTCCGTGGTCACATCCTTGCCATCGAGGAAAACACAGTTTTTCGCCCCTGCCGCTTCGTGCTCCCGCGTGGGCGCCCGCAGTTCGATGTGCGTTTCTTTTGCAAGGACCTCGAGGCGAGATTCGTCATCAAGCGGAACTTTCTGTTGGAGTGCTTTCAGGGCCAGCGCACGATACATCGCGCCGCTATCGAGATACAAATATCCGAGCGAGGCAGCGACCCGACTGGCTACGCTGCTTTTTCCGGAGCCGGCCGGGCCGTCAATCGCGATCGTGAGTCGTGACATTTTGGTGGCACAGCCATTCTTGGCGGTGCGCATTTCTCGCGAATAGTGCAAAAAGCAGCATGGGCAAGGACGCCTGTGTCGCTCAAAAGCCCATGATATTGTAGCCGCAATCCACGAAGATGATTTCGCCGGTGATACCAGAACCCGCGTCGGAAAGCAGGAAACTGGCGGTGGCACCGACTTCGCCGGGATCCACGTTGCGCTTCAGCGGCGCGCGTTCGTTATGCGCCTTGAGCATGTCGCTGAAATTGGCGATGCCCCGAGCGGCAAGCGTTTTGATCGGTCCCGCAGAAATGGCATTCACGCGAACGGCCTTCGGGCCGAGCTCGTTCGCGAGGTAGCGGACAGTGGCTTCCAGCGCGGCTTTGGCGACGCCCATCACGTTGTAGTTCGGCACCACTTTCTCTGAGCCGTAATACGTCAGCGTAACGATGCCGCCGCCTTCAGTCATGAGTGGTGCGGCGCCACGCGCTGCGGCAATCAATGAGTAAACGCTGATGTCGTGCGCGATGCGAAAGCCCTCGCGTGTGGTCATCAGAAAAGGATTTTTCAATTCGTCCGGTGGGGCGAAACCGACACTGTGCACCACACCGTGGAGGACGCCGTAGCGGGATTTCAGCTCCTCGAAGAGGCGCGCGATTTCGTCATCCTTGGTGAGATCGCACATGAAACCGGCAGCGTTCGGCAACTCGGCGATCAAGTCCTTCGCTTCGAGGCCGAGGCGCTCGTTCATGTAAGTGATGGCCAGGCGCCAGCCGGCTGCATGCAATTTCTGCGCGATGGCCCAGGCGATGCTCCGTTTGTTCGCGAGGCCGAAAATCACTACTGTCTTCTGCGAATCACTCATTCGGTAAATCTCCCGATGGCCGGACTGAAGGCCGGCGGCTACAAACGTCAGATTCTATGAAACGCTTTCTCTATTTCTTTTAACGAATAACGCAGCACGACCGGCCGGCCGTGGGGACAGCTCATCGGGCAGTCGGTTTTTGCCAGCGCGTCCAGAAGCCATTCCATCTTCGATTGCTCCAGCGGCATGTTCACCTTGATGGCCGCATGGCAGGCTGTGGACGCCGCGATTTTCGCCTGCAGCGTCTCAATCGAGATGGCCGCATTCTCGCGCTCGATGCCGTCGAGAATTTCCCGGAGTAATTTTTCTGCGTCCGGCGCAATCACGCCCGCTGGAACGGCCTGGATGGCGACGCTTTTCGGCCCCATCAGCTCGACTTCGAAACCGTTGGCGGCGAGCTCTTCCGCGATTTTTTCAAACGTGACGATCTGGCGCGGCGAAAGTTCGATCACCAGCGGCATGAGCATCCGTTGCGCCTCGATTCTTCCGGCGCGTCGCGCTTCCAGGTGCTGCTCGAAAAGGACGCGCTCGTGGGCCACGTGCTGGTCGACGATCCAGAGGCCTTCGCCGTTTACCGCGATGATGAAGCTGGCGCTAACCTGACCTAGCGGTTTCAAATCGGCGATCTGTTCCGGGCGCGGGAGCGTGGCGGGCGCATCCGCGTTCGCAGCGGCAAGATTCGCGGCCCAATTCCCTGCCGACGAAAGCTGCAGCGGTAGAATGGCAGCGCCAAAGGCGGATCCCGACGCAAACGGGATGCGTTGCTCCATCGGCTGCATCGGCCCGGCGCTGAGATCGAAGCCGCCGTCCGAGCCGACACCGGAGCCAAGACCAATCTCTTCCATCGGAGGAATCATGGCGCGAGGCACGCCTGATTCCACGGGCGCGGGCGTGATTCCACCTGAGAGAGCTCCATCTCCAGCGCCGGCCGACATCGGCACTGATGCAGCGGCGGTGGCGAAGCTGGCGATGGGCCGCGCGCCCATCAGCGCCTGGCGAATCGCGTCACGCGTGAAATCGTGCACAAATTGCGATCGGCGGAAGCGCACTTCGATCTTTGCGGGATGCACGTTGACATCGACTTCGTCGTAGGGCATCGTGAGAAATAATAATGTGGCGGAGAAAACCGCCGGCGGCAAAATATTGCGGTAGGCTTCGTGAATAGCGTGCAAAATCAGCCGGTCGCGAACCAGGCGACGATTCACGAAAATGTAGATGCCGTTGCGGTTCAGACGCTGCACTTCGGGCCGCGACGTGAATCCCGTTACGCTGAGCGACGATTTTTCCTCTCCCGGGTCGAGTTCCGGCTCCGTGATGGCCGCGCGAAAAGGCGCGGAAACACTGGGGATTTCAACCAGTTCATCGAGCGATTGGCGTCCGAAGAGCTGATAGACGCGGTCGGCTAGCTTTTCCGCGGGAGGACAGTTGATGATCTCCTGCGAAGGCGTCGTCAGAATGAAATGCTTTCCGGGATTCGCCAGCGCGTAGTGGGTAACCAGAGAAGCGATGTGGCCGAGTTCCGTGGTGTCCGACTTGAGGAATTTTCTGCGTGCCGGAACGCAATAAAAAATGTCGGCGACGCTGACCGTCGTTCCCGGTGGCAACCCGGCAGGCTTTACGCCCACGAGCTTTCCACCGGCAAATTCTACCCGCGTGCCTTCAGGTTCGGCTTGGTCACGCGTTTCGAGAAGCAGCCGCGAAACGGCAGCAATTGTCGGCAGTGCCTCGCCGCGAAAACCGAGCGTGCCAATCGAGAGCAAATCGTCGGCGGTACGCAGCTTGCTCGTGGCGTGGCGCTCGAAGGCCAGCAACGCGTCGTCATGGGTCATGCCGTGACCATCGTCGATCACGCGGATCATGCGCTTTCCGCCGACTTCCACTTCGACGCGGATCGTCTTCGCACCGGCGTCGAGAGCGTTTTCAAGCAGCTCTTTCACCACCGACGCGGGGCGCTCGACAACTTCGCCCGCGGCGATTTTATTCGCCACCGCCTCCGACAATATTCTGATTCGACTCATAGTGTGGATGTCTTTCCGCGATTATTATAACGACGGATAGAGCGAATCACCTGCACCGAACGAAAGGCGAACCAGGGTACAATCGGCAGGAAGAGAATTATGACAACGGTGGAGTCAATACGATTTGCTGGTAATTTGACATACCAAAAGTTAACAAAGAGAAGCCCAGCAATCACCAGCACGGCTGCCAAATAGCCGCCGACCGTGATCGGGACAAGGAACCTGGAGCGCTCTTCGCTTGACATTCCAGGCCACCCATTCGAGCGATCCCAAAATACCTGCTTGCAGCGCCAACAAACTCTGTCTCCCGAGCCAAGTAGACTATTTGAAGGTGCCCATGTAATTTTGAACGGCCCGCGGCGGTATGGGCAACTATGGATCGTGCATTGCGTAATGCGAAGGAGAAAACCAATTGCACTGATTCCATAGAAGAGCCGTCCGAAAGGGTTGAACTCTTTTTTCAGTGGCCAGAGGTGGTCCATCGAGCCTACCCTGCAGCCTTCTTATCTTCCTTGATTCGAATCCCCAACTCGTCGAGCTGATCTTTGTCGACCGACGACGGCGAATCGGC
Source organism: Candidatus Udaeobacter sp. (assembly GCA_035511855.1). GTDB lineage: Bacteria > Acidobacteriota > Terriglobia > Acidiferrales > UBA7541 > Acidiferrum. The sequence continues at coordinate 21,898 of DATKEV010000111.1, forward strand.
CATCAAATCCTGGGCGGCGGTGGTCTTGGCGAAGGCAATGACTTCGCGCAGAGATTTTTCGCCGGCGAGGAGCATGGCGATGCGATCGACGCCGAGTGCGATACCGCCGTGGGGCGGTGTGCCGTAAGTCAAAGCGTCGAGGAAAAACCCGAACCGGCGGCGCAACTGCTCTTCGCTGAGGCCCAGCGCCCGGAACAAGCGTTCTTGAATGTCCTGGCGGTGGATCCGGATGCTGCCGGAGCCGAGCTCGTTGCCGTTGAGCACGAGATCGTAGCCTTTCGAACGCACTTCCCAGGGCGCGGATTCGAGTTTCTCGAGGTCTTCGTCGACGATGCCGGTGAAGGGATGCTGCGCGCTGACCCAGGTCTTGTCGGTTTCACTCCATTCGAAGAGCGGGAAGCCGGTAACCCACAGGAATTTCCACTGCGTTTTGTCGATGAGGCCAAGCGCTTCGCCGAGTCGCAGGCGCAGTTGCCCGGCGATCAGCGCCGCCGCCTCTGTGCCTTTGATTTGTTCTTTCGCGGAAACGGCGACGACGAGGTCGCCGGTTTTCGCGCCGCAGGCTTCGGCCAGCTTTTTCACATTTCCCACGCCGATTAATTTCTCGACCGTGGAAGTTAAACCTTCGGCCGCAACTTTCACAAAATAGGCGCCGCGCGCTTTGAGCGACTTGGCTTTCTCCGTCAAATCGTCAAGCTGCTTTCGGGAATAGCCTGCCGCGCCCGGCGCCGCGAGCGCGAAAACGCTGCCCTCGATCTGCAGTTTTTGTTTTGCTTCGGGCGGAAAACCGTCGGTAACTTCGTGCAGCTCCATGCCGAAGCGCAGATCGGGCTTGTCGCTGCCGTATTTTCGAATGACGTCCTTGTACAGCATGTGCGGGAACGGCCCTTCGGTTTTGACGCCGGCGACGGCCGAAGCCCGCACCATCACGTTTTCGATGACGTGAAAAATATCTTCCTGGCGCGGAAAGGACATCTCCAGATCCAGCTGCGTGAATTCCAGCTGGCGGTCGGCGCGCAAGTCTTCGTCGCGAAAGCACTTCACGATCTGGAAGTATTTGTCTAGCCCAGCGATCATCAGGATCTGCTTGAAAATTTGCGGCGACTGCGGCAGCGCGTAGAACTGCCCGTGATGCACGCGGCTGGGCACCAGAAAATCGCGCGCGCCTTCCGGCGTCGAGCGCGTGAGCATGGGCGTTTCCACTTCTATGAAGCCCATCTCGTCCATGGCCTTGCGCATTTCAAGGATGATTTTGTGGCGCAGCGCCAGGTTGCGGTGGGGCTTCGGGCGGCGCAGGTCGAGATAGCGGAAGCGCAGGCGCGTCTCTTCTGCGGCGTTGATTTCGTCTTCGATGGGAAACGGGGGCGTCTTGGCGTTGTTCAGAATGTGAAGCTTCGTGGCGACCAGCTCGACCTCCCCGCTGGCCAATTCGGGATTGGCTTTCTGGCGCTTGATGACTTTGCCTTCGACGGCGACCACAAATTCGCTGCGGGCCTGCTCCGCTCTGGCGTGCGCCGCGGGCTGCGTCTCCTTATTGAAGACTACCTGAACAATCCCGGTGCGGTCACGGATGTCAAGGAAGAGCAAATTGCCGAGGTCGCGGCGGCGCGCGACCCAGCCCATCACGATGGCATCCCGCCCGTCGTGTTTAGCGCTCAGTTCGCCGCAATAGTCGGTGCGTTTCAGATTTCCAAGAAAATCCAGCACGTCTTCCCCTCTTCAGGTGGCACAGACTTTAGCCTGTGCTCTTTCTTGTGCCAAGTTCAGGTGTTCTGCACGGGCTGAAGCCTGTGCTACAAAAGCACGGGTCTAAAGACCCGCCACTACAACTTCCGAAGAAAATTCAGCAATTGTGGCTCGGTCAGTTTCTGCTGCGAGCCATCGGCAAGGGTCTTCAGAGTCCACTCGCCGCTGGCCACTTCATTGTCACCGAGAATCAAGGCGAAGCGTGCGCCCAATTTGTCGGCCTGGCCAAGGGCTTTGCCGAATTTCTGTTCGACCGGGGGCAACTCGACGCTGAAGCCTCCGTTGCGCAGATTCTTGGCCGCTCGAATCGCGTCTTCGTAGGCCTTTTCGCCCATCCAGGCGATGTAAACATCACGGCCTTGCTGTGCTGCGGCTTTGCCGCTTTCCTGAAGCGAGAGAATCAATCGATCTTCGCCGATGGCGAAGCCAATGCCTTTCGTTGGCGGTCCACCGAGCAATTCCACTAATCCATCATAGCGTCCGCCGCCACAGACAGCGTTCTGCGAGCCGAGGCCTTTCGCGGTGATTTCAAACGTCGTGCGCATGTAATAGTCGAGCCCGCGCACGAGCCGCCAGTTTTCGCGATAGCTCACGCCGCGCAGGCCGAGCTCCCGTTTCACGGCGGCATAGTGGTCCGCGCAATCCTTGCAGAGATGGTCGCCGATGCGCGGCAGCTTTTCGATGATGGCCTGCTCGTTTTCCAGTTTCGAGTCGAGCACGCGCAGCGGATTCGTCTCGATACGGCGCTGGCTATCCGGGCCGAGCTTGTCCTTTACTTTCTGCAATTCTGCGCGCAGCAACTCCACGTATTTCGGACGGCAATTTCTGTCTCCGATGGAGTTGATGTCGAGCTGCACGCCCTGCAGTTCCAGCTTCTCGAAGAACGTCATCACCATTTCGATGACTTCTGCATCGATGGCCGGCGCATCCGTTCCGCCGAGCACCTCCGCTCCAATCTGGTAAAACTGCCGGTATCTTCCCTTCTGCGGCCGCTCCCGCCGGAACATTGGCCCCATGTAGTACAGTTTCACCGGTTGCGGCAGTTGCTGCATCCCGTGTTCGATGTAGGCGCGGCAGACGGAGGCGGTGGCCTCGGGGCGAAGTGAGATCATGGGGCCGAGTTGCATTGCGTCCAGATAGACAATTAAGCGATCCAGGTCGCCCTTCTTCGACTCGGAAGTCGGATGCTCTGCCAACCAAGGTTCAAGTTTCTTCCATAAGGCCTGAGCTTCCGCAATAGCCAATTCGTTAAACGGCGTCTTCGGAATTTCCTCTGCTTCGTGCAATCGCCTTACCTTCTCGAGAAAGCCCCCGAGCTCTCCTATCTTCGGATTGGGATCAAGTTTTTCGGATCGGTCGACGAAGCTGTACATCTCTTTCGAGACGATGTCGGTTTCGCCGCCGACGGCGCGGGCGAAGAGGTCCGTGGCTTCGAAAATGGGCACACGGATTTCTCCGAAGCCGAAGGTGCCAAAAACTTGGTGGGCCGTTTGCTCGACGCGATTCCACAGGGCGGCGGCGGGCGGCGGCAGATCGCGGGTACCCCGAATCGCTTGAAACTTTCGAGGCTTTTCTTCTTTTTTTGCTGCGCCTTCGCTCACTCGGTGGGTTCCTCGCGATAAATATTCTTATAGCCGACGTAGCGGTGCGCGTAGGCGTCAATCGACGCCTGATCGATCCCCGTCAACATGCGCTTCACTTTTCCGGGCGAGCCCACGATCAGGCTGCCCGCGGGAATCGCGGTACGCTCGGTGAGGAGCGTGCCCGCCGCGATGATGCTGCCGCTGCCAATCGTAACGCCATTCAGAATCACCGCGCCCATGCCGATGAGGCAGCGCGACGCAATGTTGCAGCCATGCAGCGTCACGGAATGGCCGATGGTCACGTCATCGCCGAGAATCAACGGCCACTCGTCGCGCATCACGTGCAGCACCGAGCCGTCCTGAATGTTGGTGCGCGCGCCGATGCGAATGTAGTGCACGTCGCCGCGAATCACCGCGCACGGCCAGACGCTGGAGTCCTCGCCGATGACCACGTCGCCGATGATGACCGCGGCGGGGTCGATGTAGGCCGAAGCCGCAATCTGCGGGCGCTTTCCGCGATACGGCCGAATGTCAGGTTGGAGGTTCAATCGTTCTTTTCGCTCCAGACTTCTCGCAATTGCCGGTATCTTGTTGTAGAGGCGCAATATATTGCGTCCCTACAAGAACTCTCGCACAGATGGAATCACGCCAAGATAACATCCGGCCCGAGAAGTGACAAGAAATCGCACTAGAAAAGACAGCGCGGTGGTTGAGGAAAACGCAAGCTAGTCAATCTGAACCGCGGGGCCGCCGGTGGTGCCGGCGACTTCGGCGAGACGCTTGGCGACGGCGCGCGCGACATTATAGAGGCTCTTCGCGCCGCCGCCTTCCTCGCCGAACGACGCAACGGGCTTGCCGGTATCACCGCCGACGCGAATGCGCGGATCAATTTCAATCTCGCCGAGAACGGGCACGCCATACGCAAGAGCAGTCTTCGCCCCTTCGCCGTGGCCGAAGATGTCAATCGCCTTGCCGCAGTGCGGGCACGCGAACGTGCTCATGTTCTCGACCACGCCGAGCACTTCCACGTTCACCTGGCGAAACATTTCGATGGCTTTGCGCACATCGGCAAGCGCGACCGTCGACGGCGTCGTGACAAGCACCGCGCCGGTAACCGCGACGGTCTGGATGAGGGTCAACTGCACATCGCCGGTGCCCGGCGGAAGATCGATGATCAAGTAATCCAGCTCGCCCCACTCGACGCTGCGCAAAAACTGCGTGATCACGCTGTGCAGCATCGGCCCGCGCCAGATCATGGGCTTGTCGCCGGGATTCAGCAGGCCCATCGAAATCATCTTCAGCCCCTGCGACTGCACCGGAATGATGTGCTTATCAGCCGTGGCCTGCGGCTCCTGCGTGGCGCCAAGCATGATGGGCACGTTCGGGCCGTACACGTCGGCGTCAAGCAAGCCGACTTTGTTGCCAAGTTTCGTGAGCGCCAGCGCCAGATTCACGGCGACGGTGGTTTTGCCCACGCCGCCTTTGCCGCTGGCCACGGCGACAAGATTCTTCACGCCAGGAATCGGCTGGCGTTCCGGCTGCTGCATGGGTGCTGGAGGCATCTTCTAATTCCTTTCAAACTCCGCGACTACTGGCAGGGCAAGCAATCGTTGCTTGCTAGCTGGGGCGCAGCATGCTGCGCCCCTACAAATAACCGAGAGCCGGGGACGGCATTACCCCGCGCCGTGGCACTTCTTGTACTTCTTTCCTGAGCCGCACGGGCACGGATCATTGCGGCCGACTTTGGCGCCAACTTTCACGGGCTTGGGTGCTTCGGCTTGGGCGGGGCCGGTCTGATATTGCAAATCCTTCTGCTGGCGCTGCTGGCGGCGTTCGATCTCTCGCGCCACCGCCGGCAAATGCTGCGGTTCGCTGGCGCGGGCGGCGGCGCTGGCCACCGCCGCAGCGGCACTCAGCGGCCGGCCGCGCGGCTGCTCCGACCGCGGCGCCCGCGCTTCCGGCGGCTGCTCCCCCTGCTGCACCTGAATGTGAAACAGATAACGCACCGTTTCATTGTCAATGCGCGTCATCATGTCCTCAAAAAGGATGAACGCTTCCTTCTTGAATTCGACCAGCGGATCCTTCTGCCCATAGCCGCGAAGCCCGATGCCCTCCTTCAAGTGGTCGAGCGAAAGCAAATGGTCTTTCCACTGCGAATCGACCACATCGAGAATGATGCGGCGCTCGAGCCAGCGCATCAGGTCCGCGCCAAACTGTTTTTCCTTTTCCTCGTAGCGCCTGGCCACAGCGGCAGCTGCGGCATCGGCAAGCTGTTCGTGGCTCAACGAAGCGGGATCGGCACCCGCCGCTTTCATGTCCACGCCGAACTGCGCCGTCGCTTCGACCAGGAACTGGGTGGCGTTCCACTGATCGGGATGCTGCTCGCGCGGGCAATACGTCTCAACCAGCTCGCGCACGACATCTTCCGCGATGCCCAGGATGTAATCGCGTTGGTCTTTGCCTTCGAGCGCGGAGCGGCGAATCGAGTAAATTGTTTCGCGCTGCTTGTTCATCACGTCGTCGTATTCGAGCAGGTGCTTGCGCGCGTCGAAGTTCTGCGCTTCGACGGATTTCTGCGCATTTTCGATGCGCCGCGAGATCAGCCCGGATTCGATGGGCACACCTTCCGTCATGCCCAGGCGGAACATCAGCTGCTTCACGCGCTCGCCGCCGAAAATGCGCATCAAATCGTCTTCGAGCGAAAGAAAGAAGCGCGAAGAGCCGGGATCGCCCTGGCGTCCCGCGCGTCCGCGCAACTGGTTGTCAATGCGCCGCGCTTCGTGGCGTTCCGTGCCAAGAATGTGCAAACCGCCAAGCGCGACGACTTCGTCGTGCTCCGCTTTGCACTGCCCGGCAAACTGCTCATACATCGGTTTCCACTGGTCGGAGGGCACTTGAAAAATCTTACCTTCGTGCTGGAAAAGTACCATCTGCACCGCGGGCTGCGCGCCATTTCCGTCGGCCGAATCCGCGGCGATGACCGCGGGTGCCGCCGCGTACGGCATCGCCAGCTTGTTTTTCAAGAAATGGTCGCGGGTCATCTGCTCGGGGTTGCCGCCAAGAAGAATGTCCGTGCCGCGCCCGGCCATGTTGGTGGCCACGGTAACTGCGCCTTTGCGTCCGGCCTGCGCCACCACGCGTGACTCGCGCTCGTGCTGCTTGGCGTTCAGCACCTGGTGCGGAATGCCGCTCTTTTTGAGCAATTCCGCAATGGCTTCGGATTTTTCAATGGAGATCGTTCCCACCAGCACCGGCTGCCCGCGTTCATGATAATGACGGATGCCGTTAGTTAGTGAATTATCCTCCTGCAGGATGCCGTTCACCACGGCCTCGAATTTTTCTCTTTCCGTGCGGTAGACAACATCAGCATATTCCTTGCGAATGAGGTCGCGGTTTGTCGGAATAACCGTTACCTCGAGGTTGTAGATCTTGCCGAATTCCGCCGCTTCCGTTTCCGCCGTGCCCGTCATGCCGGAAAGTTTCTTGTACATGCGAAAATAATTCTGGAAAGTAATCGTCGCCAGCGTCTGGTTTTCGCGTTCGATCTTCACGCCTTCCTTGGCTTCGACGGCCTGGTGCAAACCGTCGGACCAGCGGCGGCCGGGCATCTGGCGCCCCGTGAATTCGTCCACGATGATGACTTCACCGTCTTTCACGACGTAGTCCACATCATTCTTGTACAGGGTGTGCGCACGCAGCGCCTGGTAGACGTGATGGATCGTCTCCATGTGCGCGGGATCGTAAAGATTACCCAGACTCAGCAAGCGCTCGCACTTGCTCACGCCTTCTTCGGTAAGCGTGGCAGTGCGGTGCTTTTCGTCCAGCGTATAATCAATGTCCTGAATCAGTTTGGGAATGATCTTGTCGATCTTCGCGTATTTGTCGGTGGACTCTTCCGAGGGGCCGGAAATGATCAGCGGAGTGCGTGCTTCGTCAATCAAGATGGAGTCCACTTCGTCGACGATGGCGAAGTGATGCCCGCGCTGCACGCAGTGCGCGAGGTCATATTTCATATTGTCGCGCAGGTAGTCGAAGCCGAATTCGTTGTTGGTGCCGTAGGTGATGTCCGCGCCGTAAGCCGCGCGGCGCTGGTCGTCGTCAAGGTCGTGCACAATCACGCCAACGCTCAATCCCAGCGCCTTGTAGAGCGGGCTCATCCACTCCGCGTCGCGGCGCGCCAGATAATCGTTCACCGTGACGATGTGCACGCCGTTTCCCGCTAAAGCATTGAGAACCGCGGGCAGAGTGGCGACGAGCGTCTTGCCTTCGCCCGTCTTCATTTCCGAGATTTTGCCTTCGTGCAGCACGATACCGCCGATAAGCTGCACGTCGAAATGACGCATGTTCAGGAAGCGCCGCCCGGCTTCACGCACCAGTGCAAACCCCGGCACAATCGCCGGCTCCAGAGCGGCCTGCAGCCGTTCTTTATAAGCAGGCTCGGCCGGGTCCGCATCTTTCAGTTGGGCTTGGACCTGGGCACGCAATTCCGCGAAGCGCATCTTAAGTCCTTCGTCGCTCAGCGATTGCACTTGGGCTTCGCGCGCATTGATGGCCGCGATGACGGGCTGCAGTTTCTTGATGTCGCGCTCGTGCTTGGTGCCGATAAACCAGGCGATGAGCTTGTCAATGAACTTGGTTACATCCATGGATGGGTTCGCCGTCTCCTGACGGTCTTCCGTGCGCTCGCCCGCAAGGGCTGCTCCAATATGCCAAATGCAAACAATCCATTCTAACTGGTTGGGTGCGCCAGCGCCAAGAAACACGGCGCTCGCGGAAAGCGCGGATTTTCGTGTTTCAAGCGGGCCTCAGGCCGAGTTAGCGGGAAGCGACGGCTTCCGCTGCCGCGGGGGGGTGCTCGTTGTCCTGTGCGGAAGCATCGCGAGATAGATTCTCGGCGAGCATGCGGCGGTACTTGCTGCGCTCCTCAAGGTTCATGTCCACAATTTCAAACGCCATGTCCTGCGCGCGGTAGTCGCGCATCAGCGCGGTTGCTTGCAGGCTGCGGAGGCCCAGTTGCATCTTCAATTGCACCTGCGTCCCAGGAGCCATGTGCCGGCTGATGGTGGCGACGCCGCCGCTCAAGCTGGCCGTCTTGATTTCCAGCAAACAATTCTCTTTTAGGTTTGTGCTCACCGCTTTGACCGGCTTCCGCAGCCGCACGCGCGCATGACGGCGTTGGCGCACAAACTTCGAATTCACCGGAACGTCCAGCGGAGCCAGCGCCAGGTCCTCGCGCTCGATTCCGCTTTTCGGCAGAAACTCGTTCGCCCACTCGGGATCGAGTCTCAGGAGAGCCTGCACCGCGGCGATACGCAGTTCCGGCGGATGGAACCAACCGAACCTTTTCTTCGTTTCGGCAATGCGCTTCAGCGTGGTGACCGATTCCGGAGCATGAATTCTTCCCAGCGCTTCGACGGCCTTTACACGCAAAAAAATTGTTCCACCCAGGGGCAAATCGCCGTCCGCGATGGTCAAAAGCCGGCTGAGTGCTTCGCGATCCGCCGTCACGCCGATTTCGTCGATGACCAAGGGCATTATTAGCGGGTCCACGTGATCCAGCAATTCGAGAAGGATGTGGCATCTTCGCGTCGCTCCGCTCGCGGAAATCTGGCGCACGATGCGGTCCTGCGAAGTCCGCGGAAAATCCTTGATCCGCCCGGGCAGAAATACCATCACCGCCTCCGGATCGAGGCGGCCCAGCAGACCCGCCATTTCCACGGCTTCTCCGATCGGTCCCCCGCGCAACGTGCTCCGCAGGTACTGCATGGCCTCTTCGCCCAGATCGGACGCCAGGTTCGCCACGTGTTCGGAATCTTCGCGCAGGCTGCAGCGATTGAACCGCGTCGCGAGTTGCTCCATGGTCGATTCTGGCAGGAGCTTTAGAACATTCGTCAGCCCCGCGGCCACGTGGCGCGCGCGCAGCGCCTCATCCACAAAATCCGGCACGCGCTCTTCGATTCCCATTTTCGCGCGCAAACTCTGCGCGGTTCCCGGCCTCTGCGACTCCACACCGGCAATCAGGTCCAGCGCCTGTTCCATCGCCGGGAAGTACCGGCTGGTCGCGGCCTCCTGGCTCAAGCGCACAAACGCCGCGCTCACAAATCCCTGAAGCTCCGCATCCTGTTCGACGCTGAGCCGCAAACCCAGATGCCGCAGTGCCTCGCTCAGCAGATTGGGGTCCGCCTTGGCGTACAACTCAGCCATTTCGGAAAGGCCTACCGCCGTCTTCTTGCGCGCATCAGCATCTTCGCTGTCCGCGCAAGCCGCGTAGTTGTGCAGAATGTCGATGGCCTCCGCGATGTTTCCCTGTTCGATGAGCTCCCCCACGTACGACTGGACGTTGCGTGGCGGTATGCACCAGGCCTCGCCTGAAAGCAGCACGGCGCGTTTTCCGCTCTCGGGCACCGCCGCCCAGAATTGCTTGTCGAGAATTTCGCGGTGCGACTCCGCCAGGATACCCGCTTCGCTCATCTTGTCTTCATGCTCGCCAAGAATTTTGCGCAGGTTATCGATCTCCTGGTTCATGCGGTCGAGCATCTGCCGCACCGCGTTCACCTTCACTTCCCCGCGTTCGAATCGCTCCAGCGCAAAACGGATGGCCAGGTGTTCGGCAAGCTGCACAATCACGGATTCATCCGGCTTGGCGATAGGCGCCTGCGCCGCCAGGCCCGCGAGGGCTTGCCTCAAGGTGTCTTGCGCACGACCCGGCAACTGCGCCATCTGCTCTTGGAAGACGCCTGCCGCTGCTACTCCTCCCTGACCCGTGCCGACTTGCCCAAAGCTCGTCAGCGCTCCGAGAATTCTATAGATTTCTTCTTCGCTGGGCTCAACGGAGCCCCCGCTTCCCGTACCAGTTCCGCCCGCACCCGCTGTGAGGCTTGCCACTACGCCAGAGATAGGCCCGACTCCGCGTCCGCCGCCACTTCCGCCGCCGCTTCCACCGCCGCTCCACACACCAGCTCCCGGCGCGCCCGCGACTCCCGGCCCCGCAACAAATCCTGACGACCCCGAGCCACTCGTTCCGCCGCCACCAGGTCCGTTCCCGGTTCCAATTCCTCCCGCATTCGACTCGCCCTCGCCGGATCCGCCTCCCAGGCCCGCGGAGGCTGTTCCGGACGCACCTGATCCCGGCCCCTGGCCGATCGCCCCGCCTCCTTGCGAGCCTTGCGCTGCGGCAATGAGCTCTAGCAATTTCTTTGGGTCATTCAACCACTGCCGGAACTGATCCTGATCGTTGCCTAGCGACGCCGCGGCAATTTGTGCCGCCATGCTCGCATCTTTCAGACGTGAATCCGTGGCTACGAAGCAGATCTCATTGATGCGGATTCCCTGTGCCCCCGCCAGCGCCGCTTTCAATTGTTGCGCCAATTCGGCGGGTTTGGCTTTTCCGGTGGGAAAGGCCCGTACGAAGCGCTCCAACTCTTCCTCCGTGACGGAGGCGAAAAACTGAACACTCGCGAGTCCCGCCGCGGAAAGCAACTGGGCAAATTGCTTTTCCGCCGGCGCTCCTTCCAGCGGCACGCCATCGAGCAAGAGCTGTGCACCGGTCGCTCCCAGGAGAAGCGAGCCGTCCGAACCCATCGGGATCGCCGTCCGCAATTCTTCATAGGCGACTTGCAGGTGTTCGTTGGTACGGGCATGCTCGTACCCGTACAAACGGGCAAACTTCAGCAGGAGGTTCAGGCTTCTTACGAAAGCGCGCCCTGCCGTCGTTTTTGGATCTGCTTTCATCACGTGCCGCGTGCGTCCCGATTGGGACTCCTCTCCTAGTACCGTAGGACCAGGCGCGGTGCGCCGCAATGGTACAGCAGTGCCATGTGTCCCTGCGGTCAAGCCACCAATTGGCCGGGTGGACATCCTGCCCATGCGTACGGGTCAGCCAGCGGAGAGGACAGGCGGGAAGGGGGAATAAATCTGTTCGAGCTTCGTCCGCCGGGCTCTAACCCTTGCTGATAGCCACGCGCCCGCGCCGCCGCGTGCGATTCGTGACTTGCGCGGACATCGGCAGACCGCCCAATTCCAGCAGCAATTTGCGCATTCGAAAGCGCTCATCCAGATCCATATCCACAAATTCAAACGCCATGGCCTGAGGCCGCGCGCCACGCACAATCGCCTGCGCCTTGATGTGGCGCACACCGTGCGAAAACTTCAAGCTCAGCAACGACCCGGGAGCAAGGTGCCTTTCGCCGGCTCCAATGCCGCCTCCCAGATTCAACTCGGGAATGGAAAGCCGGAAGTTTTCGCGCAGATTTGTGGTCACCGCGATAAGGTTCCGTGAAAGCTTCAGCCTCGCATACCGCCTTTGCCGGATCACCGAGGCATTCGGCTCTGGGTCCGTCGGTTCCAGCGTCAATTCCTTCCGGTCGAAACCACTGGAGGCCACCTTCTCCATCCCCACGGCCGCATCCACTCGCAAGAGCGCTTGCGCCGCCGCGATTCTCAATTCGTTCGGATAAACCCAGCGCCAGACTTGCTTGGCTTGCAAAATATGTTGCAGCAGCGTGCTTGCGCCCGATGCCCGCAGCCGCCCAATCGCTTCCACCGCTTTGAGCCGCGTGAACCCCGGTGTCGCGTCGTTTCCCACCAGTTCAATCAGCTTCGGGATGCAGGAAGATTGCCCGCTCAACCCCATCTCATCAATCGCCAGCGGCCGGATCAACACGTCGAGCGAATCGTATAGCGCCACAAGCAATCGCGCGCGCTGTTCCGCTAGCGTCGCAGACAGTTGCCGCACCGTCCGGTCGTGCGCCGACCGTGGCCACTGCGACAGGCGGGCTGTAAGAACCTTCTGGACACTTTCCGGTGCGAGTTGGCTCAGCAAGCCGATCGCTTCCGCCGCTTCACCCGCGGGAGCTGTCTGCAAATTCTCCACCATTCTCTGCGTGGCATCCTCTCCCAATCTGCGCACAATCGTGGTTAGCAATTCGCAATCCTCGCGGAAACCGCAATGGCCAAATCGGTTAGTAATATAGTGAATCGTAGCCTTCGGCATCAGCTCGAGGATTTCTATCATGCCGTCGGCAAGCTGCCCCGTGCGCATCGCTTCTTCGATAAACTCCGGCAAGCGTTCCTCGGCGCCGATGCGCGGCCGCAAGCTCTGCGTCGATCCCGGCCTCTGCACTTCCACGCTCTCGAGCGATGCCAGCGCCTGTTGCATCGCGGGATAGCAGCGCTTGGAGGCCGCTTCCTGGCTCAGCCGCACGAACGCCGCGCTGACCAGCGTTTGCAGTTCCGGCTCGCGCTCGATCGCCAATTGGTTTCCCAGCCGTCGAATCGCGTCCATCAACGCGCTGCCATCTCCACTGCCGTACAACTCGCCCAAATCCGACAAGCCGATAGCCGTTGTTCGTCGGGCTTCCGGCGCTTCGAGTCCGATGCACGACGCATACTTCATCAGGATCTCGTTCGCCGTCTTCAATTCCCCGCGCCGCAGCATATCCTCAAGAAAGGCGCGCACATTTCGCGGCGGCACGCACCACGCTTCATCCGACGTCAGCACTTCTTTCTTATTTTCTTCCGGCACCTGCTCCCAGAACTCTTGATCCAGCAGCTCCGTGTACGACTGCACGGAGAGCCCCGCCTGCGCCATCATGTCTTCCTGCGTCCCAAGTATTTTTCGCAGCGCTTCAATTTCCGTATTCATGCGGTCCAGGAGCTGTTTCACCGCGTTCACGCGCAGCTCGCCTTTTTCGTAGCTATCCAGCGCGAAGCGAATCGCCACGTGCTCTGCCAACTTGAGCAGCATCGGCTTGTCCGGCTTGGCGTCCGGCGCTTGCGCCGCAAGTCCTGCCAATGCCTGCTGCAGCGTGAATTGCGCTCGCACCGGCATCGCACTCAGCCGCGATTGGAACGTGGGTGCATCCATTCGCCCGTCCGGATCTTTGCGCGACTTCCCCAGCTGCGCGAACAAGCCCAGCATCGAGCGGACGTCTTCTTCCTCAACTCGGAATCCGCCTTCTCCCCCGCCCGTTCCCGGCAGTCCAGGTGTTCCTGGCGCCGTTGCTCCACGCAAAAGTGCCGAGGCCGTCAGCCATTTTCCCGGCGTCTGTCCCCCTTCGCTGCCCGCACCGCCACCGACTCCGCCGCCCGATCCACTTCCGCTGCCTATTCCACCAACACCACCTCCCCCTGCGCCCCCCGTTCCAGCCCCGCCGCCAATTCCCCCCCCCGAGCCGCTAGCACCAGACCCACCCGATCCTCCGGCGCCCTCCCACAAACTCGGCCCGCCAGGTCCGCCACTACTAAAACCGCTGGATCCTCCGCTTCCCCGTCCACCAACACCCGTGCCTCCGCCGCCTGCTCCTCCGCTTCCGGTTCCTCCGCCTCCACCCAACCCAAATCCCGGTCCCGGTCCTCCCGACCCATGGCCCGGTCCACCCATGCCACCTCCGCCGCCACTGCTTGCGCGCAAGCTTTCCGCCGCCAGAATCATCTGCAACATCTTGTTGGGATCTTCAAAAAATTCTTTGAACTTGTCGCCTTGCGCCCCCAACACTTTCGCCGTCAACTGCGCCGCCACTTTGATTCCGGCCACCGACGAATCTTCTGCAACGTAGCGAATCTCGTTGACCTTGATGCTGGTTTCCCCCGCCAGCGCCGATTTCAATTGTTCGGCCAGCGATGAAGGCTTCGAGTTCCCGCTCGGGAACGCACGCACAAACCGCGCAAACTGCGGCTGCGTCAATGTGGGTGAGAAGTGAATGCTGGCAATTCCGGATGACGTTAACAGTTGCGCGAAGCTCCGTTCACCCGCCGCCGATCCTAGTGGCACGCCATCCAGCAGAATCTGCGTTCCTGAAGCTCCCAGCAGCACACCACCGCCGCCGCTGTCATCCAGCGCGCCGCGCAGCTCTTTCCACGCCGTTTCAAACTGCTGCGCCGTTTTCACGTGTCCAAATTCGTACAGACGCGCGAATTTCAGCAAGATGTTCAGGCTGCGGACAAACGCCCGCGCCCCGCCTCGGGTTTCCTGACTCATATCTTTTTCGGGAGGTTCCTGGCCTCCTCGCGCTTCCCTATAACAGTGGTATCTTACTCTCTACACTAGTTTCCCCTCGACCGCCACACAAGCCTCCCGCCACCCCCTGTTCCCTTCTCAATAACACTTTCCCTTATCCCTTTGGATACATTTTTGTCATTCCTCATGTTAACAGCCCTGCACTTCTCAACGTCTTGTCACTCGTAGGCCCCAACGATTCGAGCGGAGATCGTCAATTCATGGCCCCAAAACAGATTCGTTCATTCCGGTTCGCCACTCGTCTCGCCACAGCCCTGCTGTACGCAGCCATTGTCACCGAAGCCGGCCCGCCGCTGATATGCCATACCATTGAAATTGGCCAAGCAAAGTCGTTGCCTTGGATCAGCCACAGTTGGAACCTTAGCGGCGGCGAAAATTACGACACAAAAAATCTCGTCCATGACACCCTGGAAACTCTCAGCCCCGACACTCCCGTCCTCGTTCGCATGGAAACACTGCGACGCGCTACGCTTTATGCGCGCAAAGACCCCGTGGCCGCGAAAGAACTGCTCGTGAAGCTCTACGCTCGCGCCACTTCCGCGGAATCCTTGGGGCGCCCTGACGCGCTGGCTTGGTTCGATGCCGGCTATCTCGCGGAAACTTACAAACAGTGGATTGGCCAGCCCTGGATGCGCGTTTCTAAAGACGAACAGAATCCTGCTGCGGGCGTGGATGGCTATGCCACGGTCAAGAAGGCGCTCGCCCTCCGCGGCTCCGCCCAAAAGGGAGACGACCCGCAGATGGAATTCGCCGCCGCGCTGATCACCCTTTCCGGTCCGCAGGACGAGCATCGCCTGCACGCGGAACGGGCCATGGCTGGCGCGAAATCCGATTCCCTGCTGGCGCAAAATCTCGCCAGCCATTTCATCGGCTCGCAGACGGAAACGCTGTCCGAAATGCTCGCCAAAAAGTAATACATCTTGTAATAACCAGTATAGAATTCCATCCTGGACCGAGAAGGGCTAACCCTCAAACTAGTTTGCGCCGCAAACCAGATGCGGTTTTTTTCCCTCTTGACTCCAGCTAAGCCTTCTGGCATAAGTGACTTAGCTGCAGTTGCGGCGAGCGTGCCCGCTTGGCGGTTACGCTTTACACGTGGCGATTTAGGGCAACTTGCTCCACGTAAAAAACTGCTAAAGAGCTTTTCGAGTTTCCCAGAGATTTTCTGAGACCCTCCGAGCACTTTGGCACGGAGGGTTTTTCGTTTTACCTCCGCGCTGCCCAAATCGAATTCCACGCAGTGCTTGCCGCTCTCCGTGGCCTGCACTGATCTCTGATCGCTTTTGAAAAGGAACTGGCTCCATGTCCACCAACTCTTTGTACCAGCTGCAATGTCGCGAATGCCGCAAAACCTGGGGCAACATCCCCCGCTCGTTCTGCGAAGACTGCTTTTCCCCGCTCGAAGTCGCCTACGACTACGATTCGTTGAAGAAAATCGCGCGCCGCGAAAATCTTGCCGGCCGGGACTTCAACATGTGGCGCTACTCGGATTTGCTTCCGCTCCCCGAAGATTTCGCAACACCGAACGCCATCGGCGGCACGCCGCTGGTCGCTTCGCGAAAGCTCGCCGCAAAATGGGGCCTGAAAAATCTCTATTTCAAAAACGACGCCGTCTGTTTCCCTTCTCTCTCTTTCAAGGATCGCGTCGTCGGCACGGCGCTCGCCGCTGCGCGCCGCTTTGGATTTGAAACTGTCGGCTGCTCCTCCACAGGAAATCTTGCGAACGCCGTCGCTGCGCAAGCCGCGCAGCAAGGATTCGACGCCTGTGTATTTATTCCCGCCGATCTCGAGCCTGCCAAAGTGCTCAACACGGCCGTCTACGGCGCGCGCATCGTGCGCATCAACGGCAACTACGATCACGTCAACCGCCTCTGCGCGCAGATCGCCGACCGCTTCAAATGGGGCCTCGTCAATGTCAACCTGCGCCCATATTATTCCGAAGGTTCGAAGACGCACGGGTACGAAATTGCCGAACAGCTCGGCTGGACGCTACCGGACAACGTCGTCGTTCCGATGGCGGGCGGTTCGCTCATCACAAAAATTGCGAAAGCATTTCGTGAATTGGTCACGCTCGGGTGGGTCGAACCGAAGCCAGTAAAATTCTTTGGCGCGCAAGCGACCGGCTGCTCGCCGATTTCCGATGGCGTGAAGCGCAATCTCGCGCGCTTTGAGCCGCAGAAACCGAACACCATCGCGCGCTCGCTGGCGATCGGGAATCCCACCGACGGTCCCTTTGCGATGAAACAGATTCGCGAATCCGGCGGCTGGGCTGAAGACATCTACGATCCCGAAATCGTCGCCGCGATCAAACTGCTCGCGGAAACCGAAGGCATTTTCACGGAAACTGCCGGAGGCGTTACAGCAGGCGTCACGCAAAAGCTCATCGCGCAAGGACGCATTCAGCCAGACGAAACCACCGTCGTGTGCATCACCGGCAACGGCCTGAAAACCACCGACGCCATCGCCGCCGAATTTCCGGCCACGGAAGCGATTGCTCCGCGCCTCGACGCTTTCGAGGCCTATCTCGACGCGCAGATCGGTACCGCCGCTGCGAGCGCGAATGCGTAAATTGATTTCAGTGAGGGAGAATTAACAATGCCAGTCACGATAGAAATTCCTACCGCTTTTCGCCGATTCACGGACGGCGCGCCAAAAGTCGACTGTAGCGCCGCGACCGTCGCCGAAGCGCTCAGCGAATTGACGTCGCGCTTCCCCGATCTCTCGCGCCACGTGCGCGACGAAACCGGCCAGATCCGTCAGTTCCTTAACGTCTATCTCAACGAAGAAGATATTCGTTTTCTCGGCGGCGAATCCTGCGCGCTCAAAGAGGGCGATCGCGTCCTTCTCGTCCCTTCCATCGCGGGCGGATGCTAGCAACCCAGCTCATTCAGATGTGTGCGTACCTCTGTGGTCGGCGTTGCAATGTCGAACCTATGTCCTCTCCGATTCCAGTTGGCACGGAACTCGTAGCAATTTGAATTGATTCCTCGACTTCTCCACGGCAGACTAGTCCGGCTCATTTCTTGAAACTATTCTTTAAATTGTCTTGCAGAATTTGTGCGAGGAGCAAGCCAACATCTTGACCACTGCAAATTCCAACCTGCTCGCCGCCGAAGGCTCCGTCCAGTCGCATAGCACCGAGCTGCGAAAAGAGCTCGGCTACATTGACCTAGTTCTTGCGTCGATCCTTCTCGTTGTCATTCCCGATTTCTTTGGCACCGCCGTAAAGGCTGGTCCTGCGCACGTCGTTCTTTGGCTCTTCGCCATTCTCTTATTCTTTATTCCGCAAGCATTTGTCGTAGCGCATCTGAATCGTCTGATGCCACTTGAAGGCGGTCTCTATCAATGGACGCGCCTCGCGTTCAATGACGGGATCGGATTTATCGTCGCTTGGAATCTCTGGCTCTACGTGGTCCTGTACGTCGCCTCCATCGGCTTGGTCAGCGTGAACTACGTTGCCTACGCCATCGGTCCCATCGCCGCCAGCGTGGCTGCAAACCGCTGGATCATTCTTCTCACTTCCGTATTTATGATCGCCCTGCTGATGCTCGTCGCGAAACTCGGCTTGCGCGTCGGAAAATGGGTCACGAATGCCGGCAGTTTCCTGACTGTCGTCGTTATTGCTTTTCTTGCGTTGATGCCCTTCCTTCGTGTGGGGCGCGGCTCACTTGCTGGCTATCACCCGTTGCGACTCGCCGCACCGCCGCTCACTCTCTTTAGCCTCAGCGTATTCAGCAAAATGACTTTCGGCGCGCTGTGCGGCTTCGAATACGCGGCTATCTTTGCGGGCGAGTCTCGCAATCCCGCGCGCCATCTCAAACGGGCCATCCTCATCACCGCGCCGCTGATTGCGCTTCTGTATATCTTCGGCACCAGCGCCATCCTCGCTTACGTTTCCCCGGATTCCGTCGACGTCATCAGCCCGATCCCGCAGGCACTCAGCCGCGGATTCTCCGGGCTGGGCCTTGCCCGGATCATCGTCCCCGTGGCAATCCTCCTGCTATTCACGAACTATCTCTCCACGTTTAGTCTTAATTTTGCCGCTAACTCGCGCCTGCCGATGGTGGCAGGATGGGACCACCTGTTGCCGGAATGGTTTACCCGCCTCCACTCGAAGTACAAGACGCCGGTCAACTCCATCGTCTTTCTTGGCGGAATTACCGCCGCCACCAGCATCGTGGTCCTTCGAGGTGTCGGGGATCAGGAAGCCTTCGAATTCCTGCAGATCTGGGGTTTCACGTTTTATGGACTGGCGTATCTGGCTCTTTTCGCCATTCCCCTCGTGGCCCACAAAGATCGCGGCCTCCGGCCAAGACTCTGGCTCCGGGCTGCCGCGGCGTCCGGATTTCTGGTAACGTTAATCTTCGTTCTCTTGTCGGCGGTTCCCATCATCAACGTTCGAAGCCGTCGGCTTTACTCGTTGAAGACGATTAGTGTTGTCGCAGGTGCCAACGCGCTGGGATTCCTCGTCTACCGCACCGGCAGCCGCCGGTACCAAGATGCCCTTCTCGCACCCCCTCAGACGCGATGACTCGTTCTGCTCGGTCCTGGGCGATCTGCGATATCCTCGCTGGCGTGCTCCGGATGTTTTTGAAAGGGAGAGTCCATGGCGTATTTTGCGCTGTTCTATGAAGGGATCGACGATTTTTGTGGCGCGGCACTTGCTGATCCGCGGAACAGCGCCATGATCGTGTTGCGCTGCGATGAGAAATCGGCCGCAACGGATTTACATCAGGTACTTCCACGCCGGCCATGATTCCTGGAGGGTCTTTTTGGGGCGCCGGCAAACGAAAATCGTAAGCCCGGACTCTTCCGGCATGGCGTATTGCGGCGAGACACTCGCTGCAGGCGCGACTTCGTCATAAAACTGGCGCAATTGACGCTCGGTAAACCCAATCGCAACCGCAACTTGGCCGGTCATCGCACCAGGTCCCCACAAGCCGTACTGGTTGTGACCGCTGATGGCGCGCGGCAATCCCAGCTTCGAGCCGAGGTAGTTTATGGCGGAGGCTTCCCCATAGTTGTAGGCCAGCACGACCGTTTGAGATCGCTCGGAGTGCGGCAGCGCCTGGTATACGCCCGCCACCGCGCGCGCCTGCTCCGGCCAGCCGAACATATCCCCGAAGAGTTGCGGCAGCTCACTCTGCGGTACGTTTTCCACATGAATCGACTGCACATCCCAGAAACGGGTATAGCGAACGGTAGCTTCGACCGGAAGAATCGGCATCGCCAGCGGGGCGGCAATCACTCCGCCGATCAATAATGGCACTGTTATGGCCGGCCGCAACCACGCTCCGAGTCGCGAAGCCAATCGCAGTTCAATCCAGACAGAGCCAGCCGCCAGCAGCATCACGTAGGCCGGCGCGAGGTAATAGATTTTCCCATGCAGGATGAGCATCTCCGACAGTACGGTGAAATACGCCCAGGCCAGCACGGCATGCTTTTTCCCGATCGGATCTCGCAGCAAAAACCACACACCGGCGATCCAAATTGGCGCAGCCAGGGGATGTGTCAGCAGGGTTTGCTGCCAGATGTATTCCCAGGGTGAAACGATCACGTACTTCGTGCCCATCACCGCATGAAACAACGCCAGCGTTGGCCAGCCATTTCGAATTTCCCAGAGCAAATTAGGAAGGAAGCAAAGGAACGCGATTCCGGCCCCCAGCCAAATCCACGGCTGCCGAAACTGCTTTCTCGCAGAGGTGGCCAGCAGGCCGAGAGCAATCCCCGAACCGAAAAAAAGCATGGAGTGTTTGTTCAAAATCCCAAGCCCAGCGACGAGTCCGAACAGAAGCCACAGCTTTGGATTTCCGCCATTCAGAATGCGCAGCACAATCGCGGCGCACGCCATCCAGAACACTGGCTCAAACGCATTCATCGAGAAAAAATTGTCAAAGGTCAGGTAGATCGGAGCGAGGAACACGCAAAAAGCGGCGAGGAACTGCGCGTACTTCCCGCCGCCCAGCTCCCGTGCCATCCATCCACCAAGAAGTACCTTGGCTGAAGCTGCCAGCGTCGGCAAAAAACGCAGGGCCGGGAGCGAATCACCCAGGAGCGCATGGCTAAGGCGCGCGAGAAACGGAGCGAGAGGCGCGTGGTCGACATAACCCCAAGCGAGTCGCTGCCCACATGCGGCGTAGTAGAGTTCATCACGAAAGAATCCAAACCGGCCGCTGAACGCCACGTGCAAAGCGAACCCTGCAATCGCTAACGCGTACACCGTCCTGCTCAGTGGTGACGAAGCCGCAGCCGCGCGCGACGCTTTGCCGCGTTCCATCGAGGCCTTGGAAGGAACAGGAGTTTCTTTTTTGAGTTCGAAAACAGGAGAAGCCATACGCTCCAATCGCCAGCTCCGACGTTATTGAGACGAATTCATCCGGAGCACCCCAACCGGTTTGCACCAAGACTGATTTGCTGGGCTAGGACTTTACATTGAAAATGCAAATTTGAGGTGGCAAATCAAAGCATCCAGAAAAATACCGACCGCTCCAGCCTGCCAAAAGCGCGGATGGGAAACAGGCGAAGTCCCTGGGAATTGGACGGGCCGCGCATCTACGAATGGCGTGTTAGGCTGGAGATTCTTCGACGGGAGAAAGGCCATGGCTTATTTCGCGCTGTTCTACGAAGTGATTGAGGATTTTGTGGCGCGGCGAGCGGCGTTTCGTGATGAGCATCTCCGCCTCGCGGGCGAAGCCCATGCGCGCGGCGAAGTGGTTCTTGCGGGCGCGCTCGCCGATCCGGCGGACCGCGCGTTGATTGTGTTCCGTTCGAATGACGAGTCCGTTGCCGAGGCTTTTGCGCGCAAAGATCCCTACGTGATCAACGGTCTTGTCAAACGATGGAAAGTGCGGCGGTGGAACGTAGTCGTTGGCAACCAGTAGAGAAAGATAGCCGGAGGAATCGGCCATGATCGCGCGTTTGTGGTCCGCTCGTACGACGCAGGCGCAGTCGCAAATCTACCTGCGCCATTTTTCGGCCAGTGTTCTCCCTGCGCTGAGGCGTTTCGAAGGATATGTCTCTTCGACAGTTCTCACTCGACTGGCAGATTCGGGGATCGAAATTCTGGTCATAACGGTTTGGCAGTCCATCGTCGCCATTGATGCGTTCGCGGGGGCGGACCGTGAAGCCGCTGTTGTCACCCCCGAAGCGGCCGCGCTTCTGACCGCCTACGACCGGCGTGTCCGCCACTTCGAGATAGCCAGCATGGACGGGGCGATCTTCGGCTGAACGCCATCCCCTTTGCGAATCCACAACATTCTCCTCCGGGCCGTGTTTGACAAAATATGAGGCTACGGCTGGTTATTTACGCTCTCGCTTCGCTGACGCTGCTAGCGTTTCACGCCTCCGTACGCGCGTTGGCTTCCGTGTTCTCTGATTTGGTGAACTCGAGACCCACCGAGCGTGCCGCAGGATCTGCTGCTCACGATTGAACCCATTTCTTGGCTACACATGAGGCTGCTCCCATCTGCCCGACTCGGCCGAGCGGAAGACGGCTTCAATCACGGCCATGTTTAGAATGGCGTCTTCGAGCGGCACGGGAACTTCGCCTCCCTCGCGGATGGCTTTCGAAAAAGCGTCGCCCTGAACCGTGTATTGGTCGCAGGTAGGAATTATCTCCGTCCTCACGCCACCGCCGAAAACGTCTCTGCCGTCGTCGATCAGAATTTCGCAGGGGCGATCATGCGGCGCGTTGAAGGGAATTTTGATCTCCAGGCGCCCTGTGGTACCGAGAAATTGCATCCGCTGATAAGGAACCAGCTGCGTGCCACAGGTGAACACGGACTGGCCCGAGGGAAAATCCAGAATCGCGGAGGTCAGCCGATCGACCTTGAAATCCGGATCCTGGGCAATGAGGCCAACCACGCGTAGTGGTTCTTCGCCAAACAGAAACCGCGAGGTGGTAATCGGGTAGCAACCGATGTCCATCAGAGCGCCGCCGCCCCACTCCGGAACGTTGCGCACGTTCTTCGGATCGCGGTTGAAGTAGCTGAACGTTCCGACGATGGCGCGCAACTCTCCGATGAGGCCGCGATGGATCAATTCCTTGGTGCGCAGCCATTGCGGATGGGTCCTCACCATGAAGGCTTCGCCAATCTTCACGCCGCTGCGGTTACGTGCCGCGAGCAAAGTTTTCGCTTCGGCGACCGACAGACTGAGCGGTTTTTCGCACAGGACGTGTTTGCCTGCTTCCGCGGCCTTGGTCGACCACGGCACATGCAGGTGGTTCGGGAGAGGGTTGTAAATGGCTTCGATCTCCGGATCGACCAGCAGCGCCTCGTACGAGCCATACGCTTTCGGGATTCCCAGTTTTCCCGCTGCGTCTTCCGCCTTGTGCGGGTCTCGCGAGGCGATGGCCGCGACTTCGCTCCATGCGCCCCGCTGCATCCCGGGAATCACCTTCTTCACGGCGATGTTGGCGACGCCCAAAACGCCCCATTTCACTTTTTTGTTTGCAGTCATCACTCAGCCCCGACCAAGATCCTTCCTTCAGCATCTGCGCCGGCACTTCAAGACTGTTCTTTCTACTCGTCACTCAGCATTGGCCACTTCCTTCACCGCATACGGACTTCCGGGGCGATATCTCTTCTCAAATTCTTCCCGCGTGCAGAGGGTGCGAATATCCGTGATGCGATCGACGGCGAGAATGCCATCCAAATGATCGATTTCGTGTTGCAGCAGCTCGGACAAATTCCGTTCTTCTCCCGCTCGAATTTCGTGCGGCTCCGCGCGCAAATCCTGGTACCGCAAGGTGATTTCTCTGTGCCGTTCGACTTGCATGAAAATCGAAAGGAAGCTGAGGCAGGCGTCCCAGACCACGATTTTTTCTTCGCTTCGAGCAGTGATTTCAGGATTGACCAGTGGCCAAGGATCTTCGCCCGGCAAACGCAGAAAAATGACACGCAAATTCGCGCCGATTTGCGGTGCGGCGATGCCCCGTCCGTAACCAGTCGACTTCCGCCAAAACGCGAGGGTATCCGCGAGGTCTTCCACGAGCGATCGAATCTCGGGCGCGCGGGGATCTTCAACGCGCTTCGCCACTTCGCGCAACCCCGGATCGCCCAGTTGCAAAACATTTCGAATGGCCATCGCTTTTCACTCCATGGGAATGCCAGCGTACCACTAACCCGCGCTTCGTTTTGTGGTACCTTTTCGCATGGCTGCCGGGGCGCCCGCCAAGCGGCCATTCGCGATAATCGGAGGAGGAATCTGTCCATGCGCAAGCGAATCGCGGCCTTGATCCTGGCGATGGTTGCACTGGCCGTCCCACGCGCCAGCAACCGTCTCTGGGGCCAAGCCGAAAAGAAAGATGCCATGCCCGAGCCGGCCGTCAAAGTCGGAGACCTGGCGCCGGACTTTACCCTGATGGACACGCATCGAAATCAAGTCTCGCTGCACGACTTCCGCGGCAAGAAAAGTGTTGCGCTGGCATTTTACATTTTCGCCTTCACTGGTGGCTGAACCAAGCAGATGCAGAACTTCCAGCAAAACCTGCAAAAGCTGGAAGCTGCGGACACCCAAGTTTTGGGTGTAAGTATGGACAGCACCTTCAGCAACGCCGCCTGGGCAGAAAAAATCAGCGTGACCTTCCCGCTTCTGAGCGATTGGGGCGGCGAAGTCACCAAGCAATACGGGCTCTACAATCCCAAATACAAAGCGGCGCGACGCGTCAACTACTTGATCGACAAGGACGGCAAAGTGGTCGAAATGCAAATCGACAACGACGCCGTGGATCCGACGAAGATCGTGACGCTCTGCGAACGCCGCAAGACCAAGGAATAGTTTCTCGCGGCGGGGGGCGTGAGATTCTGCTCTACTGAATGCGCGCCCCGCGCCTCCCACCTCGACAGCCAAGGCAAATCTGCGGTATGAATGTGGATGCCCACCTGTTCGATCTCCTAGGACGACTATGCGCACTCGACCCCTCCTCCTTGCTGCCGCGGCGCTATGTCTTTGCTTGGAACCACTGTCGGCGGATGATTCTCCGGGAAATCATCGGGAGACGCGCCTCGCTGGTACAATCCGGCGCGATACAATCCAGTGAAATTATTCAAACGCGGGCCGAGTTCGGCGAACGATCAGCTCGCCTCTGACGGGAATCTTGAAAACAAACTGACAAAACAGCTTCGCGTCCAGGGAATCTTGCCCGCTACCACGGAACTTCAGGAAGTCTGTTCCACGTTCCGGGAGTTGACGAAGTGCGTCGCCGCCCTGCGCGCCAGCCATAAGCTGAACGTGGACTTCCTCTGCTTGAAGTGGGACGTCACGGGAACTAAACCGAAGGCCGTTCCCGATGCGCGCGCCGGCCGTGCGGGCGGAAAAGCGATGCGCTTCGATCGTGCCATCGACCTGCTGAAGCCCGATTCCAATTCGCGCACCGAAGCCGAAACTGCAATGAAGCAGGCTCGCAACGACATCCGCGACGCCAGCTCCTAGACATGACGCTAGAATCATCTTGCCGCAGTAATCGCTCCGTCCCTCTCCCTCCTCTCGTCCCCGGACCCATTCCGCGCGGTCAAGGTTAATCCCATGGTGGCGTCGCGAACTAGGTGAGTACTAGGACCAGCTATTCCCATTCCACTGCGAGCGCTGTTCCGGCCGTTCTTTCTTGTAAATTTTTGCTTTACATCAAATCTTTTGTTGAATTCCTGCTCTACAATACCCGTCGGATACGGGTGGGCCGCCACCCCTGCCCTCCTCGTATTTTCGTAGCCGCACTACGATGCGGAAGGACTTTGCGGGGAGGGAGAGATGAAAGACCCCAGGGGATTTTCTCTTATCGAGTTGCTTCTCGTCGTCGCCGTCATTTTGATTATCGCGGCGATCGCCATTCCGAACTTGCTGCAAGCCCGTTTGCGCGCCAACGAAGCTTCGGCCGTCGGTTCCGTGCGCGTGATCTACAGTGCCGCGGTCACGTATTCGATGACCTATCCGGATGTCGGCTATCCCCCGCAGCTCCTGACTCTTGGAGGCGTTGCGCCCTGTTCGCCCAGTGTGACTTCCGCCTGCCTGCTTGATGATGTTCTTTCGCAAGGCAGCAAGGGCGGATACGTTTTTGCCTGGACGGGCGATGGCGCCACTCCTTCCATCAACTTCACACTCACGGGCACGCCCCAGGTTGTCGGCGCCTCCGGCCAGCGCCAGTTCTGCACCGACCAGAGCGGCCTGATCCACTACGATCCCTCCGGTGCAGGCTGCGACCCAAACTCGAGCAGCGTGTTGCAGTAATTTCTGACGTTCCTTGAACGGCAGCACTCTCCAGATAAGAACATGGCACACCAGCCTGCCTCGACCGGGTACGGTGGCGTCTCATTTGCCTCTCATGACAGGAGTGTTAGAATCACTTTGAACTTCCATGACACCGAAAACGCTGTACCAAAAAATCTGGGATTCACACGTTGTTCACGAATCGCCGGGGCAGCCTGCGCTCATCTACATCGACCGTCATCTCATCCATGAGGGTACCTCCCCACAGGCTTTTGCCGGGCTGAAGGCCGAAGGCCGCAAAGTGCGCCGCCCGGATCTCACCTTCGCGGTGATGGATCACTCCGTCCCCACCACGGACCGCACGCTGCCGATCCTTGATAACGACGCCAAACTGCAGTTCGATGCGCTGGAGAAAAATTGCCGCGAGACGCGGGTGCGCCTCTTCGACATGAATAGCCGCAACCAGGGCATCGTGCACATCATTGGACCGGAGCTTGGCATCACCCAACCTGGTCAGACCCTTGTATGCGGGGACAGCCATACTTCCACGCACGGGGCGTTCGGCACGCTGGCCTTCGGCATCGGGACCAGCGAAGTGGAACACGTGCTTGCGACGCAGTGTCTGGTGCAGTCGCGGTCGAAAACGCTGCACATTCTGGTGCATGGAAAGCGTCCCAAGGGGGTCACGGCCAAGGACATTATTCT
>DATKEV010000112.1:0-7633 GCA_035511855.1 Candidatus Udaeobacter sp.
CGCAACGCGTTTCTGCGCAGCTATCACATCCCGTCGATCTTGCTGCACTATCCTCGCCTCGTTCGCTCGATGAGGCGCCTGGCCATACTCGATGAAATGACCGCTGCTACGTGCATTCGCGACCTGAAGGCTGGCCGACGCTGGAGCAGTGAGGCTGTTAATCGGTACGGAGGAACTCATAAGGTCGCGACTGACGCATGCAAATATCGCAGAGCAATAAGCCTCCCCCCGGAAGCGTTGCGTGAGATGGACTGCGGACTGTTTGCGAGGGAAGGGAGGGCAGGATGACAAGTAACAGGTTGACAGACGCGTTTCGGGAAGACGTTGACTCGACGCTAGTCGCAGCGACAAAGAACGGAGAGAGCCAGGCCTTCGAATTTCTCGTGAAGCGACACGAAGCAAAGACTTTCTCGGTGGCTTTTAGGATAACCCGCAACCGAGAGGACGCTCAGGACGTCGTGCAGCAGAGCTTTCACAAAGCGTTTGTGCACCTCAACAGCTTCCAGGAGAAGTCGTCTTTCTCCACTTGGTTGACGCGGATTGTAATCAACGAAGGTCTAATGTGTCTGCGGAGGACTCGAGCCCGGAGGGAAGTCTCACTTGGCGACGTAGAATCAGAGTCCGAGGAGCTGTTCCTACCGGAGATTCCCGATAGACGGGAAAACCCTGCAGAAATATACGAGCAACTGGAGAACGAGCGCATTCTTTGCGAAGCGATGAATCAGTTAAGTGCGGAATTTCGGACCGTCGTCCGCCTGCGACTGGAAGAGCGAACAGTCGGTGAAACAGCCGAGATTCTGGGCCTAGGGGTCGGGACGCTGAAAGCCAGATTGTTTCGGGCGCGGCAGAAATTGCGCGTGCTGCTTACACGCAGTTCGGAATTTCAGGGTGATCGGGCAATAAGCAACACGCGACAGCGTCGTGACGGGGGCCTCGAATCGCATCCTCCGACCGAGAGAACGACGAGTAGAGGCTCCCGTGCTGCTGGAAGCAAAGCCAGGGCTGCGGCTGTCGTGGGCTGGCGGAAGAGTACTCGGGACGGGGCAGTGCGAAGCACTGAGCCGAAGATGCGAGAGGTAGCATGAGTTCGGAGCATATCTCTAAAACGAAAAGGATGTCATGTGTGGCGCCATCGACACGAGTCTCGGTGCAATTTTTAGCGGCACTGTACATTCACGCGTTAGCGCTTGCGATCCTCGTGGTCTTTTCGCGAAACGTGTTCTCAACGGCGATTCGCACCACGCTTTTGCCATTGCTTCGTTAAGGTACGTTATCCAGGAAAAACCGCATTCGAGAGGCTCAGCAATCGGCAAAGGGCACAGTCAGGAGTGGCTGTACTACTCAGAAGTGGAGTTTGAGGGCGAGTTGGATGGAACGGGGGCCGCCGATTTGGTACAGGGGATTGAAGCCGCCGTTTGCGCCGCCGGAGCCGAGGCTGCTGGCAAGCGTTTGCGTCGATTGGCCGAACAGCGGGCTGGTCAGGGTGTTGTTGGGGCTGCCGAAGTTCGGGTGGTTGAAGATGTTGAAGAACTCGGCCCGGAAACGCAGCCCCAATTTCTCGGTGACGTGAAATTGCCGCTGGAACGCAAGATCTGCTTGCCAGGCCCCGAAACCCCGCAATACATTGCGCCCGAAATCGCCCTGCTGCCCTATGGGAGGTGCGGTAAAGGCCGCATTGTTGAAAATCTTGCCGCCGGCATATTGAGACCCATAAAGCACAAGAGGTATTCCTGGGTTTACGTTCGGGCGGGGACTCAGGGCAATTCCGTCAGCAAAGAAAACCCCGGCAACAATGTCAACGGGGGGCGCCGATCTGGCCAAAATAAAGCCGTCAAGAGACCAATCGCCTAGTATGGCATGAGTAACCTTCTGCGCTCCGGGGGCCGGAAGATTGTAGGTCACGCCAGCCGTAAAGGAATGCCGGATGTCAAAGTCCGAATCGCCGCGATCAATATTGGGATTGGCGAGAGAGGACGGCGTGTTGATGTAAGTACCAAAGGTGCTGCTCGTAAAGGCGTCGGTGGAGGCGTTGTCGATCGAGTGGGAGAATGTATAACAAACCAGGGCTTCGACACCCCGCGACAAAGGCCGCTGGAACTTGAGCTGGAGGGCATTATAGCCCGACGTGGCGGAATTGTCGGTCAGCACGACATTCGAAAAGTTCGGGTTCACGTCAGAGAGATGGGTGACGCGCAGCAAGTCGCGACCGGTGGCGCCGACGTATGTGAGTGACAGGCTCTGTCTGCTGCCCAGCGGCTGCTCGAGCGCAATATTCCATTGATAGCTGCGCGGGAGCTGTAAATGCGGGTCGGCGACAAAGATGACGGAAACGGGTGGGTTCAGGGTAATGGCCGGGGGGGCCGCATTGTCCGGGCTCAATGGAAACGGCGCGGGCACAGGGCTGATGATCTTGGTTGCGCCGTATGGAAAGAAGCCGGAGACGCCGCCGAGCGAGCCTTGGCCCAGATCGTAGAAGACGCCGAAACCAGCTCGGACCGTGGCACTCCAATTTTGTTTTTTGCGACTCAGTTGATACGCCAATCCCACCCGAGGTGCAACGTTTCCATAGGTCGTCTTGTAGAGCGGAGTGCCGCGAGGGGCCAGGCTCATGGTCGCTGGATTGTTTAGGCCCAACACAGTGAAAGGATCGTTGGCCGCATTCTTGCCCTTTAGCGGTGGATTCACCTCCCACCGCAAACCATAGGTCACGGTGAATCGGGGAGTGATTTTCCAGGTGTCCTGACCATAGAGCGAGAAGTTTCGGGAGAGAAGCGCGTTTGGCAGTTGCGCGTTCGTGCCAGCGAAGACCGCCGATCCCGAGAGAGCCCCTCCTGGGACAGACGTCACGCCGGAGAATTCGACAGACTGGGAGTATGTGTAGAGGTTGACGAAAGGGGCGAGCCAGCGATAGTCCACCCCGAACTTCAGTTGATGGCTCGCTTTGGATACCGACAGATTGTTCACAAGATTGATCTGGCGTTGCTCGCTGGTTCCGAAGCTGCCCTGCCCGTATTCGCCTGCACCCACGATGTCCAGTTCAAAGAGGCTGTTAGCGGACGTGTAGCCGGGCGGAAACAGCGCGGAATCGGGAAGCGGCGCCGCTCCGCCGAAATTATCCATTATGTAGCGGGAGGCAACCCGCTGGTTGCTATAGTTGGCGAGGAGTTCGTTGCTGACGGTCGACGAGATCAACTGGGTCAGCCCGATGGTGCCGGTTTGAATGGAGGAGAAAAACGGCTGGGTCACGCTGAGAACCGGTCCAGCGAGAGGGGGGGATCTCAGGACTATGCCGGATGGCGAATAGTTATACCGGCCGAAGATGCGGAGCTTCGAGTTGACATCGTGGTCGACACGGATGCTGTAGGCGTCGAGCGAGGAAGGGTTGGAATAGCTGGCGTTGAATTGCGCCAATCCCGCCCCGAACTCGGGGCCGTTGTGAATGGGATATGCGTTCAAGTACGGCTGCATCGCCGCGGGAGCGTTCTGCCGTGAGGCAACGTCTGGTACAACCGTTTCCTGGGTCATTGGCTGGCGCAGTCGCAGCCCTTCGTAAGAGAAAAAGAAGAATGTCTTATCTTTGATTATTGGGCCACCGACTACGCCGCCAAAGTCATTCTGCCGCTCTTCAGGTTTCGGCAAATTATCGGCGTTCGCGAACCAATTGTTGGCGTCCAGTGCGTCGTTGCGGAAATATTCAAACAACGTGCCGTGAAAAGCGTTCGTTCCAGAGCGCGTCACGATGGAAATCTGTCCGCCGGGGGTGCGTCCGAACTCGGGGGCAAACGAAGAAGTCTGAATGCGAAACTCCTGTACGGCATCGACCGAAACAAGGCTGTTCGTGCCACCCGAAACGCTGAGCGCGGGCAGCGCTCCTCCGGCTGACTGCAGGAGCACAGGGAATCCGGTGACGCCGAAATTGGCGCTCACCCCATCCACAGTGAAATAGTTGGCGTCCGCGCGCTGCCCATTCACGCTGAACTGTCCCTGGTCGTCGAAAGCCGTGGCGGTGACTACCACGCCTGGCGTGAGGATAATTAGCGTCTGTAAACTTCGGCCATTGAGCGGGAGATTGTCGACGAACGTGCGGTCAATCACGGTGCTGACCGTCGCCGACTCTGTGTTGACTATCGGCGCGCCGGCTTGCACGGTGACGCTCTCCGACCCCGAACCGAGCGCCATCTCGAAGTCGATTGCGAGAGCATCCTGAATGTGCAGGATCACGTCCGGCTTGATCAGCTTCTGAAAGCCACTCTTCCCGATTTCGATGCGATAGTTGCCGGGTGGCAGATTCGTGAGGTAATACTCACCCGAGCCGTTGGTCGCGCTTTCGTAACGGACATTTGTGTCGGCACCGATTGCGGCGACTTCCGCATCAGCAACGACTGCTTTGCTGGGATCGGTGACGCGGCCGGTGATGGACGCACTTGTGGATTGCGCGCGAAGAACTGCGACGAAAGAAGCAAGGAAGAAAAGGACGAGGATGAATGCTGGACGCACGTTTCACACCTCGTAGCGGCGACGCAAATGTTGCCAAGAATCTTTCGTGAGTGTCAAGATTTAAACTGCGTTAAAATGCCGGGTATTGTGCGGAGCGCTCGCGAACGAGCACGACAGCTTATCGCGCTGGCGACTAAACTAGCTTGCATTCTGCTGGCTTCGTCCTCCTCCTGCGCCTTCGCGGTTAACCCCTCGTTCGACGTCAGCCAATATGCGCATACGGTATGGAGAGTGCGCGATGGTTTTACCCGAGGAGCGATTCAGGCAATTGCGCAAACGCCTGATGGTTATCTGTGGCTCGGAACGGAGTTCGGCCTGTATCGTTTTGACGGGGTTCGGGCGATTCCCTGGCATGCGCCGTCAGGTGCGGTCTTCCCTTCAGGGCCTATTTACTCCTTACTGGTTGCACGCGACGGAACATTGTGGATCGGCACCGGCGCTGAGGGTGGCGTCGCGTCCTGGAAAGATGGCAAGCTTCGGCGTTATCCCGAGTCCGATGGACAGAGCATTAGTTCCTTCCTTGAAGACCGTGAAGGTACGATATGGTCCAGCGGTCAGAAAAACTTCTCCCCTCAGCAGATTTGCGCGATCGAGAAGACCGGTATTCGCTGCTACGGCGACGATGGCAGTCTGAGTCGCGGAGGACGGGTTGCTAAGATGTACGAAGACGCGAAGGGTACTGTTTGGGCCCTCGCGCAATCTGGGATCTGGAGATGGAGGCCAGGACCTCCGGAATTCTACCCGCTGCCATTTGGAATTGATTCAACCGAGGGAATCACGGAAGATGAGGCCGGCAACTTGCTCCTCGGTGTGGCTGGAGGGATTCGACGCTTCCACGACGGAAAGACCGAAGCGTTTCGGCTGCCCGGCAAACTGCAACCTTTCACCGTCAGAACGATGCTCGATGACCGAGACGGTGGTTTCTGGATCGCCACACACCATGCGGGTCTTATCCACGTACATCGGGGAAGAGTGGACGTATTTAGAGAAGCAGACGGGCTATCAAGCGACGAGGTCATGGCACTCTGTGAAGATCGAGAAAATAACCTCTGGGTTGCGACAGTGGACGGGTTGGATCGATTTCGGAACACTGCCGTAGCTACCTTTTCCCTAAAAGAAGGGCTGTCGAATGGACAGGTTCGGTCGGTTTTGGCTGACAAAGACGGAAGCGTTTGGATTGCGACGCCGGGCGGCCTCGATCGATGGAGTGACGGCCAAATCGCCACCTACAACCACCGCGATGGAATGCTGAATGGGTTATCGCCGGCCTCTCTCTTTCAGGACAGGAACGGGCGATTGTGGCTGTCGACGACTCACGAGATCGGATATTTAGATGGCAACCATTTCGTTGCCGTGACTAGCACCCCCGACGGCAGATTGTTGGACATCGCTCAAGATTCTGCCGGGGACATCTGGATGGCCGATGGAGGAAGGCTCTTTCATCTGAGCAGTGGCAAGCTCGTCGAACGGATTCCGTGGAGAAGTCTCGGGCATCGGGACTTTGCTATCAGTTTAGCTGCAGATCCCTCAAGAGGCGGTATTTGGCTTGGATTCTTTGATGGGGGCATCTCGTACTTCGTTAGCGGCAAAATTCAGGAGATGTATTCTTCCGCAAAAGGATTGGGCGCCGGTACCGTAACGAATCTGCAAGTCGAAAAAGATGGGGCGCTTTGGGCGGCAACGGACAGCGGGTTGAGCCGAATGAAAAATGGGCGCTTCGCCACGATTAATCGCGAGAATGGATTGCCTTGCGATCCGATTCACTGGATGATACGTGACGATGAGGGCTCGTTTTGGCTGGACACTCCATGCGGTTTACTGCGCCTGGCGCGCTCTGAGATTGATGCTTGGACTCTCGCGGTCGACAACGGGCGGGCCACAAATCTGGTTCTTCATCCCAATGTCTTTGACAACTATGACGGAGTCAGGGTGCATGAACAGGCCTACCGACCCTACAATCCTCCGATCACGAAATCCCTAGATGACCGAATCTGGTTCGTGTCCTTCGATGGTGTCAGCGTGATTGATCCGCGCCACCTTCCCTTCAACAAAGTACCACCGCCAGTGCACATCGAACGGATCACCGCGGATGACAAGACCTACGATGCGTCGAACGGATTACGCCTCCCACCCCGAATCCGCGATCTAAAGATTGATTACACTGCGCTCAGTTTTGTCGCGCCGGAAAAAATTCAGTTCCGTTACCAGCTCGAAGGGCAGGATCGCAACTGGCGGGAGGTCGCCAACGACCGCGAGGCGCAATACTCAAACCTCCCACCGGGAGATTACGTTTTTCGCGTGACCGCAGCCAACAACAGTGGCGTGTGGAACGAAACAGGAGATACGCTCCATTTTTCGATTGCACCGGCCTATTACCAAACGAACTGGTTCCGTGCGCTCTGTGTGGCGGCTTTCCTCGGAGCGCTTTGGGCAGCCTATCGGCTCCGCGTTCAGCACCTCCGGCGTCAAGAAAAGAAGCTTCGCGATGTGATTGAAACAATGCCGACATTTGCCTGGACCGCTCTGGCCGACGGGTACGTGGATTTTGTCAACCGCCACTGGGAGGAATACACGGGATTGTCCACCGAGAGGACGATCGGCTCAGGCTGGGAAGCCGCGGTTCATCCGGAAGACTTGGAGCGACATTCAGATGGCTGGCGCGCCTCTCTCGCGAGCGGTCAACCCTTTGAGAGCGAGGTGCGCTTTCGGCGGGCGGTGGATGGGCAATATCGTTGGTTTGTGAATCGCGCCGTGCCGCTCCGGGATGGCAGAGGCAAGGTCATCAAGTGGTACGGTAACTCGACCGACATCGAGGATCGCAAACGCGCCGAACGGCTTCAAGCAGACCTTGCTCACGTAAATCGCGTGAACACACTGGGCGAATTGACCACGTCGCTTGCACACGACATCAAGCAGCCAATTGGCGCGGCTGTGACAAACGCTGAAGCCTGCGCGCGATTTCTTGATCGCGATCAGCCTGATGTATTGGAAGCACGAGAAGCCGCATTGGAAATGGCCAGGGACGCAAGGCATGCAGGCCAAATCATCGACCGTGTCCGTTCACTTTACCGAAAGGATTCTCCACACTTGGACATAGTCGACGTAAACGAAATCATTGAGGAAATGGTCCTGCTGC
>DATKEV010000113.1:0-4200 GCA_035511855.1 Candidatus Udaeobacter sp.
AGCCAGCCCTCGTCGCAAATCGGACGCGACGCGGCAATTTCGCCGCCCAGTGCTTTCGCCAGCGCTTCCGCTTGCGGAATATTTTCCGGCGCCTTGATGCCGCGGCCGATGGCCACGATCAGCGGTGCCTGCGTCAGGTCCACGGCGGACTTTGCTTCCTTGAACAGCTCCAATGGCTTCGTGCGAATTTGTTCCGCTTTCAATTCGACAGCCACGGCGCTGACCGGCGCTTTCCCCGAAGGATGCGCCGCGAGCAAATCGGCGCGAAACGCGCCCGTCTGAAACGATGCGAACCACGGTGCCGCCCCCGTGAACGTGACGTCCGCCGCGGTTTTGCCCTGGAACATTTGCCGCACGAAAACAAGCTTGCCGCTTTCATAGCGATAGCCGATGCAGTCGCCGATCATGCCCTTGCCGAGCATCGCCGCCAGCTCCGGCGCAAAATCGCGCACCTGATACGTGTGCGGAAACAAAACCAATTCCGGCTTGGCCGACTCGATCACCTGCTTCAAGGCAACGCAGTAGCCATCCGGCGTATACGCTTCGAGCTGATCGTGCTCGACGCGCAGCACTTCCGCGACATTCTTCGTAGCCAAATCGTCCGCGAATGCCGCCAGGCCTTTGCCGATCACCAGCGCGCTGACACTGCTCGATGTATCCTTGGCAATCTGCTGCGCCGCCGCCAGTGTCTCGAAACTTGCGTTGTTCCATTTGCCTTGCCGCAGCTCGGTGATAACGAGAATCTTCATGGTCAAATCACACGCGCTTCAAACTTTAGTTTTTCGACGAGCTTCGTGGCCACTTCTTTCGGTGTACCGGCCAAAAACTCGGTCTTCTTTGTTTTCGTCGGAACGTAAATCTTTTCGATCTTCTGAGTGGCTTCGCCGCTCACGCCGAGCGATTCGCGTGTCAATACAGCAATCTCCTTTTTTTTCGCGGCCATGATGCCCTTCAGCGTCGCATAGCGTACTTTGTTGATGCCGGACTGAATCGACAGCACCGCAGGAAGCGGGCATTCGATGTGCTGAAACCATCCGGCTTCCAGCTCTCTCTTCAACTTCATCCTTCCGTCCGTGACCTCGATGGCCATGATGATGGTGGCGTGCGGCAAATCCAGCAGCCCGGCCAAGAGAACGCCAGTCTGGCCGAAACCGTGGTCCTCGCTCTGCAAGCCCGTCAGAACCAAATCCGCTTTTTCTTTTTGAACGGCCGCCGCCAGCGCTTTCGCCGATCCCAGCGGATCGAGTTGCGCGAAATGGTCATCTGCGATATAGATCCCGCGGTCCGCGCCCTTCGCCAGCGCTTCCTTGATGGTCTGCTTCACGCGCTCCGGCCCCATCGAAAGCGCGATCACTTCTCCGCCGTGTTTTTCTTTCAACCGCAGCGCTTCTTCCAGGGCGTAACTGTCCGGCTCGTTCATTTCGAAGCCGATATCCGATTCCTTGATCCAGTTTCCGGCAATCGCCAGCGGGGCGTCTTTTGCCGGAACCTGCTTGATGCACACGATAATTTTCACGGAAAAGATCCTTTCGAGCCTTCGGCATTCCGGGGTCACAAGAAAAACCGCGGGAGCGCGCGGTTCAGATGAAATTATTTACTTCCCCGACCACCGCTTGAAAATCAGCGCGGCGTTCGTGCCGCCAAATCCAAACGAATTCGAGAGCGCGTATTCCACCGAAGCTTTGCGCGCATGATTCGGAACGTAATCCAGATCGCACTCGGGATCGGGAGTCTCTAAATTGATTGTCGGAGGCAGAATCTGGTCGCGCAGCGCCAGCACGCTGATGCCCGCCTCCAGTCCGCCCGCGCCGCCCAGCAAATGCCCGGTCATGGATTTTGTCGAGCTGATCGGCACCTTCTTTGCGCGTTCGCCGAAAACCCTCTGCAATGCCCGTGTTTCGATCACGTCGCCGATGGGCGTCGAAGTGCCGTGGGCGTTCACGTAGCCAATGTCATCCGGCGAGAGCTTCGCGTCTTTGATCGCGGCCTTCATGACGCGGTACGCGCCATCGCCATTCTCCGCCGGTTGGGTGATGTGATACGCGTCGCCGGACATTCCGTAGCCGACAATTTCGGCGAGAATCGGCGCGTTGCGCTTCTGCGCGTGCTCAAGCGATTCCAGGATCAGAATGCCTGCGCCTTCGCCAACCACAAATCCATCGCGCCCGGCATCCCACGGACGGCTCGCGCGCGCCGGATCGTCGTTGCGCGTGGAAAGTGCCTTCATCGCCGCAAATCCGCCCACGCCCATCGGCGTGATCGTCGCTTCCGTGCCGCCGCAGATCATCATTTCCGCCGCGCCGCGCTCGATGATCTTGAACGAATCGCCGATCGCATGCGCCGAAGCGGAACAAGCCGTGGCCGTCGCGGAATTCGGCCCGCGCGCGCTATAACGAATGGAAATATGTCCCGAAGCGAGATTCACGATCGCGCTGGGTATAAAGAAAGGAGAGATTCTGCCCGGCCCGCCCTGCATCAGTTTGATGTGTTCGCGTTCGATGATGTCGAACCCGCCGATGCCCGATGAAACGTACACCCCAACTTCGTCCAGGTCCGAGTCTTCCGGCTTCCAGCCGGACATCTTCACTGCAAAATCCGCGCCGGCCAGCGCTACCTGGATGAACCGCCCCATTTTTTTCAGTTCTTTTTTCTCGATCCACTGGAACGGGTCGAAATTCTTGATCTCCCCAGCGATCTTGCAATCGAATCCATTGGTATCAAATTGCGTGATGAGCGCGATGCCGCTTTGCCCGGCCACGAGGTTTTTCCAGCTTTCCTCCGTGCCGATGCCCAGCGCGCAGACCAGTCCAACACCCGTGACTACGACTCGTCGAGCCAAATTTAGAACGCTCCCTGTTGAGGTGTGGATTCCGTGGCTTACTTACCTTTGGCGTGTTTGTCGATATATTCGACGGCGTCTTTTACGGTGGTCATTTTCTCGGCGTCCTCGTCCGGCACTTCGATGCCGAAGGCCTCTTCAAACGCCATCACCAATTCTACCTGGTCGAGCGAATCCGCGCCCAGGTCGTCCACGAAAGACGCCGTGGGCGTCACCTCCGCCTCATCCACGCCGAGCTGCTCGACGATTATCTGCTTCACGCGTTCTTCTACGCTGGCCATTCCTGTTCCTCCGCGATCGTTAATCGCTCTCTCTTTCGACTTGTGTCTTCTTGCCCCAGGCTTGCTTGCCGGCACTACGCGCGCGGAGTACAGCCGCGCCAAAATCGTTGGTTTGGGCCCCTCTGAGCAACGTGCCCATTCTATTTACCCCGCCTCCCAAGGTCAACTTTGCAGCCACTATCGGCTCTTACTTTCGAGGACTTCCTCGATGGCCATCGTCAATTCGACCTGATCAAGCGAATCTTTACTCTCCTTCATGGCCTGAATCTCATCCTCGCTCTTGCCCAAGCGTTTTGCGACAAGTTGTCTAATCCGCGGCCAGTCGGGAATCAACCTCAGTTCTCTATGCTCGCTCATTACAGACCTTCGAAGGTTCCATCATGCCAAATACATGCCGCCGTTTACGTCCAAGACGTGGCCGGTGATGTAGCCCGCTTCGTCGCTGGCTAGAAAGACGATTGCGGCTGCTACGTCGTGGGCGGAACCCATTCGACCAAGCGGAATGCGCGTTTTCAATTCCTCTTTCACCTTGTCGCCGAGAACGTCGGTCATCGGCGTTTCGATGAAGCCGGGCGCGACAGCGTTGACGGTGATGTTGCGTGAAGCAATTTCGATGGCGATCGCTTTTGTCAGGCCAATCAGGCCCGCTTTTGCGGCCACGTAATTCGCCTGGCCGGCGTTGCCCATCTGCGCGACTACGGAGGCGATATTGATGATGCGGCCGGTGCGGGCGCGCATCATGGTGACAAGCGCCTGCTGGATGCAGAAGTGGGCCCCGGTCAGGTTGGTTCGAAGGACAGCTTCCCAGTCGTCCTGTTTCATTCGCAGCGCCAACCCATCGCGGGTGATTGCAGCGTTGTTCACCAGAATATCCAGCCGCCCGAATTTCTCGACGACTTGCTTGAAGCCGGCTTTTACTTGTTCGGCGTCAGCTACGTCCATTTTCACCGCGAAGGCTTCGCCACCAGCGGCAGAAATTTCTGCAACCAGCGCGGTGAGTTTTTCTTCGTTGCGCGCGGCAACAGCTACCTTTGCGCCGGCTTCGGAAAAGGCCCGCGCGGTGTCGCGGCCAATGCCTTG
>DATKEV010000114.1:0-6058 GCA_035511855.1 Candidatus Udaeobacter sp.
GAAGTCCTCGCAATCGTTTCGCAAGCACGTCCACGAGGATGGGCTTGCGATACTTCGGGCACCACACGAGGTGATACTTCAACGAGAAGACGGAGCCAGCGTTGACTCTGTAGCGATTATCGACCATGACTAAATTTCGCATTGTATTCGATATCTGTCAAGTATCTAATCTCAATCAAGGAGTAACAGACCGATTCCCGTCTGCCGCCTAAAGACGGCAGTCCCCTCGGTCTGAAAGCTTATGGGAGCTTTTCGATCGGATCGCCGCGGCGAATGATCCCGCCTTCAATCACCCGGCACAGCATTCCACGCCGCCCCCAAATCTCTCTGCGTAGACCCGGGCGGATTTTTTCAAGTTGATCGCAAGGCGTGCAGACGCCAGTTACTTCCAGGCGGGCCGCGCCGACCAGGAGTTGCTGACCCAGCCGCAGGCCGTTCACATTCAGTCCATCGGTGGTGATGTTTTCTTTGATCCAGCCGGGCCGCAGGTCCATGGCGTCCAAAGTTTCCCGGTCAACAATCAGCACCTGGCGCTTTCCGCCAGCCTGCGCGTGCTCGCATCCTTCGAAGCCGAAATCGTTGACCGTCGATACCTCGGCGAGTTCTTCCATCGGCACGTGCTTTTTGGGGGCGCGAAACAAATGCAGGATGGTCGGCATGAGCTTCAGTCCCCGGCTGCCTTGAGCCGCGAGGTACGTGCTCCAATGTCTTTGCGATAATGCATACCATCAAAATGAATCTTTTCCGTGGCCGAATAAACCGCTGCCAATGCGCCGTCCAAGGAGGAACCCAAGGCGGTTACACCCAAGACCCGTCCGCCGTTTGTCAGGATCTTGGAGCTGTCAAGCTTGGTTCCGGCGTGAAAAACGACCACACCGGTTTGTTCACTTAAAGAGGTTAGTCCATCAATCGGCTTTCCGCTCGTATATTTACCTGGATAACCCGCCGATGTCAGCACAACACAAACGCTCGCGCCGCGTTTCCATCTCAATTTCGAAGGGTCGAGTTTCCCGGCAGCCACATCGCGAAGCACTTCGGCCAGATCAAAATCCATTCTCGCTACGATGGCCTGGGTTTCGGGATCGCCCAGGCGGCAGTTGAATTCCAGAACCATGGGGCTCGATTTTGTGAGCATCAGTCCAATGTAGAGAAATCCCTGATAGGGGATGCCATCCGCAGCCAAGCCGCGCAGCGTTGGTTCGAGGATCTTCGTGAGAATGGTTCTTCGCAATTCGTCTGGCAAGAGATCATCCGCCGAGTACGCTCCCATGCCTCCCGTATTCGGGCCTTCGTTTCCGTCGAAGGCGCGTTTGTGATCGCGCGTCGGGACCAGCGGCGCATAACGTTCACCATCCGTCAGGATCATAAAAGATAGTTCATCACCTTCGAGGGCGTCTTCCAGCAAAATGCGCTTTCCTCCCGTGCCGAGTTCGCCTCTTTCCATAACGCGCTCGATGAAATCCTTCCCCGCCGTTTTATCGGGCGCGAGGAAAACTCCTTTGCCCGCGCATAATCCATCGGCTTTGATCACCGCCGGCCAAGCCACACCATTTAACGCATCGCACGCATCTCGCGCCGCGTCGTATGTGCCGTACAGATTTGCGGTGGGAATTTTGTGACGCAGCAGAAATTCCTTCGAGAAAACCTTGCTCCCTTCGAGTTGGGCCGCTTGTTTCGAAGGGCCTACAACCGGCCAATTTCGCAGGCGAAATGCATCGGTCAATCCGTTCACGAGCGGCAATTCGGGGCCGACGACCGTGAGATCCGGATGAATTTTTTCGGCCAGTCGAACGATCGAGGCAACGTCACCGGCATCCGCGGTCAGGCATTCCGCTTCTGCTGCGATGCCGCCGTTTCCGGGCACACACCAAATCTTCTCGACGTGCATGCTCTGCTTGAGCTTCCACACCAAAGCGTGTTCACGCCCTCCGCTGCCGATCACCAGTAGTTTCATTCGCGGTTGCTCATCAACAAGCCATTCGAACGATAGACGGCACTCGGGATCGTGTCAACTTGGGCCTGGGATGTGTCCGGTCCTAGGGCCGGCGTTTGGCCCAAATCGTTGGAACGGCACTAGGCGTTGCTGGCGGCGCGAATGGGGATCGTCACGGTGGAAGAAGTTTCCGAAGAGGCGAGCATGTGGCAGCGACCGTCGAAGATTCCGCCGGGATCAATCACCATGCAGGGCGAATGAACTTCTCCCGTTACGACTCCCTTTACCTGAATTTCAACACGACCTTTGGCGAATATGACGCCATCAAAACGGCCCGAGATCACCACGCGATTGCCTTCGATCTGGCCTTCGACTTTCGCGCCTTCACCCAGAATTACAGTTTGCTCCGAAATGATGTTGCCCTTCACGTTGCCGTCGATTCGAAAGGTACCCTTGACCGTAAGCGTGCCCTCAAGGCTCACGCCCTGGTCAATGAATCCTGTCCACTCTTCGCTTGCGCCAACCTTTGCAGGACCGAGCCACTTCCATGCCATGACAATGCCCCCTAGCAACGACTCTTCCACTTTAGCCGTGCGCGCGCATAAGTCAAAGCAACTTCGCGGGAGAGTTGTCGAATGAAACGACTGCTCCAACGAGCAGGATTCTCGAGCATTCGCGAGCCGGCTCACCGACTATTTCATCAGGCGATCGTAAAGTCCCATCAACTGCGCGTCGTCGTAATATTCGAGCACAAGCTGGCCCGGACGCATTTTTGTTTTTTGACGCAGGAGCACCTTCGTACCTAAGTGATGCTGTAATTCTTCAATCGCGGCGCGGATATTGGCATCAACATGAATCTCCGCGGTTGCGTGGCTGCCGCGTGATCGCCGCGAAGCCAGGCGTTCAATTTGCCGCACCGTCAGGCCCCCGCGCGCTGCGCGCTGGGCGTAACGCAGGCGTAAAGACGAGTCCGGCACGGCCAGCAGTGCCCTTCCGTGGCCTGCTGTGAGTTTCGCTTCTTCAATCCAGTCCAGAATTGTTGGCTCGAGTTTCAATAGTCGGATCGCGTTGGCGACAGTGGCTCGATCTTTCCCGGTGCGCTCCGCGACGGATTCTTGCGTGAGGTGAAATTCATCCATCAAGCGTTCGTAGGCGCGCGCGGCCTCGATGGCGTTCAAGTCTTCGCGTTGAATGTTTTCAACCAGCGTCATTTCCAGCGCAAGCTCGTCCGGCACCTCCCGGATGATGACCGACACTTTGGACAGTCCAGCGCGTTGTGCAGCTCGCCAGCGGCGCTCTCCGGCAATCAGCTGGAAACGCGAGCCGATCGGCCGCACGACGAGGGGTTGGATAATGCCGCTCGCTTTAATCGAGCGCGCCAATTCTTCGAGAGCTTCCTCGCGAAATCTTGTTCTCGGTTGATACGGACTGGGTTCAATCAAGTCAATGTCAATTTGCTGCGCACCAGTGTGGGTGAGTCCTC
The DNA here is from genome assembly GCA_035511855.1 of Candidatus Udaeobacter sp. GTDB lineage: Bacteria > Acidobacteriota > Terriglobia > Acidiferrales > UBA7541 > Acidiferrum. The sequence continues at coordinate 3,417 of DATKEV010000114.1, forward strand.
GCGCAGGTGCGGCTGCAGCGCCGCTCGGGGTGACTGCAACGGGTAGTGTGGGAGTAACTTCTGTTTGTGGCTTAGGCTCAGGCTCCCGAATGAGCGCTCCGAGCCCCCGTCCCAGCGCGTTTCTCGGCATTGGTGATGACCTCCTGGGCGAGTTGCGAGTAGCCCTCGGCCCCTTTGCTGTGAATGTCGTAGAAAATAATGGGTTTACCAAAACTCGGAGCTTCCGCAAGGCGTACGTTGCGAGGAATCACGCTTTGAAAAACCTGAGTTCCAAAGAAACTGCGCAAATCCGTGGCAACCTGCCTAGAGAGGGTTGTGCGTTCATCGTACATCGTCAGCAATATGCCTTCGACTTCCAGGTTCGGATTCAGTGTTCGCCGAATGCGCATCAGGGTATCTAGGAGTTCGGATACGCCTTCCAGGGCAAGATATTCGCACTGGATCGGAACGAGCACAGCGTCTGCTGCAACGAGTGAGTTCAGAGTCAGCAAATCCAAAGCTGGCGGACAATCCAGAATGATAAAGTGATATTTTTCGCCGAGTGATTTTAGCGCCGCTTGCAACCTATACTCACGACTTTCCGCTGAAACGAGCTCTACGGCGGCGCCGGCGAGATTTTTGTCGGCGGGGACGACATCCAAGTGATCTACTTGCGATTTTTGCACGATCTTATCGAAGGGCTCGTTGAGTATCAAGGAGTGGTATAGCGTTCGGCGAGCGGGATCCTTGGCAAATCCGATAGCAGCGGTGGCGTTGGCCTGGGAATCGCAGTCGACGAGAAGCGTGGGTTGCTCAGCAGCGGCGAGGCAGGCGGCTAAATTCACCGCGGTGGTGGTCTTACCCACTCCCCCTTTTTGGTTAGCAATGGCGATAATGCGAGCCAAACAGGTCCCCCGCGAGCGAAATCTAGCAAAGTGCCGAAGAAGTTGCAAGATGTTTCACGTGGAACATCCGCATGTCAGTGGAAGATTCGCCCTGCACGGAGACGTTCCACGTGGAATAGCCCGTCCTGCTTGGTCTCCGAACCGGAGCTACTGGCGGCGACAATTTCGGACAGACGGTTCACTTGGAACATCTTCGTTTGCGGTGCAAACTCGTTTTGTGGCGATCCCCCTTTGGAGAACTGGGCCGGAACTGGGTTTCGGATCTATTCCTATGGGGCGCTCACGCTAAGTACGTGAGTATGGGACAGACGATATGTTCCACGTGGAACGTGAGAGAGGGCCACACCGAGAGGATGAAAGGGGTTGAAAGCAGGATCATTTGTTTATTTTCTCTCTTCTAGCCGGGGATGCCCGCAGCTTGAGGTTTCCGCGAACCAACGAGAAGGAGGCGTCGCAGTGACTGGGGGATTTGAACGGGCTCGCGCCAGTCCCAGCAAGGGATTTTCTGAATTTCGGGGAGGTCGCGGGCACCGATCCAGAGGATAACTTGTTTCGTTGCAAGTTGATCCGAGAGTGCCCATTCCAGAAAGGGAACAAATTCCCCAAGCGCGCGGGAGCACACGAAATCCAGGGGAGCGACTTCCTCGCCCAGCTCTTCGTATCGACGCACAAGCACCTGGGTGTCTCTAAGTTCAAGTTCACGAATGACTTCCGCAAGAAAAGCGGCTTTTTTTAGGTTCGATTCGATCAGAATAGCTTGTAAATCCGGGCGCATGATCTTGAGTGGAAGGCCGGGAAAACCGGCCCCGGAGCCGACGTCGGCGAGCCGACCGTTTTCCACCGGCACGACCGAGGCGGCGTACATCGACTCGCAAAAATGACGATAAAGTATCTCCCGTGGGTCGCGAATGGCAGTCAAATTTATCTTCTCGTTCCAGGTCAGTAGAATCTTGATATATTGCTGAATTTGAAGCACTTGCTGATCACCGAGGGTGATTTGAAATTCGCCAAGAGCGCGGCGGACATCTTCCGGCGAAGGGAGGGCTGGGGTTAGTGTCTGCATAAAAGTAAATCTACATGATTCTAGGGAGCTATTCTCCTCCTTCCACCGCACTCCCAGGCGCGGCCCGCTAGGTACTTGGGGCCGGCCACCCCCGCGACCATATCCAGAGCGCTGTGCCAGAAAATCACCGGGACCAGACTATCGTACGCGATTCTGGCCATTCCCAGCACTGTTCCGACGAGCAGTGTTCCAACTAAGCCGCCACGGCCCTGATAGAGGTGGGCCAGCCCAAACATCACGGATGAAACCAGGACAACGGCCCAAGCCGGGAGTCCTACTCGGACCAGAACCGCCATCGTAAACCCGCGATAGAGAAACTCCTCGCAAATTCCCGCTGTGGTTGCGAGCGCCAGATACGGAAGCAACTCGACCGTTGTCTGGGGAAAGATTCGCTGGGCGATGGCAACAAGAGGTCCGCGCTTCTCGATCGGAATCTTTCCCACACGACGGAGATTGAGCCACTGAAACGTGCCAATGGCGACAGCGCCGACGATCCCGACAATAAGCAGCCTGCTGCGGCCGGGCATGGCCAAGCCGAGTTGCACCGCGGTGTACCCGTGGATCCAGCCGCGCCACGCCACAAGAGCGGTCATAGCCCACTGGAACGCAATCGTGGAAGCGTAAAGGGTGAGCCGCTCCACGGTGCCGACCTGCGGTTGGCCGAGCAACTTCTTCATCTTCACGCGACCACGCCA
>DATKEV010000115.1:0-16417 GCA_035511855.1 Candidatus Udaeobacter sp.
GGCTAGCCTTAGCAACCGTCTTCAACGTACGCCTACGACGCGCGCTGCGCGTTGACCGCGGCGCCAACAATGCCCATCTCGTCCGTGGTGGGGATCACTTCAAAGCGACTGCCTTGCAGCGGACTCATTTTCACCATTTCATGCAGCAGCCGGTCCAGCAAGGCGATATCGATGAATTTCACGTCCGGCCCGGTGATGAAGAACATTCCCGGACCTTCCATGTGGATGCTGGTGGCCGTCGCCGCAGCTAGCGCGCGATGGCACAATGACACAAACTCCGCGCAGCGTGCGTCGCCCGCGCGGGCGTTTTCGAAAACCTCTTCCGGCTCCAGGTCCAGAAATCGCAGCCGCATCGAGCGCCGACCGAGAATCCCCTCCAGGTGGCCTCGCCCGCCACACCCGCAGAAATTTTCCTTGGGATTCAGCGTGACGACGGAGTGTCCGCCTTCCCAAATCCCTTCGCTCGAAGGATAGCGCCCGAAGCCCACGCCATTCCCCAGCGTCCACACACGCGTGAGTTTGTTCAGGAGTCCCTGCGTCGCCGCGATCCCCGCGGCCATGACGTCCGCGTCGTTGAAAACTCGCACCGGCACGCCGGCATATTTTTCGCCGAGCCCGGAAGACAACACGGCTTGCAAAGCAAATCCCTTCACTTGATGCAAGTTTGGCGAATCCTCCACCACGCCGTTGCGAATGATGCCGGGGAAGCCGATCCCAATCGCTCCAATCTTCTCGCCGCGCGAAACTGTTTCCACCTGGCGCCGAAGGCAATCCGCGATGCCTTCGGCGGGCATGGAGAGCAGTGCTTCGGCGGATTCGAGCTTCTCGGGAAAGAGGTTGAGCGGGCCGAGAACCTTTTCGCCTTCCACAAGGCCCGCGGCAATATGCTCCATGACTAGCGCACCAACTGTCCTGCTCATCGTGCTCCACCAATCTCAAGCAGCTGAAAATCTCGGCATTCGACTTCTCGCTTCCTCGGACTAGCCGTGGACCAGTTTGTTGAGACCGTTGAACGCCGCTGCCTTGTAACATTCCGCCAGTGTCGGATAATTGAAAACCGTTTCGACGAAATACTCAACCGTGCCTTTCATTGCGAAAACCGCTTGCCCGATGTGCAACAGCTCGGACGCGCCTTCGCCAATGATATGCACGCCAAGGAGTTCCTTGCTCGCCGGGTCAAAAATCAGTTTTAGCCGCCCGGTAGTGTCTCCGCGGATCTGCCCGCGCGCAATTTCGCGGAAATACGCCATTCCGACTTCGTAGGCAACGCCCTCGTCGGTCAGTTGCTCTTCCGTTTTTCCGATGAAGGAAATTTCGGGAATCGTGTAAATGCCGTAGGGATAATTCGCGCGATTGGATTTCATCGGCATGTTGAACGCCCGGGCGGCGGCGATGCGTCCTTGTTCCATCGAGACCGAGCCAAGGCTGGGAAATCCGATGACGTCGCCGACGGCAAATATATGCGGTTGCGTAGTGCGGTAATCCTCGTCCACCTGGATCCGGCCTCGCGCATCGGCTTCCAGTCTGCCTGCGGCGAGATTCAATTCATCGACATTGCCTTGCCGGCCCACCGCGTAGAGCAATGCCTCCCCAGAGATTTTTTTCTTGCTCTTCAGGTTGGCGACGACCAGATGTTCCGCCGTTTCTTCGACGCTTTCCACTTCTTCATTGAGCCTCAGGGTGACGCGGCGGTCGCGCAAGTGGTAACAAAGCGCCTCAACCATCTCGGCGTCTGCAAATTCCAGCAAGCGCGGGCGCTTCTCGATCAAAGTGACACGCACGCCCAGCGTGGCGAACATACACACATACTCCACCCCGATGACTCCGCCCCCCACAACGATCATCGTTTTGGGAATCACCGGCATCTTAAGGATTTGATCGCTGTTGATGATCGTGCGGTTGTTGAAAGGCACGAGAGGAGAGTCGGCTGGCTTTGTTCCCGTGGCGATCACCACATGGTCGGCTTCATATTCGGATTGTCCGCGAGAACTCGTCACATGAATGTGGTGAGGATCGCCGAAACTGGCCGTGCCGGTGACAACTTCGATGCCGTTGCGGGAGAGCTGCGCGCGAATGACATCGATCTCCGTCTTGATGACGTTGAGTGCGCGGAAGGAGAGATCGGCCATGGTAATCTGCTCTTTCACGCGATAATTCACGCCGTAAATGCTCTGATACTGATAACCGGAAAGGTGCAGAACGGCTTCGCGAATCGTCTTGCTCGGGATGGTGCCGGTGTTGATGGCGGTCCCGCCGACCACTTCGAGGCGTTCGATGAGCGCCGCTTTTTTCCCAAACTTGGCCGCTTGAATCGCGGCCCTCTGCCCGCCGGGCCCGGAACCAATCACGATGAGATCGTACTTCTCCATAGTTCGCCGCGGGAGTATATCACCGTTGGAATCGCGGGGGTTGTCGGGCGTGCTGTATCAATGAGAGCGACGTTGTTGACGCGCGCTTAACGCTCTGCCATCATTCTGAAAATTCGTTTGGGCAGTTGCCCAGTGCTTCAGGCTTGAGGTTTTTGCTACGGGGAGTCACCGATCGGCTTGCGAGTATCCATTCTGGCGTCCGGCAGTTCGGGCAACATCACGCTGCTCGAGACCGAGCGCACCCGCCTCCTCGTGGACGCCGGGCTCGGCAAGCGCGAAACGCTGGCGCGCCTCGCGGCCGTCGAAAAAACCGTTGAGCATCTCGACGGCATCCTGATTACCCACGAACACACGGACCACTGCAACGGCCTGCCTCAGATGCTCGGCATGTGGAAGGCGCCGCTGTACGTCACCGAGCCCACGATGGAAGCGATGCAGCGCATTCTTCCGGAAACGCTGGGCAAGCGCCTTCGCGCCGTCGAAGCCATTCAGCCGGGCCAGCATTTCACCATCGGCGATATCGACGTTCACGCTTTTGCTATTCCCCATGACGCGGCCGATCCCATCGGCTTTACGTTTCGCACGAATGGCGCGAAGCTGGCCATTGTCACGGACCTTGGCTACATGCCCGAATTGGTCAAGGTGCATCTGCGCGGTGCCGATTGCCTGGTTCTCGAATCGAATCACGACCTCGATATGTTGAAAGTCGGCCCGTACCCCTGGATCGTGAAGCAGCGCGTTCTGAGCCGCACGGGGCATCTCTCGAATCACGCGGTCAGCGAATATCTTTGCGACCCCGACGGATTCGACGCGCTGGCGCGGTATCTCGTGCTCGCGCACGTCTCGCAGGAGAACAACAATCCTGATCTCGTCCGCCTCTCCGCCGAAGAAGCCCTTAACCGCCGCCCCGCCGAGTCCACCTTCGCCGGCGAGCTCCTGGTCGCGTCTCAACATCGCCCACTGAAGCCTCTCGAGTTATGAGGTGATGACCCGGAGCCGCGGCCTGCTTGCTCGGAGGCTCGGAGAAGTTAGCTGATCAGTTTAATCCAGTTTTCCGTTTCAGCTCGCTGAGCGCGCGCAACTCCGGCAAACATGCGCATCTCGAGGGCGCCCCGCAGCAGTTTTAGCCTTCAGAAAGGCTTCGTGCGCGTTCCGTAGGCATGCGACGGAGGGTCGAAAGAAACAGCGTTAAATCGATGAGGTACATCATTTTTTTGAGTCCATCCGGCATGAAATTTTGCTGGCTTTGACGGCCACTTTATTCTAGACTCATGGTTTCTTGGTAGAGGTGCGGAGGCCATGAGTAGCTAGGCGAGCAGTTCCGATTCGCTTCGGACGCCTGTGCGAAAGGGGCGCTCCTTTCGGCCGCGAAGGTCGAAGGCAAGGAGTTGTTGTCCGCCGAAATCGCAGCGGTAGCTGAAGCCGCGGCGGTTGGGGGGCAGGTCTAAGGCCTGTCCACTGTCATCCATGATGCTCGCCCCTTCAGGGGTGAGGCATTGTACCGGATGAAGCGCTATCGAGAGGCAGCAGCCTCGAGCGATTTCCTCGCGGTTCCTTCCTTTCTTTACGCTCATCCAGAAAAAGCCGGTGGGAATGAATCTTTTCGAATTGACGCGCGCGCTCGTGGACATCGAGTCCACGACCGGCCATGAAAAAAACGTGGGCGACTACTTGTTCGCGCATTTGTCGGCGCTGGCCGCGCGGCGCAACGGCAAAGTGGAGCGCATGCCCGCCGAAGAGAACCGCGACAATATTTTCGCATTGTGGGGCGAGCCGCTTGTCACATTTTCCACGCACATGGACACGGTCCCTCCTTTCTTCCCTTGGCGCGAAGAGGGTGAATTTATCTGGGGCCGCGGCTCCTGCGACGCGAAAGGAATCATCGCCGCGATGGTCGCTGCCGCTGAGAAATTGCTCGACGCGGGCACCCGAAATTTCGGTTTGCTCTTTGTTGTCGGAGAAGAGCGCAACAGCGCCGGTGCAAAAGCAGCCGCAGAAAATCCACGTGGCTCGCGGTTCCTCATCAACGGTGAGCCCACGGAAAACCGTCTTGCACTTGGTTCGAAGGGCGCGCTGCGGTACGAAATCACCGCGCACGGAAAGCTCGCGCACTCCGCTTACCCGGAGCTCGGCCATTCCGCGATCCACACGCTGCTGGATGTCCTCCAGGATATTCGCCGAATCCCCTTGCCCGAGGACGGCTTGCTCGGCCGCAGCACTTTGAACATCGGCACGATCGATGGGGGCCGCGCGCCGAACGTGGTTGCCGATCAGGCCGAAGCGGAAATTATGTTTCGCACTGTGGGTGATCCCACCGCGATTCGGAACGCGGTGTCGGCGGCAGTCGCAGGCTGCGCGGAAGCACGCGAAGTTTTGCACACACCCGCCGTTCAGTTGAGCCCCTTTGAAGGTTTGCCAACGACCATCGTTGCTTTCACCACGGACATTCCGACCTTCAACGGCACCTGGGGCCAGCCGTTCCTCATTGGTCCCGGCAGCATTCACGTCGCGCACACGGCCGAGGAGCGCGTCTCCAAAAAAGAATTGTCCGATGCGGTGGACATCTATGCGCGCATGGTGACGCAACTTCTGGCGACAGGACGGAGTGCCGCGTGCGCCTAGGGCTTGCCATCGTCGGCTGCGGGAAGATGGGTCAGTTGATCGAGCAACTGGCGCCGGAATACGGCATCGAAGTGCACGCGAAATTTACGCGCGAAAATAATTTGCATGATGCGGGAGTCAACCGGGAATCTTTGCGCGGGGCGGACGTCGCCATCGAATTCACGACACCTGATTCCACGCCGGATAATCTCCGCCGCCTCGCTTCTCTCGGCATCAACACAATCTGCGGCACGACGGGGTGGTTCGAACACCTACCCGCCGTACACGAGTCAATCCTTTCCGCAGGTACGGGCCTCGTTTATGGCGCCAATTTTTCTGTCGGCGTGAATGTGTTTCTGCAAACCGTGGCACGAGCGGCGGCTTTTTTTGCGAAGTATCCCGAATATGAAGCCTGGGGCTGGGAAATTCATCACTCGGCGAAAATGGATGCGCCTTCCGGCACGCTGAAGAAACTCGCGGAAGAAATCCGCGCGGCGGGCTATGAACGGGCTCTCACTTTGACCGCCAACCGCGCCGGCGCGCATCCCGGTACGCACGAGATTGGATTCGATTCGGGCGCGGACACCATCACGCTGCGCCACACCGCGCGGAGCCGCGAAGGGTTTGCGCGCGGCGCGCTCCGGGCGGCGCGGTGGGTAGCTGGCAAAAGTGGGGTTTTCGAATTTCGAGAAATTCTCAGCGAATTGGGCTGAGAGAAAAGAAAGGAACAGTATCATGTTTACAGGCACTGGTACGGCACTTGTGACCCCATTTCGGCGCGACGGCTCGCTGGACGAGCCCGCTCTGGGAGTTCTGGTCAAGCGGCAAATTGATGCGGGCATCGACTTCCTCGTTCCTTGTGGAACGACCGGCGAGAGCCCCACGCTCACCGACGAAGAGCATTTGCGCGTCGTGCGGATCACCGTAGAACTCGCAAAACGAAAGGTTCCAGTTCTTGGCGGGGCTGGCGGTTACAACACCGCGGAAGTCATCGCCCGCGCGCGTGAGCTCGCGGAAATCGGCGCCGATGGCATTCTCTCCGTCACTCCGTATTACAACAAGCCGACGCAGGAAGGCCTTTATCAACACTTTCGTGCCATCGCGGAAGCCGTCTCTCTACCCATCATTCTTTACAGCGTACAGGGCCGCACCGGCGTAAACATCGAGCCTGCAACGGTGAAGAGGCTCGCACAAATCAAAAACATCGTGGGCATCAAGGAAGCCTCCGGCAATATTTCTCAAATGGCGGCGATTCTCAACGCCGTGCCGGATGGTTTCATCGTTCTTTCCGGCGACGACGCCATCACGCTTCCGCTGATCGCTCTTGGCGGACGCGGGGTCATCTCCGTCGTTTCGAATGAAATCCCCGCCGAAATGGCGCAGCTCACGCGGCTCGCGATGCACTGCGATTTCGAAGGGGCGCGCGAGATTCACCGGCGTTTCCATGCGCTCATGGAAGTTAATTTCGTAGAGTCCAATCCGATTCCGGTGAAGGCTGCGATGGCGGAGATGGGCTTGCTTGAGCCGGTCTGGCGCTTGCCTCTGGTCCCTCCCAAGACGGAAAATCTAGCGCGCATTCGAAGCGTGCTCGAATCGCTCGAGCTCGTGCCGCGCGCCGCGGTTAAGCCATCTCCCGAGAGGGTTCATGCAGCCTTCGCAAATTGAGCGATTGTTTGACGACGCCCCGGCCCGCTATGAAGAAGAACATCACTGGCTGTTCCGCGATTTCAAGGGGTCGCTGAATCGCGGCGAGATTCGCGCTGCCGAGCCTGACGCTGCTTCGAGCACGGGCTGGCGCGTGAACGCTTGGGTGAAAAAGGGAATCCTCCTCGGTTTTCGAATGGGAGCCATCGCGGACATGTCCGTCGGCCGCGGAACGGGAGGACAAGCGGGCGACGGCGCTGGGCTGCCTTTCTTCGACAAGTCCACGTATCCCTTGCGCCCGTTCACTTCTGCCGATGGCGTGCGCATTGTTCCCGGCGGCTCCAGTATTCGCGATGGCAGTTACATCGGCCGCGGGGTGATCTGCATGCCGCCGATGTTTGTGAATGTCGGCGCTTACGTGGGCGAGGGCACGATGATTGACTCGCACGCGCTCGTCGGAAGTTGCGCGCAGATCGGCCGCCACTGCCATATTTCCGCGGGATCGCAGATCGGCGGTGTGCTCGAACCCGTTGGAGCCATGCCGGTGATCATCGAAGACGAAGTCCTGGTCGGCGGGAATTCCGGCGTCTATGAAGGAACGGTCGTGAAGCGCCGCGCAGTTCTCGGCACAGGGACGATCTTGAATCGTTCGATCCCGGTCTACGATCTGGTGCGGGACAAAATTTATTCCGCAAGCGAATCGGAGCCGCTGGTCATTCCCGAAGAAGCGATCGTGGTGCCCGGCTCGCGCGCCGTCTCGCATCCCTCGGGCGCAAAATGGGGGCTTTCGCTGCAAGCTGCGGTCATCGTGAAATATCGTGATTCGAAAACGGAAGCGCGCGTGCAGCTCGAAGACCTTTTGCGCTAGGGCTTCATTGCGCCAATACTTTTTCGAAGAATTGCAGCGCGCGCGGATCGTTCGATTGGCCCAGCCAGAACATGGCCTGCTTGCGCACTTCCCGATTGCGGTTCGTCTGCGCGACTTCGATCAACTTGGGCACGCCCTCGTCTTTGGGCAGTTGGCTGAGCGCGAAGACGGCTTTTTTCTTTACGTCGGTGTCGGGATCGTTTTCAATCGCGCCCGTGATGGTGCCCACCGCTTTCTTACCCGCTTTCTGCGCCAGCCAGAAGAGCGCTTGGCCGCGCACATGCGCGCTGGTGTCGTCGTGCGCCATTCGAATCATCTCGTCAACTGCTCCGGGCTCGTGGCTGACAGACAAGGCAAAGGCAACGTGTGCGCGCACATCGGAGCTCGGGTCGTCTATTGCCATTCGCTGCAAACCGATAAGTCCAGCCTTTCCACGCGCCGCGCCCATCCAGAACGCGGCTTTCCTGCGTAGCCCCTCGCGTTGATCGGGCTTGATAAACGATTCGAACGCGCGGTCGGCGGAGGCGTCGGCGTGCAGCGCGATGGCCGTCAACGCTCCATGGCCTAGGCCGCGTTCTCCGTGCCCCTCGAAATCCGCGCCGCGCACGTAATCCTCGAGCAGGGCAACGCTCTCTGATGCCTTTACTCCGCTCAGCCACACGAACGGGAGACCGCCCGCGTCCAACGTGCAATCTTCCGAGGCCACGCGAATTTTCATCACTTTGTTGGCTTCCAGGCGGAAGAGCACGACGAGTTGCCGCGCGCCTTCGAGCTTGACGGTTCCCTCCGTGCGTGTCGATCCGCCCGATCCGCTATGGTCTTTTTCCAGTTGGCAGGTGTCGCAGCCTCTTTCGTCGCTGTAGTTGCCGCAGCACACGCTGTGCTCGCCGGGGATTTGCTCAACGCTATAGCCTACCCATTCAGGTTCGCCGGCCTTCCCCGCGATTTCGCGGAAGGTGTTCTCGAGATTTCCCGTTACGGCACGCGTCTCGACCTTTGCATTTTCGACGCGCGGCATCTCCTTTGCCGCTTGCGCAGGGGCAGGGCTTGCTCCACCCTTTGCCAGTTGCGCTGCGGCACACGTAATCCCAACCCCGATCATTGCCAGGCCGAGAACGCGGATCGCCTGTGAATAAACTTTATCGTTTTCCTGCATCGCGCACCTCACTTCTGCAACAGTTCCATCAGGTAATCACTGCCTTCTTTAGAATGCATCAGCGCCAATTTGGACACTGCTGTCCTCTTGAGTTCCGGGTCCTTCTCGCTTCGCGCGATGGCCACCAGAGCTTTCGCGTCCCCCTGCAGGAAATATGCGTTCAATACCTCGGCTTTGACCGAGTGATCCGTTTCCTTGCTGTAGATTTCCTGCAGCGCTTTCCCGGAATCGTCCGAATGGATCAGTCCAAGATTTCGAATCGCCGCCCGGCGCAATTCTGGGTCTTTTTCGCCTTGCGCGGCCCGCACAAGTCTTCCCGCATCGCCTGCAAGAAAGAATGCCTGCAGGATTTCCCGTCGAAGGTCCGTCGAAGTGTCCGCTCCGTACAACTGTTCTAGCTCACTCGTCCCGTGAACCAGCCCCAGCTGCCGGATGGCCTCGCGCCGCAGTGACTCATCTTTCTCAGACTTAGCCGCGGCGAACAGGCGCTCGCGATCGCCGGCGATCATGTAGCTGCGAAGTATGGCGTGCTTCACAGAAGCATCGCCGCTCGACGCATAAACCTCCGCAAGCGTTTGCCGCGATTGCGCTCCGCCGAACAGTCCCAGGTATTCAACCGCTTTCCGCTGCAGGTCCGGATTGGATTGTCCGCGCGCTATCTTGGCCAAGACCTCTCGCGCTTCCGGCCGACCACTCTGCGCCGCCATGAATAGTGCGCGCGATTTCAACTTGGGAGTTCCCGATCCATTCAGAATATTTTCCAGGATGGAAAGCCCTTTTTGCGCATCACCATTCATGACTCCCTGCAGCGCCAGCATCTTCAATTCGTCGTCGCTTTGGTCGCCCGGCTTTACAGGTTGGCCAGTCGCCTGCTTCACTTCAATCTCCAGCGCGCTGGCGTCCTTTTGCCACCGGCTCTGCGGGAATCGCCGCTTCAGGTCCGCAATGCTGGCCAATGCCGTGTCCCTCTTGCCCAAGCGGTTCTCCGCATACGCTTTCCAATAGAGTGCGGCGTCCGTTTGCGGACCGTTCAATTCCACCAGTTGCTGGAATTTCGACGCCGCCTGGTCGTAGCGGTCGTCATCCAGAGCTTCGCGGCCGTCGTCGTACAATTCCTGCAACCGCTCGATTTTTTCCTGAGCGCGTTCGCGGGCCTGTTCTTCGCGCTCGCGTTTCTCCTCCTCCCGCTCGCGGGCTTCTTGCTCACGCTCACGTTTGGCTTCATCCTGCTCCATCCGCGCTTCTTCCCGGTCGGTATCCTTGCCCTGCTGCGCGATGGCCAGTTCATTCGCCGGAGACAGATTGCTCAAGCCATGCCGGTGCGCTCGCGCGGCAGTCGGTGCCAGCAACAACGCTGCCACCGTGATCCACGCCGCGCCCATTTGTCTCCCTAAGTTCCCGCTGGTCATACTTTGTTCCTCTCTCTCTTCGTGGAATCGTTCGGTGCGGGCGAAGGCTTCGTCGCGCCCTGCCGCTGCTCCAGTTCCTTGCTGACCACCCGCACCTTAAACAAAATTCCCTGCGCTTCAATTTTGTGGCGGATTGATTCGAGCTGTGCCGGCGTGACTTCTTCCGGGCTGTGGGCCACATCCAGCAGCACGCGCTCGAGTTCGTCCAAAATGTTTGCCAGCCCCGCATCGCCTTCCTGCAACGCCGTTTGGCGGTAGAGGCGGTTTTCTTCCAGCAAGTCTTCGGCGCGGTGCTGCTCGGCGGAAATATTCACTTGTTTCTGTTTAGGATTCGCTGGCTCCGCGTTCGACAGCTCGACCAGCATCATTTCGGAGCGGCCAAGATGCTGGCCCACGGCAACCACGAGCACACGTTCGCGCACTTGCTCTTGATTCGCGGCTTTCTCAACGGTACGATCCCGCGTCGTCGAAATACGCCCAACAAGAAACGCCGCAATGACCAGCGCGGCAACTGCCCCCATGCCCGCCAGCCGTCGTGGCTCCATCCAAACCTGCCACCATCGCGTGGATTTCTCCGGCAGCCGCAGGGCAATTTGTTGCCATACCCGACGGCCATAGTCGGCGCCGGGATCCGGAACCGGCAGCGTGTCCAGCGCGGCCAGCACGGCATCAAGCCGTTCGAGTTCGCCGCGACACTCGTCACAGCCGGACAGGTGTACCGCCATGGCCGCCTTTTCTGACGCGATTCCCTCGCGATACGCGATCAACTCTTCTTCGGTCAGATGTTTCATAATTCCGTGCCCATCGCTTTGGCCTGCACGTCCGTTCCAACAAGAGGCTGCAGCGCCTTCCGTAATTTTTGCACCGCGCGAAAAACGGTATTCTTGGCCGCGCTGGAATTCGATTTCAAGACCTCGGCGATTTCTTCGATCCCGCAGCCTTCCCAGTGGCGCATCACGAAGGCCGTGCGTTCCGCGTGGGAAAGTGCCGCGAGGGCGCGCTCCATCTGGTCGCGGAGCTCCAGGCTTTGCGTCAGCCGTTCCGGCGTCGGCGCGGTGTCCTGCACTCGGCTCAAAGGGTCCTGCTCCATTCCATCTTCAGTCTCCGCGTTCGGGTTGTGCCGACGGGACTCTTCTTTTTGCCGCTGACGCATGCGGTCAATCGCGTAATTCGCGGCGATGCGATAGACCCAGGTTCCAAAGTTTGCTCGAGCCGCAAACTGTCCCAATTTTTGGTACGCGCGCAAGAACGCCTCCTGAACCACCTCTTCCGCGTCGTGCTGGTTGCCGGTCATGCGGTAAGCCAGGCGGAAAACGTTGTGGCTGTGCCGTTCGACGAGCACGCGAAACGCCTCGCGTTCGCCCGCGAGGGTGCGCTCGACGGCTAGGGCGTCGCTATCCGCGGTGGCCGGGGTGCTCTCGACGCTCTGTGGCATCCGGTTCATTAGACAGGAATTGAGAGTGACGGTTAGGCCGGCAGTAGGCCCTTATCTGCCAACAAGATACGGCAGGTTGGTCTCAAGCGGACCTGGAAAGGAAGGACCTGCAGTGGTCCGGATGGAAAGCTGACCTCTGATTCCTGATGACACTTTTTTCATTCGTATCGCAGCGCCACGACGGGATCTAGGGACGACGCTCTTCGCGCAGGTATCAGGCACGACAATCCAGAGGTCGCGAGCAGCAGCAGGATCACCCCCGCAAGGACCAGCGCGTCGAGTGAGCCGCCCTGAATCCAGCGCGCGAGTACCCGATGGAGCGTGATCGTCAGAATGATTCCAGCGAGAACACCACCCCCTATGCTCATCGCCGCCGAACGAAACACCATCAGGAGGACATCCTTGCGCATCGCCCCGAGCGCCATGCGTATGCCAAATTCACCGGTTCGCTGAGCCACGGTGTAGGAGATCACGCTGTACAGGCCGATGGCGGCCAGCGTCAGCGCCAGGATGGCAAATCCTGCAAACAGCGTGGCTACCAGGTGTCCCTCTGCCCATTCCGGTTGCAGTTTGATCCAGCCATCGAGATCGCGAACATCCCGGAAAGATTGCTGGTCAGGATCAACAGCATGAATCTGTTCGCGGACAGCGCGGAGTACCGTGAGTGGCGGGACCCGGGTCCGGACGAGGATCTGTGTCCAAACGCCCAGCATGACCGTGTATGGCACAAACACGGAGGGCTTGATGGGATTGCGCAGGCCATCATCGCGGGCATCGCCGACGATGCCGATGACCTGAAACCAACTGTCGCTCCCGGCGACCGCCAGTTGAAACGGAGGCTCGCCTTTCAGCTCGGGCACGCGGATCTCGCTGCCGACCGCACCGCCGTTCGGAAAATATTGGCGAGCCAGCGTCTGATTGATCAGCGCGAGCTTGGAGCCGTGCTCCGTTTCGCTTTCCTCCCAGATTCTTCCTTGTAGCAGGGGAATGCGCAGCACGGAGAAATATTCGGGGCTGACGAAATTAATCCGCGCTCGCTGTTGCTCGGCCGCCGGCTTGCCGGAGATCTCGAATCGCTGTTCCCATCCGTTGTTCGGCGGAGTGGCATTGGTCGAAAGTCCGGCGGAAACAACTTCCGGTGTCGTGCTGACTTTCCGCAGGAGTTGATCGAAGTACGCTCTCCTCGACTCCCAGGTAGTGTAGGTGTTGTCGTGCACGGGGATGCCAACAGACATGACGTTTTGCGGATCGTAACCGAGGTTCACGTGCATCAAGCGCATGAACCCCCGCATCGCCACGCCGGCTGCAGCTAGCAAAAGAAGCGTTAGGGCCATCTGGCCCGCGATCAGGATGCTGTGAGTCCGTCGGCCATGAACTCCAGCCGTCATTTTGCGCGTATTGGCTTGCATCACGCGAGCTACATCCGGGCGCGCGGATTGAAGAGCCGGCGAGATGCCGAAAACGATGCCCGTCAGCAGGGCAAGACCCACGCTGAAGCACAGTACCGGCAGGTTGATGCTGATCGCTGCCTCATGAGGGAAAGAGAATTCCGGGAGCCAATTGACGATGAGCTTCACCAGACTATGAGCCAGTGCCACGCCAAGGGCCGCCCCGCTGATCGACAGCAACAACGATTCCGTCAGCAGTTGCCTCAGGATGCGCGAGCGGGCGGCACCGACGGCCGACCGGACCGCCAGCTCGTGCTGGCGCCCCGTGGCGCGGGCCAACAGAAGAATCGAAACGTTTCCGCAGCCGATCAGCAGCAACAAAGCCACTGCAGCGAGCAGCAGGTACAATGTCCCGCCGATGTCAGCTACGAAGTGGTCGTTCAATCCTTCCAGCGTCACGTGAAAATGCTCGGGGAAGTGGTTCGGGGTTTGCTTCGCGAATTGCTCGAGGAGGGATTGAAACTCCGCGTTGGTCGCCGCGCGCGTGACTCCTGGCTTCAGCCGAATCATGGGAAAAAATGTTCGCACCGGATCGGCTGTTAGCTTGAGCGGCAGATAGACTTCGCCGTCGCCCCAGGTAAACCGCGGACGGACCACGCCCACGACCTCGTAGCTTTTATGGACTAATTGTATTTTCTTCCCGACGATGTCGGGATCGCCGTTATAGTGCCGCTGCCAGAACTGATAACCGAGCACAGCTACATTCTCGGGATCCTGACCCTCAGGTGCATCCGAGGGCAGGAATCCGCGCCCCAGCAGTGCCGGCACGCCAAAATGAATAAAAGCGTTGGAAGTGAGATATACAGCTTGGACGTTTTCGGGAAGATCGCCTTCCGTCGTGGTGAGGTCCCACTCGTCCATGGCGGCAACGCTCTCGACCGATGTGGCCTGCCGAAGCTCGCGCAATTGCGGCCCATTGAGGTTTACGAAGCGGCGGTTGCCGGCGTTGTCGTGGACCACTAGGTGCACCATGCGGTCCGAATTGGCATACGGGTACGGGTTTACCAGGACCCCGTAGACCACGCTGAACACCGCGGTAGTGGCGCCGATGCCGAGCGCTAGCGACGAAATGGCGACGGCCGCAAATCCCGGGTTCTTCAGCAACATCCTCAGTCCGTAACGCGCATCATCAGCGGCGTCTCTCAACCATTTCCATCCCCAAACGTCCCGGGTGACCTCCTTCACCAGACCTACGTTCCCAAATTCCCGCAGCGCCGCGCGTCCCGCTTCCTTTTCTGTCTCGCCTCGCTCCAAGCGCTCCCGGGCCGCCATCTCCAGATGGCTCCGCACTTCCTCGCCAAGTTCCTCTTCTCTCTTTTTGCGCCGCCAGAAACTCACGGGCCACCTCTGCTTTTCTTACTTTCTTACTTTGCTGCGTCCTCACTACTCCTCAGGCTGCAGCACGCCCGCGATCGCGTCGGAAAGCTGCGACCACTTTGACCGCTCTCTTGTCAGTTGTTTCTTTCCGGCGGCCGTCAGCTGGTAAAACTTCGCGCGCTGGTTGTTCTCGGAGGTCTTCCATTCCGCTTTGATCCACTTTTGTCTCTCCAGTCGGTGCAGGGCTGGGTATAAGGAGCCGGTATCCACCTGCAAGATCTCGCCCGAACGATTGCGAATGGCCACGCTGATTCCGTAGCCGTGTTGCGCACCCCACTGAAGCGTCTGCAGAATCAGCAGGTCCAAGGTCCCCTGCAAAAGCTCAATCCGGTTCTGGTACCACGCTTTCTTCTCGGTCATCGACTCATCCCTCTCCTAAACTTTTCTCTATTCAATTGGATTGACGAACCGCCCCAGCTCAGCCGTGTGCCCAGCCTGCTCCTGCTCTTCGTATTGACGTCACGCCCCGGCCATTTGTTCCATCCAAGGCTATCGAGATCCTACTCCTTGGCTGTAGATCATCTACCCCCCTGCAATTTGCAACTCCCATGCCGCCTCAAATCAACTCTCAAACCCTTTTCGGCGAACACTTTAGGCCCTTCCGTGGCGCTGCAATCCTCATCCCATCGTCCACTACCGCCGTTGGTCATCCCAATTCCGGACACTTCTTTCTTGCTCCGGCGTGCCTGCCAGGTTCGCCATGTGCGGTATCATGGAACTGCAAGCGGTGAGCTCGTGGGGCTTCGCCCGCTATGACGTGAGGAGGAGGAATTGATTCTACGTTATACACGCGAAGAGATGGGCCGCGTTTGGAGCGACGCCAATAAGTTCGCAAAATGGCTCGAAGTCGAGCTGGCCGCCGCTGAAACGCTTGCCGAGGCGGGTCAGATTCCGAAAGAAGCTGCTGCCGCCCTTCGCGCGCGCGCCAAAGTGGACGTCGCCCGCATCCTCGATCTCGAAGCTCGCGTGAAGCACGACGTCATAGCTTTCACGATGGCCCTTGGCGAATCCATCGGCGATCCCGACGTTGCCCGGTGGTTGCACCACGGCATGACCTCGAATGACGTCGTCGACACCGCACAAGCCCTTCAAGTTCGCGATGCTTCCAAACTGATCGAGCGTGCCCTTGTTCTCTTTGGCGAAATCCTCGATGTTCGTGCCCATGAATTTCGCCACACCCCGCAGATCGGCCGCACCCACGGCGTACACGCCGAGCCCATCACCTTTGGGCTGAAAATCGCCAATTGGTTCGCGGAGAATCAGCGCAACATCGAGCGGTTTCGCACCGCCGCAGAGCAAATGGCGGTCGGAAAAATCTCCGGAGCCGTCGGCAACGCTTCGCATCTCGGACCGGAGATGGAAGAGAGGATTTGCAAGAGACTCGGCTTGAAAGCTGCTCCCGTGGCCTCGCAAGTCATCCAGCGCGATCGCCACGCCCATTATGTCAGCTCGCTCGCCCTCATTGCCGCTACGCTCGAGAAAATCGCTCTCGAAATCCGGCATCTCCAGCGCACCGAAGTTCGCGAGGCAGAAGAACCCTTCAGCGGCGAGCAGCGCGGTAGCTCCGCGATGCCCCACAAACGCAATCCCGTTACCTCTGAACAAATCTGTGGCCTCGCGCGGCTTGTCCGTTCGAACATGATCGCGGCTTTCGAAAACGTCGCGCTCTGGCACGAGCGCGATATTTCTCACAGCTCCGTCGAGCGCGTCATCCTTCCCGACTCTACGATTCTTGTGGACTACATGCTTTCGAAAATGACCACGATTGTCGGTCAGATGCGGGTTTTCCCCGACCGCATGCTGCGCAACCTCGAGTCCACGCACGGGCTCGTTTTTTCCGGGCAGTTGCTCCAGGACTTGGTGGAAAAAGGCATGCCGCGCGAAGACGCCTACCAGGCGGTCCAGGAAAATGCCATGGCCACGTGGGAAACCGACACCAGTTTCCGCGCGCGCGTGGCGGCCGATCTGCGCATCTCCAAGTATCTCGATTCGAAAGCGCTCGCGCGCACTTTCGATCTCCAGCGCCAGCTTCGTTATGTGGATGCGATCTTCGACCGTGTCTTCGGCTCCCATCCTGCCGGTGAGAAATCCGCCGCTGGCTCTGCCGGGA
>DATKEV010000116.1:0-2399 GCA_035511855.1 Candidatus Udaeobacter sp.
TACTTCCAGGGCGCATTGGAGTCGCGAGCGATGTGAACGAGCGTCTCAGCGCGCCGTCGTGCCCCAGCCATCAAATCTTCGCGCGAGAGCGGCGTGTGGCGGACCCCGCTGGCCACTTCGACCGGCACAATTTCGCAATCCCCGTTGCCATCCAGAAACGGACGAATAACGGCAAGCGCATCGCGAACGGCTTCCACCTTTGGCTTGCGGGCACTCCCGACGGCGATGAGAATTTTTTCCATCAGCAGCGGGTACGATCAATCCTTCCAGAGGTGCGTCTCTTTTCGCGAGCGAATCGGACCGCCAGAAATTCCTTCAACTGCTCGACGGACGCGAACACCTGATCGGAACAACCAAGCATCCAGCCGCTAATCTGTTCGATGGGCAGCGGAGTTACGAGATACACGGGAATGCCCTTTCGATGCGCCACCGTAAGCTCCGCGGAAGTGCCGCCGCTTTGCGCACCGCCGGAATCCCAATAGCAAATTAGATAATCAGCGTGGTTTTCGATCAGATCGAGGTCGAATGCGATGATTTTCCTGATGACACGCCGGAAACGATCGAGATCAGTCTTCTTCCACTCGCGAAAGTTCACGGCCTCTTCGTCGGAGAGGTTCTTCCTCTCGTCTTCCGCGGGATCGTAAACGCGATGACCGAGTTGCTCGTCAAGAAACGGGGCCAGCTTGCGCCGCCAATACCTTCCGCCTTCCTGAGCAAACTCGATGGGGCCGCAAAGATATGCAAGCATCTGAGTTGAGCTGCGAGACTCTAGCATGGCAGGCCAAGCGCCGCAATCGCGTGGGTGACGCTACAGGAACTCAGCGAATCGTGAACAACTGAGCGGCCTGAGACATGGGTGACAGTTTGTACCGGACACATAGGTGACACTTTTTCCCTTTAGGGAAGGGAGTGATGCCTTGGAAGGAGTGTTCGGTTATGGATGAACGTGTTCGCTTTGTGGCGCGCTTGCTGGACGGGGAGAAAATGGCGGCTCTGTGTCGAGAGTTCGCGATCTCTCGCAAGACCGGCTATAAGATCTTGGACCGCTATAAGGAATCCGGTCTGGAAGCTCTGACGGACCGTTCGCGTCGGCCCTGGCGCTACGGTAACCAACTGCCTCAGCAGGTCGAGACTGCCATCCTGAACCTCAAACGGGAGAAACCCTACTGGGGCGCACGCAAGATCCGCGAACGCTTACTGCGTCGCTTTTCCTGTGAGGTAAAGGTTCCCGCCCGCAGCACCATCCATGCCGTACTCGATCGCCACGGCCTAGTCCAGCGCCGAGGGCGCCGGCGCAACCATGCTCAGGGCACGCCGTTGTCTTTGGGGCAGAAGCCCAACGAACTGTGGTGCACCGATTACAAGGGCGAGTTTCTGCTGGGCAACAAAAAATACTGCTACCCGCTGACCGTCACCGATCACGCTTCGCGCTATCTGCTCCTCTGTGAAGCCCTGGAATCTACCTGTGAATCCCTTGCGTTTACGGCCTTTGAGCACTTGTTTAAAGAACGCGGCCTGCCCAGCAGCATCCGCTCAGACAACGGCGTCCCCTTCGCCTCGCCCAACTCCTTGTTCAACCTCTCCAAGCTTTCCGTCTGGTGGTTGCGTCTGGGCATCGCGATCGAACGCATCCAACCCGGTCATCCGCAGCAGAATGGCCGGCATGAACGCATGCATCTCACTCTCAAGACGGAAACCACTCGTCCCGCAAGCCTGAACAGTCTGCAGCAGCAGAGCAAATTCGATGATTTTCTCCAGGAGTTCAACAACGAGCGGCCGCACCAGGCTCTCGACATGAAGTGCCCCGCGGAAGTCTATACGCCCGCCACTCGTCCCTATCGCGGCCTGCCGGAACTGGCTTATCCTTTTCACGACCGCACCATCCACGTCACCAGCTGCGGACGCATCTGTCTACACCGCAAAAAAATTAATCTCAGCACGGTCTTCGCGGGTCAGGCGGTCGGGATCAAGGAGGTCGAAGAAGGTATTTGGCTGGTCAGCTTTATGGATTACGACCTCGGCTACATCGATCTGGAGGAAAAAACTCTGCAGCCTCTCGACAATCCTTTTGGCCCAAAAGTGTTACCTATGTAGCCGGTACGTTCTGTCACCTATGTGTCCGGTCCGGACCTGGATTGTATGGTGGGCCCGCTAGGATTCGAACCTAGGACCAACGGATTATGAGACGATAACATAAATCACTCCTGGCATCCCCCATTTGCTCTTGAATGCTTCCAGCGCGGATTCTGAAAAATTGCAATTTCTCGACAATACCCCCTTCATCCTTTGAGTTGACCATTGTTCCGTCACACCGGCGTCACAGACGTGTCGAGTCCGAACGTGTCGCTCGCGGCTGCTTCCATCCGAGTTACAATACTTCCACGAACGCGTTCCGGGCC
>DATKEV010000117.1:0-5000 GCA_035511855.1 Candidatus Udaeobacter sp.
TCCTTGGCCTTCCTCATCGCCTCTTCAAATTTTTTCGCCAGGATGTCTTCTTTGTTGGTTTCCTGGAACCACGAATCCGCAAATTTGTCTTCCCGCTGGCGGTTTTGTTCAGCAAGGATTTTTTGGGCGTCGGTAAGATCGACGTTCGGCCCCGCCTTGGGGGGCACCTCATGAGAAAGCACGGCGCCGAAAACAGAGTCCACCACCAGCTTCGCCTGGCAGCACGGGCACGTAACGTTCAGATTTTCGCCAGTCGGCTTTCCCATGGCCGTATTCTACGCCTTTTTCAGAAAAACGGGCACCGCTTGTGATGGCCCATGAAGGCAGTCAAATCAAAAAAAAGGGCACGATTTCTCGTGCCCCTGCAGTCTTATCCACTAACTTTTCAATCAAAATTGATCACCGAATACTGAGCTCTGTCCTTCACGCCTTGGCGGGGTTTTCTCCGCGCGTAAAGCCCGGCGCGGGGCGGAACTCCGGCCGCACGACCTTTGGATCGGTGCTCGGCGCTGGCGGAGCCTGGGGTGGCGGCGTCCGCGGCTTTTCCGGCAGCGGCTTGCCCTCCATCAGCATCTTCACTTCGTTCGCGTCGATGACCTCGCGTTCCAGCAGCGCCTGGGCGATGCGCTCGAGAGTCTCGCGATGATTCGAAAGAAGATTTTTCGCGCTTTCATAGCCGCCGTTCACGATGCGCTTCACTTCCTTGTCGATCTGGATGGCCGTGTCTTCGGAGTAGTCGCGATGTTGGGTAATCTCCCGGCCCAGGAAGATGGCTTCTTCTTTCTTTCCGAAAGCCAGCGGGCCAAGACTGCTCATGCCCCATTCGCAAACCATATTGCGCGCGATTTCGGTGGCGCGCTCGATGTCGTTGCCCGCGCCCGTGGTGATGTGTCCCAGGAAAATTTCCTCCGCCGAACGCCCGCCCATCAACACGGCCAGCATCGCTTCCAGATATTCCCGGGTGTAGGTGTGTTTGTCGTCTTCCGGCAATTGCATGGTGAGTCCGAGCGCCATGCCACGCGGAATGATGGTCACTTTGTGAACGGGATCGGCGCCTGGCGTCATCGCCGCAACCAGCGCGTGCCCGGCTTCGTGATACGCCGTGTTTTTCTTTTCTTCGTCGGAAAGAATCATGGACTTGCGCTCGACGCCCATCAGGACCTTGTCCTTGGACATCTCGAAGTCCGCCATCATGACGAACTTGCGGCTCTGCCGCGCTGCCCACAGTGCCGCTTCGTTCACCAGATTCGCGAGGTCGGCTCCGGAGAATCCCGGCGTCCCTCGCGCGATGATAGACAAATCCACGTCATCGCCAATGGGTACCTTGCGTGTGTGCACGCGCAGAATTTCTTCGCGGCCCTTCACGTCCGGGCGCGCCACAACGACACGCCGGTCAAAGCGGCCCGGCCGCAGCAACGCCGGATCCAAAACATCGGGCCGGTTCGTCGCGGCAATCAGAATCACTCCTTCGTTCGACTCGAAACCGTCCATTTCCACCAGCAACGCGTTCAGCGTCTGCTCGCGCTCGTCGTGACCGCCGCCAAGTCCCGCGCCGCGATGGCGGCCCACAGCGTCAATTTCATCAATGAAGATAATGCATGGCGCATTCTTCTTGCCTTGTTCAAAAAGATCGCGCACACGGCTGGCGCCCACCCCGACAAACATTTCCACGAAGTCCGAACCGGAAATCGAGAAGAACGGCACGTTCGCTTCGCCGGCGATCGCCCTCGCCAGCAACGTCTTGCCCGTGCCTGGAGGTCCAACAAGCAGCACGCCCTTGGGAATTCGTCCGCCCAGCTTCTGAAACTTCTGCGGATCCTTCAGGAACTCGATGATTTCCTGCAGCTCTTCCTTGGCTTCGTCCGTGCCGGCGACATCCTTGAACGTCGCCTTTTTTTGCTGCGCGGAAAGCAGCCGCGCGCGCGACTTGCCAAAGCTCAATGCCTTGTTCCCGCCCGCCTGCATCTGCCTCATCAGGAACAGACAAAACCCAACCAGCAAAACCAGCGGCAACGCATTCAACATGATCAACAGCCAGTCGCCGCTGCGTACTTCTTTCACCTTCAGTTGCACAGCCTTGTCATGCAAAGCCTTTGTGACTTCCGGTGCATTCTCCTTGGCAATCAGAACGATGAATTTCGTGTTGGCGGGCTGAATGTATTCTCCCTGCAACTCATAGCTGTTCGCGGACAGGTACATCGTGACTTCCTTCACCTGACCGGCGTCGACTTTGGCCATGAATTCGCTGTAGCTGGGTTCCTGCTTCTGCGACTGCGCTCCGTTTGCCGACACCAACCGCCACAGCATCACGCCCAGGAACACGATCGAGATCCAGAAGAGAATTGTTTTTGCCGTGGAACTAGAATTCACGTTGTCCTCACAAATCCTGAAAACCGCTGGAAGAAACTTGCTGAACCCCTATTTCTTCCGTCCCTTGCTACTTCTCCTCGGGGCCGCCTTCGTCCCCGCGGAGAGCTGCCGAAGATTGCGCCCCGTGCCGTTGGCCGCTGCCAAGCCGTAGCCAACCCACACTTGTTTAGATGCATTCCGGAAGCCGAAGTAATCGGGCTCCAGAGCCACGCGGCGGTTCGCCGTCTTATCCAGCAGAACCGCCAGCCGGATCGAACGCGGCCGGGTTTCCCCGAGACGTCGCAGCAGAAATTCCTGGGTCACGCCGCTTTCCAGCACAGCATCCACCACCAGGACATCCCGTCCGCCCAGCTCCGGGCGGGAACCAAAAAAAACTTCACGACGCGGGTGTCCGCCGTGATCCACGTCACGCACGTCTTCGCGGACGAAATGGCAGACCACCGGCGCGTCGATTCGCCTCATCAGGTCCGCCGCGAACACAAAGCCCCGGTCGAGCGTCACAACAAGGTCCAAACGCCGGCCGTTGCATTCGCGCGAAATACTTTTTCCCAGCGCCGCCACGCGGGTGGCGATGCGCGCCGCCGAATAGGTCACTCCATCTCCAGCCGTCAAAGCTGTTCCTCGGCGATTACGATTCCTTCACGCGTCCGTTCATCAGCGGCGAACTCCGAGGCGAGCGGGAAGCCCCGAGCCCATAGCAGAGTCTCGCCGCTCGTCAGCACCGGCCAGCCATCGCGCTCCCACCGGCTGATGTGTTTCTTGTTCAGCAAGCTCTTCAGCTTGTGTGCGCTCCTGTGCCCGAGGGGACGCAATCGGTCACCGGGGCGCCAGTTGCGCAAGACCAATGGGAAACGCACCCGGTCGCGGTCCAGGACCGCTACATCCTTACTAGTTTCCCCTCTCTGGGCAGGCCAGTCAATCACCCTGAGGCGGAAGACGCACCCCAGTTCCGCAACCGCTATTTCCTTTTCGCCGTTCACCATATCGATGCGGTATTCGTAAGTTCGCGCAGCACCGCGTGCGTTCCCCGATGCTTCACCTTCCTTTGTCCGAAACACTAGGGCGTCGCGTTCTTTCCTCACCTCCACTCCGCCCGGCAGCGATAGCGAACTACCTGTTCGTCCTTCACCCGCCAGCTCGAGCACGGCATTCACATGCGAGGCTCCCAGCTGCCCGGGGCGTCTTTTCACTTCTTCTACTATTCTTCGCACCAGCCGTTTGCTTAGCGCCGATGCCGCTTCTTTCTTCTCTTTGTCTTCTGCGCCCTCTGTGGTCTCTGCGTTAGGTTTTTTTCTGTGCGGTAGCCGAAGTAGCTCCGGAACGGAAATTCGTGCTTCGTCCACGTTTCGTTTCACTGCCTCGGTCGCCCATTCTTGAAGCGCCGTCTCGAAAAATGCCTCGTCCTCCCGGGCCAGCTCCGCAAGCGTGCAAAGGTGTTCAACGATCGCCGGCTGAAATTGTTTCTCAAGGAGAGGAAGCAGTTTCATTCGAATGCGCGCCCGCATTCTTTTTGTGTCTCGATTCGTGAGGTCCTCGCGCCAATGCTGTTTCTTGGTCCGCAAGAACGTGCGAAGCTCCTGCCTGCGAACGCCCAGCAACGGCCGAACGATGCCGCCCACCACAGGATGAATCCCGCCCAGCCCGGCCAGTCCCGTTCCGCGCATCAAATGGGCAAGCACAGTTTCAGCCTGATCGTCCGCCGTATGCGCAACGGCAATGCGTGCCAGCTTCCCGGACTCTACGAGGCCACGAAAATAGTCATACCGCGCGCGCCGTGCGGCATCCTCGAGATTCGCCCGCTCCTGTTTTGCTTTCTTCGCGACGCGAGTGGAACCCACATGAAACTCCAGTCCATGTTTCACCGCGAGCTTTGCCACAAACTCTTGGTCTGCCTCCGAAGCCTTCCCGCGGAGCTTGTGATTGAAGTGCACCACGCCCAGCACCACACCGAGCTTGTCGCACAGCTCCAGCAAGAGCAGCAGCAGCGCCACCGAGTCCGCCCCGCCCGACACAGCCACACCGACACGATCCCCGGCGCGCAGCATTTCAGATTTCTTCACACTGCCGAAAAGACGCTGCTCAAGAAGAGCAACACTTCCTTTTCCTGCGCGCGATCTCTTTCCATCAGTCACGATGCACCGGCCACGATTCACAGTTTTGCCGCATCCTACCACGCTGCAACCACTTAGAACGTCTTGAGTATTTCTGTGGAAATCGTCCGTCAATCTGCTGTTGACTTTCTCCCGTGCACTTGGCATACTCGCTGGGCTGTAGAACTGCCTTTCTGCTGGACAGGGGGGCCTCGCTCTTTGACAACCGATACGATGTGCCAGAATCTGTTCGAAGCCATTCGAGTTTTCGAGCGCGAATGGTCTGAGTAAATTCGAGCGACAATAATTTGCTTGGGTAGGCTGGCTCCGATGCAAATCGGAGCATTTTTTTTCGCCCAAGCGACAGGTTTCAAACGAGAGTTTGATCCTGGCTCAGAACGAACGCTGGCGGCGTGCCTAACACATGCAAGTCGAGCGCGAATGGAGCAATCCTAGTAGAGCGGCGCACGGGTGCGTAACACGTGGATAATCTGCCTGGGAGATCGGAATAACCTGCCGAAAGGCAAGCTAATACCGGAT
>DATKEV010000118.1:0-5730 GCA_035511855.1 Candidatus Udaeobacter sp.
TGCCGTCGACGATTCTTCGGCCAGCGTCACCGACTCAGCTGGCGGGGCAGCGAAGATTCGCACCGCGGTAATCGACGAACTTTCCGTGGGCGACACGCGGCTGCGCAATGTGGCCTTCCTCGTCTTGCCCGATTCCCAGGAGCCTATGAGCGACCTGCAGCCCGGCCTCATTGGAATTCAGGTTCCTATAGCGCTGCAATCCCTCGCCTGGAAATCCGACGGAACATTTGAGACTGGCGCTGCAGCGGCCAGTCGGAAAAATCGCGACGAGAATCTGTGCTTCGATGGCACGACTCCCGTCACGCGCATGCTCTTCGACGGCAAGCTACTCGATTTCGAGTTGGACAGCGGCGAACAGTCAGGCTCGCAGCTCTGGACGCGCTTCGCCGATGACTTCGCAACGCTCTTGAAAGAGCGCGGGACCAAAAGCAAAAAGCAAGTCACGGAGGTTGGCGGCTCGAACAAACGCGACATCATCGAGCTCCCGGAAATGCACTTCCGTGTCGGAGGTTTTGACGCGACACTTCGTCCCGCGCGTGTCTACTCCAAGCCGGTGGGCGACGAGTTTCACTACGGCCATCTCGGCATGGACGTGCTCACCCAGGCGCGCGAAGTCCGCCTTGATTTCGCTTCCATGACCTTCGACTTGCTGCCCTAGGCAAGGGCCGTCAAAGCCGAGCCGCAAAGGAAGACATCTAGTTTGCAATGCCACTTTGGTGGTTGTGCCCGGATCACGGGCGATGCGGAAGTTACGCCAGTAAACCCGACCGCACCATTACTTCCGGCTTGCCGACGATTCTCCGTCTTCATTTCGCCAATATGCTGACGAACCACGGCGCGGCTCAAGTTGATGGCTCCACTGCCGAATTCAACGTCAGACCACTTCAAGCCTAGAGCTTCACTAGCCAGTTAAAGGATGGCTCGACCGTCAAAGGCCACCGACAAGAGACAAGTTCAAAATTGGGACCTCCCGCCGAGCAAATTGGGTCGCAATCCAAATTGTGTGTTAAGAAGTTCCTGGCTATCGCGTTTAGGTTATAGAAGAGCCGAGGAGGGATGCTTGGCGGCCGCGATAGAAAACATCATGGTGACGGAAGCGTTCGCAGAGCTTGAAGAGGTTTTTCGCACACACCAGGCCTCTGTCCTCAAGGCTGCTTACCGCGTAACCGGCAGCGTGGCGGACGCGGAAGACGTCTCGCAATCCGTCTTCCTCCGGCTGGCCCGCGGGACTGTCGACCCCGGCCGTATCTCCAATCTGCAGAGTTACTTACAGAGGTCAGCGGTGAACGCCGCCCTGGACCTTATCCGGTCCAGGGGCCATCGCGAGCTCCTGCCGGTTGAATCGGCCAACGAGCTGCAATACGATTCCAGTTTTTCCCCTGAACGAGCGGTGTCCTCCTTGGAAATCAAGAATTGGCTTCGCCGGGAGCTTGCCACCCTGAATCCGCGCACTGCCGAGATGTTTGTCCTCCGCTATCTCGAAGGGCTGGACAACCCCGAAATTGCCCAGGCGATGAACACATCTCAGGCCGTGGTGGCAGTAACCCTGCATCGTACCCGCGCACGACTAAAGAAGAGGCTTCGTGGCTTTATGAAAGGTGCATCATGAAATTCTTTCGATCGAAGCAAGACGACCACCTTGATCAGGCGATTTCCGAACTGCGCGGCGAACAGCCCGACGCTAAGACGCTATCTGCCTCGGCTGAGCGCGTCTGGCAGCGACTGCAACCAGGCGAAACCGAGGGAGTCGCACCCAGTGCTCTGCAGCCGATCCGTGGCTGTGCCGATATTCGTTCTCTGCTCCCGGCGTTTCATCAGCACGAGCTTCCTCCGGCCCGCGCGCTAATCGTGCAACATCACCTCCGAGAATGCGTCTCGTGCCGTTCTTATGCTGTTGGCCGTGGAGTTGATGGCGCGACGAGCGTCAACTGGCGGATGGAGCCCGCGTCACGCGGTTTCCAGTGGAGCTTTGCCAGACTTTCCTTCGCTGCGGCAACCGTGGCCTTGCTGGTTGCCTTGGTCTGGACAGGGCGCGCCTGGTACTTCGCTGGCCCTCCAGGCAGCCGCGCGCGGGTCGATTCCATCGAAGGGCAAGCGTACGGCATTGGTTCCGCCGGCGAGCGCGCATTGAAACCAGGTGACGAGGTTGGCGAAGGTGAATTCATTCGCACCACCGCCAATTCCCATGCCAAGGTGCGCCTTTTCGAGGGCTCCCAAGTGGAAATGAATCAGCGTGCGGAATTGGCGGTTAGCGCCACCCGTCGCGACACAACCATCCACCTCGACCAGGGCCGCATTATCGTGCAAGCCGCGAAGCGTCGCACCGGACACCTCTACGTTAGTGCTCCGGATTGCACCGTAGCCGTTACCGGAACAGTCTTTTCCGTGAATTCCGGCACCAAAGGTTCGCGCATTGCCGTGATTGAGGGAGAAGTCCACGTGAATCACTCCGGAGTGGAATCCATTCTGCACTCCGGCGATGTGGTGGCGACAACCCAGCGCGTCGGCGTTGTTCCCGTCCGCGAGGAGATTGCATGGAGCAGCGACCTGAATCACGAACTGGCGCTGCTTGCGGAATTCTCAAAGCTTCGTAACACATTGGCTGAAATCCAGACGCCCGGTCCGCGCTATGAAAGCAAAATCCTTCCCTTGCTGCCGGCCGATACGGTCCTGTATATCGGCATCCCCAATCTTGGCGACGCGCTTCAACAGGCCAACCAAATCTTCCAGCAACAGCTCGCGCAGAGCAAAGTTCTCGAAGACTGGTGGAACAAGAGCGGCAACTCCAATCAGCATCCCACTCCCCAGGAGTTGATCGACCAAATTCAAACCATAAGCCAGTATTTGGGCGACGAAGTGGTGATTACGGCCAGAGGAAGCTCCGCCTCCCACGAGCTCGGCCCCGTGCTGCTAGCCGAAGTGCGGCAGCCGGGACTGAAGGATTATTTGCAGAATCACCTTGCCGACACCTTGAGGAGCCCGCAAGGCACAGCCAATTTGCACGTCGTGGACGCGCAGTCGCTCTCCTTACTCGCCGGCGATGAGCGCGGAATGACAATGCTTGTCAGGCCGAACATGCTGGTTGTCGGTGGCGGCGCCACCTCGGTTCGGCAGATGAGCGTGCAACTCGACGCCGGAGCAACTCTCTTTGCCGGGACGGATTTTGGCCAGCGAATCGCTAAGATCTACAGCCGCGGCACCGAAACTCTGGTTGCAGCGAATATCGGCCAGATCATAAGCAGTTTGCATACCCAGCAAGGAGATGCAAAGGCGCTCCGCAATAGCGGCTTCAATGACATAAGGTATTTGATCGCGTCGCGCGGAGAATCTTCTAGTCAAGGAGACAACCGGATTACTCTGGAATTTAATGGCCAGAGACACGGCATCGCCTCCTGGCTGGCCGCTCCGGCTCCTATGGGTTCGCTGGATTATGTCTCCTCGAACGCAGGCGCGGCGGTTTCTTTCGTTGCGAAACAACCAGCGCTCATGCTGGATGACATTTTCAGCACCATCGGCGCTTCCGATCCCAACTTCAACCAACACTTGGCTCAGACAAATGCCGAACTCGGCCTGGACCTTCGCAACGACTTGGCGAGCGCCCTGGGCGGGGAGATGACGCTGGCGCTCGACGGCCCGGTTCTTCCCACACCTTCGTGGAAAGCAATTGTCGAGGTCAATCATTCGGGGGCTCTTCAGTTGGCCATGGAAAAGATGGTGCAGGCTCTTAATCGGGAAGCGCAGAAATCCAGCCAGCCCGGCGCGATACTCAATCAAGAACAGGCCGGTGGCCGAACGTTTTATTCGATCCAATTGCAAAGCGCTGGACTTTCGACAGAGTACGACTACACCTTCGCAGACGGGTATATGATCGTGGCGCCCTCTCGGGCGCTGCTTCTCGCAGCGCTACAAACTCACGCAAATGGCACGTCTCTGGCTCGCTCCGCTTCGTTTCGCGCTCTCCTTCCCAGCGACAACCAGGCGAACTTTTCTGCCATGATTTATCAGAATCTCAGCCCGATTCTGAAACCGCTCTCTTCGCAGCTTACTTCCGGGCAGGTGGCGCTTCTTCAGCAGCTGGCAGCCGACGTCAAGCCGACCGTATTCTGTGCTTACGGGGAAAGTGATCGCATCGAGGTGGCCAGCAGCGCCAAGCTCTTTGACTTAAATCCTGGTCTACCAACCTTGATCCACTTACTAGGTTTGTCGGATCATGGAACTTCGCGCCAAGCCAATCCGTAATGATTGGCAGAATGATGAACCCAACAATCGAGCTCAATGGGCTCGAGGTACAACTCGGCGGCCGGACGATCCTTCATGGCCTTACGGGCGTCTTGAAGAGCCGCGCTATTGGGCTGCTCGGACCCAACGGCGCCGGCAAGTCTACGCTCATCAACACCCTCTTGGGGTTTCACTCCCCTTCCAAAGGAAGCGCCCGCGTGCTCGGGCTCGACTCTCACACGAGCGGCAAGGCGCTTCGATCTCTTGTCGGCTACATGCCCGAGAATGACGCTTTTATTTCAAAAATGTCCGGGGTCCGTTTTGTTCGCTACATGGCGGAGATTTCCGGCCTTCCCTCCAATCAAGCGATGGAGCGCGCGCACGAAGCTTTCGTCTATGTGGGACTGGGCGAAGCGCGTTATCGCCCCGTAGGAACGTATTCTCTCGGTATGAAACAACTGGCGAAGTTTGCCCAGGCCATCGCCCATGGCCCCAAAGTCCTCATTCTGGACGAACCAACGAATGGCATGGACCCGCCTGCGCGCAAGCGCTTGATCGAACTCATTCGCGAAATCCGTGAGGCCAGTGATATCTGCCTGCTGCTTTCCTCGCATCTTCTCCGCGACGTCGAAGAGACCTGCGATGAAGTGCTGATCCTGCGGAACGGGCATATCGCTTCCATCTGCAATCTCGTCGAAGAACGGCGCGCCAATCGCAAGTTTCTCGAATTGGAAACCATTGGCGCCGAACAGACATTTACGTCAGCGCTCGAAGGCCTGGGTTGCGAGTGCGCGGTTTTCGCCAACGGCCGCATTAAGGTGGTCATGCCCGACAGCGTCGAAATCAGGGAAGTGTTCAAAATCGCGGCGGACCGCGGTGTGCAGATTCGTCGGATGAATCATCGGCGCGATTCGTTGGAAGACATCTTTCTCAACGCCATGGAACAAACGGGAGTGGCCGATGGCCGTATATAAGCGCAGATACAATTCGTACACTGGAGCCCTCTCGCCCGAATGGTCCCGCTTTTTTGTCCTCACGCGCTATGCTTTCGCCGAGCTGTTCAAATCTCGCTTCTTTGTTATTCTCTTGATTCTTAGCCTCGTTCCAACCCTGTTTTTCGCGGGCTACATTTTTATCGCCAACAACAAAACGGCGCAGTTGCTCATGCAAATGCGCTCTGCTGGTCTCTTCTCCGTGGAAACGCAATACTTCATGTTCATCATGATCGTGCAGACGCAGCTAGCCTTTCTCTTGAACTGCTGGGTTGGCCCCGTCTTGATCGCCGGCGATCTGACCAACGGCGCCCTCCCGCTTTTCCTGAGCCGGCCGTTCAGCAGGGCCGATTATGTTGTGGGAAAGCTCGCCGTTCTGGGCCTGCTGCTGTCCGCTGTCACTTGGGTTCCCTGCTTGCTCTTATTCAGCTTGCAGGCCGGACTGGCGAGGAACGGATGGATCTGGTCGCATTTGTGGATGATCGTTCCTATAGTGTTGTGTTCCGGGATATGGATCCTG
>DATKEV010000119.1:0-16935 GCA_035511855.1 Candidatus Udaeobacter sp.
AACGGCTCCGGGGCCTGCACTTTGTGTTTCCAACGCAGCCAAATCGACAAGATCAGCGCCGACCCGCTTACCGGACAGGCGCAGAACTGGGGAACCGAAGTCAATGACGTCGCCGTCCCTGCCATCTTCTCTTACTTCAAGGCTGACGGAACTCCCGTCACGGTGCTGCCGGTCGACATCAGCACCCCGGCGGGCGCTCAGATCATCGCTTCCATCAAGACCGTCAAGATCAGCTTGACGATTCGCAACCCCAGCGTGCTCGATCAAAAGACACTGCAAGCCATCGAGACAAACTTCGAGGGAGAAGTCTCGCTGAACAATTGCTCGATGGCTGCGGCGGGCGCGCCGATGTCCTGCAACTAGGAGAACAGCAAGATGATTTTTCGCAGAAAGAAACCCAGCAAGTCGGAACGAGGGATTGCCCTGGTCATCGCCATCCTTGTATTGCTGCTTCTTAGCGCGGTGGGGATGGGCATGGTCATGATGTCCAACACGGAGACCAATGTCAGCTCGAATTTTCGCGACCAGCAAACAGCATTTTTTGCATCGAAAGCCGGCATTGAAGAGGTCCGCGACCGGCTGCGCTCCGCGGCTACGAACAGCTTGAGCGGCACTATTCCGACGACGGCGCTGCCCGGCGTCGCCAACGGCGTTGTTTACATCACAAACCCTGCGCCGGGGGAGGTAGTTACTCCGTGGCTTCCACTGGGAGCCAATTATCCCGATGACGAAATCTGCAAGGAGCTAACTTGTGCGGGCGGCGTGCCCACCGGAGCTTGGTACGCGGCACCGCAGTCGGCAAGTGCGGGCTATGCCGCTGCTCCGATACTCCCCTGGAAGTGGGTCCGCGTAATGGCGAAGATCAATAAGCCATCGGCAAGTTCAAAGCTCATGCCCGTTGATGGGTCATCTGGCAGCGACACCACAGCCGGCTATCGCGTTTGCTTCACAGGGACGAATGAAGTTGCCGTCAGCAACATTACCTACACAAGCTGCGCCGCGGCTAATACCGCTTACCAGCCCGTGTATGAACTGACGGCCCTGGCCGTAACCAGCAGCGGCTCTCGCCGAATGACGCAATACGAAGTCAGCCGAACTTCCTTCCCGCCCATGCCCGGAGCAATGATTTTTGACGGTCCGAATCCGGACTATGGCACCAACCCCCACTCGGCTGCTTTCGGTGTGAGTGGCACGGACGCCGCACAGGGGCCGAACGCCGGAGTCGGATGTGGCGCGCCAGCTAATCAACCAGCTCTGGGAGCTGATGGCACCGGCGCTGCGACCAGTCTAACGACTCCGGGCTATCTCAACGTTCCGGGAAGTTACACATCGGGAGCTACCCCTACTCCGGCCGTGTCGGACGTAAGCACTGCACTTGGCCCCTTGACCACAGTCGATGGTTTGACGAACCTGGTTAACTCGGTCACCCAGGCCGCAGGTCCTGCCAACGTGTTTCCCAATGCCACTAGCGCCACGCCCACAAACTTGGGCACCGCTGCTGCGCCCGCGATTAACGTCGTCCAGGGAGACTATACGTTTCCCGGCTCGGGAACGGGCATTCTCCTGGTCACCGGAACGTTAACCTTCAACGGCACTCCCAGCTTTAATGGACTGATTTTGGTGATCGGGAAAGGCAACGTCTTGAAAAATGGCGGAGGTAATGGCACGCTGAACGGTTCGTTGTTTGTAGCCAACCTGTACAGTAATATCCCGCCGACCTATACCAACCTTATTGCGTTAGGTTCCAATAATCCCCCTGGCGTACCGACGATTGCTTGGAACGGCGGGGGCAATGCCACCATTCAATACGACAGCTGCTGGATCAGTTCGGTC
Source organism: Candidatus Udaeobacter sp. (assembly GCA_035511855.1). GTDB lineage: Bacteria > Acidobacteriota > Terriglobia > Acidiferrales > UBA7541 > Acidiferrum. The sequence goes on from DATKEV010000119.1 coordinate 1,834, forward strand.
ACCCAGGCGTTTCCCTACAGGATCGTGGCTCAGCGTGAGCTGATCTACTAAGGGTCGCTTGCCGGATCGCGAAGCATCCCCGCTGAGCCAAATGAACGCCTGATCGTTATTCGTACCGCAAGCAGTCGATGGGATCGAGGTTGGCGGCCAGATTTGCCGGGTAATAGCCGAAGAAAAGGCCGACACCGACGGAAATCGCGAAACCAATTGTAACCCACAAATAAGACAGCGTTGCGGGAACGGAAGGCACGAAGGCCCGCACTAACGTGGATATGGTGGCGCCGATCAATATCCCGATGATGCCTCCGACCAGCGTGAGCACGACAGCCTCCAGCAGGAATTGCAAGCGGACGTCCGCGCGGCGCGCTCCGATAGCTTTGCGCACACCGATTTCCTGGGTCCGCTCGGTGACGGAGATGAGCATGATGTTCATCACCCCGACGCCACCCACGAGCAGGCCAATCGAGCTGATCACCGTAGTGAGGATCACCAAGGCGCCAGTCAGTTGATTCCACAAATTGCTGAGGAAATCCGGCGAACTGAGCTCAAAATCATTTTCCTTGCCCGCGGGAATGCGGCGCAGCCGGCGCATCACTTGAATGACCTCGCCCTGGGCTGTCTCCACGTTGACGTCCGCGGGGATGGTGAAAATCAGAATCAGCTCTTTGGCTTCAGGATAATGTTTCTTGAAGTCGCTCAGCGGGACAATGGCGAAGATGTCCACGCCGGGTCCCAGGAACAGCCCCTGATCGTGCTCGAAAACACCGATGACCTCATAGGTGCCGCCGTTGATGCGCACCGTTTTGCCGAGAGGATCCGCGTTGGGGAAGAGTGAGTCGCTGATGGCCGCGCCGAGCACAACGACGGGGCGCGCGTGTTCCTGGTCGAAACTACTGATGAAGCGGCCGCGGGCGATCGAAAACAGGGGAAGCGCTTCCGCATATTCCGGCTCCGCTCCGCGCACGATGACCTTTTCGACGCTGCGGTCCCCGCTGGTGATCAGGTTCGAGTCTCCGAAGAAAAAGCCGCGCGTGCCGACGGTGTTCACGTTTTGCACGTCCGGAGCCGCCTGGCGGATGAATTCCGCGTAGTTGTATTCAAGATATCTGCGCGTTCGAATGCGATCCGGCATGCGCGAAGGATCCGTGCCCGGGGGAAAACGCGTCAGAAAATAAGTGCGCGAGCCGAGGGACTCGACCCGGTCCTGCACGAACTTGTTCAGGCCTTGGATGATCGCCGCCATCGAAATCACGGAAGAAACGCCGATGACAATGCCGAGCACGGTCAAGGCCGAGCGAACCTTGGCCGAGCGCAGCGTCTCGATGGCAGCGAGAAAATTCTCCCGGGCTTGCGCCAACGACATAATCGCCATCAGTCAGACCTCAACGCCACCACGGGGTCCAGCCGCGACGCCCGCACTGCCGGATAAATTCCAAAGAACAGTCCGACGGCGGAACTTAGAATCACGCCAAGGACTGCCACCCACGTCTGCACGGAAGCGGGGAACGGCGTGTAAGTCCGAAGAACCAACGCAACCAGAAATCCCATGGTAATACCAGCAACTCCACCAGCGATACACTGCAAGAAGCTTTCCACCATGAACTGCCCCAGAATGTCACCCTGGGTTGCTCCCACGGCGCGCCGCACGCCGATTTCCCTCCTTCGCAGCGTCACGCTAACCAGCATCACGTTCATGATCACGATTCCGCCGATGATCACGGAAATGGCGCTCACCATGATAAACACCCCGAAAAATGCGGAGCTGATGCCGCGCCACAGGGCCATGTAACTTTCTTTTGTGCCGATGAAGAAATCATCTTCCATCGAGCCGGTGCGATGGCGGCGCGCGCGCATGAGTTGTTGCGCCTGGTCCTGGGCCTTCTGAAAGTTCTCCTTGTTCGTCTTCACGTTGATGATCAGGCTTGTGTGTGTCCCCTGCATCCGGAGAAAGACCGGAAGCGGCACGGTCACAAAGTTGTCCTGATCCTGGCCCAGCACGCTTCCGATCTTTTCCATCACCCCGACCACCATCAGTTCATCGTTGCCGACGCGAAGTGCTTTTCCGATGGGATCCGCGCCGAGGAACAATTGCCGCACCAGGGTGTCGCCAATCAGACAGACGCCCGCGTGGTGCTCGACTTCGGAAACCGTAAAATAGCGGCCGACCTCTACCGCGCGGGTATCAATGTCCTGCATGTTGGTGGTTTGGCCGTAGAGGTTCACGTCTGACACCTCTTTGTTGCCGGCACGTGCCTTCACGCTGGCGCTGGCCGTGGCCCCAACTTCCTCGCATGCGGGGCATCCTTCCTCAATGGCGCGCACGTCGTCCTGCTCGATCTTTTTGTACTTCAACGCTTTAATGATGATATTGAAATCGGTCACCGCGAAAGGAGTCCGCGCGATCTGAAAAACGTTTGTGCCCAGGTTGGCGATCTTCTGTTCCACATACAGGTTCGCGCCCTGCACGATGGTCATAACCGTGATGAGCGTGGCCACGCCCATGGTCAGCCCCAGCATGGTGAGCGACGCACGCAGCTTATGCGCCTGCAGCGCGCTGAGGCATTGGGCAAGATTATCTCGGATGGCCAGCATGGGTGCGGAGACGGCCTCCCGGCTACTCTAGCAAATCCCTCGAATGCGGCACTGCCAGCTCAATGGTCAGCTCGAAATTCATCCTCCTGTGAATACGAAGAAAGGGCCACAGGAGTTACATCCAAAGCTTCAGCAAGCTCCAATCGACCCAATCAGCCGAATGCCCAGGTTTCGTATGGCCTCGCGTTGCTGCTAGGCGACTGGATCCGGGGAGGGAGTCGCAGGAGACAAACCCGGGCGCCGCATCCGAAAGCATAGCCAAAGGACGCCAAACGCCACGAACGCGCCCACAGAGTCGAATAGCGAGTCATACGCAGAAGCCGTCCGGCTTGCGACGAATGCTTGATGGATTTCATCCAGCACCGAATACCCCGCCGCGCAGAACAACGCGGCCAGACCCCATGTCCACCGCCAGCCTCTCCGACCCGCACGCACGCCTCTGTAAATCAACAGACAAAATACAAAATACTCCATGAAATGCGCGCTCTTCCTCAGAAAGAAATGAATCGTGTCAAACAACTCGCGCGTCATCTTCGGCAGAAACCATCGCAGGAGTGGTTCGAAAAAAGATGCCGTATGTTCCTTGGAGAACGTATCCGTCGACAAAGAAAAAATCAGTCCGGCCCACGCGATCGCAGGCCACCACGCCCTCAGCCAGCCCCACGCGCGGGGTTGCTGCAAACGTGATTGAATCTCTGACAGGCTTGGTGCAGGGCGCGGATTGCGCCACGGCTGGTTTTCCGCCACTAAGAATTAGCTCCCTCTGTCGTTCGCCGCGCTATTCCATGCGGTAATTCGGCGCTTCGCGCGTGATGATTACGTCGTGTACGTGGCTCTCCTTCAATCCCGCCGCGGTAATTCGAACGAATTGGCTCTTCTCCGAAAGTTCCTTCAGCGCGCTCGCACCTACGTAGCCCATCCCGCTCTTCAGTCCGCCCACCAGTTGATCCGTCAACGCGGCCAGCGATCCTTTATACGGCACGCGCCCCTCGACGCCCTCCGGCACCGATTTCCCGCGCTCGCCCGAGTCCTGCACCACCGCGTAGCGGTCCGACCCTGCCTCCATTGCCGCCGTCGACCCCATCCCGCGGTACGACTTGAACGTGCGCCCTTGAAACAGAATTGTCTCCCCCGGCGCTTCTTCCGTCCCCGCAAACAGGCTCCCGATCATCACGCATGACGCTCCCGCTGCAATCGCCTTGGTCACATCGCCCGAGTACTTGATTCCTCCGTCGGCGATGATCGGCACGCCGGTGCCTTTCGCCGCCCGCGCCGCTTCCATGATTGCCGTCAATTGCGGCACGCCCGCTCCCGTCACCACGCGCGTGGTGCAAATCGATCCTGGCCCAATCCCCACTTTCAATCCGTCTATCCCCAAAGAGATCAAATCTTTTGCGCCCTCGAACGTCGCCACATTCCCAGCCACGATCTGCATTTCCGGCAAGCGGTGCCGGATCGTCTTGATCGCTTCAATCACTCGTTCCGAATGCCCATGCGCGGTGTCTACGGCCACGACATCCACTTTCGCCTTCGACATTTCCACTGCGCGCTCCAGAAAATCCCCGGTCGCTCCCACCGCCGCCCCCACGCGCAATCGTCCCTGCTCGTCCTTCGCCGAGTTGGGATACTCCAGTTTCTTCTGGATGTCTTTTACCGTGATCAGCCCCTTCAAATTAAAGTCCTGATCCACCACCAGCAGTTTCTCGATGCGGTGTTTTTGCAGGATGCGCTCCGCCTCTTCCAGCGTCGTTCCCACCGGAACGGTCACCAGGTCGTCTTTCGTCATCACTGAGCTGACCAGTTGCGCGTGATTTTTCTCGAACCGCAAATCCCGGTTCGTCAGGATTCCCGTCAAGCGCGTCCCGCGCGTCACCGGCAGCCCCGAAATCCGGTACTTCGTCATGATCTCCAGAGCCTGCCGCAGCGTGATGTCCGGCGAGATTGTTACTGGGTCGACGATCATTCCACTTTCTGAACGCTTCACGCGATCCACTTCCTCCCCCTGCCTGTCGATTGGCATGTTGCGGTGCACGATTCCCAGCCCGCCCTGCCGTGCGATGGCGATCGCCAGCCGGGATTCCGTCACCGTGTCCATCGCCGCCGAAGCCAGCGGAATGTTCAGCGGCAGCTTGCGCGTGAAATGCGTTTTCGTATCCACATCGCTGGGCAGAACCGACGACCGGCCCGGCAGCAGCAGCACGTCGTCAAAGGTAAGACCCTCGGAAATCGCTCCGTCCATCATTCCAGCCTCACGATAAAAAAATAGGCGCCCCAAAATCGGCGCCATAAAGCAGCGCAGCCCAGCGGGTGCCCGCTGGGCTGGCAGAACGCTCTATCAAATCGAAAAAATCCATCACGCTCAATGTTCCATTCTAGGGGCAGTCGCAATTCCGGTCAAGTTGACGTCCATTTGTGGGCGCGCGACTTTTAAGGGGAGAAGGAGCTAATATCCTTTTCGGGTGGCCATTTCCTTGCGTATATTATACGCTCGGAATAGGAGGACCACCATATGCCCCAATCCCTTTCTGATTTAGAACAGCGACGTGAACTGATTGCTCAGCGCATCGCAGAGCTCGGCGACCTTCGCCCTGGCAGCATTACGGGCACCTCGGGTCGGTGCGGCAAGCCAGAGTGTCACTGCCATCAACCCGGTCAGCCAGGTCACGGCCCCAATTTCCGGCTCACCTATAAGGTCGATGGTAAGACCATCTCGGAAGCGTTGCCCACGCCTGCGGCGATCCAGAAAGCCGAGCGAGAAGTGGAGGAGTTCCGTAAATTCCAGCAGCTCACTCGTGAGTTTCTGGGAACCAACACGGAGATCTGCCATTTGCGGCCTCTGGAGGAGGAGTCAGAAACGGAGCTGAAAAAAAAACGATCGAAGCGATCCGTCAAGAGATCACGCGCGAAGTAGAGCAGTTCTTGCGAGTGCTTTTCCAGGATCGGCGCAACACGGGGCGCCTCGATCTGGAAGCGACCGAGATGGCCATGCGCGCGGCTCTACACCGGGCGGGTGCCGCCGCATTGAGCCAATTGCTCCAATTCCCAGCCCCGAGCGAGGAAGGGCGCATGCTGGCTTGCGCTTGCGGCCAACAAGCCCACTACCGCGAGCAGCGCAGCAAGCCCGTGCTGACCGCCGTGGGCCCGGTGGAAGTTTTACGTCCCTACTATTTATGCGCACACTGCGGCGTCGGCCAATTTCCGGTGGATGTCGAACTGGATATCGAGAATACGGAATTCTCTCCTGGGGTACGCCGCATGCAGGCGATCGTCGGCCAGGAGGCACCCTTCGATCACGGTCGCGAACAGATGAAAGTTCTGGCCGGCCTGGAAGTGACTACCAAATCCGTAGAGCGTACGGCGGAGGCCATCGGAGCCGATATCGCTCAGCGCGAACAAGACGAGATTCAGAAAGCCCTGCAGTTGGAACTGCCCGCCGTTGCCGGCGAGCCGATTCGCGTCCTGTACGTGCAGATGGATGGGACGGGAGTTCCGATGGTGAAGAAAGAGACGGTCGGTCGGCAGGGCAAGACGGAAGGCCAGCCGGCCCATACTCGGGAAGTCAAACTTGGATGCGTCTTCACCCAGACAACGTGGGATCAGGCAGGCTACCCAATCCGCGATCCCGATTCCACCACCTATACCGGAGCCATCGAGAGTGCGGAAGAGTTTGGCCGGCGAATCTATACGGAAGCCTACGGACGCGGCTGGAGCCGCGCACTCCAGAAGGTCGTGATCGGTGACGGCGCCGAATGGATTTGGAATCTTGTGGCCCTGCATTTTGCCGACGCCATTCAGATTGTCGATCTCTACCACGCCCGCCAGCATCTTTGGGAGGTTGCCCGCAAGCTGTACCCGAATGACGAAGGGAAACAAAAAGCCTGGATGAAGATCCACCAGAAGCGCCTGCTGGATCGGGGGAAAATCGAAAAGCTGGTTGGTGCACTCCGCTCGATGGAATCCGATAAACCCGAAGTAGCGGAGAAGATTCGCACCGAGGCAGACTATTTTGAGCGGAATGCAGAGCGCATGCGATACCCAAAGTTTCGCGGCCAACACCTATTTGTTGGTTCGGGCGTCATCGAAGCTGGCTGTAAGACGGTGGTCGCTTTCCGTCTCAAGAGGTCAGGAATGTTCTGGACCGTTCGAGGAGCCAACGCGATCCTGGCTCTCCGCTTTTGCCATCTGAATGGCGAGTTTGAAGACTATTGGGAGGAACGCAAGGCGGCCTAACTTCCACTCGTAAGTCGTGCACCCTCCATTTGTCTCTAGCCCCGCGCGTGTAGAATAGATCTCCACGATGCATCTCGACGACTCAGATTTCAAACCGCATCCTTTACTGAAAAACGGTCACGCCATGACCATTGCTGCCGCCTTAGTGCCGCGACGTTTTGATATTCCGCCTGCGGAAGAGCGCATGTTTCAGGTCGATCCAGAATCCCGCATCCTCGGCCATTGCCATTGGCAGCCGGGCAACCGCAAAGACGCTCCTGTGATGGTCATCGTCCATGGCCTTGAAGGCTCGAGCGATTCAAATTACATGCGCGGCATCGCGGAGAAAGCCTTCCACCGTGGGTTCCACGCCGTGCGACTGAATCAGCGGAATTGCGGAGGCACGGAAGCGTTGACGCCAACGCTGTACAACTCCGGCATGAGCGCCGACTACCGTGCCGTCTTGGAAGAGCTATCGAGTGTTGATGGCTTCCGGCAGATCTTTTTCGCGGGCTATTCGATGGGTGGGAATCTCGTCACGAAGATGGCGGGCGAACTTGGCGCGGCCCTCCCACAGGCACTGCGCGGCGTCTGCGCCGTCTGCCCGGCCATCGACCTGGCGGCTTGCGCCGACGCTCTCGAGCGCTGGGACAACTATGCTTATCAGCGACGCTTTGTGACCGGCTTGATGTCCCGCTACGCTCGCAAACAGCGGCTATTTCCGCAACGCTACAAGCTCGACGGCGTCGGACCAGTCCGAACTGTCCGCCAATTCGACGATCTCATCACCGCACCGCAATTTGGCTATCGCGACGCTCAGGACTATTACGATCACGTCGGCGCCAAGCGCGTCGCCGCTCAGATTCGCGTGCCCTTCCTGCTCATCACCGCCCAGGACGATCCCTTCGTACTGTACTCGTGCTTCCTCACCGCAAAAATCAACGAAATTCCCACCATCTGCTTCATCGCCCCAAAACACGGCGGCCATTGCGGCTTCATTTCCGATCAACCTGGCCCCGAGCGCTTTTGGGCCGAACAACGCGTCGTCGATTTCTGCGACGCCCTCCGCTCCCCGGGATTGAAGGACGAGTCTCATTAAATCCTTCTCCTACCGAAACCACCCACTGATAACTGAGTACTGAAAACTGCCTCATCCGAACGGCTTCTCCAGCGAAACGGGAAAGCCCTGCGTGAGAAGTTGAGCCGGCCCGTCCGCCGCAATCACCATGTCATCCTCGCAACGCATCCCAAACTCGCCCGGTACATAAATCCCCGGCTCGTTCGAGAACGTCATTCCCGCTTCCAGCCTCGTCATGCTCCCTCGAACGAGATAAGGATGCTCGTGCCCATCCAGCCCGATGCCGTGGCCCAGGCGGTGCGTGAAGTACTTGTAACCTGGTCCATATCCCGCATCTGTGATCACCTTGCGCGCCGCGTCATCCACCGCTCCGGAAAGCCGCCACGCTTGTGCCGCGTCCAGCGCCGCATCCTGCGCCTTGCGCACTATTTCGTACGCCCGCGCCACTTTCTCGGATGGTTTTCCGAAGATCCCCGTTCGCGTCACATCCGATTGGTAGGCCTCCACCGCGCAGCCTCCATCGATCAACACCACGTCGCCTTCCTTCAATTTCCGTGGCTTGATCGTTCCGTGCGGCAACGCCGCCGATTCTCCCAGCAACACCAGCGCCCCGCCGCGCAATCCCATCTTTGCAAACCCCGCCTCCACCAGTTTTCCGATATCGTCCTGCGATATTCCTTCCTTTAGCGAAGCAAAAACCGCGCGAAACACGTCGAACGTCGCCTCGCATGCCAGCCGCATTAAGTCCAGCTCATGGGCGGACTTTTTCCCCCGGCACGCGATCGTTAGAGGATCAGCGGAGACGCATTCGAATCCCAGGGCCGCGGCGCGCAAGTGATCGTAAAACGTGAATGCCGCTGCCTCTTCCACGCCGATGCGCCCCGTTCGAATCCCGCGCTGGACCAATGCTCCCGCGGCAATTTTTGTCGGGCTTTCATCTTCCTGCCACACGCGCACTTCCACTGCGAAGTGCAGCTTCTCGCGCAGCCGCCCCTCTTCGAATCCTGGCACGACCAAAATGGGATCGCCCGCACGCGGCAACAGCAGCCCCAGCAACCGCTCGCTTGCGCCCCAGTGGATTCCCGTGAAGTAGTAAAGCGAAGTGCCTGGTGCACAGAAAAGCGCATCGAATTTCGGAGTGCTCTCTGCCATGAGCTTCTGCGCATGTTCGATGCGCCCGCGAAACTCGTCTGGGGAAATAGGCTGGACGCGAGAACCCAGCGGCTTCAGTCCAACAAATGCGGCTGGCAAATCCCCATCTGCATTTTCAAACGTGGGCCGGCTTCGTGGAGCAAGCGCCGCCGCCGAAGCCGCCGCAGTGGCCTTCAAGAATTGCCGCCGCGTCGGATTCGAATCAGACTTCGGAAGTGTTCTCTTCATGGTGGAGAAGAGCTTTATCCGGCACCCACGCACTTTGTCAAGTCAGATTCCGGCTCACCCAAATGAAAAATCGGGGGAGCCTCATAGCTCCCCCGATCCTTGAAGCAATAGTTTCGGTTGGATTAGAAGTTCAATCGAAGGGCGAACTGCCCGAACCGCCGCTCGTCCGTTGGGTTTCCGGTTACGATGGATGACCCAGCCAGCGCTCCCAGTCCACCCTTCTTGCCGGTGACGACGAATGAACCCGTGGATCCGCTCGCATCGTTTACGTACTCGTTTACGTACATGTTGTGATGGTTGAAAATATTGAACATCTCTGCGCGGAATTCCAGGGAGAAGCGTTCCGTTAGGGCAAAGCTCTTTCCCAGGGCGAAGTCCGCGTTCCAAGCTCCAGGGCCGCGGAATGCATTCCTGCCCGTCATATTGGAGGGGAACGGGCCAAAGCTTTCGACGCATCCTCCGGCAACGCTGTCCTGGACCATCCACGCCGGATTGCAGGTCTCATTGGCTCCGGGAAGTGTCAATAGCGCGAATTGGTTTGGATTCCCCGTCGACACCGAAGTATTCGCCGAGTAACCGGAAATCGCAGCATTGGGCGTGTAACGCGGAATTCCGGAAGGCACGCCGTTGTTGGCGGCCAGCGTGTTCGTGCTGTCAACGATGGAGAAAGGCACTCCGCTGCGAACGGTGACCACTGGAATGGCGCTCCAGCCGCCCAGCACTTGCCTTTCCCAGCCGCGTCCGCCCTTGAAGAACGGCTCCTGCCAAATGGTACTAACCACCAGACGGTGCCGGATATCGAAATCAGAGTTGCCATAGTCCAGCCTCGGATTGCGTGGATCAAGGTAACCCAGGTTTCCGACTCCGTTCGAGGCCCCGGCGCTTTCTGAGAACGTGGAACTGAGGTCGTCTAGCGAGTGTGCGTAGGTATAATTGGCCACTAGCATCAGCCCCGTATGCCTGAAGTTTTGGCTCTGGAGCCTCACGTTCATTGAATTGTAGTGAGAGAAGCCGTTGCTTCCGCGAGTGTTGATGGAGCTCCACTGCTGGTTGACCCGGGTGAAGCAGCCCGCTGTGCCGCCCCCGCATGTGTACGTCAGAGGGTCTCCAAGGTACGCCTGGCCGCCCCCCAGCATGTTGTAGTTCGCGATGTCATACAGGTGGACGCCATGCGCGGCGTTGTAGTCCACCGCAAGCACAGTATTCTTCGTCAGCTCGTGTTCGGCCGACAGACTCCACATCTGCGTTTGGGCTGTGGCGATATTCTGATCCACGTGGCGCGGGCTGCTCGGTGGCAAAGGCACCTGCAAGCCGGCAGCTCCGACGAACGGCCCCAAATCGCTTACTGTCACTTGGCCCGCCTGCGCGCCGGCCAACTGCACGCTCGCGTAGTTTGGCGGGTTCTGAATCATGTTAAAGGTGACATTCCCGAAGTTGCGTTCGTAGCTGATACCATAGCCGCCGCGAACGCTGGTCTTGCCGTTTCCGAAGACATCATAGGCGAAGCCCACGCGCGGGCCCAGGTCCCCATATCTCGGCTTCCACAATTCATGGATCGGGCTGTTTGGTGCCAGCATCATTTGCGCACTGCGCAGTTGTTGGAAAAGTGTGGTGCCCGCGCCAAAATACAGGTTGGAATCCAACCGCGGATCGCCGTTGTGCTGTACGCCGTAGTACTCGTATCGTAATCCATAGTTGAGCAGCAGCCGCGGAGTGATTTTCCAGCCGTCCTGCGCGTACACCGCGAAATCGCGGTAACGGTAGTTGCGCGCAAAGCTGGGGGATCCGACTGGCAACGTCAGCGTGCAGGTGGCGGTCTGTATGATATTTCCCGCGGCGTCTCGCGAGCATGGGAAGTGGCCCTGCGGATTGATCGCTGACTGGAAAAGAACGAGATTTCCGCTCAAGAAATTGTCCAGGCCTTGAGCAGAATTCTTGCCGAGTTCTTCCACCGCCTGGGCGTACGCGCCATAACCGCGGTTCATTTGCTGATAGGTCACTTGGCCGCCGTAGCGCATGGTGTGCCGGCCTCTGACCCAGCTCAAATCCTCATTTCCTTGGATGGTGTTCTCAGGCCCGCCGTAGGGAAGGCCGCCAGTGCCCGTTTGATTGTCGTAGAAGCCGGGGAACTGCACCGCATGGCCGGCGAGTGTAGCGCTGCTGAAAAGAAATAGTGTCGGCGTATTCTGCAGCGCGGTGTTGTAGGAGTTGCTGTCGTCGACTCGATTGAAGCTCAGCTTCGTGCTGCTCAGCAGCGTGCTGGTGAAATTGTGCGTCGCGTTCAACAGGAACGCCCGCCCATACTCCTGTGAGCCGACATTGTATTGCGGATACGGACCCCCGAATTGAGCTCCGGAGAAGTCGACTTCGTTTGTCCAGTTCACCCGGAGATACAACTGAGTGTTGTTGTTCAGGTTGTAGTCCAACCGGCCGAAAATGTTGTGCGTGTTCTGCGGTGATCCCCCTCCGGCATCTTGAGGCGTGGTGAAATTCACCAGGCCGAATGCCGGCACGTTTGCTCCTACCGCCATATCAAACGTTCCCCCTGGGGTGTAATTTGCGGCGCCGATGTCCGTCTTGGTTATCGTTGACACGAACGGCGCGGTGGTGGGGCCATATTTGGTGAAGTATGCCTGCACGCTTGGCGCCGCCAGCGCGAGGAGTTGCGGCGTGGGGACCAGCGCCAAGCTGCTCGCGCTGCTACGCACCCGCGTGAACTCGGTGCTCTGGTAGAAGAACAACTTGTCCTTCTTGATCGGGCCCCCTATTCCGTATCCGAACTGATTTCGGGTGTAGTGACCTTTGGGCACGCTGTTCGAATCGTTGTCGAAGGTGTTGGCCGTGTACGCCGAAAGTCGGTTGTATTCCCAGGCAGAACCGTGAAAGTTGTCCGTTCCACCTTTTGTCAACACATTGACCACGCCCCCGGAAGCCCGGCCGTATTGCGCTTCGAAGTTGTTGGTCACAATTCGGTATTCCTGAACGACATCGGGAGACACATTCTGCCCCACCGTCGCCGTGAACAGGTCCACGTTCTCCGCTCCATCCAAGAGGATTTCGGAACCAGAGCTGCGCTGTCCGTTAATGACATAACCGACTCCGCGCGTGCCTGTGTTCTGGTCGCTTGCGCTGCCCATGCGGTCACCCGAGCTAATGTTTCCTGCTGTCGCCACAAAGTCATAGACATTCCGGTTCAGACTCGGCAGTTGCGCGATTTGCGTCGAAGAAATCACCTCCGCAATTTCTTGTGTTTCTGTGTTGACTACCGTCCCCTCACCCGCAACAACTTCTACCGTGGTCGTTTGCGCGGACACCGATAGCTGCGCATCAAGCGTCGTATGTCCGCCAACCGCCAGTTCTGCGTGAGCCTTAAATGCTGAAAAGCCCGAGCTGTGCACACTGATCTCATAGTTCCCAGGACTTAGCCCAGGAAGATTGTACTGCCCGCTTTCGTTTGTTTGTGCTGTCCGTTCAGCAGATGTAGCCAGGTTCTTGGCGAGAACGTTAGCCCCGGCGATCACTCCACCGGTTGTATCTCGAACGGTCCCCGAAATCGTTCCCGCTTCCACCTGCGCTAACGCAGGAGCACTGCGCACTCCGGCCAGCAAAATCGCCAGCATCATCCCAAGAAAAAAACGCCCCAAAGGAAACCGGCGGCGTCGACACACACCCATACCGCGCGCTCTCTCAAAGTTCATTTGCTCCCCCTCAATTTGTACGACTTAAATGTTGCGTCCCAATTCGCTGATGCCTGAGAGATCCCTGGAAAAAGCATTCGGCCGGAATCCACCAGACTCAGTCTTGACGCAAGAAGAGTGCAGTTCGCTCGCCAGACTCATGGCCTAATTAAGATGTAGCTTTTTCTATAACTTACAGACCAACTTGACTGGCGAAAGTTCTAAACTTCGATACTTTTGGAGTCTTTAGCAGCTTTATATATAGGTATGCGGAGTGGTTTCTGCGTTCGAATTCGTATTCGGCAGGCCCTTCAAACCTGAGAACGAAAATTCCAAAATGACAACTGAAAACTACTCGGCTCGAATGGCGAGAATTTTTTTGCCGTCAATTCGAATATCGACGCCGAGGGGCGGGCGAAGATCAGAGCCCTGCACGATGCCTCCCCGCACCCACACATCGCCTGGAAGATTGGTGAGTTTCAGCGGATCGAAAACCGTATGGCTGCATGGGTTTCCGACCATCGGATGCCTCGCGCCGCGAAATCCATAATCACCCCGCAATTTGGCCAGGTCGCTGATGTATTCGAGCTGGCAATTTCCGTAGGGCGATTTCACCGCAAAGGCCCAGTAACCGCTCGCCTGCGAGGCGGAGCCGCTGGGCAAGCGCACCAGAAGCGCGGGAATATTTTCGCCCGTCAGCCTGTTGCGGACGAAGAAATCTTTCGTGGACCACGGTTTGGCCATCTCGATGGTGTCGGCAATTCCGGGATTGGCCTCGGTCGCATGCGGAATCAGCGAACTCGGATCCGGTGCGGGAGCGGGGACTTCGATCTGCGGTTGTTGCTCGGCCACGCGGGGCGCGGCGTGTTTCGGGCGAAGGGCCCAGCGTGCTCCGACGAAAACAATCAACAGAAGAGCAAGAAGCCCGGTCACCAATTTGGTGGCGGGATTGCCGACGGGGCGGGCGCCTGGTCCTGAAACACCGGGAATCTGCGGCATCTCCGTCTTGAAGCGCTCCGATGGGGGCTGATCGGTCATAGGACTTCGGTTCGATTCTATACTCAATTTGATGAAAGTTGACAGTGGACAGTGGAAAGTTGAAGAGGAGTAAGCCGTGATGGGGTTCCGACAGCTCAACCCCTGCCTGCCGGACTTGATCCATCATCCCGACTGCCCCGAGCTTGTGGGGGAACGCGCGTGAGGAGCCCGTGCCGAGGCGAACCTCCGCCCAGTATGGCAGTGGGCCTTCTGTATTCAAACTCCGCGAAATCACACGACAAGCCGCCAGAGCGACTAGTCGCCGTCGGCGACGTCCACCATGGTGATTTTGATGATCTCTGTCTCCTCCTCAAACGCACGGGGCTAGTGGATGCACAGAATCGTTGGACCGGCGGTAGTGCTACGCTAGTTCAAACAGCAGACCTCCTCGATCGCGGCCCCAAGGGACGCCAGGCGATGGACCTGCTCATGGAGCTCGAGAAAGAAGCCGCAAAAGCGGGAGGACAAGTCGTGCCCCTGCTCGGCAATTCACCAGGCCATGAACAACCTGCGCTACGTCACTCCCCGTTGCACGGCGGAATCTCACCCAATTTGATTTCCATGAAACTCGAACAGATAAACTCCCAAGTACAAGAAGAAGTCGGGGAATTCGACAAGACAAAGGAATATTTGATGTCGCGTGAGCTCATGCGGTCGTCCTTCACCGTCCAGGAAGTTGCCATGGCGATACAAGCGCAATTGATTGCAGACGGAGCGGGGGAAACGTCACCCGACGCGGAATATCAAGCCAGGCCGGTGCGCCTCCTCGGTTTCGACAGATGGCTTTGCATGCCTGACGACGGCCCTTTGTGGTTTCGGGGGGTCTTGCGCCGACCATTCCGGCTTTTTTAGGTTGTCCATTGCGTCGCAAAGGAGTAGAGTGCCATCAATTCTGTGGAGGACCTCCCATGAATCGGCTTTATCTACGCTCGCGTTTGATTTTTGTCGCGGTGGTCTGCCTGACTTGCCAACTCGTCGTGGTTGCTGCGGACGAGCCAACCCTGACCAAGGAGCAGATTAAGCAGTTCCTGCTCACCGCCAAGGTGGTGAACAGTCGCGAGGCAAAGAAAGGCATCACCCACACCTCGCGGCTTACGCTGTCCGACGGCACTGTTACCCACGACGCCT
>DATKEV010000120.1:0-4120 GCA_035511855.1 Candidatus Udaeobacter sp.
GGACGGTGCTATGGGAATCAGCACAGCGCTCGAGTACGTTCCGGACACTTTTGCCTCAACGGATGAGATTGTGGAGCTGGCCAAAGTGGCCCGACAGTATGGGGGCGTCTATTTCACTCATCAGCGATCGGAAACGGACGCCATCTTCAGCTCCCTCGACGAGGTCTTTGCGATTGCCCGGCGCGCCAACATTTCTACGACGATCTGGCACCTTAAGACCGCGTACCACGAGAATTTTGGAAAGATGCCAGAGGTGCTTCGCCGCATTGAAGATGCTCGCGCACAAGGCATCGACGTGGCGGCCAGCGTTTATCCCTACACGCGCGCCAGCAACGGACTGGTTTCTTCTTTTCCTCCGTGGGTTTCCGAAGGCGGAATCGAACAGATGATTGCCCGCTTCAAGGACCCGCTTCAACGGGAGCGTATCAAGAAAGAAATGGATCAGCCCAGCACCACTTGGGAAAACGAGTGGCTCGGTTCAGGTGGAGACGGCTCCGGCATTATGCTGGTTGGCTTGATGAATCCCGAACTCGCAAAGTATGAAGGCATGACGCTGCAAGAAATTGGCCGCCAGTGGAACAAGGATCCCAAAGACGTGGCAATGGAAATCGTAATCGCGGATCACGGCCACACCGGGCAGGTCACTTCCATCATGGATGAAGGAGACGTGCGCACGGCGGTTTCGAACCCGATCGTAACGTACGGTTCGGACTCCGAGGCTCAGGCGGAAGACGGTCCTCTGAGCAAAACCAAAGCGCATCCGCGCGCGTTCGGAACGTTCCCGCGCATCCTCGGAATTTATGCTCGTGAGCAACACACAATGAGCCTAGAAGAGGTGGTGCGCAAGATGACTTCGCTGGCGGCGAGCCGCGTAGGATTGCTGGATCGCGGCATTCTTCGTCCGGGAGCGTTTGCGGACATTGCGGTGTTCGATCCCAAGACCATCCGCGACGCCGCCACTTTCAGTGACCCCATGCATTACTCCGTGGGCGTGAGGTATGTCTTTGTGAATGGACGTCCCGTGGTGTGGGACGGAGCGATTACCGATGGGCGCCCGGGCCGTCCCCTGCGAGGTGCCGGCTATCAAATGAAACCTCGTTAGCGGTTGGAAACAACCTGCCGGGAGTTGCACAAGAGCGAACCGTGCTGGTATATCGCATCGAGAAGTAATTCGCAAAAGTCATCTTTACAAGTTCAGAGGCAAACTTGCTACTCGTAGATATGAATCTGGCGAACGAGCCAGAAGTCCGTTTCTGGGTCTGCAATCCGGCGGGCCGTTCGGGTCGGGGTGCGACATTCGCGCCCAAGTCTCGCATAGGGGACGTTTGGTCGGCAAGGGAAGAGTAGCCCGTTAACCGACCAGAGCTCTCGAGATCAACAAGGCAAAGGCGCTTGATAAAAGCTCACGAAGCGGAATCCAGCATCTGACGCCTCACTTTAGAGGCGGCGGGTGAACACTCAGCCGAATAATTTATTTGTGCAGCAGTGCCGGCCAGTTGAGCAGCAAGCTGATCGAGCTGGATTCGGCCCGGGCCGGCGTCACGGCCAGCAAGCGCTGGCCATCCGCGGTCACGTCGAACAAAGGCGCCGGCGTGTCCGCGAGATTCATCTGGAACAGTGGCCGCAGAGATTTCACCTGCAAAGATTGCGCCGTCAGATTCAATTCCGCTTTCATCAGTTGATTGCCAATCGTCAAAAAGAAAAGATCGCCCTTCTTGTCCCAGCGAACGAGCCATCCGCCACCATGTGAAATCTGGTATTTTCCACCCGGTCCCGGGAATGCAACGACGTACACCTCCGGCTGTCCCGTCTCATCGGAAAAATAAGCCAACCAGTGGCCGTCCGGCGAAAAATTTCCATCATATTGACTGCCGCCAACAACGGGAGCTGGCTGAAAGGGCTTCCTATCGCCAAACAGAGGAATACTCCAGTTTGCCATGCCACCCTGATTGATGTTGAACGCGTCGTAGGACACGTAGCGGCCGTCAGGCGACCAATCCACAACCATCGAGGACGTCATCTCCGCCCCAGGTCTTAGCAGCGTCTCTTCGGCGCCAGACCCATCCGAGGGTTTGCGCACGATGCTGACTTTACCGTCGGACCTCACACCATACGCGATGTATTTTCCATCCGGCGACCACGCGCTCCAATTCTTTCTGCCCGGACTGAATGTCATCCGCGTGCTGACCCCGCCCTCCACCGGAAGCGTCCACAAGTCCATTGCGCCCGGGTTTTGAGGGTCGCCCATTATAAATAAAATCTGCTTGCCGTCGGGCGCGATCTTGGGCGCAAGGTGAAAAGCAACCTGGCCGATTGCGCCCAGCGGATTTCCGTGCAAGTCAAACCACTGCAGTCGAGTTTCCCTCGAGACCGCTTGAAATGCGAGCACCGACCGTCCTGCAACCGAATACCAGTCCGCGTCCGCTAAGGGAGTGGCGCTTCCAGAGACTTTGCCGGAACCAGGGTCAAAATGTTGCGCGAATATTTTCTGGTTCCTGATGAAAAACAAAAATCCGTCCGAGTAACCGGGACGATCGGCATCGTCCAGAATGAACTTGCTCTCCGCCGACGTTAACGACCTGAGTTCGATTCGCCTATGTTGTTTATGATCGATAGCAACAACCAAGACGTGCTTTCCATCAGGCAGGATTGCCGGGCTCTGATCGGAGTAATCGTTCGCCGCCAATGGGCCGAACGGGACAGCCTGACTGCCGGCCGCGGAGACCCGAAAAAGCGGCGAACTTGACGCCGGCCGGAACAGGATCGTGCCGTCCGGCGCCCAAGCCGCCGGGTCTGGCGAAGAACTATCCGCCAATACCTGCAGGTTCCCCCCGCTCAACTCCACCGTTTTCAGTTTGCCCCCGGCAAAAAATCCGAGCGAGCGCCCGTCGGGCGACCAAAAGGGTGCGGCAGCTCCCTCCGTGCCCGGAACGGCCGTGGCATCGTTGGCTTTGAGCGAACGCGTCCACAGTTTGACCAGACCGTTTTGATCGATCGCCGTGAACGCCAGTCTCGTTTCGTCGGGAGAAACCGCCGCCGGTCCCGACCCAAAACCGAAAGCAAGAAAACGCGTATCGCGTGGAGGAGGAACAAATGCCAGTACCCCGCCCGCTCCCGACGAGAGCGGATGAAGGTAGGTCCAAAGACCAACAGCCCCGGCAAGAATCGCAAATCCGCACATCAACGACCACGCCAACTTCTCACGGCTTCTGCGCTGGGCCGCGACTCGGACCGGGACTCCTGCTTGCGATCCACTTTCCCCGATCCACTTCAGTTGCAACTTGACGTCGTGTACATTCTGGAAGCGCTCCTCAGGATCTTTGGCCAGACACGTTTGGACGACCCGGTCTAGCGCCGGCGGCGACATCGGCTGGACGGTTGAGACGGGCGGAGGGTTTCTTTCCAGTACCGCGGCAATTACACTGGCTGTGGTTTTGCCTTCAAACGCTCGCTTTCCAGTTGCCATCTCATACAGCACTGCGCCGAGCGCAAAGATATCGCTGCGCTCGTCGGCCTCCTTGCCTTCCATTTGCTCCGGCGACATGTATTGGAACGTCCCCAGGACCACGCCCTGCGCGGTTAACGGCTGACCCGGCGATGGCCCGGACAACGTCACACTCGAAGCTAGGGGCCCCTGGACCGGCGTCGCCTTGGCCAATCCAAAGTCCATAAGCTTCGCCCCGGTCTTGGTCACCATGATATTGCCGGGTTTCAGATCGCGATGGATGACGCCAGTCTTGTGGGCTTTCTCCAAGCCTTCACAGATTTCAATGCCCCACTTCAGCAACTCTTCGGCAGTGAGGGAGCCCTTTCGCAAACGGTCGGCTAGGGTTTCGCCCTCCAGAAATTCCATGACCAGGTAATCGACTCCACCCTGGTGGCCCACATCGTAGAGCGTGCAGATACTGGGATGGTTCAAAGAAGAGATGGCGCGGGCTTCCCGGTCAAAGCGCTGTTTGGCCTGAGGGTTTTCAGATAGATGAGAGGGGAGAATTTTGACGGCGACGGTGCGATCGAGCCGCGTATCGCGTGCACGATACACCTCACCCATCCCGCCGGCGCCTAAGGGCGATTGAATTTCATATGGACCGAGTTTCGTGCCAGAGATCAGAGGCATTCG
>DATKEV010000121.1:0-6792 GCA_035511855.1 Candidatus Udaeobacter sp.
CCCCCCATTTTCTTGACCCTGCGTATAGCGGTCGCATACACTAATAAATTCGCAATCAGCCGCTGACAAGACCAGTAGGCTGAGCCGTGCCCGCAGGTGATCGAAATTGCCCTGCGGCCGCGTATTACCAAGGGGGATTGCTTTGCCAAAGCGCACATTCCAACCGCGCCGGCGGCGCCGCTCCAAAACGCACGGCTTCCGCGTACGCATGAAGACAAAAGGCGGCCGCAAGGTACTGGCGGCACGCCGCAAGAAGGGACGCCATCGGCTCACCCCCGAATAGCCCGGGGCCGCCTGGGAATACGTTTCCGCGCGAGGCGCGGTTGGTGCGGCGCGGAGACTTTGATGCTGTCTACCGCGCGGGAAAGCGCCGCTCCGGCTCTCACTTCACTGTTTTCTTCCGCGCCAGCGAACAGCCGCTGAGCCGCTTTGGATTCAGCATCAAGAAAGAGCTTGGCAGCGCGGTGACGCGCAACCGGATTCGGCGGCGAGTCCGGGAAATCGTACGCTGCCACCGCCTGGAGATATCCGCAGGATGGGACATGGTCATACATCCGAAGAGTTCGGTGGCCCGCGCGCCATTTGCGGCACTGACCGCGGATTTGTTGCGCCTGCTGAAGAGCACGCCACAGACGAAAGCGTAGGGGCGCGAGATATCGCGCATTTCGAAGGCCCGCAGACCTGGCCGGTCGAAGCTGCTTTGTTTGCGTTGCGATGTTACAAAGCCTACCTCTCCGTGCTGTTCGCGGGAAGCTGCCGGTTCGAGCCAACCTGCTCCCGCTTTGCTTACGACGCGATTGAACGATTCGGCTTGGCGCGCGGAGTCTGGCTGGGGATGAAGCGGCTTCTGCGCTGCCATCCGCTCTCGCGAAAATTTGGTTACGATCCGGTTCCGGAGAAATGGGAAAAAATGCCATCTGAAATAAATGCGGTTGCGCCCAAAGAGGTGCATTCGTGAGTGGGCCGCTGCAAAAAGATAAGTTCACTCCGGAACTCCGGATCCTTGTCGCTTCGCTGCTTTCGATGGGCGTGATTCTGCTTTGGGCGAAATACTTCGGTCCAAAGCCACCGGCTGAGTCTCCTCAGGCGAATCGTTCGGCACAGTCTGCTCCAGCCACGCCAGGGCCAGTACCATCTTCAGCCGCGGGCAATACGCAGGCTCCTCCTGCGGCAACGGCCATGGCGTCGACACCTCCGATAACCGTTACACCGAAAAACGCTTCGCAAGAGCGCTCGATGGTCATCGAAAACGATCTCTACCGCGTGGAAATCTCAAACCACGGCGCCGTGGTGAAGAGTTGGCAGCTCAAAAAATACAAAGACGACGCGAAGCCGCAGCGCGTGCTCGACGTCGTGCATCCAGAGGCCTCGCAGCAGACCGGCGGATGGCCGTTTTCCGTCGTGCTGGATGATGAGCAATTGCAGAACGCTGCAAACGCGGGACTTTATCAAACCTCCACCGACGGCAGCACACTGCGTGCCCCGGCCGACGTCGAATTCAGTTGGAGTGACGGCCACCTGGAAGTTGCTAAACACTTCAGATTCGACCACACCTACGTTGTCCGCGTGGACACCTCGGCCAAGTTTGACGGCAAGCAGATTCATGCCGGGCTCGCCTGGCTCGGCGGCTTTGGCGATTTGACAGTAACAAATCCCGCTCCGGTGGAAACGGTTTCGACCTACTACGGCGAGAGCGGCAAGATCAACAGTTTTCTATACAAAAAGCTGGATGGCCCGGACAAATGGCCGCCGGGCAGGTGGCAGGTCGGAGAGGATTTCGCGGGAATTGAGGATCGGTATTTCGTCGCGGCGTTTCTTCCCGCAAATGGCGCGGCTCCCGGCACGCTCGCGACGCGCTACTGGAAATCTTCGAGGACCGTGCAGGCTGAGGGTCAGGACAAGCAGGAGCCGGTTCCGCAAGTCGCAACCGCCAGTGTTTCTCAACCGCTCGCTTTACGCGTGTACGTTGGCCCGAAAGATTACGACGACCTGAAAAAAATGACTCCCCCGTTGCACGGGCTGATCAATTTCGGCTGGCTGGAAATTATTTCTGACCCGCTGTTCCACGGCCTGAAGTGGCTGCACGGCTATATTCCGAACTGGGGCTGGACCATCGTCGTCCTGACGCTGGTCATCAATTCACTGCTCTTCCCGCTACGCATCTCGAGTTACAAAACCACGTTGAAAATGCAGCGCGTGGCCCCGGAGATCAAGGCCATCCAGGAGCGCTACAAAAAATACAAGCTCAACGATCCGAAAAAACAGGAGATGAACAAGGAAGTGATGGCCATCTACAGCCGCGAAGGCATCAACCCCGTCGGCGGCTGTTTCCAAATGTTCTTGCAGATGCCCATTTGGATCGGCCTGAACCGTGCGCTCAGCTACGCCATCGAGATGCGGCACGCGCCCTGGCTGTGGATTCGCGACCTAGCGTCGAAAGACCCTTACTTCATCTTGCCGGTGCTCATGGGGCTCTCCATGTATCTCGTCTCGAAAATGACGCCGATGACGGCCACCGATCCGCAGCAACAGGCGATGATGAAGGTCATGCCGCTCACCATGGCGGGAATGTTCATGATTATGCCGATTTCCAGCGGCCTGGCAGTGTATATTCTCACCAGCAGTGTCGTGGGCATCGGGCAGCAGTGGTATCTGAACCGCACGCATCCTGTGACTGTTCCGGCTAAGCCCGCGCGCGGTAAGAAATAGCGGAATTATTTGTTGCGAGAGGCAAACGCTGTTTGTCGCGTTCAAAAATTCCATGGCACCAGAACTCATCAAAGACGGCAAGCTCGACCGGCAGGCAACCGCCGAGGCGCTCCGCCATTTCCTGGAGAGCACCGTTCGCGCCGCCAAGCTCGAGCTGAGAGTAAACGTTCGCGCCATTTCATCCGATGAAGCTGGGACACAAGGCGACGCCGAAGTGCTCGCCGATCTCGACGGCCAGGACAAAGAGCTTCTGCTCGAGCACGGCGCGGAGCTCTTGAAAGCGCTCGAGCACTTGGCCTTCAAGGCGCTGCGCCTAGAGACCGTCTATCACGAGAAAATCCACATCGACAGCGGCGGCTATCGCGCCTTGCGTTTCGAAGAATTGCGCATGACCGCGCGCGTTGCCGCAGAGCGCGTGCAAACATCACACCAGCCGTTTCGCTTGAATCCCATGTCTTCGCGCGAGCGGCGCATCGTGCATCTGGCCCTGAAGGACTTCCCCGGCGTGCGCACGGAAAGCATCGGCGTTGGTGAGGATCGCCAAGTGGTCATCCACCCGGCAAACAGCAAGCCTGCTCGTTAATTCTCATCCGAGATAAGGATGGTCTCGAGGACACCCATGAATGCCCGTCCTATCGCGTGACCCAGCCTTTCGAAACCACATTTCCATCGGCGGTGAACTCCACGCGGTAGGTGAACGAAGCCGGACGCCCCGGCCGGCTTCGCGCAAAGCGCAAATCCGAAATCTCCACGACCGCTTCTTCCCCTTCCTTGTGAAAGCGCGTCACAGGAAATCGCGCGAACCACAAAACCTTCTGCACTTCGGGAAGCCGCCGGGCCGCTTCGATGTAGGAATTCGGCGGCGCATCAGGAAAATATCGATGCTCCAGCGTCAGCAGTTCTCCATCGTTCACGCGCTTGTCACTCAGGTCCATCCTCAACTCGTAGACGCCCCGCTCCGTTCGAACTAATCCATCCCAATGCCAGAGCGACGGCGGCAGCGGCAACGCTCCGATCGATTCGACCTGCAATTGATCGAGCTGCGCGAACTTCTGGATGCGCGCGAGTGCCGCGTGATGCGCAAAAACCGTCAATCCTAGATAGACCATCGCGCCCGCCAAGCCTGCGCGGTTCCAACGGTCAGGCCTTATTTTCAGACCCCATCCTCGTAGCGCGGGCAGCAGAAAGATCGCCGAGAAAATAACCAGAGCGCTCAAAACGACCGCGCCAGATATCGACGCGCCAGCCGCTTCACCAATCCGGGCGATCAGAAACGGCGCCGGCATGAACACCAGCCACATGCCAAGTGCGCGCCTTCTCATTTTTTCCGGGTGCGCATAGACCCACGCGAGCAACTGCGGCACAAGGAAAATTGCCGTCAACGTGAAATCCACGATGAACACGAGGTCCCATGCCGGGCGCGACCACGCGAGCGGCGACCAGATCATGGTTCCAAACGTGGTCACCAGGTCGAGCAGGATGTGGCTCAGAATTCCCGCCGCGTAGATTCCCGTCAGAGCCGCGAGGGAAGGCCCTTCCCACTTTCGCCATCTCCCAAACGCCCGTGTAAGCCCCGCCAAAACCAACGCCCACAGCGGGAGCATCACCAGAGAGTGTGTGAGGCTTCGATGCCAGGTGACGATCAGCAGCTTGTCGCTCGAAAAGAAGTCCCGTAATACATCGGAATCCGGAAAAATCGCGCCCAGCATCAGCGACCATGTGATGATCCGTCCGCGGTTCATGGGCTGCGACCGAAACATGTCCTCGCCGCGGAACATCGCCTTTCCGATCAGGGCCCCCGCGATGCCGTGTGTAATCGTGTCCATGGATTAAGTTTAGCGGTTCGTCGCGCCACCGGCGATTCTAGCGGATGAAGAGTAGAGGATTCTTCTTGGCAACGACGTGCCCGATGCGGCGGGCGGAGACGCCGTGATGCTGTAGTCCGGAAAGGGCGGCGTCGGCAGATTCGGGAGAAATCGCGATGAGCAAGCCGCCCGACGTTTGCGGATCGAAGAGCAGGTCCCGATATTCTTGCGGAACACTCTCGGCGAAACCCGTACAGTCGCCAATAAAATCGCGGTTATTTTTCAGGCCGCTGGGGAGAAATCCTTCCCGCGCGGCTTCGAGTGCGCCGGGCAGATAAGCGACCGCCGAATGATCGATCTCTAGCGAGACGGCTTCGATTCCTCGGGCGGAGTCCGGGAGCGCCATTTCGCGCGCATGGCCGAGCAAACCGAAGCCGGTGATGTCCGTCACGGCGTGAATCGCCCGTGCCGTGCCAGCCTTTTCATCCACTTCTCGCAGCGCCTCAGAAGCCGCCCGATTTAACTCGGTCATCGAGGCGACGGCAGTTTGCAAGTCCTCCGCGGCAGCCCGGTCCTTCTTCAGCGCCGTGGAAATCACGCCCGTACCAATCGCTTTGGTCAGTAGCAATGCATCGCCCGCGCGCGCACCCACATTTCGCCAAACTCGATCTGGGTTGATGACTCCCGTCACCGCGTAGCCAAATTGAATATCGTCGTTGCGAATCGAATGCCCGCCGATGACGCTGCATTTTGCTTCCATCATTTTCGCGAGCCCGCCGCGCAAGATCTGCTCGAGAATCTCCGGCTCGCCTTTGTCGGGAAAGCCCACGATGGAAAGCGCGGAAATCGGCCGTCCGCCCATGGCGTAAACGTCACTCAGGGCATTCGACGCCGCTATCAGCCCAAAAGTATGCGGGTCATCCACGATCGGGGTAAAAAAATCCACCGTCTGCACCAGAGCCAATCCATCGCCGAGCAGATACACCCCCGCGTCATCGTTGGTGTCAAACCCAACGAGCACGTTCGGATCAGTGGGCCGCGGCAAGCGGCGCAAAACGGAATCCAGCAACCCTGGACTCAGCTTCGCCGCTCAACCCGCTGCCTTGACCATGGCCGTGAGCTTCACGGTTGGGGTCAAGCCGCACCTCCCTGTAATGCGTCTCGATTATAGCGATGTGCTGCCCATCCTCCTCAGAGTTATTCCAAAGTCCCGGTGGACGTATCGTGGCGTTGCCAGGCCTGAAAATGTCCGGTTTGCGTGTCATCCGGAAGTAGGCACGGGAAATCTTCTAAGGCCGTGCCAGTGCAAGGGCCCCAAACGCACAGAAACACACACCGGTACGCGTCATCCAATGCGGAGAATTAATCCCGCAACGCCCGGGCTGGATCGGTCCGCGTGGCGCGCCAAGCGGGCAAGAAACATGCTGCCAGTGCGGCCATCGTCATCACCGCCAATGCCGACCCGAATGCGAGCGGGTCGTATGGGCTTACCTCGTATAGGAGGTTCCCAAGCAATCGTGTCAATGCCAATGCCACCACGCCGCCTAGCAACACTCCGCCTGCCGTTAACACCAAGCCGCGCGATATGACCAGGCGCAAGAGATTAGATGCGTCCGCTCCAAGCGCCATGCGCAGCCCCAACTCGCGGGTGCTCTGCGACACCGCATAAGACATCACGCCATAGAGTCCGATGGTAGCGAGGAGCAGCGCCAATCCTCCTAGAACACCAACGAGCGTTACGGCCACCATCTGCGGCGACGTCGAGCGATCCACTTGCTCTTGCAGCGTGATCACCTCGTAGAGCGCCAGGCCCGGATCCAGCGCGTGGACCTCGCGCGCCAGCGCCGTCGCCATCGTCTCCGCCTTCAGCGGGGTGCGGATAAACAGATCTGCCCCGCGCGAGAAATTCTGGCGCAGAGGCACGTAGAAAAAGGGTTTCGGCGTCTCCCGAACGCTCTCGTATTTGGAATCTTTTGCCACACCAACCACCTGCATCCAACGGCCCTTGACCTGAACGCGCTCGCTAATCGGATTTCTGCCGCGCCAATATTGGGCCGCCATCGTTTCATTCACGACAGCCACCAGAGCGGCTTTCTCGTCGTCCGCGCGCGTGAATTCACGCCCGGAAACCAAGGGGATCCCCATCGTCGCGAAGTAGTCCGGGCCCACCTCATTGTATTGCACGATGGGCTGCTCTTCGGGCGGGGGTTGATAGCCATCTACCGCAATCGGCGTCTCAGAGAAACTTCCATAGCTCAGCGGCGTCATTCGCCCAAAG
>DATKEV010000122.1:0-45562 GCA_035511855.1 Candidatus Udaeobacter sp.
AAATGTTGCCGCCGAGTTTTCATTGCTCGTGGGAAGAATTGAGGAAAAACCAATCGTGGCTCATCTCTCTCAGAAAGGAACTGGTGAATACTGCGGGGATATAGACCTTGGCCGACAATATTACTCCCCGTCGAGCTATTACGTCTTTGTGCGGTACATCGATCCAGCCAACAACAAGAGGAAAAAACGCTTTTTCGTCGCAGTGAGATAGCTTCGCGCTGTTCGAGCCGTGCCCCGCATTTGGCGTATCACCTGCATCGGCTCTCGCGGACTCGAACGGGAGCAACAGGAGTCAAATCCGGTATCCGGTCAATACATCGCCAAATAAACGTTCCCAGCGCTTCGCCTTCAACGAGGGAGAGCCTCGCGAGAGTTGGCAAAAAATTGGGGCCAAAACATGGGCCTTTTAGGCCCAAAGCCGTGTGCCTCGGGTGGTAAGGGCAACGGACTCAACGGGACTTTTGGTAGGGGCGGTGGGGATCGAACCCACGACCTTCGGCTTAAAAGGCCGCTGCTCTACCACTGAGCTACGCCCCTGGCTCCTTCTAACATCTTACATTGAAAAGATTTAGCGCGCACACTTTAGGTCCGATGCTCCTTGATGGCAAACTCTGCAAAGAAGAATTGGATGTCCTCCGCTATTGCGATAATGTTTTTTCAGGCCGCGAACAAGAGCCATGATCGCGCAACTGGTTTTGCAGAACTGGAGAGGGCGTGAGTCCAATCCCATCTCGTTCACCAGCTTTTCAACCACATCGAGCGTGCAGTGTGAGAACAACCGCTTCGTTCACGAAAGGAGAAGATTCGGTTTGCCTGGTTGCTACGGCGAATCGCTGTGCACAAAAGCTCTGTTGTGGATGGCGGTTTCTCACAAATATAGAGCGTTAACAGGGGAGGGTACCGCTCCGCACATCGTTGCGCCATCGGTGTACCCGGGCAAGCGGACTTCATGGCCAATTGAACGTGGATCTATATTTTCTTGTGTATCGCGCAGATTTTGCAAAAGCGAGCTAACTCTTTCGGAAAAAATGAATGGGACGACGGGACTCGAACCCGCGACCTGCGGTGTGACACGGAGGCGTTTTGCTGCTCGTCATAGTGATCCTCGTACACTACGCGTGACCCGTTCCATTTCCGGAGAGTGCACCAGCTCAGAGTGCAGGTTCTGCCCGGACACCCCGACCGAGTCGAGTGTCCACGCGCAATGCGTCTGGTCTGTAGCATCTCCAGGACCTGCGGCCCGTTCGATGTGTTATGAGACCGTTCGGTTTCATTTATTCTATGCTAAAGTAATATGTCGAGACCAGTCGGTCGCACCGGCAGCGGAAATGCTCCGCAACCTCCGCATCAACGAGGATTTATGGGACACGTAGAAACGAACGACGTTCCGGTAGCACGGCTAATCGGATTTGAAGCGAAAGAAATTGCTGATGGACGCGCCGTCGTCACGCTGGCAGCGGGAAAACAACACGCAAATCCCATGGGAACGCTCCACGGGGGAATTCTTTGCGATATTGCTGATGCCGCGATGGGCATGGCGTTTGCAAGCACGCTCGCGCCCGGCGAATCGTTTACAACAGTGGAACTAAAGATCAATTTCTTCCGCCCCGTATGGGAGGCTCGCCTCCGCGCCGAGGGCAAAGTAGTGCGACGGGGCAGCACCGTTGGCTACATTGAGTGTGAAATCACGGATGAAGGCGACCGGCTAGTCGCGAAGGCGGCCTCGACTTGCATGGCCCTGAGAGGCGAGCGCGCCAGGGGGCGCTAGGCTCCATCCCCGTTGGTTACTTCGCGGGAAGTCGCACTTCTGTTTCGAGATAGCTCTCGAGATGTGTCTGGATGGCGCGCAGCGCTTTCTCACTTTTTTCAAGACGGCACAGCATAATTGCACCCTCGAGGGAAGAAATAATGAGAGTGGCCAGCTTCTTCGCGTCGACTCTGGGCCGGATTTCCCGCGCTTTGATTCCAGCGCCGATCATCGAAATAATGTAGCTGCGCCAGCCACGCAGCGCTTTGCGAGCGCGCTCGCGCAGAACAGGATTTCCGTCGTCCGTATCGATCGCCGTGTTGAGCAATGGACAGCCACCGGGAATCGTTCCTCGCCGCTCAACAAAATTCGCAACCAACTGCTTGAGCCTTTCGACGGTGTTCGGTATGGTCTCTAGATCGTGGATCCGTGCGTTGAATGCTTCTCGCCAGGCATAGTCAAAGGCCTCAGCGGCTAGTGCCTCTTTGCTCGAGAAGTGCCGGTAGATCCCTCCCTTTTCGAGACCCGTCACCCGCATGAGGTCAGACAAGGCCGCCCCGTCATAGCCCTTCTGATTGAAGATCGGCGCCGCCTTGCGAATGATTTCCTGGCGGGTCTGCTCCCCTTTGCGCATTTAGGGTCTCCTAGAACGGCTCTGCGACCAACTGGTCGCTAATTGCATTGTAGCAGATAATAGATGCGACCGACCGGTCTCTTAATGCATCCAAGAGGCCGGGCACCGTATGAGCGCTACCGCAGGTTCCGTTCCCTTTCCGAATGTGGCTGCCACAAGGTCCGGGATCAATCCGTGGATCATCGCGGTCACCGTCACCCTGGCGACCTTCATGGAACTTCTCGACACGGCTATAGCCAACGTCGCGTTGCCTCATATCGCCGGGGGTCTCGCTGTTAGCTATGACGAGAGCACTTGGGTTCTGACAAGCTATTTGGTATCCAACGCTGTCGTACTTCCACTTTCTGCGTGGCTGAGTCGCGTCTTCGGGCGCAAGCGTTACTACATGCTCTGCGTCGTGCTTTTCACGCTTAGCTCCATGCTTTGTGGTCTCGCTCCCTCGCTGGGCCTGCTGATCTTCTTTCGTGTTCTTCAGGGTGTCGGAGGAGGTGGCCTCGCTCCGGTGGAGCAAGCCATTCTCGTGGACACGTTTCCTCCGCAGAAGCGGCCAGCGGCCTTCGCTCTCTACAGCATGGCCATCGTGACTGCCCCTGTGATCGGCCCGCCGCTCGGTGGGTGGATCACCGACAACTGGAGTTGGCGGTGGATCTTCTTTATCAACATTCCCATCGGGATTGTGTCTCTGATCCTGACGAACCGGCTCGTTTCCGACCCCCCGGAGTTCACGCGTGAGGTCCAAGCTGCCCGGAAAGGCGGCAGGCTTCGCATAGACGGGCTGGGAGTTTTTCTGGTGGCCCTCGGCTTCGCGAGTCTGGAGGTCGTTCTGGATCGTGGACAAACCGAAGACTGGTTCGAAAGCAGCTTTATTGTTTCCTTCTTCTCGGTTGCGCTGGTGGCGCTGATCGCGGCTGCCTTTTGGGAGTGGCGCCATCCCGACCCCGTGGTCGAAATTCGTCTGCTCGCAGACCGGAACTTTGCCATCGCGAACGTTTACTATTTCCTTTTTGGCTTTGCTCTGTTCGGGTCGACCGTGTTGATCCCGCAGATGCTCCAGAGCCTTTACGGCTACACCGCCACCGATGCAGGGCTCGTTCTTGGGCCCGGCGCATTCGTCATCGTGGCCTTGGCTCCGTTAATCGTGAAGATCCTTCCGCGTGTGGGCATCAAGCCCCTGATTTTCACGGGGTACGTTATCTTTGCCATTGCCATGTGGCACTACGCCAGCATTGATCTCGGCACGGACTACAAGCATATAGCGGTCGCTCGTGCGATCCAGGGACTTGGAATTGCTCCGCTGTTTGTGCCTGTAAGCCAGCTGGCCTATTCCTTCTTGCCAAAGAATAAGAACAACAAAGCTTCGAGTCTTACCAATCTGTTCCGGAACCAGGGCGGGAGCGTTGGTATTGCCTTCGTTACCACCGTTCTTGCGCGGCGAACGCAGTATCACCAGTCGGTTCTGGTTGCTCACGCCACTCCATTGGAGCCGCGCTATCAAGAAACACTCGGCGCCTTGTCGCGATATTTTCTGACGCACGGTTTTACCGCTCCGGATGCGGCTTTACATGCAAAAGCGCAATTGGCGCGAATAATTCAGCAGCAAGCGGCCTTCCTTGGCTTTCTCGATTGCTTCTGGCTGCTCGGCTGTGCCTGCCTTATCGGAGCGCCTTTGGTTTTCTTTACCCGGAAAATGAGGTCGGTTGGTCCAGGCGCCGCACACTAAGGCCGAACGGTAAGCCTGAAGAGGGGTCGCAGGAATGATTTGGGTTGGTAGTTTCAAGTCTCTAGAGTCGGTGCTGGGCAAATTTGATTTCACTGATGCGCCGTTGGAACTGCATACCTGGGTGCGCAGCGAGATCGTCATGATTTCACCCTTGGTGGACTGGCTCATGAGCCTGATAGCTGGATCCCGCTGTGTTTTCGGAGAGGAGGAGTTCGTTGAACTCGCCTTCCGGGAGGCCCTGAGTAACGCGATACTCCATGGCAATCGCTTGAACGCCCGCAAGCTGGTTCACGTCCGTTGCTGCTGCGAGTACGGTAAGGGAGTGTTCATCGTGGTTAGAGATCAGGGACATGGATTCAACCCCAATAAGGTTCCCGATCCTCTGGCGGTCGAAAATCTCGGTGCCGAACGCGGCCGCGGCATCCACCTAATGAAATTGGCTATGGACGAAATCTCTTTTGAACGAGATGGAACGGAGATCCATATGCGCAAGGCAGCGAGTAAACAAAAGACACCCGCCTGGCGCCCTCATGACCGAGCTGCACGACGGCTTGTTAGCAGACCCTCGCCTGGGGTCCGTGTTGTTGAGTTGCATCGGCGGCCATGCGCTTAGACGAGTCAGACATGTCTGATGAACGGGGATTTAGACAAAGGTCGCAGTTATCCAACATGACCGTCTTATTGCTGCCGATCGGAAGCTCGGAGCTTTTTCAATGCCATCGCAGC
The DNA here is from genome assembly GCA_035511855.1 of Candidatus Udaeobacter sp. Classification (GTDB taxonomy): domain Bacteria; phylum Acidobacteriota; class Terriglobia; order Acidiferrales; family UBA7541; genus Acidiferrum. The sequence goes on from DATKEV010000122.1 coordinate 4,828, forward strand.
CGAGTGCGACTTGCCCCAGTGGCACATAGCGTCCAGCAACGGCCGCAGAGACCTTCCCAGCGGAGTAATGGTGTATACCACGCGCGGGGGCGTGTCCGCGTATACGGTACGTTCAACGATTCCCGTGCTCTGCAGATCGTGGAGTTGCTGGGAGAGAGTTCGTTGCGTCATTCCGGTAATAGCGCGTTTTAGTTCGGAAAACCGCTTAGTGCCTAGGAAAAGTTGTTCGAGAACGGCGGCTTTCCAGCGTCCACCCACGATGCGCGCGGTGGTTTCTACGGGGCACAGTTCTGGGCGTTTAATCATGTTGGGCCTGGTTCCACATTGTATACCATGTATCGCATGCGTGCCACGTATTCCCATGTAACCATGCTCACCCGTTCTTCATCTATCTTGACCATGACGATGTCAGGGCTCGATTTCTGAGCAGCACGGCCCTCGGCACTAATCGTCGAAGCCTGCAACGGCAAAACAGGAAAACTCCTTTGGAGAGGGACATGCAACTTGAAACAAAACATCGATGGGAGAGTAAGGCGCTCAGCAACGTGACGCCGCGGGGGATCCTGGCCGTTGCTCTGATGACTCTTGGCGGCCTAAATGCCGGTTGTTCCAGTTCAGCCCAACCCAAGGCTCCAGCGCCTGTGGAGGTTAGCGTAGCCGAAGTTATCTGCAAACAAATCGGCGACAGTGATGAGTTCACCGGCAGGCTTGAAGCCGTGCATGCAGTCGAAGTGCGCCCGCGCGTTTCCGGCTACTTGCAGAGTGTGCACTTCAAGGAAGGTGAGATCGTCCGGGAAGGCGACATCTTGTTTCAGATCGATCCGCGGCCCTTCCAGGCGGAAGTGGACCGTCTCAAGGGCGAACTCTCGCAAGCAAAAGCGCAGCGTGCGCGCGCGGAAAGCGATTTTGAGCGCGCCGAACGCCTTCACAACAACGACGGGATGTCAGCCGAAGAGTACGACCGGCGCGCCGCAGTCCGCAACGAAGCCCAAGCTCGCATCGCCTCCACCGAGGCAGCGCTCCGAGGCGCCGAACTTAATCTTGAGTTCACGCATGTCACAGCTCCGATTACAGGTCGCGTGGGGCGGGCAGAGATCACCGAAGGGAATTTGGTCGAAGGGGGAGCCGGGCAGGTCAAGCCCCTGACGACTCTGGTTTCGCTCGATCCGATCTATGTCTACTTCGATGTCGACGAACAAACATACCTCAAGTACGCCCATGTGACGCAAATCCGCAAGACAGGTTCGCGCGAACTGGCGGGCGCGGCATTGTTAGGCTTGGCAGACGAAAACGGCTTTCCCCATGTTGGTCAGCTGAGCTTTGTGGACAATCAGGTCAGTTCCTCGACGGGAACGATTCGCTTGCGCGCGACTTTTGCGAACAAGAACTTGGCTCTGACTCCCGGGCTCTTTGCCAGGATTCGTTTGCAGGGAGGCGGGGCGCAGACGGGCTGCCTGGCAAGAGACGAGGCCGTGATCACGGATTTGAATCAAAAATATGTATTTGTGCTCGGAAAAGACAACACGCTCGAGTACCGCACCGTAAAACTCGGCCCGATTATCGAGGGGTTGCGTGTGGTGCGTGATGGCTTGCGCGGGGGCGACACCATCGTCGTCAGCGGCCTTCAGCGAGTGCGTCCCGGAGCCACTGTCACACCCAGGAGAGTTTCTATGGCCGGCCAAGCCAGCCCACCTGGTGATACATCCGCACAATCGGTACTCGTGGGAGAGGCGGTGAAGTCGCGTGAGTCGAAAGTGCGTGAATAGTCCAGGATCCTCATGAATATCTCTAATTTCTTCATCAAGCGCCCGATTTTCGCGGCGGTCATCTCCATCATTATCTTTGTGATCGGGGCCATCGCCTATTTTCGGCTTCCACTGAGCGAATATCCGAATGTTGTCCCGCCGACTGTCGTCGTACGCACCTCGTACCCGGGCGCGAATCCCACGGTCATCGCTGACACCGTTGCCTCGCCGCTCGAACAGCAGATCAATGGCGTCGAAGGCATGCTCTATATGTTTTCGCAAGCCACCGCCGACGGGGTAATGACACTAACAATCACCTTCGGACTGGGCACGGACCTCGACAAAGCGCAAGTGCAGGTGCAGAACCGCGTATCGCAGGCGCTGCCGCGATTGCCTCAGGAAGTCCAGCTTCTCGGCGTAACCACTGAAAAGACCTCGCCGGATTTGCTCATGGTCGTGCATCTGATCTCTCCGGACAATCGTTACGACATGCTATATCTCGCAAATCTCGCCATTCTCCAAGTCAAAGACGAGTTGGGCCGCATCCCTGGCGTCGGCAACGTACAGATCTTCGGCGCCGGCGATTTCAGCATGCGCGTATGGCTCAATCCAAACAAATTGGCCTCACACAACTTGACGGCCACGGATGTGGTGCAGTCAATTCGCGAGCAAAACGTGCAGGTTGCAGCCGGCGTGCTTGGTGCTCCGCCGACAAATATGGGAAGCACGGCGTTTCAATTGCTTGTGAACACGCAGGGGCGTCTCACGACCGAGGAAGAATTCGGCAACATCATTGTTCGCGCCGCGAAGGACGGCCAGATTACGCGTATCCGCGATTTAGGCCGCGTCGAACTGGGTTCCAGCACGTACGCACTCCGAAGTTTATTGGACAACAAGCCTGCCGCCGCTCTTCCGATTTCGCAGCGGCCTGGCTCGAACGCCCTTCAAACTTCGCAACAAGTACGCGACACCATGCAACGTCTCAAGAAATCATTTCCGGAAGGCGTGGACTACAAAATCGCCTACGACCCCACGGTTTTCGTGCGTGAGTCGATTCAGGCTGTGGGCCACACGTTTATCGAGGCCCTCATCCTTGTCGTGCTGGTGGTACTCGTCTTCCTGCAGACTTGGAGGGCCTCCGTCATTCCGCTGCTGGCGCTTCCCGTTTCGCTCGTGGGAACGTTCTCCGTAATGCTCCTGCTCGGCTTCTCTTTGAACACCCTCTCGCTGTTCGGGCTTGTTCTGGCGATTGGAATCGTCGTGGACGACGCCATCGTCGTGGTTGAGAACGTCGAACGAAATATCGCCTTGGGACACGAACCGCAGGAAGCAACGCGCCGCGCGATGGAAGAAGTTAGCGGGCCGATCGTGGCCATCGCCTTGGTGTTGTGCGCGGTTTTCCTTCCCACGGCGTTCATCGTGGGACTCTCGGGTGAATTCTACAAGCAGTTTGCCCTCACGATTGCCATCTCCACGGTGATTTCCGCGTTTAATTCCCTGACCCTGAGTCCGGCGCTCGCGGCGCTTCTCCTGAAGTCTCACGACGCGAAGAAGGACCGCTTCACGCGCGCCATCGAATTTGCGTTTGGCTGGTTTTTCAGGCTGTTTAACCGGTTCTTTGGCCGCACAGCGGGCGGCTATGGAAAGCTTGTAACACGCACACTGCGTTCCAGTGCGATTGCTGTCGTGGTCTACGCCGGTCTGGTTGGAATTACCATTCTCGGCTTCTCGCGTGTGCCCACGGGATTTGTTCCCACCCAGGACAAGGGATATCTCGTGTGCCTCGCGCAGTTGCCGAATGGCGCCACCCTCGATCGCACCGAAGATGTGATTCGCAGGATGTCGGATGTTGCATTGAAACATCCGGGGGTGCAGAACGCGGTTGCATTCCCCGGGCTATCGATCAACGGCTTCACCAACAGCCCGAATTCCGGAATTGTATTCGCCACGTTGAAGCCCTCGGAGGAGCGAAACTCTCCCGGGCTTTCCGCGAATGCCATCGCGGCGGATCTGAACAAGCAATACGGGTCCATCCAGGAAGCATTTATCGCCGTCTTCCCTCCCCCGCCCGTTCAAGGGATAGGGACCGTGGCCGGCTTCAAACTCTACATTGAAGATCGTTCGGGCATGGGCTTGGAATCACTCTACAAAGAGACCACCGCCACGCTGCAGAAAGGCAACCAGACACCCGCCCTGACAGGAGTGTTTTCCAGCTTCGATATCAACGTGCCGCAGATCGATTCGCATGTGGACCGCGAAAAAGCTAAAACCTACGGCATTCCCCTCAGCGATGTGTTTGACACCTTGCAGGTTTACCTGGGTTCGCTTTATGTCAACGACTTCAATCGTTTTGGCAGAACGTACCAGGTAAATGTGCAGGCGGAGTCGCCGTACCGGTTGCAGCCGGAAGATATTAGTCACCTCAGAACAAGAAACCTCGCCGGAGAAATGATTCCGCTGGGATCGGTGGTCACCGTCAAGCCGACTTACGGACCGGATCGTGTCATGCGGTACAACGGATTTCCTGCTGCAGAGATTAACGGGGCGGCGGCGCCGGGATACAGTACCGGCCAATCCGAGAGTGCTATCGCCAAGGCACTTAACGAAGAATTGCCAAATGGAATGAAATACGAATGGACCGAGCTTACCTATCAAAAGATTCTCGCTGGCAACACCATGGTTTACATTTTTCCGCTTTCCGTTTTTCTCGTCTACTTGGTGCTTGCTGCTCAATATGAAAGCTGGTCGTTACCGCTCGTAATCATCCTGATTGTTCCGATGACTTTGTTTTCCGCCATCGCCGGGGTCTGGCTCTTGGATGGCGACAATAACGTCTTCACGCAGATCAGTTTGATCGTTCTCGTCGGCCTGGCCTGCAAGAACGCCATTCTTATCGTCGAGTTTGCCAGGGAGAAACAGCTTCAGGAGGGTATGAACAGGATCGATGCCGTTCTGGAAGCCTGCCGGTTGCGTTTGCGGCCGATCTTGATGACTTCTCTCGCCTTCACGATGGGCGTCGTTCCGCTGGTGCTGTCCACCGGTGCCGGATCCGAAATGCGCCGTGCTATTGGAGTTGCAGTTTTTTTCGGGATGCTTGGCGTGACCGCATTTGGCTTGGTGCTGACTCCGGTCTTCTACGTCCTGGTTCAGAGATTGGTTGAGGGGCGCGAGAACAAGAAGGTGTCCGCGAGCGCTGATCTGTCGCCTGTGACTTCGGTGGAGGCTTAAGCCGGTGCTGACACGTTCTCAAAAAAACTTCCCGCTGCTCACCATGGTGGTCCTGACAAGCGGATGCGCGGTGGGTCCGCATTACAAATCGCCGCAACCTGCGGCGGTGAAATACCACGCGGCAGACGCGAACCTGGAGACGGAAGCGCCGTTTGATGCACGCTGGTGGAAACAGTTTGAAGACCCGGTCCTCGATTCGCTTGTGGACCGGACACTCACGTCAAACAATGGCATTCGAATCGCGCGCGCCAGGCTCGCCGAGTCTCGCGCCGTCTTCGATGAAAGGAAGCTGGACCGTTATCCTACGGTTCCCGTCACAGCTTCCTATCAGTACAGCAAAGAACAGATTCCCGGTTTCGGCGATCAGCGCCGCACGATCAACACCTTTACCTCCGGATTCGATGCATTTTGGGAAGCGGACCTGTTCGGACGGGTTAGCCACGGAGTCGCGGCAGCGCGGGCCGAAAACCAGGCGTTCGAGGCGGACCTTCACGATGTGCAGGTCAGCGTGGTTGCTGAACTTGCTCGCAACTACTTCGAGCTGCGCGGCGCACAGTGGCGCCTCGCGGTCGCCGATCGCAGTCTTACGAACCAACGAGAGACGCTGCGGCTGACGCAACTCCGCCGGGAAGCGGGTGTGGGTGAAGAACAGGACGTTGCGAGTGCCGCTGCCCGCGTAGCGGCTATTGAGGCCACCATTCCATCCTTGAACTTGGATGCGTCTCGTGCTGAATACCGCTTGGCGGTGCTCACTGGAAGTCGTCCTGGCGAACTCAATGCGGATCTTGCACCGCGGAATTATCCGGCCATCGCGAAGGCTCTCCCCATCGGCAACCCGGGTGAACTTCTGCAGCGCCGGCCCGATGTGCGTTCCGCCGAACGCAAATTGGCTGCGGCCACCGAGCGTCAAGGAGTGGCGGTCGCAAGCCTGTTTCCGCAGGTCAGCGTCTCCGGATTCCTCGGATTCCTGGCTGGGCGAGGCAGCCTGTTTTTTACCGGAGACTCGCGAGCATGGTCGGTATCACCTGGGTTTTCGTGGTCTGCGTTCGATTTAGGCCGGGCTCGCGCTCGCATGCGTAGTTCGAACGCCGCCGCGGAAGAGACGCTGGCCTTCTATGAAGAAACCGTCCTCCGGGCCCTTGAAGAAACGGAAAATGCCCTGGCGAATTACCATGCCCAGCAAGCACGGCTCATCAAATTGAACGACCAGGCTCGCGAGAGCAAGCGCGCCGCCGACATCGCCCGCTTGCGCTATCGCGAAGGAGTAGTTGATTTTCTCTCCTTGCTGGATGCTGAGCGGACCCAGTTGCAAGCCGAAGACGGTGTCGCCGAAAGCGAAAAAGATGTCTATGTTGCAGTAATTGCTCTTTACAAAGCTCTGGGAGGAGTACCGAGCTGACATCGGGCCGGCACCGGCCCCCCGCCTCAATCTTCGCGCTCTGAGGGCTTCGCAGTACGTCCGGCATCGCGCAAGGAGGGGAAGTTCGCCCCGGAGTGGCCTCAGATTAAAGCTTCTTCGCCTGCGCGGGGGCGTTTGCGTTTCCATTCGTAATCTTTGCGCAATTTCGACTGGTGCTTTTTCACTTGCGCTTCCAGATCGCTGAAAGCTTTTTTGCAGCCCGTCCGTACGCTGGCGCCCGTTCCTGTGGCATGCAGAGTGCCCGTCGGCAGCGACAGATTCAGCACGCAGCAAATCTCGTCGGTGCGCGCATTTTTTGTGAAGCCGCCATGCAACTGAATCAGGTCCGGCGAGTAGCTCTTCAGCAGTTTCTCAAGCTTTGCAACGCGTCGTTCCACTTCCGTTTCAACTGGTTTGTGTGACTCCACGTGTTTGTAGTTGATGGAAAGTTTCATGGTTGCACCTGTCGGGGATTCGGAAGGAACGCGGCGGGACGCGGAACTGCTCTTCGCTCCACATCGACCACAGCATACCAGCCCGCATCGCCCCCGGCAACGCCCTGCTAATTCCAACGCCGTTCTTGCAAACCGTTCTTGCAAACCGTTGACACTGCTGCCCCCCTCCCACTACTCTGCTCGCGGTGCTCCACGCGCACTTCCCTTCCATGCCGCAGCGCAAGCGACAACCTCCGCCAAAAACCGCCGCCCCGGAGATTTCTTCTGCCACCGCGTCAGCGAGAACGATGCGCGTCGGCCCCGCGGGATGGTCCTATCCGGACTGGGCCGGCTACGTCTATCCGTCACGCCGCTCGAAAGGCTGCCACGAGGCCGCCTATCTCGCGGAATTTTTCGACACCATCGAGATCAACACTTCGTTTTACCAGCCGCTGCCCCCCGATCATGCCGCGCAATGGATCGATCGCGTCGCCGCAAATCCGCGTTTTGTATTCACGGCAAAACTCTGGCAACGCTTCACCCACGACGCATCATCGATCGATGCGCGCACGGCCGCCGAAGACGAACGCGCGGTGCGTGCTGGCTTCGACGTTCTGCTCGCCGCGAACAAACTTGGCGCTGTGCTCCTGCAATTCCCTTTTTCCTTCCATCGGACGAAAGAAACCGTCGCGCATCTCTCCGCCGTGCTGAAGCGTTTTGTGGATTATCCTCTCGTCGTCGAAGTCCGTCACGAAACCTGGAACGCGCCGGAGACGCTGGCACTTCTCCGCGAACACGGCGCGGGCTTCTGCAACATCGACCAGCCGCTCATCGGCCGCTCGCTTGCTCCCTCTGCACAGGTCACTTCGCCGGTCGGCTACGTCCGTCTGCACGGACGCCGCTATGACACTTGGTTCAGCGACGACGCTACCATCCCCGCGGGCGAACGCTACAACTATCTTTACTCCGCCGAAGAACTCGCTCCATGGATCACGCGCGTGCGCAAAGTTTCCGAACACGCGCGCGACACGTTTCTCGTCACCAACAATCATTTCCAGGGCAAAGCTGCCGTCAATGCGCTGCAGCTCATCAGCATCCTCAAAGGCACTAAAGTCAAAGTCCCCGAGCCGCTGCGCCGGCACTATCCCGAGCTTGACGCTATCGCCGACACCCCGCCCGCCGAGCCGACTCTCTTCCCCCTACACGAAGCAAAGAAGCGATGAAGTGACGAGATTCGCGGCCTGTGGCACGTGATCGACTCTTTTTTCTGTCGTCCCGACCCCTTTTTTCTGTCTTCCCGACCGGATTGCAGCGATCTGCTTCTTCTCGATGCTTCGCCTGGAACTAAAACCTGAAAACAGAGAACCTGCCACTGCCTTGAAAAGAGCCACTCAGGTGTTCCGGATTCCCTGGTAGGGTAATTTTCCGCTCGATTTCGGGGATTCAACTTCTTGTCAATCAGACGCTTAAGACTATTCTTGCGGCAGGGTGACACTGCTCCCGGAGTTCTTCCCAAGGGCCGTCCTGGGGCTGAAAGGAAACATCATGAAGAGGCAAAGGGCTTTCTCTCTCCTTCAATTGCTCATGGAGGTGGTAATCACTTTGTTCATCGCCGGGATCGTAGTTCCAAGCCTGCTCCGGTCTGATGTGGCCACCAACGAGGCTTTGGCTGCGGGTTCTCTCCACACCATCAACATCGCAGGGATGGCATTCTCGTACACGAACCACAACGTTGATTTTGCCATCTTGGGCGCGTTCGTCGGTGCGATAGCGGCATTTGCTATCCCCTTTTCCGGCTCTACGCCCAGGAACACAACCTCTCCGCGAACCATCCTTCTGAGGCCTGCGCTCCTGCGACACTGAAACTGTTCTGGGAATTGTGGGACAAAAAAATCTGTGGCACGCGGTTCCCCACGCCGATGCGAAATAGCGTCTGGGGCACCGCGGCCCTGAGAACAAAAGCGAGGACCACGAACCCCACAGCCAATACAGATAAGAACTTAGTTGCACCCTGCATGAACGTCCTGTCCCTCTTTGCTTTACGAACAATCAATTGGAGTTGACGAAAAGCGCCACAACTAACCGGAAAACATTCCCCGGCGCGAGCTCTGAGCCCAAGCTCAGGAACCCCCCAAGGGAGCAGATACATGCTCGTGCACGACGATCCAGCCTTGTGCGCGTTTCTCGAGCACCATCGTCCATCGACCATCCACATGCGACGCTGCGCCCTGCTTGCTTACCAGGTCGGCCCCAAATGTCACCGTTGCCCAAGCCAGCGAGCCCCGACGGTGCACCCCGAGATCGTCATTCAGCCGCAACTTGATGCTGCGATTCGGCTCAAAAAGCGCCTTCTGCACTCCCGCTCGGTACTCCGCCCAGTTGTTGTATTTCATCGGCACTAGGTCGAAATAGGCGAAGTCGGCATCCCCGGCGTAGTACGGCTCTACCTTGGTGATATCCAAACTTTCCCAGGACGCGATCACCTTTGGAACGAGCGTACGCAACGTAACCTCTTCCGAATCCGCGCCTCCCCGCGGCACGGTCATTGCCGCCAGGCCAGTTATCAACCCCATCGCAAGCCCAGGTAACAAGAGTCTGCGCATGCTGGCAATCCTCCTTTATCCATATTTCCGAAGACCCAATTTCGGGGGGAAAGACTTGCTGCGCATCATACGCGCCCGGCCGCGATCCCGTCAACGCGTTGACACGCGTTGACACGCGGCGATCGCGGCGATACTTCGGCACGGAGGCGCCCAGCTGGGCTAATGTCAACGGGAGCAACGAGTGTAGTGGGTGAGACTCCAGGAGGAGGCCGAGCTGAATGGAGCAAGGATAGGAGGCTAGCAAAAGGCAGCCCCACCCTTGCAAAACCCCGAGGGGCGGCCACCCACCGGGGGATCAGCTGCGAATTGAAGGGTGCGCCCTCGGAGACGACCACCAGGAGGCGGATCTCTGTTGTCTGCCCCATTTTGCTGTGTTAAATTCTCGGCCATCGCGATGGCGGAGTCAGCCTACCTCCCAGGGCTCGCAATCCAAAACTCAGACGTTCTGGATTCACCGCGGCACTCTGCCCTGGTGCGCGTGACGCACTGGATCCACACCCTCAGCTTCTTGGCCCTCGTCGTCAGCGGCGTCGCCATTCTCCTGGCTCACCCGCGACTTTATTGGGGCGAAACCGGCGCTAAGGGAACTCCTTCGCTGATCGATTTACCGCTCCCGTTTGTGCTGGGGCTTCCAATCCGGGGCCCGGGCCGGTATCTTCATTTTCTGTCCGCCTGGGTTTGTGTTTTAACCGGCCTGCTCTACGTGCTCTCCGGCATCTTCACCCGGCACTTCCGCAAAAATTTCCTGCCCGCGAAAGCTGATGTTCGGTGGAGCTCTATTTCGCGGGTAGCCTGGAGGCATCTGCGTCTCCGGCGGCCTAGCGAACAAGAATCCCTGAACTACAATGTTCTTCAGCGGCTCACCTACCTCGCAGTGGTCTTCTTGCTGTTCCCCTTGATTATTGTGACTGGTCTGGGGATGTCTCCGGCCATCACATCCGTTTTCCCCATTTTCGCAACGGCGTTTGGCGGGCAACAATCCGCGCGGACCGTGCACTTCTTCGTCGCGGCAGCGCTGCTTCTCTTTCTACTCGTGCATATCGCGATGGTGTGCCTTGCCGGATTCAAACACCGCATGCGGGCCATGATCACGGGCCGCAGTGCCACCAGGAAGGAGCCGTCATGAGCACCACACTGTCGCGGCGAAAGCTGATCACGACTGGCTTATCGGCTGCTGCAGGCGTTTCTGGCCTTGCGGTTGCCGCAGTCCTTGCCGAGCGCTATGGCCTGATTCCGCCCGATCACGGGGGCATCTTCGGCGTGGGCGAAACAATGACTTATGCGGCGCAGCGGCTGTTGACGTCTCAGCATTCGCTTGCCCGCGAATTCAACCGCAGCGAAATTTCAAAAGTGGCTCCCGTAAACGGCAAGCCTCCGGAGAACGACCCGTACCGGCGCTACTTGCACGGAGGTTTCGCGGAATGGCGCCTCACCGTGGACGGCCTGGTCGGCCGGCCCTCTTCCTTTTCTCTCGCCGAGCTGAAACGCCTCCCCTCCAGCTCACAAATCACGCATCAAGCGTGCGAAGAAGGCTGGTCGTTCATTGCCGAGTGGACCGGAGTTCCTCTTTTCTATGTTTTGAATTTCGTCCGAGTCAGCAGCAAAGCAAAGTACGTGGTCTTCTTTCCGTTCGACGAGTCGTGGGACAGCATCGACATGGCCGACGCCTGGCATCCGCAAACTTTGCTGGCCTACGGCATGAACGGCCAGGAGATTCCCACCGGTCACGGCGCTCCCCTTCGTCTAAAGGTTCCTCGCCAACTCGGCTACAAGAATGTCAAGTACCTCTCCTACATCACCGTCACCGACACCATGAAAAACATCAGCAAGGGCCTGGGCTCCGCCGCCCCCGAGTATGGCTACTCCTGGTACGCCGGAATCTGAGGCAACTCGAGGCCGGTTGCCCGAGTGACCGCTATCAGAGAAGCGCGAATATGGCTGGGCCAAAATTCAGGGCAGGGAGCGCTTGAAGCGCTTGGTGGTTTTCTGGAATTGACACTTGAGGGCGTCGCGTTTGCCAACCTCCATCCCGCCCCCTCGACCCGGCTGATGTCCTCCCATTGGGCCCTTCAGCCTCCGAACGGCCCAACTTTTCCTACTTCACACGTTTTCTGGGAAACTTTCCTCTTCCCTGCCTCGTATCTATCTCCAAATGCCCGTTGTGCATCTTTTGCATCATTTTTTACAGAGGGTGTTGCAAAGGGCCGGCTAGGAGGCACTCGCTCATGCTTAGCAACAGACGGCAATTCTTCGCCAAAGCCATTCTCGTCACCGCCACCGTTTTGCTCCTCTCGCCGCTCGGGGCTCTGGCGCAATCCACGGCAAACCAATCTAGCTCCGCGCCCGCAACCTCATCCGCATCGAAAGACCGCTGGCTGCACGTCCGCGTCATCAGTTCCGATGCCAAGGGCGAGACCGTCCGCGTCAACGTGCCCCTCGAACTGGCCGAAAAAGTTCTCCCGGCGATCAACAAAAACCGTCTGCATGAAGGCAAAGTCAAGATTGACGATGCCCACGTCAATGACGTGGACCTCCGCACCATCGTGGATGCTATCCGCACCACCAAGGATGGCGAATTCGTCACCGTGCAGAAAGACGATTGCGACATTCGCGTGGCCAAAGAAAACAATCATCTGATCGTGCACGTCGTGGACAAGGGCGTCCGTGAGAAGGGCGAAGCCGGGAAGTCCCAAGTCGAAATCAGAGTCCCCATGAAAGTCATCGACGCGCTTTTCTCCGCCGGTAAGGATGAACTGGACCTCGTCGCCGCGCTTCACGCGCTTTCCGCGCAGGGCGACACCGAGCTCGTTTCCGTGAAAGATCACGAAAACACCGTGCGCGTCTGGCTGGACTCGAAGAACGTCACGGACTAATGGGGCTCGTAGCGGCGGCCTTTACGCCGCCATCCTCGCTCGGCAGGAGGCCAACATGATGCTACTCGCGAAAGCGGCTCTCGGAATTGGCGGAACACTGGTGGCCGCCGGTGCTTATACGTTTCATCAAGGCGTTCTCCGCGTCGACGTGGACGAATATCGTTCGGGCGGCTCTCACGTGCACATGTGGGTTCCGGCTGCGGCTGTGCCCATGGTCATGCACCTCGTTCCCACAAGGCACGTGCGCCACGCCTGCGAAGAAGCGCGCGATGCCCTGCCCTTGGTTCACGCTATCATCAAGGAATTGAAAAAATTTCCAAACGCCGACCTCATCGAAATCGTCGATCACGAACAGCACATGCAGATGCGCACTCGCGCGGGCAAACTGCAGATTGACGTGGAAGCACCGGACCAAACCGTTCACGTGCTCTGCCCGCTCTCAACGATTGAAGACGTGACCAGCCAGCTCGAAGATCACGCCCCCGGCGCCTGATCTGAGAGTCGGCCGCACTCTGGAATGGGCGCGATGGTTCGGCGGCTTTGAAACGGAAAGAACTGAATCGAGCGGCGGGAAAACTAAATCAAGTGGAAACGGTTTCGGCGGCGTTGGTCACCCCGCTTTTTCCCTGAACAAAATAAACTTCATCGAACATCGCCTCTTTCTTCCAGCCAGCCCGCTGCAGGATGCCGCGGCTATTTTCCACCATGCTGGGATGCCCGCAAAGATAAGCCGTCGTCGCTTCCGGCCTCAGCCCCCAAGCTTCCTCGTACTTACGCAGGAGGTCGTCCACGCGGCCGGTTTCGCCCTTCCACTCCGGATCCTCCCAGGGGCGGCTCACCGCGGGGAGGTATTTGAACCACGGCGCCTCCGCCGCCACGCGCTCTAGTTCTTCGCGATAAGCGAATTCCCACGAGCGGCTGGCGCCGTGCAGACAGAATAATTTGTGCGCGCCCGGCATTCTCTGCGCACCGGATATCTTGTCCGCACCCGGCATTTTTTGCGCGCCGGACATTTTATCCGTGCCGGGCATTGCGCCGTCGCCGTTTTTCCAATCGCGATAGAGCGTTCGAACGTAACTGACAAATGGGGCGATACCGGTCACTGTGGAAACCAGGAGATGCTGCGTGCGGCCGCTGCGCAAATCCAAAGTGAAACGGCCCTTGGCGATCTTGCGGCAGAACAGCGTGTCGCCGATGTTTAGTTTGAAGAGATCGGGAGTGACATCACCTTGTGGAACCAGTTCGACGAAAAACTCAAGAAAGTCTTCGTAAGGTGAAGAGACGATGGAATAGGCGCGTTCGAAACGCCTGCCGTCTCGTTCGATGCCCAAGGTGGCGTATTGCCCAGCGATGAATTTGAAGGGACCTCCGGGATCCACGCGCACCACACGCAGGTCCGGGGAAATATCGCGCCGTTCGACAATCCGCGCCTGGTAGTGCTTATCCGTGGAAGGGGGCATGCGAAAGCTCCACGCACTCCTATGGATATTTCAACACAGAAATGATTCGGGCGCAGCCGACTTCTGCTCCGTCCGCGTTCGAAATGCAAACCCCAGCCAGGGGCTGAGATCTTCAGGCTATTCGTAGGCCAGGGCCACGACGGGGTCGTAGCTGGCGGCGCGGAAGGCGGGGTAGGCAGCTCCCATCGCGGCACCGACGGTAGCGAGGATCACGGCGGAGAAAATCCACGCGGGAGAGATAAGAATCGTCAGGCCGGGATTGGTTTCCTTCAAGATGGCCTGGGTAAGGAACGTGGCGGCGATGCCGAGGCCAGCGCCCACGAGTGTAAGGATGAATGTTTCACCGAGGAGCATGCGAACAACGTCGAAGCGGGAGAGGCCGAGGGCCTTGAGGATGCCGATCTCGCGCGTGCGCTCCATCACCATGGTGTGCATGTTGAGGAGCACCACGAGAAAGCTGATGAAGACGCCGAGAGCCACCATGCTGCGCGTGAACGGACGCAATTGGGGCAGGTTCGAAGAATTCATCAGCGTGACGTATTCGGAGAGGGAGCGGATGCTGTTTTCCGGCATGAGCTTGAGGATTTGCGCGCGTGCGGCTTCCGTATCTCCCTTGCTGCGTACGTAGAACATGGAGACGCGCTTTTCGGCGCCGGCAATTTCCTGGGCGGTTCGAATGGGGATGAAATAGCGCGCGCCCTTTCCGTGGGCGACGATGCCCACGAGCGTAAAGGAATGATTCAGCAGCGCGACCTGGCTGCCGAGCTTCAAGTGACGAGTTTGCACGATGATGTCGTCGGCGATGAGTTCGTCGGGACCTTCGAACGGGCGGCCGGCGCGGAAGAGAAAGCCTTTGCTGAGGGCGTTGAAGCGCTTGTAGTCGATGCCGTAGACGATGACTAAGTGCTTTGGTTCAGTGAGGATGACAGTGGGCGCGACCACGTCGACGCCGCTCTGAGCGCCAATCTGATCGCCGAGAGATTCCTGCATGACGGCGCTGGCGAACGCGGTGAAGATAGAAGAGTTGGGCGGCTGGACGAGAATGTCGGCGCCGACTCCCTCGACGCGTTTGGCCCACTCGGAAATCACGCCAGACGTAAGACCTGCGATCATGAGAACGAGAATGACCTGGATGGCGATGGCGATGATGCTGAGTGAACTGCGAAGAGGACGGGCAGTGATGCTGCCCCAGAACATCTGAAGAAGAGAAAATGGTCCGTCGTAAGTGTCGGTCATGGGATGGAACTAAAAGAGTACTTTAACACTACGAAATCGCGCGGGTCAAAAGCGCCGGATGGCCGGCGCTGAGCACAGCGGATGCCGAAGACGCTGAATAATATTTCTGGAAGATTAAGTTTTCAACACAAGTGTTGATAAGTTTGTGGAAATCCGGGCGGGGGCGCCAGCTAACCTCTCCCTCTTCAACGTAATTCTCCTGTTTGCACTATTTCTGTGCAACAAAAAGTTTTCAAGGCCAACAGCGGGCCAACCATTCCCTCCAAATCACAAAATGATTTTTCTTCCCGGGAGAAACTAACGACGAAGAGAAAAGAAACTGTTTGTTTTGTTTCAGCTGCCGCAGGGATGGCAAAAGTTTTTCTTCAGTACCACTTCGGGGGACGCTCGAGATGAATCTTGATGACTTGTTTCGCTTCGGTGATGTCGAACCAACGTCCGTACGGCTTCCAGCCTTCAGCGATGATTTGAACCAAAGCCCGTCCGAGGGGGGCATCGGGAACGTGCGCGACGCCATCGTGGTTGGTTTTCACGTTCAACTCGAGCTTTTTGTTTTTCTTAATGATGTGCTCTTCGACGTATTTCAAGTAAACGCTGGCATTTTCTATGGGAGTCTCTTTGTCGCCGCCGGAAACTTCGATGGTGATGCGCGTTTGCGGATCGGACTTTTGAATCTTGTTGGAGGGCTTGGCCTCAGGGGCGGGAGGATCCTGAGCCGTGGCAGGCCTTACGAGCAGCGCGGCGAGCACGAGGCTGAACAGCACAAAAGATTTATGGCAGAATCGCATGGGTACCTGAACTCCATCCTCCATGGAATGGCCTGGTTGGGTCAAGTCTCTCCGTCTGTTGCGTTTGATGCAAATGTGGCCGGCGGTGCCGCCTGGCCACTGATACGGCAGGAACTATACAGCCGGATGATTTGACTCGATGAGAATGCTCCTGTAAGTTCTCAAGAAACTGCTCGGCAGGCCAGACCGGTACGCATGAAGCAAGGAATCGGCCCCGACCGATATGAGGTTCGCCGTCTGAAAGCCCGAGGATTTTTCCATCCCCGCGCATCGTTGGTTTTGTGAGGGAAGCGCACAGGCGAAGCAGGTTCCGTGTGGCTGAAACAGGGCAGCACGGGAACGAGTAAGGAGAGCAAGATGGGTTTTGCCACGAATGCGATCCATGTGGGCCAGGAGCCCGATCCGGCTACCGGTGCCATCGTCACACCGATCTACCAGACCTCGACGTACGTCAACGAAGAGCTGGGGAAAAATAAAGGGTACGACTACGCACGAACGAATCACCCGAACCGCAAGGCGCTGGAACGAACCGTTGCGAAACTCGAGGGAGGGCACAGCGCCTATGTTTTTTCTTCGGGAATGGCGGGGATTGACGCGGTGTTCCGGCTGCTGCGGCCGGGCGACCACGTGATTCTTTCCGAGGCGGTTTACGGCGGCGTGTTCCGGCTGTCGACGCAACTGCTGGTGCATTTCGGGCTGGAATTCAGCTTTGTGGACACCTCCAATCCCGATATGGTGCGGCATGCGATGCGCCCGAACACGAAAATGCTATACGTCGAGACGCCAGCCAATCCTACAATGAGCGTAACGGATATCGCCGCGACTTCGAAGCTGGCCAACGAACGAAACGTGGCCATGGTGGTGGATAACACGTTTCTGAGTCCGTACCTGCAACGCCCGATCGAATTGGGCGCGCACATCGTGTTGCACTCGATGACAAAGTATTTGAACGGCCATAGCGATTCGACGGGCGGAGCTGTTGTGCTGACGCGGCCGGAAGATGCGGAGAAGATTTATTTCATCCAGCGGTCGGCCGGCACAGGACTCGCTCCAATGGATTGCTTCCTGGTCTCGCGGGGAATCAAGACGCTGGCGGTTCGCATGTTGCAGCACAACGCCAATGGGATCACCGTGGCGCGGCATCTGGACGCGCATCCGAAAGTGCGCAAGGTGTACTACCCCGGGCTGACCTCGCATCCGCAACATGAGATTGCCCGGCGGCAGCAGAAGGGGCCGGGCGCGATGCTCTCGTTCGATCTAGGCGCTATCGACGCGGCGCGGCGATTCCTGAATCACGTGAAGCTATGCTCCCTGGCGGAGAGCCTTGGCGGCGTGGAGACACTTATCTCGCTGCCCGCCATGATGACGCACGCTTCCATGCCGAAAGAGATGCAGGAACGCGTGGGCATCACCGAAGGGCTGGTGCGCTTGTCCGTGGGCATTGAAGACGTCGAGGACATCATTGCGGACCTCGATCAGGCGCTGCTGTACGTCTGAAGATGGCACTTCGTCGACACTTCTAAAACGCTTCCCCTTGCTTATTGACAGGAGCGGCTGTACACTCCCCCTCAGTAACTGAGAGGAGCGCGATGAGCAAACCCACGGACCTGGTACAAGGCACGTTGGACTTGTTAATCCTCAAGACGATTGCGCTCGAGCCCATGCACGGCTGGGCCATTGCGCAGCGCATCCGCCAGGTTTCGAAAGAAGTGTTGCAGGTGAACCAGGGAGCGCTGTATCCGGCGCTGCACCGGCTGGAACAGCAAGGCTGGATTGCGGCGGAGTGGGGCGAATCGGAGAACAACCGGCGCGCGAAATATTATGCGCTGACCAAGAGCGGGAAAAAATACTTGCAGAGCGAGCAGGCCAATTGGGAGCGGCTGTCCGCGGCGATTGGGCTGGTTTTGAAAACGGCGTGAATCCAGGAGACTGACCATGCGCTGGATAAAAAGCATTGGGAACCGCCTGCGCAGCGTGTTCTACCGGAATGCGGCCGAACGCGAACTGGATCAGGAGCTGAAATTTCACGTCGAGCGGCAAATTTCGGCAAACCTCGCAGCGGGCATGTCAGCGGAGGAAGCGCGGCGCGCGGCGCTGTTGGAATTTGGCGGCGTCGAGCAATGCAAAGAAGAATGCCGTGAGGCACGGGGGATCGAGCGGTTCGAATCGCTGCTGGCGGACCTGCGGTATGGCTTTCGAACCCTGCGAAAAAGCCCTGGCTTCACGTTTTTGAGTGTAATGACACTCGCGCTGGGAATCGGCGCGAATACCGCCATCTTCAGCATGGTCAACGCGCTGCTGCTGCATCCTTATAATTTTCGGAGCCTGGACACGCTGGTGCGCGTGTGGGAAGACCGAGGCATCGATGAAGGATTCGACGCGCGGTATATCACACCGGGTGACGCGGAGGATCTTCGTTTGACAGAAGGCTTCTTCGAATCGATGACGACGTACGGCTTTCAGTCGTTCGGCATGGGGACAGAGGGAGACGTTCAGCCGGTTCTAGGCTGCAAAGTTTCGGTGAATTTTTTTGATGTGCTCGGCGTTGGGCCAGCCGCGGGGAGGCTCTTTGCGCCGGGAGAAGAGCATCCAGGCTCCGATCAAGTTGCGATTGTCAGCCACGGATTGTGGCAGCGGCGATTTGGTGGCGACGCCCAGCTACTGGGAAAAAGTCTTTCCTTGAATGGGCGCGCTTACACAATCGTGGGAATCATGCCAAAGGATTTTGATTACCCGGTGCCGGCGGAATTGTGGGTGCCGCTGGCGCTGACGCCCGCGGAGAAGGCCGATCGCTCGCAGCTTTCGCTGAGCGCGTTGGCGCGGCTGAAGGCGGGGGTCTCGGTTTCGCAGGCCGCGGCTGCGCTGGTAAATTTCTCCGGCCGGCTCGAACAGGAATATCCAAAAACGAATGCGGGAAGAAAAACGACGGTGCTGCAACTGCGGAAAGAATTGTACATGTTCACACTGCCGTTGTTTTCGCTGCTGCAGGTTGCGGCGTCGTTTGTGCTGCTGCTGGCTTCGGCGAACCTGGCGAATCTGGTTTTCGCGCGGATGATCGGACGGCAGCGGGAAATTGCGATGCGCGCGGCGCTGGGCGCGAGCCGCGGGCGGTTGGCCCAACTGTTTCTTTCGGAAACGATGCTGTTCTCGATTCTCGCGGGAATCCTGGCCATGGCCATCTCGTTTGGAAGCGTGCGCGCACTACGCACCAGCATCCCCGTGGGCTGGACGAAGTGGGTTCCGGGATGGGACGGCATTCGAGTGGATGGCAATGTCCTGGCGTTCACAGTTCTGGTAGCCGCAGCAGTGGGAATTTTTCTCGGCTGGGTCACGATGCTGCACACAAGCCGCGTGGAGCCAAACAAAACATTGAAAGAAACGGGAGCCGGGATGGTCACGCCCGCGAAGCGGAGAGTGCGCAGCGCGCTCGTGGTGGCGCAGGTGATATTCGCGCTGGTCTTGCTGGTGTGCGCGGGTTTGACCATTCAGGGATTTGTGCGGCTTGCCAGCGTATATCAAGGATTCGAGCCGGCGAGCGTATTACGGGTCGAGATATCGCTGCCAGAGAAAGCGTATGCCGATAAAGTGAAGATTCAGAATTTCTACCAGCAGCTATTGCGTGGCGCGGCGGCGATGCCGGGCGTGCAGGTCGCCTCGCTGGTCACTAATCCACCAGCAAGTAATGTGGACAATCAAACGACGTATTTCACGATCGAGGGACAGGCGGCGGTGGAGGCCAACGAAGTGCCTTCCGCGGATTTGCAGATCGCGAGCCCGGGCTTTTTTGACGCGCTGAAGATTTCTTTCCTGGCGGGACGGGAATTTTCAGATGCGGACGGGCCGGACTCGGCACGCGTGGTTTTGATCAGCAGCGGAATGGCCAACCGCTTTTGGCCGAGGGGCGACGCGCCGGGGCATCGGATCAGGCTGGGGGCGCAGGATTCGCAGGAGGCCTGGCTCACGATCGTAGGAATTGTGGGCGACGTGCGGCAAAACTGGTGGAATCCGCTGACGCGGCCAGTGATTTACGAACCGTTTGCGCAGTCGCCGCAGCGTTCGATGACCGTGCTGCTTCGAACGAGTTCCGAGCCAACCAGCTATGTGCCGGGATTGCGCGAGGTTTCGCGGCCAATTGATGCGGGGGTCACGCTGCGAGGGATTAACACGCTGGAGGAGGAGATTGCGGATTCGATTGCGATCGTGCGCATTATGGGCATCCTGATGGGCATTTTCGGAATGGTCGCGCTGGCGCTTTCTTCCATCGGTGTCTATGGCGTGCTGTCGGAAAGTGTGGCGCAGCGCACGCATGAGATCGGCATCCGGCTTGCCCTGGGCGCGAATCCGCGTGATTTGATGAACCTGGTTCTCGGGCAGGCGTTGAAGCTCACGGGAATTGGACTGGCGATCGCATTGCCGATTTCGATGGCGATCGCGCGGGCGATGGCGAGCCTGATTTTTGGCGTGGTGAGCATGGATTTCGCCATTCTTGGAGCTTTCACCACACTGTTGCTCCTGGTCGCGTTGCTTGCTGGCTATCTACCGGCGCGGCGGGCGATGCGCGTGGACCCCATGATTTCCTTGCGCTATGAATAGCGCGGACTATTTGTGCGGGTTGAAACATTTTCCTGGAGCCAGCCGAGGTACGCACGCGAGCCGGAAACGATAGGAAGGGCGATGAACTCAGGGAGATCGTAAGAGTGCAGGCGCTTCACTTCGGATTCCAATTCGGCAAGCCGGGCTGAAGTCGTTTTGACGATGAGCAAATATTCGCGAGCCTTTTCGGGCTTCCCTTTCCAGGTGTAATAGGACTCCGCAGGACTCAGGACGACATTGACGCAGGCGGCGAGGCGCTTGCCGACTACTTTTCGGGCGATGCGACGCGCCTCGGTGAGCCTTCTACAGGTGACCAGGACGACGCGAAATTGCTTTGCTGTCTTCATCGGCACCTTCCGTTATACAAATTCATTCGTTTGCTAGCGGGCTGTCGAACCAATCACAAAAGCTTGCGACAGACAGCGAATCTCTTTTGTCTTCTGGCAACTGGGACTAGAATACAGCGCCATGAGCATCTCTCCCATCAAGTTTGGCACGTCGGGCTGGCGCGGCCTGATTGCCGATGATTTTACCTTTGCCAATGTGCGCCTGGCGGTGACGGCCATCGCGGAACACGTCAAAACGAAAGCAGCGCATCCGAAGATTCTGGTGGGTTACGACACACGCTTTTATTCCGAAGAGTTCTCGCAACTTGCTGTCGCCATCTTGCAACAGCACGGCATCTACACGCTGCTGTGCGAGACGTTTACGCCGACGCCTGCGGTAGCCGTGGAAATCATGCGGCGAAAGCTGGATGGCGCGATCAACTTCACCGCCAGCCACAACCCAGCGCAATATCACGGGCTGAAATTCTCTTCCGCCGATGCCGGGCCCGCTTTGCCGGAGGTCACCAAGGACATTGAAGCGCGTGTGGCGAAATTGATCGCCAAGGACGGCCCGTTCCCGATGTCACCGCCGGTGACGATTCACGGCAAAAGAACCGCAGATGAAATGGTGAATCTGCGTGAATCCTTTCTGAAGCGGCTGGAGGAGCTGGTGCGCTTCGAAGCGCTGCGCAACTGGAAATGCAAATTTGTGGTGGACGCGCTGCACGGCTGCGGCGCTGGCTATTTGAACCGCACGCTGGCCGATCATGGCGTGAGCGTCCAAGCCATGCGCACGGAGCGCGATACGCTTTTTGATGGAACCGGCCCGGACGTATCCGAGGAAAATCTGGCGCCGCTTCGCAAGGCCGTGAAAGATTCCGGCGCGACCGCGGGACTCGCCACGGATGGCGACGCGGATCGCTTTGGCATCGTCGACGGCGATGGCGCCTGGATTCAGCCGAATCTTATTCTTGCGCTGGTCTACGATTACTTGGTGGAAACGCGAGGGTGGAATTTGCCGGCGGCGCGCAGCGTGGCCACGACGCAGATGGTCGACGCGGTGGGGAAATCGCACGGCCAAACGACGCACCAGACGCCCGTGGGCTTCAAATATATCGGACAACTCATCCGCGAAGACAAGATTGCGCTGGGCGGCGAAGAAAGCGCGGGCCTGACCATTCGCGGCCATATCCCGGAGAAGGACGGCATTCTGGCGTGCCTGCTAGTGGCGGAAATGCTTGCGGCGCGCGGCGCTTCCATCGGCGAGCAGATTCGCGCGATGTTCAAGAAGCTGGGCCGCGAGTTCTGGCCGGTGCGGGAAAACCTGCACCTCAGCGACGAACAAAAGGCAAACGCGGTGCGGAAGGTGGCGGTGGACGCTTCGACACTCCTGGGCCGAAAAGTCGTATCCATAGACCGCACGGATGGCGCAAAATTCTGTTTTGACGACGGTTCGTGGATGCTGTTGCGATTGTCGGGGACGGAGCCGCTGCTGCGGCTATACGTGGAAGCCGGCAGCGCCGCAGCCTCGGCCAAATTAACACGCGAAGCGACGGAATGGGTCTTGAAAAACTGAACGCGATGGAAGCGAATGAAAAAATCGGCCGGCTTTTGAAGCTGTACGGCAGCACGTTGTTAGGTCTGCTGGTACTGGTGCTCGTCGTGCACGACATTTTCGGGACTCACGGCTACCTGGCCATGCGGCGCACGCAAAATGAAATCAGGAGAGTGAAAGCGGATTTGGATCAGTTGAATAAAGAAAACGTAGAGCTGGAGCAGGAAGTGAGAGAACTGAAGAGCGATCCGCACAAGATTGAGAAAATCGCTCGCGACGAACTGGGCCTGGCCAGGCCGGGTGAGGTCATCATCAAGATTCCGCTGTCGCAGCGTTTGCCGCAAGATTCTTCTGTGAAGCCTTAGCCCGCCATTTTTTCCAATTTGTCCGCACGAGAGAGAGCACCAGCATCGCGAGGAAAATCGCGATCAGGCCTGCCGTGGCTTTCAGCGCGCCGCACTTCCCTTTTGGCAAGATTGAAAATCTTCCATAGACAAATTCGATGTGCACCCAATACACGAGAAGCGAAGTCGTGCCGAGCTGGATGATGGGGCTGAAGCCTTTCTCCGCGAAGCCCCAGCGGCACCACGCATGGATCAGAAATAAAATAATAAGGAGAATGCCGCAGCGCATCAGGAAAAAATCCGGATTGCTGTGCCAGTAATCGTAGACGGCGAAAAGATGGATGGCCGAGGAATCGAAAAAAACCGAGAGCGCGCAGGCCAGGATTCCCGTGCCGCCGATGGCCGCAAAAGCCAGGGCTTCTTTGCGCTTGGCAAAATCCGAAAACAAGAAGAATCCAGCCGCGAGACCCGCGAAGGCGAACGCCGACCAGGGAAACAGTGGAAAGAGCCAAGGCTGAGGCTGGTTGAGAGTGTGGACGCCGTTGATGTAGGACTCGAGCGGCCAGGGCAGGAACTTCGGACGATGGGTCGTCCAAAGAGGTGGCGTAGCCATGGCCACCAGCGCGGCAGCGAAAACCCCAGCGATCATGTTTCGCATTCTTGCGGCGGCAACATCAGAGTTGGCGGTCAGCCAGCAAAGCACGCCCATCAACATCATCGAGAAGCCGAGGATGTTGAGAACGTCGACGCGCAGGAGATCGGTCCACGGCGACCAGCGATAACCAAGCGCAAATTCCTGGACGCGAAACAACAGTCCCATCCCGAAAACTTCCGCACCGCGTAGAATCGTTTGCTTCGCGACGGCATTCCGCTCGAATCCCTTCTCCCGTAAACGCTCAGTCACCAGGGCAAACGAGACGCCCGCCAGGAAAATGAAGAGCGGCGCAGGCAGCGTACCGCCGAGCTGGGACCAGATGATCAAGGAGGAAGATTTTCTGGCTTCCGGACTCATCCAAGAGTCGTAGCAATGCGTCTGAAACATCAGCACGCAGGCAAGGCCGCGCATCCAGTCGATAGAGGCAAGCCGCTTCATTGTTTGTTCCAGACGACCAAGAGAGCTGTTTCAAGCAAGCGCGGCCCTCTTTCGCACGGGCAGCCGCAAAGCGGCTGACGCATCCAGTCGATAGAGGCAAGCCGCCGCCTTGCCGGTTGCATTTGGTCTGTCATCGCGGTGCGCTACAATTTCCCTTTGCCTGCCACGCGCCAGCTCGGTCCGTTATCCATGCTCGGCCTTTGGGCTGTGCTGACCCTCACCGGGGCACTTTATTCCACCTGGCTCGGGTACGGCGGCCGCGACTTTGCGGCCACGCTGACTGCGTTCGCGTTTTTCTTCCTGGTGATGCTGCTCTTTGCCGCGCGCGGCGTGGATAGTGGCCTCGTCAATCGCTTCGGCCCCGGCGGCGGATACCTGCTCGGCGTCGCAGTGTTCCTTGTCTACCTGATTTATCTCCTGGGGACAAATACTTTCGCGTTTGGGCGTGCCGCAGCGGTGGCGGGCATGGTCTTCGTGCCGCTTGTCGTCGCGGCGTCGGCAAAGCAGAAGCCGCCGGGAGCCTGGCAAGATTTTCTGCTCCTCGTGGGAGTTTGGGTGGCGGTGAAATTTTCGCCATCACATTGGCTGTGGCCGTATCCGGGCGGGCGGCTGGCCTATGTGTTTACAGTACTGCTTAGCCTGAATGTGGCGCTGGCCGTGTTCGTGCTTCTTCGCCGCGTGGACGGCGTCGGGTATTCGATTGGCTGGGGACATCATTGGAGCTTTTTTATCCTGGCCAGCTTCGCTGTTTTCGTGTGCGCGGCGATTCCGCTGGGCCAGGCGCTGCATTTTATTCAGTTCGCGCCGCAATGGTCGCAGTGGAAGTCGCTGCCGTTTCTTTCGATGGGGATTCTTCTCTTCACGGCGTGGCCGGAAGAGTTTCTTTTTCGTGGTTTGCTCCAAAATATGCTTTCGCGGGCTTCGAAGAGCGATCTCGCCGGGTGGTGGATGGCTTCTATTCTTTTCGGTTTCGCTCACATCACCAACATGGGCTTTCCCAACTGGAAGTACGTCCTTCTGGCATCCGTCGCCGGTATCTTCTATGGCTGGACGTGGCGCAAAACCGGATCGATTTTCGCTTCGGCTTTGGTGCACGCGGCTGTTGACGTGAGCTGGCACTTTCTTTTCCGTACTCCGTAGGACTAGGCTGACTGTCAGGCACCTCCCTGTCGCCGCCAGCTGCTTGTGGGACCTCCGAAAACGGCCTTGAAACTTACGCCAGCCCCGGCTACTGTTCCATGAGACGGTTGGCGGATTCGCGCATTCCACCTCGCAATGAAGCCTGGGGCAGGCCCAGGGCCCGCCTCGCGCCTAAGAAAACGCGAAACCCATTCAGGAGGAGAGCGATGGCCGAAACGATGACTCCGGATCAGGCAGTGTTCTTGCTGCAGAACGTGTATATGGGAACGTTGAAAGTCGAGAGCCGCACAACGAAGAAGATTCTCAGTGCAGTGCCGGCGGACAAATGCGAGTACCGGCCGGATCCGATTTCAAAAACGGCGATCGAACTGGCGCGGCACATTGCCGCAGCCGACAACCGTTTCGTGGAGGCGGTGATCAACGGAGTATTCGATACAAACCCGTCCATGATACCGGAAAACATCAAAACCCCCTTACAGATTGCGGCTTGGTACGAAGAGCGGTATGCCAGAAATTATGAGGCACTGTCAAAGGCCAAGGCCAGCCAGCTAACCCAGGTCGTGGATTTTCGTGGTCTGTTTCAACGGCCCGCGGTTACGTTTCTTATGACCGGGCTGCACCATACGATTCACCATCGCGGACAGCTTACGTCGTACTTGCGCTCGATGGGAGCAAAGGTGCCGTCGATTTATGGCGAGAGCTACGATGACGCGCAAGCTCGCAAAGCCGCCGGCGGCTAGAAACCAGCACCACCCACGCTTTCCATCGATAACCGCTGCGTGGCCGAGCTGCTCGCCAGGCCGGGTGGCCTATCAGTTGATTCTGCTCTTCCGTACAGTTGCCGGATTGGACGAGCGGCAGAACGGAAACGCTCGACAGCTTACGGGTTCCCGCTTTATCGTCAGCTTGACCACGACCCAACAAGAAAACCTTTGCAGGCCGATGGGGAAGCACGCAAAAACCATGACTTCGCCGTTAGAGTTCGAGTTCGTGCTCCTGTCGAACGACTACGCGACGATGAATGCGGTTTCCGGGGGTTTGAAGAAATACGGAGCCAAGTTCAATCTGGTGCCGACAACGAAAGCGGCGCGCGATTGCCTGTTGCGCCGAAAAGTGGACGGCGTGTTTGTGGATATGGCCGTGGGTGGGGCGCTGGAACTGATTGAAGCGATCCGTGCCGGAGCATCAAACAGCAAGGGAGTGGTTTTCGGGTGCATCCTGAGCGCAAGAGAAAGCACGGCCACGCTAAATGCCGGAGCGAACTTTCTTCTGCGGAAACCGCTGAGCGTGGACAGTGTGGCACAGCATCTCACGACCGCGAAAGATCTCCTGGTGCGCGAGCGGCAGCGTTACTTCCGCCATGCGGTGAACGTCGCAGTGGTCCTGAGAGGCAGAGACGGCGAACAACTCGGCCGGATGACGAACTTGAGCGAAGAAGGGATGGCGTTGCGGGTTGCCAAACCGCTCAAACATTCATCTGCCGTTGACTTCGCCTTTGAACTGGCCTTGGAAGTGAACATCGCAGGCGAGGGGAAGGTGGCCTGGACCAACACCGAAGGAATGGCGGGGATCATGATGCAGACGATTCACGGGAAGGGACGCGAGTTTCTTCGGGCCTGGCTCACGACCCAAGAGAAGCACGTTCCGAAAGTCAGCGTCCTGGTATAGGCGCAATTAGAAGCGTCACCCGCAATCGAGATCGAATTACCTGCAGAGAGGTTTCATTGTTTCCCGTTCCACGAAGGCACTCGACATACAAGCGATTAGAATGATTGCGCGGCGCTTGTTGCGGTAGGCTCGCTTAGGATTACAGGAGGCTTTGATGAAACACTTCATGATCGTGATGGCCGCGTGTTTGGCACTTGCCAGCGCCGGAGCGGCTCAGCAGACTGCCGCTGACGCTCCCGCAACGAAGGAAGATGTCCAGAGATATCTGGAGGTGATGCATGCGCGCGAGATGATGACAAAAATGATGGAAGCGATGTCCAAGCCGATACACCAGATGATGCACGAACAGTATTTAAAGGATAAAGACAAGCTGCCTCCCGATTTCGAAGAGCGCATGACCAAGAAGTTCGATGATTACATGAACAGTTTACCGTTGGAAGAAATGCTGCAGGCCATGGTCCCTGCGTATCAAAAGCATCTAACCAAAGGCGACATCGAGGGCCTAGTGGCGTTCTATTCCTCGTCCACAGGGCAAAAGCTGATCAAGGAATTGCCCGCCATAACCGCTGAAGCGACGCAGGCGATGATGCCCATCGTCCGGCAAAAAATCGATGTGCTGTCGCAACGCATGCAGCAAGAGGTCGCACAGATGGTGAAGGATTCCAAGAGCAAGCCGGCTGAAAAGCTGCAAGCAACTCCGAACTGACGAAACCCATTTTTGCGGCGCTGCAAGCCGCCCGATTGACAACTTACCTGACAACACCGCTCATGGGGCTCGAGGCGGAGGCGTAGAGGCGCTTGGGCATGCGGCCGGCGAGATAGGATTTGCGCCCGGCAATGACCGCGTCCCTCATGGCTTCGGCCATGAGGACAGCGTCCTGCGCTTCGGCGATGGCCGTGTTCATGAGGACCCCATCGGCGCCGAGTTCCATGGCGATTGCGGCGTCCGAAGCAACGCCAACACCAGCATCCACGATCATGGGAACTTCAGTGATGCGCTCGCGGAGGATGCGGAGATTCGCGGGATTTTGCACGCCGAGGCCGGAACCGATGGGAGCGGCCAGAGGCATGACGGCCGCGGCGCCGGCGTCGATGAGCTTGCGCGCGGCGATGAGGTCGTCATTGGTGTAGGGGAGAACGACGAAACCTTCCTTGACGAGGACGCGCGTGGCTTCGATGAGTTGCCCGGTGTCGGGAAAAAGAGTTTGCTGGTCACCAATGACTTCGAGCTTCACCCAGTTCGACAGGCCGGCTTCGCGGGCGAGGCGTGCGGTACGAATCGCTTCGTCGGCGGTGTAACAGGCGGCGGTGTTGGGCAGCATGAAGAATTTTTCGCGATCGATGTAGTCGAGCAGCGATTCCTTGCTGCGGTCGGTCAGATTCACGCGGCGGACCGCGACGGTGACCATGTCCGCGCCGGAGGCGGCATGCGCGCGCGCCATTTCCTGAAAGCTGCGGTACTTCCCCGTTCCCACGATCAAACGCGAATTGAAAGCGCGGCCTGCAATAACCAGTTGATCCGACATATGTAAGCCCTCGAAAGGATTGTAAAACGTCGAGGGTCGCGGCACAAATCGGCCGCGAGCCGCGGAAGCAGACTCCAGCCTCAGGAAAAAAGCTGGATGCCTGCTCCACCGGAGATCAAGAAAGATCCGCCCCTAAATTCACTCAGGACTGCAAATGAGCCTCGAGGAACCAGAGATCCTTGTCGAGGTCGCGGGTAATCGAGGTGAAAAGGTCGGCGGTGATTTTGTCGTCGAGGTCTTCGCTCTCGTTGATGGCTTGCCGCAGGGCGTTGGCATGGTGCGCGACGTTGTGCACCAGCCACTTCAGCTGCGAGGTGCCGTCGGATGCGGAGAGGTCGGCTTCCTTCAATGCGGACTTCGCGGCGACTTCGCGGGCCGTGCCATTAGCGACGCCCCCAAGGGCAGCGATGCGCTCAGCGATGGAATCCGTCTGACCCTCGACATGTTCCGCGACCGAATCAAACAATTCGTGAAGGGCAATAAAATGAGCGCCCTTGAGGTTCCAATGGGCCCATTTGACTTGGGTGAAAAGATCGATAGCATCGGCGAGACGCGCGTTGAGAAGCGCGGTGATCGCCTGCCGGTTTGACTCCGGGACACCCACGCTGCTCTTGTAGGTGCGGGCTGCTGAAGTTCCTGTGGCTGCCATGGCGTGAATCCTCCTTTTTCCATTCCATCAAGTCTTTAGAGACCGAGTTTGTGACCCAATCCACCGACTGGGCGTTAGATGATTTTAGCGCGGAAATTGGTTCACCGAATTCATCCACACGACGGTTCCGGGACGCCGCGCTAGTCCTGGAGGATGGGGCGGGGCTCAGCAACGTCGGCGTAAAGGGATTCGATCACAGCGGCGTATTGCTGCTCGACGACGCGGCGCTTGAGTTTGAGAGTGAAGGTGAGGCTGCCGTTATCGAAAGTGAAGTCTTCGGGAAGGAGGGCGAAGCGTTTGATGGTTTCGTACTGAGCGAGATGCTCGGTGAGGCGCTTCACTTCGGCGTCGATTAAGGAGCGGACAAAGGGATGAGCGACGAGTTCGGCGTTTGACGCGAAACGGATTCCTTGATCGGCGGCCCGGGCGGCAACGGTATAGGCATTGGGGACGATGAGAGCGGCAACGAATTTGCGTTTGTCGCCGACGACCATGGCGTTGAGGACGTAAGGGCTCGTTTTCAGAGCGTTTTCGATCGGCTGAGGGGCGACGAATTTTCCGGCGGCGGTTTTCAGCAAGTCCTTCTTGCGATCGGTGATGAAAAGATAGTTGTCTTTATCCACGTAACCGATGTCGCCAGTCGAAAACCAGCCGTCTTCAGAAAGAACCTCGCGCGTGGCCTCCGGATTCTTGTAATAACCCTGCATGACGCAAGGGCCTTTGACGAGGATTTCGCCATCCTCGGCGATGCGGACCTGGACATTGGCGATAGGCTTCCCTGAACTGCCGCTGCGGTTCGCCGGGTAGTTGCTGGAAACAATGGGAGAAGTTTCGGTCAAGCCGTAGCCCTGATAGATGGGAATGCCGACAGCCCAGAAAAATTCGGCGAGATCCTTGGAAAGCGGCGCGCCGCCGGAGCAAATGAGGCGCAACCGGCCCCCGGTACCCATGCGGAATTTCTTGTAGACCAGGGCGTCGGCGAGTTTCCACTGGAGTTTCACGGCGAGATTTGCGTGGCTCTCGCTGGAGCGCCAATGCGAAGACGTCG
Source organism: Candidatus Udaeobacter sp. (assembly GCA_035511855.1). GTDB lineage: Bacteria > Acidobacteriota > Terriglobia > Acidiferrales > UBA7541 > Acidiferrum. The sequence goes on from DATKEV010000122.1 coordinate 34,536, forward strand.
CCGCCACTCTCATAGACCAATCAAAAATCGTCCGCTTCAAGCCAGTGTTCCGGGAACCCTGCTCGACGATGCGCACGTAAATCTTTTCAAAGAATCGCGGAACTGCCGCCGTAACCGTGGGCCGGACTTCGAGGAGCGCCTGGGCGACAGCGTCCATACTTTCGACGTAGGCCAGCGGAGCGCCCTGAAATAGGTAGATATAGTCCACCGTGCGGCCGTAAACATGAGCGAGAGGGAGAAAGGAAAGCGCCTGATCCTCCGAGGGATTGATCTGAAAGTCCTGGCCGACGTCCGTGACGTTGGAGCAGAAGTTGGTGTGCGTGAGCATGACGCCCTTGGGCTCACCGGTGGTTCCGGAAGTGTAGATCAGAGAGGCCAACTGTCCAGGCAACACTTGCGAAGAGCGGAGACGGTATGAAGAAATATCCGAGCTGCCGGCGCTGGCGATGAGCGTTTCGTAGCGCAGGCAGTCGCTGGGAAGATCCGGGCCAGCGTCGGCAACAATCATCTGCTCCAGTGCTGGAAGCTCGGCACGATGTTGCAGGAGCTTTTGCAGTTGGGGCCGGCCAGCGACGAAAACGACTTTGGCGCCGCAGTGCTTCAGGATGTAGGTCATGCGGTCGGGGGATTCGTTGAAATAGACCGGGACGGTGACGCCCCCCGCACCGGTGATGGCGAAATCCGTGGTGTGCCATTCGGGGCGATTGGTGCAGAAAAGGCCGACGCGGTCGCCCGGCTTGACGCCGAGTTCGACGAGCGCGGTGGAGATGCCCGCGACGCGCCGGAGAAATTCCTGGGAGGAGATGGCCTCCCAACGGCCATCGCGGCGAACCATCTGCGCGCGCGGGTTCGGAAGATTATCGATCGCTTTCAGGAAGCGCGAGGGAAGCGTGCCGTAGTTCATGGGCCGAAGGTCACTTTATTCTATCCGTTTTGACGGCGCAATGCGCGGCGCACGCTTGCTGTTTTACGCTGTACGCCGCGGCGCATCGGCGCCCGCCTTCGCCGTGCTCTCTGCAAATCGCGGTTCGCCGGAGGATGGGTTGCAGAGAGTTTACCGCTTCGTTGGAGAAGGCGGTGGGCGAAGCTCCTGCTTTCGGCTTCCTTGCCGGCTACTTCTTCTCTGGCCATGGCGGTTTGGGTGGTGAGAATCAGTTGCGAGATGTAGGCGAGAGCAGTGGCATCGCGACGCGCCATGCGCTTGCGGGCGAGTTGTCTGATGAGATTCCCAGGAAGAAATTCACTTCATCGGCGGTGGTAAAGCCGACGATGTCGTCGAGAAGCTCAGCGCCGAGAACCTCGGGGTCCACCACGGGAGCAGCCGCTAGCAGACGGCCGGCGTGGTAGGCGCAAAGCGTTGGAAGAGCGGCACCGTTCGCCGGACGATGGTTGGCGTCGACCAGCATGTGGCAGCGATGGCCGCGGGCGTTTTGATACTGGCACTGGTGAACGGTATGTGGTTTTGGGGACTGGGACTCGCCTTTCGAGTTTCTTCCCCACCCCAGCGCCAGGTTCGCGCCAGCGTCCCAGGCAGTGCCACCTCTTCTGGATATTATTAGTTGTTGATGAGGAATAATAAGTTGTATACGATGAAAATGGAGGTGTTCTTTGCGGAGCCCAAAGGAACTGACACGAGCGGAGATCGTTCGCGCCGCTGATCGTTTCCGCTGGACGAGAAAAGGGACGAAATGGACGGTGATTGTGGGTGAAAGAGAGCTTCCGGCGCGTCCGCTTGTTCTTGAGGCCGCAGGTGTTCCTCCGAATGACCCGACAAACTCGCATCAGGCCGTCGAGATATTGCGGAGACTCGGATTTGAGACTCGCTACGCCAGGGACCAAGGGGAGATGGGAGTCAAGGAGAGAGAGGAGCCTTCGGAAAAGGAATCGGGCTCGATTCTTGAGATGGTTTCGGCCGTTACAAGCGAAGTCCCTGAACGCGAATGGGAACGCGTTCCCTCCGACCTGTCAAAAAATGTTGACCATTACCTTTACGGCAGCAAGAGGACGGATAAATGAGGCCGGTCTTCGCCGACACTGGCTATTGGATCGCCCTTGTGAATCCGCGGGATCAGATTCATGCGAAGGCCTTCAGCGTAACTCAGCAGCTTTCTTCGGTAAGGATCTTGACCACCGAAATGGTACTGGCGGAAGTCCTAAACAGTTTTAGCGATGCTGGTCCGTTGCGCCATGCTGTTGGCAGCATGGTTCTGAGACTCCGCAGCAATCGGGATGTAATCATCGTTCCGCAGACTTCGGAGCAATTTGAGAACGCGCTGCGGCGGTACAAGCAAGCGACGGATAAGAGTTGGAGCCTGACTGATTGCGCGAGCTTTCAGGTGATGGAAGCGGAGCAGATTCAAGCGGCGTTGACGCATGACCAGCACTTTGCCCAAGCGGGATTTGAGACGCTGCTGCGCTGAGGGGGAGTTCTCCAGGGGTTCGGGCAAGGACCCTGTCTAAAAACGACGCCTGGGGCGCCCGGCCAGCGAAAGGTAGTCCCACCCTTTCTGCAAAATCGCAGATAAGGATGGGCCACCCGGGAGCGTTCCAGCGGAACGAGCGTCGGCAACCCGCCATTGTCAAGGGTCAGCTGGGCGGCCTATGCAAGAAGATGTGGCCTGCGTTAGTATGAGCGGCGGAGAGGCCATTTGATGAGTGCGATTTTGCCGGGGACGGTGGCGGAGGCGAATTTGTCGAGGGAGCCCTTTCGCGCGGCGCGGGGAACGCAGATTTCCTGCAAGGGCTGGCAGCAGGAGGCGGCCCTGCGGATGCTGATGAACAACCTCGATCCGGAGGTGGCGGAGAAACCTGAAGATTTGGTGGTGTATGGCGGAACCGGCAAGGCGGCGAGAAACTGGGAATGTTTTCACGCGATCGTGCGTTCGCTGAAGGCGCTGGAGGCGGACGAGACGTTGCTGGTGCAGTCGGGCAAGCCTGTGGGCGTCTTCCGGACGCATGAGTATGCGCCGCGCGTGCTGCTGTGCAATTCGAACCTGGTGGGCCACTGGAACAACTGGGACCGCTTCCACGAACTGGACCGCGCGGGATTGATGATGTACGGACAGATGACCGCGGGAAGCTGGATTTACATCGGGACGCAGGGAATTTTGCAGGGGACATACGAGACCTTTGCGGCGGCGGCGAAGAAACATTTTGGCGGGAATTTAGCGGGAAAGCTAGTTGTCACCGGCGGTATGGGCGGGATGGGCGGAGCGCAGCCGCTGGCAGCGACGATGAATGGCGCGGCGTTTCTGGGGATTGATGCCGACCCGGAACGGATCAAACGGCGCGTGAAGACCGGCTATTGCGAAGTGATGGTGACATCGCTGGACGAGGCGCTGCGCATTTTGAAGAACGCCGTGCGCAAGGGCGAGGCGACTTCCGTGGGGCTGGTGGGAAATTGCGCGGACTTGATTCCGGAACTGGCGAAGCGCGGCGTGGTGCCGGATTTGCTGACGGATCAGACGAGCGCGCACGATCCTATCGGCGGTTATGTGCCGAATGGGATGACGCTGGAAGCCGCGCTTGAGCTGCGCAAAAAGAATCCTGAAGAGTACAAAAAACACGCGCTGGCGGCGATAGCGCAACACGTTCAAGGGATGCTCGACTTGCAAAAGCTGGGCGCGGTGACGTTCGATTACGGCAACAACATACGAACGTCTGCGTTTCAGCAAGGCGTGAAGAATGCGTACGACTTCCCCGGCTTTGTGCCGGCGTACATCCGGCCACTGTTTTGCGAGGGCAAAGGGCCATTCCGGTGGGCGGCATTGTCGGGGGAGGCTTCGGATATCGCGCGGACCGATCAACTGGTGCTGGAAATGTTCCCGCGCGACGAACATTTGAACCGCTGGATCAAGCTGGCACAGAAGCGCGTGAAGTTTCAGGGGCTGCCGTCGCGAATCTGCTGGCTGGGCTACGGAGAACGTGACAAGTTCGGGCTGGCGCTGAACGAGTTGGTGGCCAGGGGCGAACTGAAGGCGCCGATGGTGATGGGCCGCGATCACTTGGATTGCGGGTCGGTCGCTTCGCCCTATCGGGAGACGGAATCGATGTTGGATGGATCGGACGCCATCGCCGACTGGCCGCTGCTGAATGCCCTGATCAATACGGCGAGCGGCGCGTCATGGGTCTCGATTCACAACGGCGGCGGCGTGGGGATTGGCTATTCGCAGCACGCGGGGCAAGTGACCGTGGCGGACGGAACGAAGGAAATGGCGAAGCGCATCGAGCGCGTGCTGACGAACGATCCAGGAATGGGTGTGGTGCGGCACGTGGATGCGGGGTACCCTGAAGCAATTGCTTTTGCCAAGAAGACCGGCGTAAAAATTCCCATGGAGTAGCTGAAAACTCCGGTTCCGCGGCATCCAAACCCACGCCCGCCAAGAAGCAAGGAGGAAGTCATGTACGTCATTCTGGGAGCAAGCGGTAACACGGGTTCGGTCGTTGCAAACACCTTGATCGACAAACGGAAAAACGTTCGCGTCGTGGGGCGCGACCTCAAGAAATTGACTCCATTCGTGAGCCGGGGAGCTGAGGCGGTCGTCGCTGACGTGGCGGATGCCGAGGCTCTGACCAGGGCGTTCGCGGGGGCGGAGGGCGTCTATGCGCTGACTCCACCAAACCATACCAGCGACAACGTCCGTGCGTATCAAGACAGTGTGACGGAAGCGGTGGCGACAGCTATCGAAGCCACCGGCGTGAAGTATATCGTCACGTTGAGCAGCTTTGGCGCCGACAAGGCCGATAAAACAGGGCCGGTGCTGGGACTGCACTTTATGGAATCGCGATTTGCGGACATTCCGGAAATCAATGTGGTGCATTTGCGCGCCGGATACTTCATGGAAAACACGCTGCCGCAGGCCGGGCTTATTCAGCAGTTTGGCATGATGGCTGGGCCGGTGCGCGCCGACCTGCCGCTGCCCATGATCGCCACAAGAGACATTGGCGCGGCCGCTGCCGACGCCCTGCTGCACTTCAACTTCAATGGCCAGGCCGCGCACGAATTGCTCGGGCAGCGGGATATAACCTATACCGAGGTGGCACGGATCATCGGCACATCGATTGGAAAACCGCCGCTGGCCTACATCCAACTACCGGACGAACAGGTCATTATGGCCATGACCCAGATGGGAATGTCGAAGAACTATGCCGTCCTTCTTTGCGAAATGGCTGAGTCGCTGAACACCGGCTACATGAAAGCACGGGAAACGCGCTCGGAGAGCAACACCACGGCTACTTCGTTCGATACGTTCGTGCAGGAAGTTTTTCTGCCCACCTACCGCGGGAAAGCAGCAAGCGCTTAGGTGGTTGAATGGATCGGTTGGCGCAGGCTGAAGCCTGTGCCACCGGGGGGGCTTTTCGGCATAATACGACAGCCTTGACGGATTCACTGCTCATCACTGGTGCGTCGCAACTCCTGACGCTGCACGGACGCGGGCCGCGGCGCGGCAGTTCCCTTTCCAATCTTGGCTTGATTAAGGACGGAGCCGTGCTGGTGTGCGATGGCTTGATCGCAGCCGTGGGAACGCGCGGACAGATAGAAGCATTGCCCGAAGCAAGTGCCGCTGAGAAGCTCGATTTGAGCGGACGCGTGGCGCTGCCGGGGTTTGTCGATTCGCACACGCACCTGGTTCATGCGGCCAGCCGCGCGGAAGAGTATGAGTTAAAGATTGCCGGGGCGAGCTACGAAGAAATTGCGCGGAAGGGCGGCGGGATACTGAATTCGGTGAAGAAGCTGCGTGCGGCGACCTCCGAAGAGCTGAAGAGGAGAGCGCAGGCCGCGCTGAAGCGGCTTGCGGCGCATGGCACGACGACGATTGAGGCGAAAAGCGGATATGGGCTCGACGTTTCAAGCGAACTGAAGATTCTTCGATTGCAGAAGGAATTGGCGGCCGAGCAGCCGCTGGAGATCGTTTCCACGTTCCTGGGCGCGCATGTCGTGCCTGCGGAGTATCGGGGAAAAGCTGGCGGAGCCGAGCGGTACATCCAGTTGATTGAGCAAAATCTGCTGCCGGAAATCGGCGAAAGCCGGCTGGCGGAATTCTGCGATGTATTCTGTGATCGCGGCGCGTTTACAGTGAAGCAATCAAAACGGGTGCTACAAGCGGGCCGACAATGGGGGCTGGCGCCTCGGCTGCATGCCGAGCAGCTTTCGCGGACGGGCGCAACGCGGCTGGGGATTCTGCTGCGGGCGGTCAGCTGCGATCATCTGGAGCAGGTAAACGGGAGCGATATTCAAGCGCTGGGAAAATCGGAAACGGTGGCGACGCTGCTTCCTGGCTGCGATTTTCATCTTGGACTGAAGCGCCATGCGCCGGCGCGGGCGCTGATTGAAGCAGGAGCGATAGTCTCGCTGGCGACGGACTACAATCCGGGGACGAGCCCCACGCTGAGCATGCCGATGATTTTGTCGCTCGCCTGCACCCAATTACGCATGACGCCCGCCGAAGCGATTGCCGCGGCGACGATTAACGCAGCCTATTCGTTGCGGCGGGAGAAGCGCATCGGATCGCTGGAGGTTGGCAAAGAAGCGGACCTGGCGATATTCGAAGTGGCCGACTACCGAGAAATTCCTTATTATTTTGGTGTGAACCATTGCTGGATGACCGTGAAGCGTGGTCGCGTAATCCATGGCACCGCCAAAACCGCAAATTAACTTTTCGAAAAGACCGGTAAGGAGAGTACGCCTTCCGAAGATCGGACCGCGCAACACGAAAGGGCTCTTCGAGGAATATTTCTACGGCTTCCTAGTGGCCATTTTCCTCGGAGTGTCCCTCTTGCTGCGCGCTGGAGGAATGCGCACGTACGATGCGGCCGTACTGGGCCTGTGGATCGCCGGAATCACCTGGTTCGCGAGGCAAGCAAGATTGTATTTCAAGCAAAAATCGAGCCCGGCGGGGATGAAAAAACCCGTCCAAACCGTCCGCGCAACGTCGCCGCCAACGAATGGGAAACAACTGCCGGGAATAAAACCAATGATCGGGCCGCAATGGCCCCTGAAACCAGGGCAAAAGCCGCACTCGCCGGCTCCGAGCCCGGCACCTGCGGGATCTGTCACGGCGAAAAAGCCGGCTTTCGTCTATGAGAGGCCCACATTGCCCGACAGAAAGCCGAAACTGCCGGCGAATTGGCCAGGCCGGCAAGGCAAGAAGCCTAAGCGATGAAACGACTGATTGAGTGCGTGCCGAATTTTTCCGAGGGACGAGATCCGGCAAAGGTCGAAGCCATCGTTGCGGCGATGAGCAGCGTGGCGGGTGTATACGTGCTGGACCAGGAAATGGACGCGGACCACAACCGTTGCGTGGTTACGCTGGCCGGCGAACCGGATGCAGTTGCCGAGGCCGCGCTGCTGGGCGTGGGCAAGGCGATGGAACTGATCGATCTGACGAAGCATACCGGCGCGCACCCCAGAGTAGGTGCAACCGATGTCGTCCCGTTCGTCCCGATTGATGGCGTTACGATCGAAGATTGCGTGGCGCTGACGCGGCGAGTGGGAACTGAAATCTGGAAGCGCTACCGCATACCGGTGTTTTTCTACGAGGCGGCGGCGACACGGCCGGACCGCGTGAACCTGGAAAACGTGCGGCGCGGACAATTCGAAGGGCTGCGCGAAGAGATGAAGCACAATCTCGACCGGCAGCCGGATGTCGGTGAGCCAAAACTTCATCCGACAGCGGGTGTGACGGTGGTGGGCGCGCGAAAGTTTCTCATCGCCTACAACGTGAACCTGAATACATCCGACATCAGTGTCGCGAACAAGATCGCGAAAGCCATCCGGTTTTCCTCCGGCGGATTGCGGTACGTGAAGTCCATGGGAGTGGAGCTGAAAGCGAGAAAGCTTGCGCAGGTTTCCATCAATCTCACGGATTTTGAACAAACGCCGATGCATCGCGTGTACGAGATGGTGAAGCGCGAGGCCGAGCGCTACGGGGTGACGCCGGTGGGAAGCGAGATCGTCGGCCTGATTCCCAAAAAAGCGATTGAGATGGCGGCGGATTTTTTCCTGCAACTGGAGGACTTCTCTCCCGCGCAGGTGTTTGAGAACAAGCTGGAGGCCGCGCTGAACGGCGCGCCGCTGGAAGTGTCGAAGGACGGAAAGCTGACGGCGCTGGCACGGCCGTTCCTCGATGCGGTGGCCGCGCCCACGGCAACGCCCGGGGGCGGCAGCGTCGCGGCATTCGCGGGAGCACTCGCGGCTTCACTGGGGCAGATGGTGGCGGGCTTATCGCGAAAAAAGAAATCGCAGGCAGCCCATGTTGATCGGCTTTCCGCGGCTCTCGACGAGTTGCGGCGGGCGGCCGGCGAGCTTCGAGAAGCGATCGACCGGGATGCGGCTTCGTATGACGCCGTGCTTGCGGCATCGAAACTGCCGCAAGGAGACGCGCAGGAAACGCAGCAGCGCGAGGCGGCGGTTCAGAAAGCAACGAAGGGCGCAGCAGAAGTTCCCCTCCAAGTGGCCGAGCGGAGCGTTGCGCTTTTCGAACGCCTCGGACAACTGGAAGCGATCGTGGCCGCATCCATGCGTTCAGACATCTATGTGGCAAGGCTGATGGCCGCCGCGAGCGCTCGCGGTGCGCTGGCGAATGTAGAGATCAACTTAGAGGGCCTAGCCGATGCGGCGTATGCGGCGTCCATGCGCGCGAAAATAGCCACTCTCGGAGAACGATTGGGCGATGCGCCCCGCGCCACAAGCGCGTAAGATAGAATTTCCCCTGGCCTCATCGAAAGGAGCAACAAATGAATGGGATGATGATTGGCCGCAGACTCGCCGTCTGCCTTTGCGTGGCAGTGGCCCTGGCAGCGCCGCAACCCGCTCGGGCCGGCCGGGTTGGCGAAGATACCATCGCCCTCTTTCCCAAGGAAGTGGGCGAATTTGGCTATGCCGACCTTAAGAAAGCCCGCACGGTAAAATGGTTTCCGCAATTGGAGCAGCAGGTGCTGCCGGAGCGCTTCAAACAATTTGAAAAATTCCTGGCCTCCGCGGGCGTGGACCCGAATTCGCAGGTGAATGAGGTGGCTTGGGGCTTGGTCGCCGATAACGCGGACTCGAAGAACTCCGCCGTTGGCTCTTCCGCCGTTCCGACGGGAGAAGAAATTGTCGGCATTGCTCTGGGCAGTTTCAATCCGGACCAGACCGAGGCTTACTTCAAGCAGCAAAAGCTGACGACCTTCAAATCGCGCGGATTCACCTTGTTTCCGTTTGGCACGGGTTCCGGAGCGAGCGATTTGTTTTTCATGTTCTTCGATTCGAACAAGGCCGCCTTTGGGAGCCGTTCGAAGATTGAAAAGATGATCGGGCTCCGCTTTGGAGACGATCAAGGACTGCTGTACAACGACGCGCTCTTCCCTCTGATTAACGAAGCGAACGGGAGCAGCGCGGTATGGCTAGTGCTCAACCCGGCGTACACGCGGCTGGCTATGCAACAGCTTGCCCCGGAGGTGCAGCAGTTTCCGGAGGCGGCGAAGCTCGCGTCGCGTATGAAAAACATGATCATCAATGTGGACGCCAGCAGCAGCGTGGACGGCAAATTTCAAGCGGTGTGCGGATCCACCGAAGACGCCAACACCCTGGGACAATTGCTGCAATTGGGATTGATGTACAAGCAATATCAATCAAAGACGGATAACCCGGACATGGCGCAGCTTCTCGGCCAGGCGCACATCACGCCCTCGGGCGACCGTGTAATCATCCGTATGGCCATCAGCGAGGAGCAGATGACGACACTGATCCGGAATAACTCTTTCGCCTTGAAGATGTAAGACATTCCAGAACTTACGAATACTGCACAGGGAGCCAGTCCATCGGGCTCCTTTTTGTTTTGGGAATTGTCAGAACCGTGGAGTGCGCTGCGCGAAGTACTTGGTCAGCAGCGTTACGGCCTCTCCTTTGCGCGATTCGTACTGAACCCGATCCACACCTGCAAAGACGCTGCGTCTGCCTTCGCTGGGCCCGGTAGATGAAGAGCGGCCTGCGATGGTATCGAGGCCAATGGCAGGGGACGATTCACCTTGGAAAGATAACGCAACTTCGATCCGATTGGGAAAACGCGTAAGCGTGATTTCGAGATGCGCTCGCGCGTCCGTGAGATGATCGAAAGATTCGATACAGGCAGTGACGACAGAGCACTGCAATTGGGTGGCCGCATCCGTTTCGAGCCCGGCCCCGTCGGCCAGATAGCGCGCCGCGCCTCCGGCCGCAGCGGCAAGCCGCGCATCGGCATCGATTTGCAGGTGAAGAGTTTTGGGTTCAGTGGCCACGGCTGCTGGCTAGGGAAACGTCGCAGGCTTCCCGGCAATCCGGGCAATAGTAGAGGCCATCCATGCACAGGCGCACGCTATGCTGCCCCTTGCAGATCGTGCAGTACCTCTCGCACGTGCAGCGTTCTTCCGGCAAGTCACACTGCGCGCAAACGGTGGGACCTTGCATGAGCGCCTCCTTAAAAACTGTACCTGAGCAGGTGTGGCCCCGCAAGGCGAGGGTTGCGCCGGCTCATCGAGTCGTGTACCTGCTCCCTTCCGTCCTCGCGCGCATTCGCAGAACGTGGGTAGCGGGTCAGTTTCCGGTAAAGCGCTAACGTTAATCAGGCAGTGGCTCGCCGCTTGGCTGTGCAAGTGGCCTGTGGTTAACCATGAGCGATTAAGTCACGAAGAATGCCCTATGATTATACTTGACAGCCGCTAGTTAAGTGGCGCAGGCTGCTTGCATACCCTCAGAGGCAGAACCGCAACCTGAGTTGACCTGAGTTATCTGAAATTGCCTTCAGACAGCCCGAAACCTTCAATGGAGGCTTGTATGAGAACTATGAATCGTTTGGAACAACCGTTCCGCGGGGCTTCGACCTTGCAGGAACAGATCAATCGCGTATTTGGCGAGATGGTGGGACGCGCCGGCGAGGAGTCGAACTTGACCCCTTGGGCCCCGGCCGTCGACATCTACGAGACCGAGAATGAACTGGTGGTTAAGGCCGACCTGCCGGACGTGAATCCCCAGGACCTGGACATCCGCGTGGAGAACAACATCCTCACCA
>DATKEV010000123.1:0-29680 GCA_035511855.1 Candidatus Udaeobacter sp.
TGTTTTCACACTGATCCTTGGGCTGTTGAGTCTAACCGCTCCATCATTAGCCCAGACCACGGTAGGAACGGGCAGTATCGTGGGAACGGTGAGCGATCCCTCCGGCGCAGTTGTTCGCGGAGCTGACGTCACGATCAAGAATGTTGCCACGGGGCAAATCACTGAAGTAGTAACGAGTTCTTCCGGTTCGTTTAATTCTGGGGCTTTGATTCCTGCCGACTACAAATGCAATGTGTCAGCGAAAGGCTTCACGTCAGCAGAAACGCTCGTGACCGTGCTCGTCGGCAACACGTCCTCCGTGAATGTGAAGCTGCAAATCGGAAGCGAGAAAGAAATCATCGAGGTGCAAGGCTCCGCGTTGCGTGTGAATGCCGAACAGCCCACAGTTCAAGGCGTTCTGAATGAGCAGCAGATAGAGAACCTTCCGGTGAACGGCCGCAATTTCCTGGACCTGGCTCAGCTGGAACCAGGCGTTCAAATCCAGGATGGCGCAGACTTTGGCAAAGACGGCTTCTCTTCCATTTCGTTCGGGGGCCGTTTCGGTCGCACGGCGCGCGTTGAAGTGGACGGTGTCGATGTATCCGACGAAATAATTGGCTCGACTACAATGAACATTCCCGCCAGCGGCATTCAAGAATTTCAGCTAAGCCAGTCGAGCATGGACCTCTCGACAGAACTCACGACCTCAGGCGCAGTCAACGTAACGACGCGTTCCGGCACAAACGAGATTCACGGCGAAGCCTTTCTGTTTTTCAGAGACAGCTCTCTTGCAGCCTCTTTGCCTGCTCCCCCGGGACTTTCCGAACCTTTCCAGCGCGAGCAATACGGGGGAAGCGTGGGTGGGCCGATAATCAAGAATAAGCTTTTCTATTTCGTGGATGCGGAGCGCACGCAACAGCATTTGCAAGCGCCCGTTTTGGTTGCATCTCCATTTTCGCAGTATTCGGGCAGCTTCAGTGCGCCCTTCACGGAAACCAATCTACTGGCGAAAGTGGATTTTCAACCGAGCCGCGCCATCCATGCCTTCTATAGGTTTGGCTATTTCGAGAACAAGCTGATGACGAACGGCCAATCGGGATTCTCCATCTACAAACAAGAAACCACCACTCGAACCGATGTGGTCGGCATGGATTTCAATTTCGGAAGCTTCACACACAGTTTTCGATTCGGATACTTGGATACGGAGCGCACGGAGGCGGATGCGACAACTGGGACCGGCCTACCCCTCGCCAACTATCCTTTACAGTTACAATTGGGCAGCACAGGTCTGGTCACCGGCCCCAGCTCTCTCGCGCCACAGGCGGTTCTACAAAGTAACTACCAGTTTAAATACGACGGAAGCAAACTCCTCGGTTCGCACCTTCTCCGATACGGCGTGGACATCAACCTGATTGTTGCCGGAGCATTTGCGCCATTCAACCGGCTAGCGCCAACAGTGGCGACAAACGTAGGTCCCGCGGAGATGGCCTTTGCACAGAATGGGCCCTTCCCAGGGGGAGAGGCGAATCCGCTGAATTATCCGGTGGAGTATGTCGTGGTAGGCAACGGTCTCGGTTACCTAAGTCCCACGCCGTGTCTGAGTCTCCCCGCCGGATGTTTCTTTATGCACCGCCTGGGGGTGTACATGGGAGACAGTTGGAAATTGAGACGGAACTTCAATTTGAGTTATGGTTTGCGTTACGTGCGCGAGACTGGTCGAACGGATAGTAGCTACCCAGCGATTCCTGAACTGAACGCTCTGATACCCGGCCTCGGCGATCCCGTCCGGCAGCCTAATCTGGATTTTGCACCCCTCATAGGTTTTGCATGGGATCCATCGAACAATGGAAGGACTGCCATTCGAGGTGGCATAGGTCTTTATTACGAAAACATCTTAGCTTCTGTATTGGCGTCCGATCTCTTAAACCGCGCAACTAAAGGTGCCTTCGTACAAAACCCGATGGCTTGCAATGGCACAGGTAATCCCTTACCAGTCCCTATCCCCGGGAGCAATCCCCTCCTGCCTGACTTCTGTGGCACTCCAGGCTTTCCTGTCTCGATTGGCCGTGCTGCTAGTCAGATTTCAGGTTTCCAAAAACAGTACCAAGCCGACTCTCCGTTTGATCTGAGTGCTCCAAATCCAAACTATATCGGGACGCTCCTGCAGAAAGGGTTGGCAACCGGGACAGGCGCAACGATGTATGATCCCAACTTCCAGACGCCCCGTTCACTGCTAATGAACATCGGCGTGCAGCATGAACTTCGACCCGGCATGGTCCTCAGCCTCGACTTCGTGCGCAACGTACAGACACATTACATTTTGGGGATCGACGAGAATCACACCGGTGACATTCGCTACTTCAATAAGACAGCCGCTCTGCAAGCAATCTCCAATACCAACCACATCTTCAGGTGCGGCACGGGTACCGATTTCAGCAGCATCCAATGCGCCATCAATGCCGGCGCTCAGATGTCCGATTATGCCAGCAACGGGTTGACCTCCTCAGCTGACTTTGGTGCCTCCTGTATGTTTTTGTTTGGCTATCCGTGTGCTTTTCCGGGAGTAAATCCAAACGCGCCGCCTCTTCCATTCCTTAATTCGATCGGGCGTTCGGTATACAACGGCTTGCAAACCAAATTGACGGGGAACGTCCCACGCCCATTCGTGGGAGTGCACAATCTCTGCTTTCAAATCTCGTACGCCCTTTCCCGTTTCGAGAATACGGGGGGAACGTACGGCAGTGGCGCATCTTCCCCCTTCGCCTCGGACCAGGATTCCGGCATCAACTCACTGGACCATGCCAATCCCAACCGTTACTTCGGCCCCTCGGTTCTCGATCGCACTAACCAGATTTCATTCGGTGGATATGCCGACTTACCCCTTGGATTCCAACTCGGGATCATGGGCCATTTCTGGAGCCCGCTCTCAACCTCGCCAGTGGTTCCCAATTCCAATTTGGGGCCAGGAGAAATCTTTCGCACCGACTTCACTGGTGATGGCACGGTTGGAGATCCGCTCCCTGGGACTCACGTTGGGAGTTTTGGTCACGGCATCGATGCGTCGAACATCAACGCCGTGATCAGCAATTACAACAACACTTATGCCAACCAGCTCACACCGGCGGGTCAGGTCCTCATCCAAAACGGCTTGTTTATGCTAACGCAATTGAAGCAATTGAACGCTGTCGCGCCAGTTGTGCCGCTGGCACCCCGCGGACAGGTCAATCTGTCCTGGCTACGCGCCGTTGATCTGAAAGCCAGTTGGTCTTATACCCTTCGCGAGAAACTGGCTATCCAACCGAGTGTAGGGTTCTACAATCTATTCAATTTCGCGAACTTTGATCTGCCGGGAGCAAGTCTGAATGGATTGTTGACCGGAGGTGCCGGGCAAATCAACGGGACGACTCGCTCGGGTCATAACGTAGACCGTGTAGGCGTTGGAACAGGCGTCTACTCTCTCGGCGCTCCTCGCCAAATCGAATTCGGCCTGCGGCTCACGTTCTAGCGCTAGACCCAGCGGGTGATTCGCTTGGACCTTATTGATCCCAAGGTGGAATCAGGTTTTGTTAGGCGCTCTTAGAAGGAAAACGCCAAATTGGCGGCTACTTGTGCGTCATGGTGAAGCCCCCGTCCCGGCCGGAGGGCGGCTCGTCGAAGAGGTAATCCTGGCAACGCTTCCAATACGTGCGCGAAGGGCCGTCGTCAGGTCACTTGTCGAGCATAGCTTGAAAGTTGTTCTGCGCTTCGTGGTTTCGTTGAACAGTACATGCGTGCCGTAATCTTTGTTCAGTCCTTCGGGGATTCACGGAGTCGCCCATGTGGCCAAGGCTGGCGACGCCGGTGTTGAGCCTGATGCCGTTCTCAAGGTGGGGCTTGCTCTCTGCTTCCCACTTCTTCTGCCTTCAGCCATCGCGTGTCGCGCGCTACTCGCGGAAGATGAAGTTCAACCGCACGCCAGAAATCTCGATGAGGTCGCCATCGTTCAGCCGCACCGGGCCTGGAATGGACGTGCCATTTACAGTAGGCACCTTGTCGCCCGGGCCGAGGTAAAAACCGTCATCACGTTGATTGATTTGCGCGGCCATAGCGGGCTTGAACCAGCCTTTGAGTTTGATGGTGGCCATTCCGGACTTTCCAATGACGGTAAGCCGGTTGGTGAGAACGTATTCTTTTTGGTCGGTCCTCCCGCTGAGCACAACCAGAGTGGGAACTTTCATGCGAGTGGCGGCGAATTGCATGGATTCGCCCATGGCGGCGGCTTGCTGGAGCATCTGGCGGCGCTCCTTAGTGTCCAGCACCATGGTTTCGTTGATGCGGGGGGCGGCGGGCTTGCGGCCGGCGTTCACCGCGACCGGCGCATCCCCGCTCGTATCCACTTTGATCTTGTGCTTGCCGATGTGCACGTTGTCGCCATCGTGCAAGGTAGCGCGCTCGATGCGCAGATCGTTGACGAACGTGCCATTGAGGCTGTCTAAGTCCTCGATGACCATGCGGCCGGCCTCGTAGTAGACCTTAGCGTGATAGTTGGATACCGCCAAATTGTCCACGGGCAAGTCGTTGTCCGGAGCGCGGCCGATAGTGATCGGCCGGCTGCCGACGGGCACCTCTTTCACGAGTTTTTCTTCGAACATGAGACTGAGCTTCGGCATCTCAATTCCCTCCACTAGTTCCATTTCTAGTTGAATGTTTTCGCGCCTCGCGGCGCAACCACGTAAACCACCCCTTGGAGCTCTTTTCGACGCGCACAACGACAACCGTGATGTTGTCGGCGCCACCGCGCTCGTTGGCCAGTTCGACCAGTTTTTCCGCCGCCTTGGCGGGATCGGTCTCGGCCTGCAAAGTCCCGGCGATTTCCGGCTCGGTCACCATGCGCGTCAGGCCATCCGAGCACAGCACCAGAACGTCGCGCGGGAAAAGCGTGTGCTCTTCGGCGTCCACTTCAATTTCCGCCTGTGCGCCCAGAGCGCGGAGCAGCACGCTCTGCATCGAGCTTTCTTCCGCTTCAGCGGTGGTCAGAATGCCGCGCCGCACTTGTTCCGCGACAAGAGAATGGTCGCGCGTCAGTTGAAGCAGGCTGCCGCCACGCAGAAGATAGGCTCGACTGTCACCGACATGGGCGATACTCAATTTCGCGCCATTAATCCATGCCGCCGTGAGTGTGGCGCCCATGCCGTGTTGCTCGGGGTGTTCTTCAGCAGATCGGAAGATGCTTCGATTGGCGAGGTGAACGGCGGTGGAGAGGCGTTTCGTCCAAGGGCTCCAATTGGGCTGTGTCGGACCAATGACACGCGCGGCGGGATTGGCATCCACGTCGATACAATGCTTCACGACCGCGTCAACGGCCATGGCGCTGGCGATTTCCCCGTGGGCTTCGCCGCCCATGCCGTCAGCGAGTACAAACAGCTGTAGCGGCACGACAATCTGGAAACAGTCCTCGTTGTTGGAACGGACGCGACCGATGTCTGTCAAGCCGCCGCTGGCGATTCGCACACGAGCTCCCATTGCCGTTCTGAGACGACTCCACTGCCCACACCTGTAGCGGGCAAACCTGTTCCCAAGCTAACAGAGGCCCGTAAGTGGCGAAAGTCTCTGAACCCTACTAATTACTCGCTCACAGGACACGAGCCGCGGAAACAAAGGCGAGGCGCAACATGGTGACCGGGAGGCGACCACATGGGGAAGAATTACGCCAAGTTCTACGCCGACTGGCGCGACGAGAAAGGCAAGCGTCACCGCAAAGCCCTCCGCTCGAAAAAAACCGCCCTTAGACTCTCGGCCAGGACGAAAGCGGCAACCGCAAGAAAAGACCAGCCCAAACCGCAACCATCGCGATCTTCGCGGAACGGCCTTACTTGTCGTCCGAAGAAGTGCGATTTCTTTCCCTCCCTCGCGGCAGCCTCAATGAGGAGCGGCGGCGGCCGATCGAATCCCGCGTGGTGAACAGCTTTAATTTCCTGGCGCAAATCCCCTGGACCCCGGATTTTCGAGGCCTACCGGAGATTGCCCGCGCGCATCACGAAAGACTGAACGGCAGAGGTTATCCGTTCGGGCTGGCGTCAGAGCAGATTCCCGTGCAGGCCAAGATGATGACCATTTGCGACGCCTTGTCTGCCTCGGACCGGCCGTAGAAGCGGTCCATTCCGAGGGATCGCGCACTCGACATTCTGAAACTCTGCGTGCGCGATGAAGAGGTTAATGGCGAACTCTTTCGCGTTTTTCTGGACGCGCAGATTTATCGGCTGGCACAAAATCCTTCCTAATTTTCCTCGACCCTTACTGATTGACTACGTTTTCAGGGAGGCGTCACATCCGGAAGGCCACATCTCCTAAACTAGGAGTGGCGGGGCCGACGTGCTGACCTATCTGATTGGGCCTATCTTGGCGCTGTTTCCACGAAGGTGGCGGAGAGCCCTGCCTTCGAGGTTACAGGTGGAATGGCGTCCGGCGACCGCGCTCAGTGGCTTTGCGGAAGCCGCACTCGCGCTTACCGCCATGATGTATTGGTATTCGTATACCATGACGACCTGGGTAGATCGCGGATGGGATGCCGCTCTGTCCGGGAAGATGCCTGCGGGGGTGACGGATCACCAACTCGGCTTTACCGCGCTGGTGATCTTCGCGTCGCACCCGCTGACCTGGGCCATCGCATACTTTGGAGTGGAAGGGTCGGTTCGCTTGTTGGGGGCGACCGCCTCGGGAACTAGTCTGGGGATACTTCCTTTGTTTGTGGTCGACAAAGTCTTCGGGAAAATCACGGGGCGGGCCCATGCAAAAACCGGGGTCACGATGGAAACTTCACAGGGGAATGTCTCCTCGTATCTTGGCGCCGTTGGAGACAGTGTGATGACGAAGTTCCTTCGGAGTGTCCCGGACGAGCTCTCCCTTGTTCGAAACGAAGTCGAGGAGATCCTGGAAATCCGCGCCTGCCGGAAAAAGACAGATTGGATACCGCCGCGCGTCGTACGTTATCAGGACGCTTATTACCGGTTGGAAGCGGACTCGCGCGGAATGGCCCCGCGGCCGTTTCATTATCAATTGCGGCGATTGGAGCGGGGCGTGCCGGGGAGAAATGTGCTCTTGTATTCGCCAGAACAGCCACTGATTCGCGAAAAAACATAACTAGCAGACGGCTCGCTTCCCGTATTTCCTGCTACTTCCTTCGGCTTCATGTTCTCCACTACAATCCCACGCATGTCCTTGCGCCGCATTCTTCGAGTCGGTGCCTTCGTCGGATTCTCCATTGCGACGGCGACAGATTTCGTCAGTCCGCAACAGGCCCCTTCGCCGAAAGGCGCGCGGACCTTACTGCTTCCGCGGCAAATTGTTTCCGGCGAGCGAGCGACGCTGGCCGTGCTGGATGCCAACGGACGATTGACGCCGGGCGTGACAGTCCGTTTTTCGAACGGAGATCAGTTCAAGACGGATGCGACGGGGCGTGCTCTCTTCGTCGCCCCACTGGATACGGGAGCGATTTTTGCAACGCTTCCAGGCCGCTCTGCCCGGGTCCGGACGGCGGTGCTTACTGCGCGAGAAGCGGATTCGAGTTCCATGGAGATTTCGACGGTGCCACAAGTGGCATTGGTCACTGACCGGTTTGAGATTTCCGGCCGAGGATTTTGCGGCGACGCCGATTCGAATCAGGTCACGGTGGGAGGCCGGACAGCGCTGATCCTCGCGTCATCGCCCGTTTCGCTGATGGTGCTCCCGCCAAGCGAGCTGAAAACTGGAACTGCATCCATGAAAATTTCCTGCAACAAAAATACAACCCCCCCCTTCCTAATCACGTTTGTGGAACTTGCCCTGGAGGCGGATTCCTCGCCATTGAAACCCGGAGAACACCGTTCTCTCACCGTTCGAGTGCGCGGAACGAGCGCGAAGATTGCTCTCCAGGCGCGAAATCTGGCTTCGGGAATCGCGGAACTCATCGGCGGTACAACTGTGAAGCAAACGAGCAGCGGTGGCCCGAACAATACGGCAAAATTCACTTTGGTCGGCCGCAAGCGTGGCAGCTTCTCGATTTCCATCCGCCTGGTGCCGGTAGGGGGCCAACCTTCGCCGAAATCCTGAGGGCGTGAGCTACGGGCTATTCTCCACCACGGTTTCGGCTGGGAGCGCGAGCGTGCCTTGTGCAGGCTCGAGCGCAGAATCGGGAGCTCCCGCACCAAGCATTCCTTCCAGTGCATGGTGTGCTTTTTCAAACTTTTTATCGGCGTCGCCATAGCTCTGCTGAGCGTTCTTTAGGTGCGTGCCGAGTTTTTCGAAGACATCGGCAAAGTTTTCCATTTGCCTTTGCATGCCCGCGAGGCTGGTGTGCAATCGCTTGGCGTTCTCCTCGATTTGCATGCCTTGCAAACCCATCAGGATCACCTGCAAGTGTGCGTAGAGGGTGTTCGGCGAGACAGCGATCACACTTTTGCTCCGGCAATATTCATCGAGTGGCTGCCCTTTCGCGTCCGCGGTCATGAGCAGTTCGTAGTAGACGCTCTCGCTGGGCACGAACATCAGGGCGATGCCCAGTGTTCGCTCTTCGGGCAATATATATTTCCTGGCGATCGAATCGGCATGGCCCTTGACAGCCGCGGCGAAGGCGCGCCGGGCTTCTTCGACTTGGGGCGCGGCGGATACACGTGTGTGCTCGCTGATGCGGCGGAAGGCATCCAGTGGAAATTTCGAATCGATCGGCAAAAACTTGTCCCGCAAGAAAATAACGGCATCGGCCGTTTCTCCGCTGGAGAAGCGGTATTGCCGGTGATAACGCTCCTTCGGCAAAGCGTCTTCAAGAAGACGCTCGAGAGCCACCTCTCCGAGCGAGCCCCGGGATTTTGCCCCGCCGAGAATATTCTGCAGGGTCTGCGCGGTCTGAGACATCTCATGGCCTGCCTGCTGTACGGCGCCCAGCTGTTGTTGAATTTGCCCAAGCGTTTCGCGTGAATTCTTAAGTTCACCAGCCATCGCGGATTGCGCTTGGGCTGCGATGGTGGCGGAGTCCGTGACGCCCTTCTGCAGAGCGCCGGTGACGCCTTCGAGGCTCTTGGTGACGTTCAGGCTGAGTTGCCCCAATTGCTGGCTGAAGTTCTGCGTTTGCCCGGCGAGCGTTTGCAAATCCCGCTGAAGCTGCTCCATCCGCGCGCGGGCTTCCTCCTCTTTCCGGCGACCTTGGGAACTTTGGACCAGTAGCCAAAGCGCCAGCAGAACAACCGCAAGCAGAGTACCGATCAGGACGACATTCATTCGTTCTCCAATTCGCTCACGGGAAACGGTCTTCTTACTCTACTCGTACTCGCCACGTTCTGAAAACTCTTCCCCAAAAGAACAGGCTCCCCGAACTGCTCGGGGAGCCCCGTTTCACTTTGAACCTTCACTGTTAGCTGTGGACCGTCTCTTCACCAGCTTAACTTCAGGGCAAATTGGAACTGCCGCGCATCGTAAGCAGCCGAGGGCTGACCCGCGCTGCACGTTGAACCAGCGCTAGGATCGCAGACTTGGTTCACTGCGGCGATGTTCGTGCGGTTGAAGAGGTTGAAAGCGTCAGCGATCAGGTCGAGCTTGACGTGCTCGCCGAAGGGAATGCGCCGCGAGAGCCGCATATCCCACGTGAAGTAGTCCGGCATGGTGAAGCGGTTGCGGCCAAGATTGCCATCGCAGCCGAGCCCGAGAGTTGTGACGCCCGGAACTGAGTATACGGAACCGCTGTTCGTCAGGCACACACTGGCAATGCCGAATGTAACACCCGGGATGAACGGCGAAGTCGTAGCCCCGCCAACGGATGGTCGTGCTTGAGCGGGAGCTAAATCGAGGCGCGTATCTTCGTTGCTGATGATGTTGAAGGGACGGCCTGACGAGAACTCGACGATCGGAGAAAGGGTGAAATCAGAGATCAAATATTTGAAGAACCCGTCCCCGGATTTGGCGCTGCCGGACTGGAACACCGCACTCGTAACCCACCTGTGCCGCTGGTCATTGTCCGAATTACCCCGCTCCATGAACGGGAAGCGGCTGTCTTGCGGTTCGAGAGTGGACTGCAGGTCGGTAGAGTCGTCTATCGAATGCGACCACGTATAGCTGGAGAGCAGCTCAAAGTTCTTGGTGAATCGCTTGGAGAGGTTTACGGTCAGAGCGTCGTACCAAGAGTTTCCTTCCGAGGTTGACGTGTCAACGCTGTTAAAGGGCACTGGCGCTCCGAAACCAACGGGATAGCCGGCTAATTGTGCCAAGCCCACCAGGGTTGCGTATCCGACCGCAAGAGGCTGCCCAGGGGCAACGAGACCCGCAAAAGATGGATTGGGGCCCGAGCGGCGAAAATAATTGAAGAAGGCGGGCGTGCTCACATATTGGCCCGTCAGCGGGGCCAGCGGCCCGGGGCAGTTCGTAAGCACTCCCAAGGCGCTCGGCGCGATGACGTTCACGCCACAGGTGCTGGAAGTTGCCGCAAAACTTGTGCTGGGAGCCACCACCAGAACCGGGCTCGGTACCGGAAGGCCTGCCGCCGCCGCATTTGCAGTGTTCTGCGCGAAGATCTGGGGATTCGTGGAGTTTATGTCCACCGGCTTATTGAGGTGCAGGCCGCGCGTCCGTTGGTATCCCACGCTGAGTTTCCATGAACCGGCGATTTCGCGCTCGACTGTAAGGTTCACCTGTTGCGCGTAGCCATAGACGAAATTCTTCGCCGTCGGGAGGGTAAAGGGAAGAATTTGGAGCGGAAAACCCGCTGCCAGGTAGGATTGGTTCGCAAAGAGTGAGTTGGCGGCAAAGGGATCGAAACGCTGCTGATTTGCAATGTAAGCAAGCGTAAGCGACGGGGGGAGGGCCGTGTAGATCGAGTTGGCATTCAGCACGCCTTGAAAGATCGAAGCACCATTCAAATTCCCCGGCGAATCAAGACCCGAGCCGCAGACCGGAGCGATACCTAGGGCCGCGTTCGCTGGAATGAGTCCGCAAGCAGATTGCTGTCCAATAGGGGAAAGTAGCTGCACAGAGCGGCCGCCATCGGCCGTAGTCGCGTCGAAAGCAATCGCGAGCGGCGGGTGGTCATAAAAAAGACCGTAGCCGGCACGGATGACCGTCTTGCCGTTGCCTGCCGGGTCCCAGGCCAGCCCGAAACGCGGCGCAACGTTTTTGTAATCGCGGGGGATTCCTTCGATTACGCCTAGGGCCTTTTCCGCTGCGGCGTTAAGCGCCGTGGCGGGGGCGAAAAGGGGCGTAATCTCGACGTCATAACGAACGCCGTAGTTTATAGCAAGCCGGCGATTGACGCGCCAGTTGTCCTGCCAGAAAAAATCCATCGGAATATTGTCAAATGGTGAAT
Source organism: Candidatus Udaeobacter sp. (assembly GCA_035511855.1). GTDB lineage: Bacteria > Acidobacteriota > Terriglobia > Acidiferrales > UBA7541 > Acidiferrum. The sequence continues at coordinate 11,285 of DATKEV010000123.1, forward strand.
TGGAACTGCCGATCCCCTGGATGTATTCACTGGGGATTCCCAGACCGTAAGATTGCGCGCCTGTCGAGCCTGGGAGCGCGACACCGCCGGCACAGTTGGAGCCGCTCCCGCCCACGCAATTCGTTCCTACAAATAGGGAAGCGGGTAGACCACCGAAGGTTACGTCACCGCCGAAGTCGAGCTGGAAGATTTGTTGTTTTTTAGAACGAAGTTGAATCAAGTTGACATCCCCGCCCATCTTGAAAGTGTGCTTGCCCCGGATCAGCGTCACGTTGTCGGCGAATTCGAATCGGCGCTCGATGCGATCAACGGGAGAATACGGCTCGCGGCCGAAAAACGCGAAACCTGGAATGTTAACGCCAATCTGGTCGCCGCCGGGGAGCGGCGAAAATCCAAAGTGGACTCCGCGTCTTGCAATTTGCATGCGAAACTCATTGAAGGCTCGGTCGCTCACGATCGTGTCGTGCTGGAAGGTGAAGTTCAAATCCCGCGATTGACTTAAGCCCGTGCGCGATCCGCCATTTTCACCGTACACCGCGTTCTGCGTCGCGGGCTGGATTCCGGTTACAAGTGACGGTGAAACGCCAACGCGCAGGAAAGAGTTGTTGCGATTGTCCCAGCGCTGATCCAGCCGGGCAGACCACAAACTGGTCTTTTCCATCACCGGGAAGTTGCCCCGGATGCTGCTGAGTCCCACATAGGAAGTTGGCAGCTGAGCGACGCCGACTGAAAATCCCGCGCCGGGTGCCGCGGGCGTATTGGAACAGACAACGGTACCGACCGTGGCGCCCACGGGGCAGGCGACCGGAACCGGGAACTGTGGGCCGGGTCCCGGGTTGAGCAGACCTCCACTCAGGGCGGGAGCGACAGCGCCGAAGTCGGTCTTGAAGAGCGCCACGTTCGACGCCGATCCCATCACCACGGCATAGCTTGCCGCCAGTTTGCCGAGTTGTTGGGCTTGTGCTAACTGCCCTGCCTGCGCTGCCTGCTGGGCCAGCGCCAGAACACCGTTAACGGCCGCATCTTGGGACGTCGTGAGAAACAGCGGCGTGTTGCCTCCGTTGAAAAAAGGAAAAGTGTACGGGTTGAGGCCAAAATTGTTCTCACCAATGCTGGAGAAGCCGGTCTCTTCCCTCTGCGTGTACTCGTACGACCCAAAGAAAAACGTCTTGTCCTTTTTCAGCGCGCCTCCGAGCGTAGCGCCGGTCTGCACGCGCGTGTACCCTTGCTTCACCGGGTCAAGCAAGCCGGTAGTCTGATTCACTTCGCCCGAGAATGGATTGCGGGCCTGAAAGGCCTTGTTACGAAAGTAGCCGAAGACGTCCCCATGAAATTCGTTTCCGCCGCTCTTGGTGACGATGTTAACCACGCCGCCCGTAGCCCGGCCGTACTCCGCGTTGTAGTTGCTCAGGATGAGCTGGAATTCCTGAACTCCTTCTTGTGAAATCGTTGCTCGAATCCCATTGATGGAATTGTCCACGGCATCGGCGCCGTCGATGCTGACCATGTTCGATCTTGCCCGGGAGCCGCTGACGTTCAGACCGCTGTTGGGAGCGGGGCCTATGGTAGGAGAGACGTCGCGTGTGGTTTGTGAATTCGTCAACGTAAAATTAATGTAGTTTCGGCCGTTGATAGGCAGATTATCGATGCGCCGCTCCTCCACAGTCTGCGAGACTTCCGTTTTAGTCGTCTCGATTGGCGCTGTTTCGGTCGAAACCGTCACCGTCTGCTGTACCCCGCGAAGATCCAGGCGAAGATCCAACGTCGCGGCCTCGCCAACCGTCAACACCACGGAATCGTTCTGGTAGGTCGCGAAATTCGAGCCGCCGTCGGCGCTCATCTTGTACCGCCCAGGCGCCAGTCCCACAAAGTTGTAATTGCCGGAATCGTCGGAGACGGACATGCGTTGAGCGCCCGTGGCAGCGTTGGTGACCGTGACCTTTGTGCCCCTCAATCCCAATCCCTGAGGATCGGTCACCGTTCCCGAAAGGGCCGCGGTATTTACTTGTGCGGAGGCCAGTGCGGCCATGCCCAGCACCAGAAAGCACATCGCCAACGCTTTCCTGAGTGACCGCCTTGCGAACAACACACACCCACCCTGCCTGCCTTGCATGAAAATCCTCCTGTTTTGGCACCAGATGATCTTCCGCTACCCCGAGCGGTGGCGGACTTCCCCGCCGCTTTGCTGCCTACGTAATTGAATACTCGGCTTTTACTGCAATCAAGCGTTGCATTCAACAAAAAACTTCCGCGGTGCCGCCTAGGAGCCAAACATCCTCGCCATCATCGGCGCCGTTTGCTCGCCCAAAATAGATTCGACCTCGCAAAGAGCATCGCGGAGCCCGCTCAGAATCACCCGCGCAAGACGCGTTGGCAAGAGACAACATCGGAAATGCCGGTTAAGCGGCGGAATGTCGTTTCTTGTCGTCATCCGCATTGTCACCAGGGAGTTCGCTTCCTGCAGAAGGGAGACGCAAGCCGGGCTCGGTACTATTGCCATTTTGGAAATCAAGCCTGCAATGAGGGCTTCCCGCCGTTGGCTTCATTGGCTACATTGGTTCTAGTACGGGGTAGGCCCGTTAATTCGATAGATTCGAAGCGGAGGATTTATGAAGAGGAACGCCCACGTCCTCCTCTTGGTTGCCATTGTCGCCTTTTCCGGCTGCGGCGGAGTCACACAGCGGACCGGTCCGCCGCCGATCATCGTCACCTTGATGACCGCGCCTCCCACTTCACTTCAGGGCGGGGCCACGGCGAGTGTGTCCGCCACCGTCACCAATGACGCGGCCGGAGGGCGCGTGAACTGGAGTTGCACGCCGAGCTCTGCCTGCGGTTCCTTCAATCCGACTTCCACCGCAAGCGGCGCGACCACCACCTACACAGCGCCTGCAGTGGCGCCTGCGGGTGGCCAAGTGACGATCATGGCTACCTCCGTGACGGACGGCACTAAGAATGCCAGCGCCTCCGTGAAAATTACCGGAACCGCGTCCAGTGCCAGCTTGAATGGCAGGTATGCCTTGCTCATTACTGCAGCTACTGGCAACCAGGGCACCAGTGTGTGCGCCGCCAGCGTCATTGCTGACGGAAACGGGAACATCACGGGTGGAGTGGAGGAGCTTACCGCTCCTGGGTTCTATGATTTGTTGGACGTTATCAACAACGGAACATACTCGATCGACCCCAGCGGTCACGGCACGATGAAGATTAACACCGCAAACCTCGAAACGCTCAAGTTCAGCTTTGTTCTCATTTCCCCTACTCATGCCCTGATCATCGAAATCGATGGAGATCCCGGGAGCGGGACCATGGACTTGCAGCAGCCCGCCGCCGGGGGAACCTTTACAGCCGCACAGATCTCAGGCAATTACTCCTTGGCGCTGGACGGAGTCGATAATTCCGGCGCTTTCAACCACATGTCCATGGCCGGCACGTTTGCCGCAGATGGTATCGGCGCTTTGACAAGCGGCACGCTGGACATCAATAACGGTGGAATTCTTACAACCAAATCATTCACCGGAACCTTTACGGCACCGGATTCCAATGGGCGCGGAACGATGAGCGGGAGCGTTGGACGACAGTTCGTCTACTACATCATTTCACCGAAGGTGTTGCGTATTCTTGAAGGGGACGGTGCAAGTTTCGTCGGCGGAAGCGCCTATGCACAGGGCTCTGCCGGTTCCACCAACGCCGCGCTCACCGGTAAGTTTGTCTATCAGCATCATGGCTGGAGCACACCCGGGCGTACCGTCGCCGCAGGCCAGTTCAGTGCGGACGGAATGGGAAAGGTCACCACCGGACTGTCGGATTCCAATTCAGGTGGATCACCCACCACGGTCACCAAGGGAACAACGGTCACGGGCACCTACATGATCTCGGGCAGTCCCAGCGGAACGCTTAGTCTCACGGACGCGGCGGGAACCTCCGCGTTCAACCTCTACTTGGTTGATCCGACACTCAACATTCTCGACCCCAGCAATTCCAGTGGAGGCGGCGGTGCACTACTGCTTCACACGGATGCCAGCATCATCGGAACTGGGATGTTGATTCCGCAGCTTGTTTCCGGTACTCCGAGCTTCTCGAACAATCATGGACTGAATCTGATCAACTCCATGGACTCCACGACTGTCGATGAAGTGCATCTGGTGGGCAGGCTGGCGAGCGATGGCACTGCCAATTTGACGGGAGCAGCCGATTACGGGCAGAACGGCGCTTTCTTCCCGAACATCGTCATAGGCAACACCCTCGCCGGCACATTCGCTGCCGATAGCGCCAACCCGGGTCACTTCACGGGCTCCTTCACGCTCGGCACTGACCCCACCATTGCTTTGTTTCCATTCATAACGCCCGCGGTTTCCATGTTTAATGTTTCCTACTATCAAGCCAGCAGCTCGCAAGCACTGGTCATTCAAACCGATACCTCCGCGGATGCCTGGGGATACCTGCTCGAGCAGCAACTCCCTTAGCGGCGCGCGGCGCAACAAATAACAACTGGTTCTTGAGAATTCTGACAACTGGAGTGAAGAAGGCCGCCGAAGGCTCGGCTGACCAGGGCGAACTGCGCCCTAAATCTGCAGGTGGCGCTGGACGAGCTTGCGCAGCTTCTCGCGGTCTTCGTCGCGCATGTGCACGAATTCGACGCCGCTGCCGTCGGGCCCAATGTTCCGCACCACGGCGGTGAAATTGATCTTGCGAAGTCCGGTGCGGACTTCCAGCTTGATGGAATCGCCCACGCTTAGTTTTCCGGGAGACTCAAGATAAGCGCCGCCGAGGCTGATGGTCTTCACGCGCGCCAAACACATCTGGTTGCCCTCGATATGCGCCCGCAGCGGCGACTCCAGCGGCACACGCACATAGCGTCGAGGAATCACATAGCTGGAATTCGATGCTGCGGCTGCACCGAAAGCCGCCTGGGCTTGTGCGGACGATGGCCGGTTCTCAATCACTGCCAGCGCATCTTCCGCGGCGGAACGCAAGCCGGCTGGTTCCGCATAAGCCAGCCCCTCGCGGCTTTCCGCCAGCGTGCGAAGAAGTTCGGCCGCTTCGGCAGCGCGCATACGCCCTAGCGCTTCGATGGCCTTGATGCGCACAAATTGGTCACGCAATATGTCATGCTCACCAGCCGCGATTTCCATCAATTGTGGAACCGCGGTGGTTTCCTGCGATAGCCCGATCTGATCGATCATCATCGGAACGACCATGGGATGCGCATCCGCCAGGATCGCAGAGAATACGAACGCCGCCGTGTGTGCCGAACCGGAATTGGACGGCCGGGAAAGCTCGCTAACCGCCAAGTCCTGCAGATTCCATTCCCAACTGGCCATGGCCCGAGCGAGGCCGCGCAGCAGACGTTCCGGGTCCGTGGCGGCAAGAAGTTTGATGGCCGCGGTCACCCGTTGCCGCCGCGCTTCATACAGGCGCGTTTCGAGGAGGTTCAGAACAGGCACGCCAATCGTACGAAGGAGGCGCGCCATCGCCGGAACCATCTCTGAACCGCGCGGCTCCGTTAAGAGCAGTGTCATGCGGTCAAGCAACCGTTCCGGATCCCGCTGCAAGAGCCTGGGGAGCACGGGATCGAGCGCACGGTTGGCCAGGGAGGCATCCACCAGCAGAAGCCAGCGATCCTGAGCGACCAAACGGCTTGCCAAGGCCGTCATGTGATCGTGCTCTTTGTCGTGAGGTGCGCGCTCCAAGCCCGTAAGGATGACTTCGAATCCGGTGTAATCGGCGCGGTTCACCGCAATCCGTCCCAGCGATTCGACAAACGCGGCGAGCAGGGCCGCGGTCTCGGGAACAGATTCCTTGTCCAAGGCCTTCATCGCTCCTCGGCTCAGATCTTCCGGCAACTGGTTGGGCCAGAGCGATTCGATGATGGGTGCAAGCTCGTTGAGCCCTGCGGCGACGGAGCGTCTCGCGGAAGCGTCCAGATGTTCTAGCCTTCGCGCGTAATTCAAAACAATGTTGCGGGCTTCGCGGCGCGGAGCATCGGCCCCGGCCTCCGCAAGCTGCCCCAGCGTGCGCTTTAGCGCAACCACAGGGACGCACCAGACATCCGGTCCGCGCAGTACCGCAGATTTCTCGCGTGCCGGCAATTCGAGCCAGAATCTCTCGATCAGCTGTTCGCGATGCGTATCCGTGGCCCACGTCACCGCAAGCGAAGAAAGATGCTGCGAAGAATGCGGACCGGAGTAGCTGCCCTCCCCCACGATGACATCGCCCAGCCGATCGAACGTCGAACGCACCGATGCCGGCGTAAGCGAGCCTGACGAAAATTCGGCTCCCAGGAATTCAAAAAGGATATTTTCCGAGAGCCGTTGCAAATACGGTTGCGGCCGCTCGGCTTCGTTCGGGCCATATTGCGAAACGGAGCTCAGGAGCATCCGCACGCTGTCCTGGCTCGCCTCTTCCAGCGCCCCATGAATCGCGCGGGCCGCTTCTTCGGGCGAAAGGCCGCGCGCGCTCTCCAAAGGAGGAGTCAGGCGTGCCAGCAACCGCAGGGTCGCCACGAGTTGGTCGAACCCTGGGGCATGAATCGGCGTTTCGGAAGTCTCGCGCGGCGAATGTCCGCCGTACGCGACCAGCGCGGCGATAAGGCTCGCCAACACCGTGTCCACACGGCGCTCGGTTTGCGTATTGACGGAAATGCCCTCCACGCGGTTCTCCAGGAGCCGCGCCGGCCACCATGCATTGCCGGTGTCCTTCGCGGGCTCCTCCGATCTTAGCAACGATGCTTTCATCAATTGGGCGAGCGTGTCCAGTTCGCCTACATGGAACTTGTTGGAGAACACCAGTGCGTGAACGCCGGCGCGCTGTAAATCTGCCGCCAGCGCCTGCATCTCGCCGCGTGCATCTGGCAGGTGCGCGTCGCTGACGCGAGGCACCACCAGGCCTCCGCGCTCGACTCGAATTTCCAATCCGCCATGGATCTCCGTCATCTTGCGCAGCGAATCGTAAGCGGAATCCAGGCTATCGAGTTTTTGGGGGTGATTCTTTTCGTAAAGCCGCTCGGAACGAAGCAGCAAATGGAGGTTGCGCAGCGAGCGATGCACCTCGACCGTTCTCTGATCCGAACTCGCCGCCTTCGCCCGGCGAATGGATGAGACAAGCGGGCTCGCCGAGACCGTCGGAGTAGCCTCCGCGGCTGATCCTGTGGAGGTCCTTTTCTTTCCCTCTTCCACCGGCAATGTGGCCCGAAAGACCAAAGTTTTCTCCGCTTCTTTCCGCGTGATTCGGTTTCGCCGATACCCGTCCCGAGCCCCCGCCATCAGCCTTCACGCCTCGGCCGGATCAGGACAGGCGAGCCCTACCTACAAAGCAAGCACGCATCCGGCCTCTCGGTAGTTATTGTAAATACTTCATTTTCATCAATTTAATACGATAGTCCTAGGACTGTCCCTAGCGTTGATGTAACGAAAAGTTACATTTCGAGAGTGCCGCCCCCTTTGTGCGACAAAGTAGTTTGCCAACTCCACAACTCCGAAGCAGCGTCCGTCTTTGGCTTATTTCTGGTGGAGAGATTCGTCGATCGTAACCGTGCCGCCCTCGCTGACCTGAACTGTTCTTTTCGCCTGCTGGTAACCATTCAATCGCAGCACTACCGTATGCATACCTGCGGGCACTTGCACCCGTGAAGGAGTGAACTGGCCCGTTGAAGTTCCGTCGACGATAATCTCTGCGCCCTTTGGATTGGTGTTCACCTGAGCCCAGGCCACACGCGTAACTGACTTTTCGTTCAGCGTGGCGTTCAGTTGCGTCTGAATATTTTCCTTCACCTGGATGCTTCCCGCGTACGCTTCGTAACCCGTAAGTCGTAAAACGAGATTGTACTGACCAGGCGCGAGCGGAAGTGTTACGGGCGTTTGTCCGGACTGCTTTGCTCCATTGATGAATACGTCCGCGCCCGGCGGCTGGCTGCTCACGAAAATTCCTTTCGCCAGGGATTCCATCTTGATTTTCTGATCCTGGGCGTCGCCTTTTTTCACTTGGAGTGCCGTTTGGACCGGCGCGTAGCCATCCTTCTCTACCTCCAAGCTGTAGCGCGCCGGAGCCAGATTGTTGAAGCTGCAAGGAGTCTCGCACTTGTTCAGAACGCGGCCGGCCGGCCCGTGCAATACCGCCGTAGCTCCAATCACATCCGTTACCACGTGAATTGCACCATGATCCGGCGAAGGAACCGGGTGCCCGCCCTCTTCCAGATTGCTCGTCGCGGCCAGCGGTGTGTCATCGTATTCAATGTGATCGATGACGCGCACCTCGGATGGAGCGTTCCGCAAGAATTTTAGAAGTTCGCCATGTTCCCCAGGGCGAAGCTTTCCAGAGAGTGTCAGCGTATTGCCTGTGGCCTGAATTCTCGCGCGGCCCGTCAAGCCGCGTTCGGAGATCACTTGTTCGACTCGCCCTTTGTATTCCGCAGCCTTCGTGCTCAGTGATGGCTCCACTTTCTTCGGTGCAGGTTTTTCTCGAGCAATTTCTGGCAGCTTGGTTTCGGCCGGTTTTGTTTCGGCAGGCTGAGCCGGTGAGGATGCCGAACTGTCAGTCGGCTGCGACACCGCGGCGCTTCCGGCCGGATTCGCAGCGGAGTTCTCAGTAGGCGTCTCTGGATTCGGCGTAACGGAAGGGTTTTGGTTCGCGCCTTGCTTCTGAGCCTCGTGGAGTTCACGCGCGGCCTCAAAGACCGGTTTTATTTTATTCGCCCCGTAGACAATGACCCCCAGAAGCAGCAATGCCGCTAGAATCGTCCCAACGATGCTCTTCTTCTTCGGCGGCTCCTCGACTGGGGCGATCGTGCCGGTCCGGCGTATAGCGGGTGTTTGTCCAGGCGCTGACGTCCGTGAATTCAGCGACCGGGCCATGGAGGCGATCGCCGGATCCTCGCCGCCGATTCCGTGGCCGCCCGTGTTTGCGGAGACCATCGTCGCGGTTGGCGAACCTCCGCCCATTACAGTTGTCGATTGCGGATTGCCGCCTCCTTGCGCGAGGGCGCGGTAATTCCGCAAGTCTTCCAGCATCTCGCGGCAGCTCTGGTATCTCTGCTCAGGCTCCTTCTGCAGCGCGTTCATCACCACCGAGCTGATTCCCGGATGTATGGAGGGATCAATCTGGCGCGGCGGAACCGGATCTTCATTGACGATCTTGTAAATCACCGTGGTGATGTTCTGTCCCGGGAACGGCTTTTCCCCGGTCACCATTTCGTAGAGCATCACGCCCAGCGAAAAAATGTCGCTGCGGCCATCCACCGCGCGGCCTTTTACCTGTTCCGGCGACATGTAGCTCGGCGTGCCCATGACGTGCGCGGTTTGCTGCACGGTGCCGAACTGCAGAATCTTTGCGGTGCCGAAGTCTGTGATTTTTACCGTGTCGTCGGCGGTGAGCATCAAGTTGGCGGGTTTGATGTCGCGATGCACCACATTTCGCTCGTGCGCGAATTGCAGCGCGTTGCAAGTCTGCTCCATGATGCGCAGCGTGCGCGGCAAGGGAAACGCATGGCCCTCATCGAGCAGGACCTGCAGGCTCTTTCCTTCCACCAGCTCCATGGTGATGTAGTACAGACCGTCTTCTTCGCCCGCGTCGAAAACAACCACGATATTCGGATGCGTCAGCAATCCGGCAGCGCGGGCTTCCGTCTGAAACCGCGTCAGCAGTTCGGGCCGGGAAAGTCCTGTGCCTTCTTCGCTCAGGCGGATCGTCTTGACCGCGACCGTCCGGCCAATGACCGGATCCATCGCCTTATAGACGATACCCATGGCGCCGCGGCCGAGTTCGCCGATGATTTCGTATCTTCCTGCTTTTGTTACGGTTGTCATTGTTTCATCGATCTTCAGTCGCGCTCGAAAAAGGGCATACCTCAAGTGCGCGAATCGGGTTTCGCCGTGCCAGGAAGGGAAGCCGCCGTGACCGGCAACTCTGCTATCATCTATTTCCTGAACCTAATCAACGGATAACACTCCGCCGACACCCGCGCGCCCTATCCTCCACAGTACCTACCGATTTTTCGGTTGGTCAACGCTACTGCCGTACCAGTGTTTCGCACTCGATACGGGAGCAAGGCGAATCGTCTGGATGGCTCCGGTTTTCGAAATTCCGGCCCGGATGCCTCGAAAGAACTTGCTCGTTTTCTACGGGTTACGAATCGATTCACCCGGAGACATGGTGCGTTCGGGCATTGGTACGTTTGTTTCGCGGATGGGCCGATCGACTTCGCCGGGCCGCGCCGGGGCCTCTAGGCCATCGGTCAACAAAAACCCTTGCAGCGCAACGCCGTTGGTCCAGACACTCTCGAGCGCCGCGATGTATTCGATCTGCAATTCGTAAAGCCTTCGTTGAGCGTCCAAAACACGCGGATACGAAGCGAGCATCTGCCCATACTTGTCCACTATCAGGCCGTACGCTTTTTTCGCGCGCGGCAACATTTCTTCGCGGTACTCCATGGCCATCAGTCGCGCGTTTGCGTATTGATCTACAACTGAGGCCGCGCGTTCACGCAGGGTCAGTGCGATGCGCTTCTTTTCCCCGTCCGTGCGATCGATCTCCGCGCGCGCCGCCGCCACATTGCCCTGGTTGTGATTGAAAACCGGAATTTGCACGCTCAACTCCGCGATTCCCTCCCATCCTTTTGCAAAAGGCACGCTGCCCAGCGTTTCGTGGTTGTATTCGAGTCCGCCGCGCATCTGAAAGTCTGGAAGCGGTTCGCGCTTTGCTCTTGCCAGAACCGTTTGGGCCCGCGCTTCAGCAGTCTCGGCGATTCGAACGGCGGGGCTGTCTTTCGCGATGGCTTCGACCGCCTGCTCTTCATTCAATTCCGGCCAGTCCTTTTCCAAATCCCCCGCGACCGTGGCCAAGGGCAGGTCCGGCTGCCCAATCACCGCTGCGAGCCCGCGCCATTCTTCCCGGAGCGTGTTCTCCTGCATTCGTGCCGTCATCCGCGTCCGCTGCGCTTCTACTTCCGTCTCGAGCACTTCCGTCTCGTCCGCCTGGCCGGTGTTCATCAGCCTGCGCTGAGTTTCCGCCTTATCCTTCGAAATCATCGCCATATCCCGGCGCGCGTCCAGTAGTTCCTGCGCCGCCAGCACGCGCAGGAACGCCATCTTCACCGCACTTTGTACGCGGATCTTTTGCTCCTCGGCTTCGAGTTCCGCCAGCTTCACCTCTTTTCCGAATACCTCGCGATTCAAGCCCAGTTTTCCGCCCGTGATCACCGTCTGTTGCACGAAAAATCCCTGCTTGCCTCCGCCGACCGATCCGCCGCGAATCTCGTCGCCCGTATAGCCAAGTGCGGGATTCGGGTAAAGCCCCGCCTGTTGCTCGCGCGCTTTTGCCGCGCGAATCTCCGCTTCGGCCTGGTGCAATGTCGGATTCGATTCAGTGGCAATCTTCTGCACCTGCTCAAGCGAGACGAGTCCGCCTTGCGCCCTTTCCTGTGCGCGCCCCATTCGTGGATACTCTGGTTTGATCACGCGCATCTCGCCGTGTTCGTGCTCCGCATGTTGTTGCGGCGTCATCTTCATCTCTTGCGCTCGAGCGCCGCCCATCAGCGCCAGCGCGTTTGCCATCATCATCGTTCCCAATTTTCCTCTGACTCGCATGTCGTTTCCTCTTGTTCTCGGTGTTCTCTGTGCCCTCTGCGTTAAGTCTTTTTCCTTCTTTCACGATTCGTGGTGATGCTCTTCCTGCCCCGGGATGCTCATGGCCTTTTTCCGCGCCAGGATGGCGTCATATTCCTTCTCCGGCAGCACACGCACCATGGTCATCATTCCCATCATCCCTGCGCTCCAGTTTTTCGGGAGGCCGAATGTTTCCGGCTTCTCCACCACCTCGTCCATTCCCATCTCCATGAACGCGTCTTGCGGAAATCCCGGTACGCTCGCGGCATTTTCCGCCACTGGCGAAGGATGAACATGCTCGAAGGGCACGCTCTTAGCCAGCGACTGCATCTGGCTGATGGCCTTGGTCTCCGTTTGATCCGCCGTCTGAATCTGCCGGTCGCGCAGCAGGTCCATCATGCTGTTCATCATGTGGTGCGGCAGGTGGCAGTGAATCATCCATGCTCCGGGATACCTTGCTTCGAATTCAACGACGCGCGCCTGTGCCACACCCACGAGTACTGTGTTCATCGGATACCAAGACGATTCCGGCGCGCGCCCGCCTTCCGTGCCCGTCACAACAAACTGGTTCCCGTGCAGGTGAATCGGATGATGATCCATCCCCAGATTCACGATGCGCATTCGAACGCGGCTCCCGAGCCGTGCGAGCAACGGCGTCGTCATCGGCGCGGAAACGCCGTTGAACGTGAGCCAGTTGAATTCCATCGAGGCGGTGTTCGGAACCGTGTTGCTCGGCAGCACGGCCCACTCCTGCAAGATCAGCCCGTAGTCGTGATCGGCAGGTGGCTTGTAGCTTTTCTCCGGGTGCGCCACAAAGAATCCGATCAGCCCCATCATTTCCTGCATCGCGCTGTGTGCGTGGTAGAAGAAAGTTCCTTCCTGGTGCACCGTAAATTCGTAGACGTACGTTTCTCCCGGCGCCACCGGCTTCTGGCTGATGAAAGGCACTCCGTCCTGTTCGATCGGAAGCTCCAGGCCATGCCAGTGCAGGGAAGTGGACTCCGGCAGCCGGTTTTCAAACAGGACGCGCACGCGGTCGCCCTGCTGAACCTGAATCGTCGGCCCGGGGCAAATTCCGTTGTATCCCCACGTGTCAATCGTTTTGAACGGCGCAATTTTTCGCTTCACCGGCTCGGCGACAAGCTTGAACACCTTTACACCGCCGTCAAGCTCGTGCGGCAAATCCCCCACGTCGGGCGTCGTCATCGGCAAGAACGGCTCTTTCCAATTTGATTCCGCTCGTACCGCCGGCGCGCGATAGGGCGAACCAGCCGTCGCACCTCGACGATGCCGCTCGTCCCCAGCCAAATCCGGGTTATGCTCCCGGGCCTGCAAGCCTTCACTCATCCCAAAGAGGCCCGCGCCAAATATCGCCGCATCCTGAAAAAACCTTCTCCGTGTGCCGCTCATTCCTGCCTCCTCCGATGACTGTTCAATTGGAACCGCATCCTCTTGCTGCTTGGAATAGAAAACGTGCCGCCCCTTCTCCTGTATTTGCTCAAACAGTTTCGGGTCAACAGCGCAGTCTTCGTCAGCACTAGAAGACGTGCCCTACCTTCGATTTTCGGGTGAGATGCGACTCAGATGCGGAGAATACTTGTGGCGATAAATGGATCGGGCTGGGCCAGGGGAGGGCCGCTGCTACGAGAGCTTCTGATCCTTACCATAGGAATCGTCGGCGATTCCTCAGAAAAACCTGAAGACATCGCCGCGGGCGCCGGCGAACGCGATGCTCGCAAAACATCACTCTTATTGTTGGATGTCAGCGTCGCCGGAGGCATTTCCGGCGAGTTACATTTCTTTACCGCGTGAATTCGCTGAAGCTCATGATGCATCGAGGTCGCGGCGTGGCAATGGCCCTCAGTGGCAGACGAATATCCAGCCTGTCGACAAGGCTGCGCCGCGCAAAGCGACGTGCAGGCTGGTGCCACAAACAATGCCGGCAATGTCAGCAGGCTGACGGCCTTGGCAAGTAAGCCCTTCGCTCGTCTTGGCGTAGCACTCTTCATCACGGTCTTTTATACGCTACCCTCCAGCATTCCTGGCGTCAACCGGCCTGTTGCGCAGCCTCCTCAATCCAAGCAACCGTTCAATCGCCGTAGCCATGCGAGTCCTTGTCCACCGCTACCTTTCCGGCAAACGAGCGATACACTAAAGTAAAGTATCCCGCGGCGAGAATCATGCCAACGACCCACCACACCAAACCGACCTTTAAGCCGTATTCACCCGCCTTGGCTGTCGTCACCGTCAGGGAATAAACCGGATTCCGCGCCGGCAACACCATCGGATACACGCCAAAAACGACGCTGGTCATCATTCCCGTCAGATAGGCGCACGACGCAAGGAACGCCTTGCGCTCGTCGTTTTTTCGCAATTCAAAAATCACGCCCGCCATTCCCGCAACGGCGAGCAGTGGAAAAATAAATCCCCACCGCCAGGTCGTGAAATTCTCTTTCACTTGCGGCTGCACAGTGAAAGTCATCGCCGTCACCACCGCGGTCAGAGCGGCCACGCTCCACCAGATGCGGCCGGCCAGTTTTCCCGCGCGTGCGCTCACCGCGCCGCTGGTCTTCATCTGCACCCATAGTCCGCCATGCATAACGAGCGCGAGCAAAGCCAGCACCCCAACCAGAATCGTGTACCAGTCGAGGACGCCGGTTTCCTCGCCGAGACGAAAATCCGTCCACAAGGGCTCGAAGAAATAGCCGCTCGCATCCAGCGGCACGCCCCGCACTACATTTCCAAGAGCGGCTCCAAAAAATACCGCGAGAAGCAAGCTCGACGCGCAGAAAAGAAAATCCCAGAGCGGATCCCAAACCGCACTCTTGATGTGATTGCGAAATTCGACAGACGCCCCGCGCAGAATCAGCAGCCACAAAACGATCATCAGCGGAAGATAGAATCCGCTGAACCCGCTCGCATAGAGTGCCGGGAATGCAAAATACAAAGTGCCCCCCGCCGCCACCAGCCACACTTCGTTTCCATCCCACACCGGGCCGATGCTGGCCAAAACCTGCCGGCGCTCTTCGTCCGTCTCCGCCACCCACAGGTGAATCGCGCCCGCTCCAAGATCGAATCCATCGAGCAGCACGTAAATCGCAATCATGATCCCCACCAGGCAGAACCAGACCGTTTCCATCGCGTCCTCCTCAATCCGCCAGCACAGCCGCATCTTCAGCCAGCGGATGCTGCCCCGGTTCCGGCCCGAGTTCGATTTCGCGGTAAATCAAAAACAGCCACAGCATGGCGAGCACCGCGTACATGCCCATGAAGCCGATCAGTGTGAACCACGCATTGCCCGCGGCCACGCGTGGAGAAATTCCGTGGGCCGTGCGCATCAATCCGTAGATCAGCCACGGCTGTCGCCCGAGCTCCGCCGTCATCCAACCCGCGGTGTTCGCGATGTAAGGCAGAGGCACGCAGAGCATCAGCGTCCAGAGCATCCATCGTGACTCGTACAATTTCCCGCGCCAATAGAGCAGCGCCGCCAAAACCATCACGGCAATAAAAATCGTGCCGAGCCCGACCATCACGTGGTAACTGTAATACAGGAGCGGAATCTGGTCGGGCCATTGATCCTCGGGAAGTTCCGCCAAGCCCTTCACGTTCGCTCGCCATTGCCGGTAAGTTAGAAAACTCAGCATGTTCGGCACTTCGAGAGGATTGTCGAGTTTTCTTTTTTCCACGTCCGGCTGCCCGAGGATTACCAGCGGCGCGCCCGCTTGTGACTCGAACAGTCCCTCCATCGCCGCTAAGGTCGGCTGTTGATTGTAGGCGACCAGCTTCCCTTGCATGTCGCCGGTGGGGAAGAGCTGCAGGATCGCGGCGACAGTTCCGACCAATACCCCGGCCTTCACAAACGTGCGTCCGTATTTTTCGTCGCGTTTCGTGAGCAAGTAGAAAGCGCCCACCGCGGCCATCACGAAGCAGCCCGTTTGCACCGCACCCAACATGTTGTGCGCGTACTGCCAAAGCGCCCACTTATTCAGAAGAACCGCCCAAAAGTTGGAAAGCAGAATGGTGCCGTTCGCGCCGATTCGATAGCCCGTCGGATGCTGCATCCACGCGTCCGTGGCCACGATCAAGTAGCCGGAGAGCCACGAGCCGAGAAAAACGAGGAACGCCGCCACCCAGTGCCCCATTCGTCCGAGTTTCTTCTCCCCAAACAAAAACAAACCCAGGAAGCTCGATTCCAGAAAAAAAGAAAACACACCCTCCATAGCAAGGGTCTGGCCAATCACGCCGCCGGCCGCTCTCGAAAACGCCGCCCAATTTGTCCCGAACTGGAATTCCATCGGGATTCCGGTGACCACGCCAAGCGCGAAATTGATCCCGAAGATTCGCGCCCAGAACCGCGCCGCGCGATTGTAGTGTTCATCTCCCGTGCGCAGCGCCTTCGTTTTCAGATAGACGAGCAGCAGCGCGAGGCCCATCGTCAGTTGCGGGAAGATGTAGTGAAACGTGATGGTAAACGCGAAGTGGAGCCGGTGGACGTCCAGCGCTTGTCCCATGAGGGCACCTCACAAAAATGTCGTCGGCGTCTGGCGTTACGGCAGCGGTTTTCTCGAAGGATGCGAGCGCAAAGATTTTGCTCCGACATTCTCGCATGCCCGAAGTGTTCTTCATAATTATTTTGAGCAGCCACAGCGATTCCGGACTCCATCTGGCATCTACGGCGAAGTCCGCATTCCTCCAAAGACAATCGTCATTTTCCAAGAAGGCCGATAGAATCGTTCACCGAGCGCTGCTTCGAAGCTCCCTTTGAATTTTTGAGTACGCGTCGCAGGTGACCGATGGCTTACAAAACCGAAACGCTGCCCGCACCAGCAACTCCACCCTCGGGCTTCCAATACGCCGTGCGCATCCTGATCGGATGCCTCATCGTCTGGTTTGTTCTGGACCGCAGCAATCATCACAATCCGCTTTGGGCCGTCATCTCCATCATTACCGTGACGGAACCGGATCTCAGCGCCGCGCTGATGGCCTTCAATTCGCGGATCGTGAACACCTTCATCGGCTGCGCCGTGGGTCTCGGCTTTCTTTATTTGCTCGGCCCTTCCTTTGGCTCGATTTTCCTGGGCATCGTCGCCTCCGTATTGATCTGCACCCAGCTCATTCGCGTTCCGGGCAGCTGGCGCGTTGCGCCCGTCACCGTGGCCATCGTCATGGCCCCCAGTGTTCTTGGCGGCTCTCGTGCGGTGGGCTTGGCGGCCGCCATCGACCGCGCGGAAGAAGTGCTCCTGGGCAGCGGCGTCGCGTTATTGATTACGTTCGTCTCCTTCGCGATCCAGCGCCAAATCAGCCGCAAGTCTTATCCAAGCCCTTCACAAGGAGAATGATGGCTCCGGCAAAAGTTACTTGATGCCCGTGCGTCCTCGCTGCATCCGATGTAAGGTCTTTTCTCCATTCCCTCCATGGAGGACGCAATGAAATATGACGCCATCATCGTTGGCTCCGGCCAAGGCGGCAACCCTCTTGCCTACCGGCTGGCTGACCTCGGCTGGTCTGTGGCGCTCATCGAAGAAAAAAATCTTGGAGGCACGTGCATCAACGTTGGCTGCACGCCGACAAAAACGATGGTGCATCGCGCGCAGGTCGCGCACTATGCGCGCAACGCCGCGCGCTGGGGTGTGAACGCGGCAAATGTCAGCGTCGACTTGGAGAAAATCGTCGCCCAGAAGGACGAGGTTGTCCTCAGCTTCCGCGGCAGCCAGCAGAAACAAGTCGATAAGCGTTCGAATCTCCGTCTCTATCGTGGACACGCGCGCTTTGTCGCACCGCATCAATTGAAAGTCGCCGGCGATCTGCTCGAGAGCGAGAAGATGTTCATCGATACCGGCGGGCGGCCGAATATCCCTTCGATTCCGGGTCTTTCCGGCGTTCCCTATCTGACCAACGAATCCCTCATGCAAGTCACGACCATACCCGAACATCTCTTGATTCTGGGCGGCGGTTATATTGGCCTGGAATTCGGCCAAATGTTTCGGCGCTTCGGCAGCGGCGTCACGGTTGTCCATCATGGTCCGCAGGTCGTTTCCCGCGAAGATCCGGAAATTGCCGCGGAGTTGCAAAAGGCCCTCGAAGCCGAAGGGGTGCAATTTGTCCTCAATGCCCGCACCACGCGCGCAGGAAAAAAAGATGGTGGGATCCAGCTTTCCTACGACGGAACTTCCGGCGCTTCCACTGTCAGCGGCTCGCATCTTCTCGTCGCCACGGGCCGCTCTCCCAATACCAGCGACCTCGGCCTGGACCAAGCCGGCATCGTCACGGACAAAAACGGATTCATCAAAGTGAACAACCGCCTGGAAACCAGCGTCTCCGGCGTCTGGGCGTTCGGCGATTGCAAGGGCGGTCCTGCCTTCACGCACATCTCTTACAACGATTTCCAGATTGTTTACGGCAACCTGGTGGAAGGGAAGAACCTCTCGACCGACAATCGCCCCGTGCCCTACTGCGTCTTCACCGATCCGCAGCTCGGCGGCGTCGGCCTCACCGAGAAAGAAGCCCGCGCCCGTGGCTACAAACTGAAAATCGGAAAATGCCCCATGACCTACGTGGCTCGCGCCATCGAACGAGGCGAAACCGCCGGCCTCATGAAGCTCGTCGTCGACGCTTCGAACGACCGCATTCTCGGCGCTTCCATCCTCGCCAGCGAAGGCGGTGAACTCGTGCAAATCCTGGGCACGCTCATGCTCGCGAATCAACCCTACACGCTCTTGAAAGGCGCTGTCTACATTCACCCCACGCTCGCCGAAGGCTTTTTCTTTCTCATGGAGGATGTCAAGCCCGTGCATTGAAA
>DATKEV010000124.1:0-9552 GCA_035511855.1 Candidatus Udaeobacter sp.
GCACGAAAACAGCTTGCCGAACGTTGTGGCCGTGACCAGCGCTGTCGTCAAGGCATACTCTTTGCTATTTGTCCCATCGCGAGAAACGTTATTGTGGTAAGTCAGCACGCCGGCCAAATCGGTCACAGCGATGGTTGCCGAAGCGCTCTTGGTCACGTCAGCTGCACTTGTTGCTGTAATCGTGTAGATGCCCGCAGCCGATGGTGCCACATAGGTCGCCGAGTTGGTGGTTCCGTTCGTGAACGTGCCACAGGCAGAACCAGTGCAGCCGCTTCCTGAAGCCGACCATGTCACACCCGCGCTTCCAACGTCATTCATCACCGTGGCCGTGACCGCGAGCGTCTGGGCTACCGCCAGGCCACCGCGCTTCGGCGAAATGGTGACGCTCACTGTGCCACCCGAGGATGTGATGGTGATGGTTGCGCTTGCGGTTTTGGTCGTATCGCGCACTGATCTTGCCGTTAGTGTCACCGAGGGATTGGCTGGCACCGTTGCGGGAGCCGTGTAGGTCACCGTCGTGGCCGTCTGCCCGGAGAGCGCTCCACACGTGGGCGCACAGCTGCTGCCGGACTGGGTCAGACTCCAAGTTACGCCTTGGTTCAGGGGATCGTTGGACACCGTCGCCGTGAATTGCCGTGCTGTCGAAACGTTCAACGAGGCGCTGGTGGGGGAGATGGTGACCGACACGGACGATGTGACCGTGATGGTCGCACTTGCGGTTTTGGTCGTATCGCGCACTGATCTTGCCGTTAGCGTCACCGAGGGATTGGCTGGCACCGTTGCGGGAGCCGTGTAGGTCACCGTCGTGGCCGTTTGCCCGGAGAGCGCTCCACACGCAGGCGCACAGCTGCTGCCGGACTGGGTCAGACTCCAAGTTACGCCTTGGTTCAGGGGATCGTTGGCCACCGTCGCCGTGAATTGCCGTGCTGTCGAAACGTTCAGCGAGGCGCTGGTGGGGGAGATGGTGACCGACACGGACGATGTTGATGTTACCGTGATCGTTGCCGTGGCTGATCTTGTGCTATTCGAGACCGAGGTCGCTGTCAATGTCACCGTCGCCGGGCTGGGGATATTACTTGGCGCCCGGTAGGTAATCGCCACTCCCGACGCGCTCGAAGTTGCCGAGAGCGTTCCGCAAGCACTGCCGCTGCATCCGGCGCCAGCAAGCGTCCAAACCACTCCGCGATTTCTCCAGTCTCTTCGAACCGTGGCCGTAAATTGTTGCGTGCCAGTGCCGACTTGAACGCTCGCGCTGGTAGGCGACACGCTCACGGTGATGTGCGTTTGCGCGGCGCTTCCTGGTGCGTACATGAAAGCAACGAGACCCAGCGTCAGCATCGCCGTCGTTGCGAATTTCGATACTGAAATCGAATTCGGCTGAGCAAGCATTGGCTCCCCTTTCGGCCAAACGTGGCACACGGTAATCATCGGTTGTGGACAGGGGATCTGCTGGGGCCGGTCCTTGCCGGGGATTATATCCCACAGCGCTGCGCATACAGATAGAAAGAAAAGACAGCGACCCAGATTCGCAGAACTACACGAAAGCACCGTCAGAGTAGTTAGACCGGCCACTCAGGGGTACATTCAATTTCGCGGGAGGGGCAAATCACGTTAGAATTAAAAGGAATGCTTACACAAATTGAAGGATTTGACACGACAACCAGCCGGCTTCCGCGCCGCAAAACGTACGGCGTGATGGTGGGACACGTGCGCGTGGGCGGCGGAGCGCCGATCGTCGTGCAGAGCATGACGAATACGGACACTGCCGACATTGAGTCGACGTTCAAACAAACCCTGGAGCTGGCGGAGGCGGGCTCGGAGATCGTGCGCTGGACCGTAAACGTTCCAGAAGCGGCGGCAGCGGTGCCGGAGATCAAGAAGCGCATGCGCGACGCGGGCGGCACCGCGCCGATCATTGGCGATTTTCATTACAACGGGCACGTGCTGCTGACGAAATATCCGGAGTGCGCCAAGGAGCTGGACAAATACCGCATCAATCCGGGGAATGTGGGCGCGGGACAGCGCCGCGACGAGCAATTTTCGACGATTTGCAAAG
Organism: Candidatus Udaeobacter sp.; assembly: GCA_035511855.1. Lineage (GTDB taxonomy): Bacteria > Acidobacteriota > Terriglobia > Acidiferrales > UBA7541 > Acidiferrum. The sequence goes on from DATKEV010000124.1 coordinate 2,057, forward strand.
TAGCGCGCGACAATGGCAAGCCCGTTCGCATCGGCGTGAATGGCGGCTCCCTGAATCAAGAGCTGGTCATGCGCAAGATGCAGGAGAATACGGACAAGAATCTCGGCAAAGAGTCCGAAGAGATCATCAACGATTGCATGGTGATTTCGGCGTTGCAATCGACGGAGCTGGCGCTGGAATGTGGCTTGCGGCAGGACCAAATCATTATTTCGTGCAAGACTTCGCGGCCCCGCGACCTCATCACCGTGTATAGGGACCTTTCGGCGAAGACCGAGCAGCCGCTGCATCTGGGCTTGACCGAAGCAGGTATGGGAATGAAGGGGCAGATCTGGTCGGCGGCGTCGCTGGGTGTTCTGCTGTACGAAGGTATTGGCGATACGATTCGCATCTCACTGACACCGCGCCCCGGGGGCGACCGGCGCGAAGAAGTTTATGCCGCATGTGAATTGCTGCAGGCGTTGGGGCTGCGCTCGTTTTCGCCGAGCGTGACGGCGTGCCCCGGGTGCGGGCGCACCACGAGCACCACGTTCCAGGAATTGGCCGAGGCTATTCAAGGCTACATTCGGGACATGATGCCCGTCTGGAAAACGCAATACGAGGGGGTCGAAGAAATGACTCTCGCGGTGATGGGCTGCATCGTGAACGGCCCGGGCGAATCGAAGGCCGCGAACATCGGCATCAGCCTGCCGGGCACCGGCGAGGCGCCGCGCTGCCCGGTCTACATCGACGGCAAGAAAGACGTCACGCTCGAAGGAACGTACGACGAGCTTGCTGTCGCATTTCAAGCGCTCGTCGATAACTACATCGCAAAGAAGTATCCGCGCAAGACTGCTCCCGTTTCCGCCCAAGCATAGAGTCCTTGCTGCGCGTCTCTGAAGCGAGCGTTCAATCCCTAGCCAAATTTAACGAGACTAGCCGAGATGCATGGTCGGGTTTTTGTGGCCGGTGAAACCGATATACCGGGCCTTGCCGGCTTTCCGGGCCTCGAGAAACGGCTTCCCCTCCACCACCGGGAGCGAAGATGCGCTCCGGGTCGGTCATTCGGATGACTTCGCTGAATTCCGAGGTGCCAGCCGCCGAGGCCAACGACAGACACGTGTTCGCCAGTACGAGGGAGCCGCCGATAGGGGATGCCGTTTTCGGTGCCGGCGACCCCAGCCAGGAGTGGCGTGGTCAGTATGGCGCTGAGGAATTCCCGGCGGGAAAGATCGTCAGGCTCGCGTTCGGGATTGGAGAGGCGGTTGACGGTGGATTCCTCCCTGTAGGCGTTCCGGGTAGAAGGCCGCCACAAAAAGCGCAAGAAGTTCTACGGCAGGCGAGGAGAACCGGGTGCGGCGATGCTGCGCAGCTTCTCCAGAACCGTGGCGCGAGCACGCGAATAGGCCTGCCGGTCGTCGAGCAGTTGGTGCGCCCAATGCGCGCCCATGGCGATGCCATGGATTTCGTATACGAGGCGGGTAGGGTTCACCGTGGCGCGGATGTGGCCGGCTTTCTGCGCCTGCTCCACGGCCCGGGCGAGGACATCAATCCACTCACGCATGATCGCGGCGATGCGATCGCGGACCACGCCGCGCTTACTGTCAAACTCAAACGAAGCGGCGCTGAAGAAACAGCCGCCGCTAAATACGCGTTTCTCCACCAGCACCAGCCACTGATTGATCAAGCCCCAGAGACGAGGCAGGCCCCTTGGCGCAGTGATGGCCGGGCGCGTCACTTTGTCGATAAAGATTTGGCGGGCCACTTCAATGGTAGCCAGCTGCAGGTCTTCCTTCGAACCAAAGTGGGCAAAGAGGCCGCTTTTGCTCATGCGCAGCTGCGCGGCGAGAGAGCCAACGGTGAGGCCTTCGAGCCCATTCACCGAGGCAATATCGACGGCGCTGGCAAGGATGGCTTCGCGGGTGCGAACTCCGCGGGCCTGACGGCGGGGAGCAGGCTGCTTGCCAGAGGGGCGGACGGCTGACGGCATGAAAAGATCGTAACACAGAGAAATAAATAGCACGAACGTTCGTATTCTATGATATAGTCCAACCGGATTCGAGGTGGGCCATGAGAATTCGCTCCTTCTCCAGTCTGTTCCCGCTAATCGCTCTGCTATCCGCCTTGGGAATCGCTCCCCGCCCGGCAGCCGCCCAGGAAATCCCCCTGAAACATTGCGACAGGTTGCCCATCATCGAGGTGGGTGTGAGCGGGCAGTCCATGGTGCTCCTGGTGGATACGGCCGCGACGTCCATTCTGAATCTCCAATCGTTCACGGAGGGAGAAACACGCGACGTTCAAGTGACTTCGTGGACCGGCACGCTGGCGACGAGCGCGAAGGAAGTCACGCTCAAGGAAGTCGTCATCGGGAACACAAAACTGATTGGCTTGAGGCTGCCGGCTGTCGACCTTTCAGCGGTGGGAAAAGCATGCGGCCGGAAGATCGATGGCATCCTCGGCGTGGACCTAATGGCAAAGTTGGGCGCAACCATCGACATGAAGCACCAGATAGTGCACGTGGCAACGGCAAGCGAGGCCCGTGTCGAGACGCTGACAGCAGATATGCAACACGAGATGCACCGCTGCCTGGAGGCCTTCAACGAATCCGATGAAAAGACCTTTGCCGAGTGCCTCGATCCGAAGATTGTCCTTTTTTCGGCCGATGCGGAGCTGTACGGGCGCGAGCAAGCCGTCGGGTATTTCCGCGAGCGGTATTTTCACCAGAAGCCGGCGGCGCGGCTGGAGATTCGCGAAAGCGCGTTCCACGCCATCGGCGAAGCGGTCTGGTACGAATACGAATTCACCATAAATTCCGCACGCGGAGTGCTGCGCGGGCGAGGCATGGCCATGTGCAAGAAGTCCGAGGGCCGCTGGCGGATGGCCAGCATGCATCACAGCGTGCTGGAGATGGAACCCGTAGCGGCGGCAAAGTAGATACCGGGGTTCCGGCGGCGATGTGCTAAAATTTTTCGTTCGCTCTGAACGACGGAAACAAGGGAACTAACCTTGAAAATCAGCCGGGAAGATGTGTTGCGAGTGGCGGAGCTGGCTTATCTCGACTTGAGTGAGACCGAGCTGGAGATGTACCGCGCACAAATCGATGAAATTCTGGAATACATCGGGAAGCTGAACGAGCTGGATACGGCCAGGGTTGAGCCGATGGCCCAGGTGTTAAGCGACGGCCAGACGGCGGACGCCACCTTACGCGAGGACCTCGTTGTGCCTTGTGCCGTAGCGGAAGAGGTCCTCAAGCATGCGCCGGACCCCGAGCCCCCCTATTTTCGGGTACCGAAGGTGATCGAGAGGTAGGCGGCTTTCAGTTTTCAGTACGGAGAAGAACCTAGCGCAGGAAGCTGGACGGAGGGAATTTAATCGGGGAGCTCGGGAACGGCAGCAGGCGAGTCCCAGGGCGTGGAAATCAGCAACAAATTCGAAAGAAACAAGAAGATGACAGCGAGTTGGACGATTGATGGAGTTAGAGAAGCGCTGGCGACGAAGAAAATTTCGGCGCGGGAACTGGCGGCGGATTTTTACCAGCGGATTGAGGCGCGGAATCCGGACCTGAATGCTTTCCTGGCGCTTTCGCCGGAGCGCGCCCGACGGCAGACGGAGAAAATTGACGCACTAGTGGCAGGGGGGAAGCCGCTGCCCCCGTTGGCGGGCGTGCCGGTGGCCATCAAGGATGTGATCAGCACGCGGGGGATTACGACCACCTGCGGGTCTAAAATCTTGCAGAACTACACGCCTCCTTACGACGCGACAGCGGTCGAGCGGCTGGAGGCAGCCGGAGCGGTGATTCTCGGCAAGACGAACTGCGACGAGTTCGCGATGGGTAGCTCGAACGAGAACTCCGCCTATGGGTCGGTGAAGAATCCGGCTGCGCTGGAACGCGTGCCGGGCGGCTCAAGCGGCGGGTCAGCGGCAGTCGTGGCAGCGGGTCTTGCCGTGGCCTCGCTGGGGACCGACACGGGCGGCTCGATCCGGCAACCGGGATCATTTTGCGGAGTTCCCGCGATGATGGGAAGCTACGGCCGGGTTTCTCGGTATGGGTTGATCGCCTTTGCATCGTCCCTGGACCGCATCGGGCCGTTTGCGACGAATGTCAGAGATGTCGCGGCGATCCTGCAAGTCATTGCCGGACGAGACCCGAACGATTCGACTTCGACGACGGCCCAGGTGCTGGATTACCGCGCGGGACTGGGGAAGCCCGTGAAAGGCCTACGCTTGGGCATCCCCAAGGAATACTTTGCCGAAGGAATGGACGCGGGAGTCCGCCAGAAGATCGAGGCGGGCATCGCGATTTTCAAGAAATTGGGCTGCGAGCTAATCGAAATCCGCATGCCGCACACAGACTACGCCATCGCCGCCTACTACATCATAGCGACGGCGGAGGCGAGTTCCAACCTGGCGCGGTATGACGGAGTCCGGTATGGGCTCCGCGTCGAAGACGATTCCCTGCTCTCCATGTACCGGAAAACGCGAGGCGCCGGATTTGGCGCCGAAGTGAAGCGGCGGATCGTGCTTGGCACGTATGTGCTGTCGGCCGGTTATTACGAGGCTTATTATCTGAAAGGGCAGAAAGTCCGAGCGCTCATCGCCCAAGATTTTCGCGATGCTTTTACCAAAGTGGATGCGCTTCTGACCCCCACTTCCCCGGTGCCACCTTTCAAGCTGGGCGAACGCACATCCGATCCGCTCCAGATGTATCTTGCTGATATTTATACAGTTACAGGATCGCTGGCAGGTGTTCCCGGAATTTCCGTGCCCTGCGGAAAGATCGACAGAAAACTTCCGGTTGGACTGCAAATCTTTGGACCCGCCTTTGGCGAGGCTCGCGTACTGCAATTAGCCCATGCCTTAGAACAGGCCGGGGGAGCCAATCTGTAGGTTTCTTGTGCGTATCCCAGTAAGACCGTGAAATCGCTCCGCGCCATTGTCGAGAAACTTGCACAATCGCAAAGAGGGCTGCTTTTCGCCGCGGATTCCGTGCCTGCAGTACAGTGGAAAGTCAGACCCAGTGAGAACCGCTGGTCGGCGGGCGAACTCGCAGGGCATCTGATGATCATCGAAAGAAGGATCATCAGTCGCGCGGATCATCTGCTCGAAGAGCCCGCGAAACCGCGGCCCTTTCTGAAGCGATTTCATGTCCCCATGGTAGTTGTCGAGGCGCGGCTGTTCCGCCGCATATCCCCGATTCCAGTGGACAGCGAAACGATTCGCGAAAAGGAAGAAATGCTGTCGGAATTGCGGGAAGTACGAGAGTGCACTTTGGCATTTATCGAGGAAACGCGAGGACGCAACCTCAGCCAGTACTGCATGGCTCATCCGTTTTTGGGAACTTTAACGGCTTATGAATGGTTTCAGTTTATCGCCTCGCACGAAATCCGACACACCAAGCAGATGGCAGAAATTGCCGCCGCCCTACCGAAAAACATAACAAAGTTGCAAAAGTAGAAAGTTTTTTCCGCTGCTTTTCAGTTTTCTCCTATGGGTACCAATTGCTTCCAAAGGAAAAAGTGTGGAAAAAGGCTGTATTTATGCAGGTTTGGAGAGAAAGTACTAGCCCTCAGGTTTTGCCAGGAAGAACGGAACGACTATTGCTCTACATTTTGTGCAGCCGGTAAGATGCAAACAGCATCTAAGGAAGTGGGAGTAGAGAGAGGCAATCGGAGTTGAGGAGCTAGGGCCATGGTTACCGTAAAGTCGAGCCAAAAGATTTTCACCGATTCCGAAGTAGCCAGCTTGACCGGGATTTGCGTCGAGCACGTGCACAATTTCGCCAAGAGGCGCCACCTGGGCTTCATCGCCCGAGCCGCCGAGGCTGCAGGTTTCAGCGCGGACCAGTGGCTGTTCACGCTATCGGACTTGATGGTGCTCGTAACCCTCTTTCCGAAGTGCACGCACTGAAGAATTAGAATTCAGCAATGGCTTGTTTGGCTCTCCGGCTTGGCCGGGGAGCCCTTCTTGTTTTTGGGGCGCCCAAGCGCCCAACCGGCAGCTTGCAGGGCCCGATACCGGGGGGTATGCTCGCAGGAGAGCCTCGGGGCACATCGCACTCCCAAGAGGCTTGCCAATGGGATCTTCGAAGATACTTCTCATCTGTGGGGCAAGTGCCGTCCTCGGGCTGAATACAGCCGGCGGCAACCAAGCGGCCCACGGCGCCTCGTTAACCCAAGCGCAATCCCCATTCGCGAACCAAGGGAGCAGCAAGGCTGTGGGCGAAAGTGGAACCCCCGTTTTGCCACGAGGGAAGAAGCTTGTCCTGAAAGACGGGAGCTTTCAGCTCATAAGGGAATATCAGCGGAACGGGGAGCGAGTTCGCTATTTCAGCGTGGAACGCGGCGATTGGGAAGAACTCCCAGCCGCCATGGTGGATTGGGACGCGACGAAAAAGGCGGAGGCGGCGGACAAGGCGGAAGAGGACGCCCTGGCGACGAAGATCCGTGCCCGAGAGCAAGCCCAGAAAATCGAAACCGTCATGGACGTGGATGCGAGCCTCCAGGTCGCTCCCGGGGTCTTCCTGCCCCCCGGTGAAGGCATGTTCGTGGTGGAAGGAAAATCCGTGACTCAACTGGAACAGGTCGGCTCGGAGATCAAGACCGACAAGAAGCAGTTCCTGAAGCAGGTGCTTTCGCCGATTCCGATTGTCCCCAGCAAGCGAAACGTAGAGATTCCCGGGGCGCGGGCCAGGGTTCGAATGGCCCATGGGCTGGCCGAGTTTTACCTTCGCGAGGCGCCACCGGACCCGGACCGCACAACCCCGATTGTGAAGAGCAGCCGGCCCGGGGAATCCGGTCCTGAAGTGGAGCTGGTGCGAGCGACCGTCAAAGGTAATAAGCGGCTGCTGGAATCCATCCGTAGCTTGTTCGGGGAGCAGTTGGACGAGAAACGGGAAGTGATATCCATCCAGCGATGGGAGGTTGCCCCCACGGTGTTCCGTTTCACCCTCGGCGAAACCCTCCCGCCCGGCGAGTACGCCCTGGCGGAGATTCTTCCGGATGGCATGAACCTCTTCGTGTGGGATTTTGGGGTTGAGCCGGCTGCAGGCGCGAAGCTCTCTCCGCCAAGAACAAAAAACTAAGCGCGCTCCAGCTCTGCTCCTTGCTCAAACCAGCCCAAACATCTCGGGAATCTTGCCGTCGCCACTCGTTTTTGTGGCCTATTTTTTTTCTGGACGTTGATGATGGCGTTCTTTTGAGGGCTGGCAACCCTTTTTGGGTCAACGTATCAAACTTTGTAAGCCAATTGGAATCCATTGCTTACGAATGCTTACGAAATGCCATTTTTGTAAGCTCTTTGTTTTGATATTCATGGATGTAATGGGGGGCAGGTACTCTCCCATGCCCAACCCGCGAAGAGTTTGGGCTAGTTAGTTAGCAGCTAGCCCGAATTTCTCACCAGGAATCAATGAAGCATGTTTGGGCGACTGAACTTTGGGCAACGCGGGCTATGCTGCGACAAGGTTCCTGTTTTGAGGGCATGCGGCGTTGTTGGTAAGAGACTTACAGGCGGTTTTTGAC
>DATKEV010000125.1:0-16156 GCA_035511855.1 Candidatus Udaeobacter sp.
TGGTGGAGCCGATGGGATTCGAACCCACGACCTCCTCGATGCCATCGAGGCGCGCTCCCAACTGCGCCACGGCCCCACCGGGGTGAACGACTTCAAGGATTTTACCTCAGCGGAAAGTTTGCGTCTATCTCTCACTGCTCATCTGGACAAGGCCGCAAGAAATGGCCCGCGCTAGAAGCGTATACGCGGAGATGAAGCGCGGAGGAGCTCGAGAAACGCGTTGTGTGCACGGGTGCGAGACCGGCCGCGGAGGATGACAGCGCCGATGGTGCGAAAGGCTTGGTCATCGGCAATGCGGACATAGCGGCATGGAGATTTCCTCTCGATGGCCATTTCGGGAACGATGGAAACGCCCATGTCCGCGCCGACCATGCTGAGAAGGCTGCTGAACTGGCCGCTTTCAAAAACGATCCGCGGATGGAGACGCGCGCGGTCGCAGGCGGCCACGGCGGTATCGCGGAAACAGTGGCCGTCGCGCAGGAGCAGGAAGGGTTCGGCGCGGAGATCTTTGAGGGAAATAGACGGGCGCGAAGTGAGTTTGTGGTTTTTGGGGAGCGCGGCAAAGAGCCGCTCGGTTAATAGAGGAAAAGCATCGAATTCGTGGCCACGGATGGGCAGCGCGAGGATGGCAACGTCGATGGTGCCGGATCGGAGGCGGTCGAGAAGGACGGGTGTAATTTCTTCGACGACGGTGAGCCGAACCTGGGGAAATTTGCGGGAGAAGGCAGTGAGGCGTGGAGGGAGGAAGTAAGGAGCGACGGTGGGAATCACGCCGACGGTGATGGGACCACCGATGAACTCCTTACCTTCGACGACGTCACCTTTGGCGGCTTCTAGTTCGCGAAGAACGGCCCGTGCGCGCGGGAGAAACGTCTTGCCGAGCTCGGTAAGCCGAACGGAGCGGCCGAGGCGGTCGAAAAGGCGTGCGCCGAGCTCATCTTCCAGCTTGAGGATTTGCTGGGATAGCGAAGGCTGAGAAATGTGAGATTGCTCCGCGGCGCGGCTGAACGAGCCGGTTTCGGCGACGGCGCAAAAATAACGAAGCTGGTGAAGTTCCATAGGCTATGCCTATCCATCTTATCCGAACTATATATTGGAAGTATAGGTCGCAGCCCTCTATGCTTCGGGTTGAGACGGCAGGGACCGCGCTCCGCGAGTCTGCTGCCTTCGAACTGAGGAGGATTCATGTCGGAGAAAAGGAAAATCATGACCACGGACGCAGGACGGCCGGTGGGCGACAACCAGAATTCGCTGACGGTGGGACCGCGCGGGCCGGTAGTCTTCGAAGACTTTCTGCTCTTCGAAAAAATGGCCCACTTCAACCGGGAAAGAATTCCAGAACGCGTTGTGCACGCCAAGGGCTCGGGCGCGTACGGCCATTTCGTTTGCACCAGCAAAGAGATCACCAAGTACACGACGGCAAAACTTTTTGGCGCCGTGGGCAAGAACACGCCGACTTTCATTCGGTTCTCGACTGTAGGTGGTGAAAAGGGTTCAGCGGACACGGCGCGCGATCCGCGCGGATTTGCGTTGAAGTTCTACACCGAGGAGGGCAATTGGGATATGACGGGAAACAACACTCCCGTCTTCTTTATTCGCGATCCGTTGAAGTTCGGCGACTTCATCCACACACAAAAGCGCGACCCGGAGACAAACCTAAAATCGCCTACGATGATGTGGGATTTCTGGTCGCTCTCACCGGAATCTCTCCACCAGGTGACGATTCTCTTCTCCGACCGCGGGACGCCGGACGGCTACCGGCACATGAACGGCTATAGCAGCCATACGTTCAGCTTGATCAATGCGAAGAACGAGCTTTTCTACGTCAAATGGCACTTCAAGACCAAGCAAGGGATCAAGAATTTATTCCGCGAGCAGGCGGGTGCGCTCGAAGGAACGGATCCGGACTATTCGCAGCGGGATCTCTTTCACGCCATCAAGGGAGGCAACTTCCCGAAATGGCGCGTGTGCCTGCAAATCATGGCAGAAAAGGATGCAGAGTCGTATCACATCAACCCGTTCGACCTGACGAAGGTGTGGCCGCACAAGGATTACCCGTTGCATGAGGTGGGCGAACTGGAATTGAACCGCAATCCGGAGAACTATTTCGCGGAAGTGGAGCAGGCGGCATTCGAACCCCGCAACATTGTGCCGGGCATGGGCTTTTCGCCGGACAAAATGCTGCAAGCGCGCTTGATTTCTTATCCCGATGCGCACCGTTATCGGCTGGGCGTGAACTACGATTCCCTGCCGGTGAACCGACCGCAGTGCCCGTTCCACACCTATAACAAGGACGGTGCGATGCGCTTCGATGGAAACGGCGGACCGGCAGTGAATTATGAGCCGAACAGCTTCGGCGGTCCGACGCAGGACCGTTCCTACACCGAACGACCGCATGCCGTCAGCGGAACCGTTGCACGGCACGATCACCGCACCGACGGCGACTACTACACACAGCCGGGAAATCTGTTCCGGTTGACGCCCGCGGACGCAAAGCAGCGGCTGATCGACAACATTGTTTCCAGCTTGGGCAATGGCGTGCCGCAGCGCATTCAGGAGCTGCAAATCCAACACTTCTACAAAGCTGATCCAGCCTATGGGAGCGGCGTGGCGAAGGGGCTTGGACTAAATATCGAATCGATCGTCGCGAAGAGGCAAGCCAGCGCAGCGGATTGAAAGCGGTAGAAAGTTGTTAGTTGGAAGTTGTTAGTTGCTCCTTTGAAGAGAGAGCGGAGCGGACTCGATCGGAAATTCGCTCCGCTTTGTTTTTGGCCCGCCAAGGCTCGACTGCGGAACGCTGGCAAATTCTGTAGAATAACCGCCTATGGCGAGACTCACATTTCTTGGCGCGGCCGGATGCGTGACCGGTTCGAAATATCTGGTGGAGGCAGCGGGCAAACGGCTGCTCGTGGATTGCGGAATTTTTCAAGGGTCGCAAGAACTGCAAGACCGCAATTACAAACCGCTTCCGGTTGATCCCAAAACGATCGACTATGCCGTGCTGACGCACGCGCACCTGGACCATACCGGGTGGCTGCCGGCACTGGTGAAAGCAGGCTATCGGGGGCCCATCTTTGCGAATCCCGCGACCATCGAATTGACAACAATATTGCTCAAGGACTCCGCGCACTTGCAGCAAGAGGATACGCTGCACGCGCGGACCCACAAGTACAGCCGCCACGCGAACCCGCAGCCACTCTATACACCGGATGACGTGGAACCCACATTGAAGCTGATCAAGAGCATGCCGCGCAGCGGCGGGTTCGATATCAGTCCGGAGTTTCACGTGGCGTCGTATGACGCAGGACACATTCTCGGCTCTTCCAGCGTGGAGCTGACGATTTCGGAAGGCGGCAAGAAGATCGTCGTATTGTTCTCCGGCGATATCGGCAGATATAATCAACCCATCCTGAAAGACCCGGCTACGCCTCCATCGAAAGCCGACGCGCTGATTTGCGAATCCACGTACGGCGACCGCGAGCATCCGGGCGGCGATCCCGCAGAGTTGCTGGCGCAAATCGTGAGCCGCGTGGTGAAGCGCGGCGGCTCGATCGTGGTTCCGTCCTTCGCGATCGGACGGACGCAGACGTTCATGTATTACCTGCGGCAATTGGAGGATCAGCAGCGGATTCCGCGCGTGCCCGTGTACGTGGACAGCCCGATGGCGCTGAGCGCGACGGATTTATATCTGAAGCACAAGGAAGACTACGATGAGGAGTTTGCGCGTGAGGTAGGCAGCGATGGCAAAGGCGATCCCCTGAACGTGCACGAATTCCATCTGACGCGCTCGGCGGATGAATCGAAGGCCATCAACAATGTGAAGACGCCATGCATTATTGTCTCGGCGAGCGGCATGGTGAGCGGCGGCCGCGTACTGCACCACCTCGCGCAGCGGTTATCCGATGCGCGGAACGCCGTGATCCTCGCCGGATTTCAGGCCGAAGGATCGCGGGGGCGAGCTCTGCAAGAAGGAGCAAAATCGCTGAAGCTTTATGGGGTGGATGTGCCCGTCGGCGCGGAGATCGTGGAGATGGGGCAGTTTTCCGCGCATGCGGGAAAAAGCGAACTGCTGCGCTGGCTGACCGCGCTGCCTGCGCCGCCGAAGCAAACCTATTTGACACACGGCGAACCAGCAGCCGCGCAGGGCCTTCAGGCAGCGATTCAGGAAAAGTTTCAATGGAAAGCAGCGGTGGCCAGGTATCTTGATTCCGTGCCCCTGGGATAATAGTTCCCGGTTACGGCAAAAACTATTTTCACCCAATCAGGAAACTATTTGGGGGCTGACCTCGTCTATACCAACAAGACCACTCGCGGGGTAGGGGGCTAACCACCACAGGGCAACCGACCGTCAGCTTCCTACCCCATACTCATTCTGCTGTGTTTTCAACAACTTAAAGTGCGATACGTGCTGGCAAATGCCGGCAGTTTTAGGCAAATTCGGGCAAGTTTTGCCCTAATTTCGGGTTTTCATTTTCCTAATTTCGTTGTTCTTTAGAATAGTTTTAGAAAAGTCATCCCAGCCCGCCCAACCTAGTTGACTCCTTTTTCTTCAGCGATTCCCACTCGGAAACATATTCCGGCGCCCCGCGTGTCCGCCGTGGTTTCAGCCTCCCTTCTATCCACTGATACCAAATCCACCATCGCTGCCTGTTAGACAGCGGCGATTTTTGTTTGCCAGCCTTTGCCCGATTTATGATCTGTTTCTTTAACATGCTCAATCCCGCAAGGGATAATTAAAGCGGGTCCGGACGTTATCGGCTTTGCCGCACTTCAGACGGTTGGATAGGCGTGCGTGAATAAAATAGACCATAGGTTCACAAAGTGAAGTGAAATGTAGGGCTTTCTCCCCTGGGCTATCGGGAAGTCCTGTTACTGGACCGGCTTAGTTCACAAACTGAACAGAGTCTTGTCCGCAGGTGAACCATGCTCCTAAAAAGTCGCGTCCAAAAAGTGAACTTAAGGGAAAGCGTCATGGAGGCATAACCGGACTAGACTTGCGGATCTCCATTTTCGAGGAGAACGAAAAGCGAACATTTCGGAGAAAAACAGAAAACGCGCTCCCGTTGGTGAAAGTCGCCCCACTCGCTCGCTTATGTGGTCATTGATTCTTCAAGGGTTATTTTCCGTCTCGGTTATCACACTATGTCGTGTCCCGCCATAGTCGCCGTGTTTCTCGCTGGCGTCCTATTAGAGCGATGATCCCGACTCTTGCGCCTGTGAGTGCATCTTCCTCTATTTCGTCTCTCCTGCCCTATATTCCTACTCAGCGGTCAGTACGCCATCGCTATCCCTAAATGCTTCTGTCTATTTGCTGGCCCGGTTGCTATTTCGATTTTATTCTGTCTCTTCTCTTAGGGTTTCGTCTAGTTCGTGGCATTTTTTCCCTGCGTCTCGTTCGTGCCAGGGGAGCTACGGTTGTTCACTTTGTGAACTCAATGCGCGAAGGTCGTGCGGCTTGGCTCACTGTCCGAGTGGGGCTAGAAATTCCAAACCGACGGCAAACCTATTGTTTTCCAAGCGCTGACAATAAACAACGCGGGCCAAGAAGCGGATGGCAGATCCCTGAGGGCGTAGCAGGACCCTTTCCCCCGGGTGCCAGACGTGTTTCGTCGCCACCCGCATCCCGCGAGTGCTTATGTTCTGGGCAATCGCGGTCTCTTTGAACGAAGCATCTGGAAGAGCAAGCTCCACCTCCGCTTGTTTCATCCTTCGCTCGTCGGATCGGCCATTCGGCCCGGCCATATAACACTGGCTCCGCTTGGCACTACCTCTTTCGGAGAGTTTGCTGCCCCGATTATGCCGCGGCGAGCGGCTTAGCACTTACAACCAGCTGACGCGGTATGGAGCAGGGAGCATGAACGACGTGAGGACAGTCTGGAAGAAAGAGGAGTTGGTCAGGTTGATCTCTATCCGCAACGGTTTTGAGGTACCTGTGGGCGCGAACATCCATTGCGACGATTACGTCATATCGCTTATCTCTAGGTCTCTCGACGTAAAAGTGGGAGATTCCAATCTCGACTTGCCAAACAGCGTCTTCGTGTGTAAGCGTCCAATGACTTCCATCCGCCGTGAGCCCACAAATCGCTTTGATGCGCTCATGTGCGCCCGTTTGCTCGGTTTTTACGATGCGTCGTATCCGTAGGTATCGAGCCATTGCCTTTTCTAGCCTCCCTCCGATTCAAACGCCCGTTGATATCGGTTCGTTTTTCAGCAGCAGAGTTTCTGACAGCTGTGAAGGGAATCTCAATCCAGCAAACACTGTAATTCGGCTAGGGTTTTCGCCCCTCAGTAAAACAATGTAGAGGCCCGATGGACACGATTGAACTCAAGGCATAGCGTTATTAAAACCTCTGACCGGGTGTAGTGGCACTGCGTACCCTACAACGAGGACGGCAGCCTGCCACCACCCATCCTCATCATTCTTCAGGTTTGAGATTTGTTTCGGTGCCGTTTTTTTTCTTGGCTCGTTCGAAGCGTTCGGATGGTCTGTTCACTTTGTGAACGGATTACGTATCCGACCCTGCGCTATCCTGCCTCGGTTAGCGATGAGCAGGCGTACGGCTTCACTTGCTGGCTGAATTCGTCGCTCACTTTAGAGCCTTGTGCGACTCAAGAAGAAAAACGATGTTTGCTGCCGTCAAATGGAGCGCATGTGCCACAAAATGATTTGGCCACTCCACTGGACTTGGCCTTTGACCGTGCCCGCTGGTCTTGTTTCGAAGGGTTGGCAAACCAGATTCCATCGCCGCACGAAGGCCACTAAAATGAGACTCCAACATCGCCGGAATCAACCCTTTAGAAAATGATGTCCACCAATTGCTTGGCAGTCGCAATCGGCGAATGCTTCCAATTTCGGGCAGCACAAATCGCCTTCATTGTGCTCTCAAACGATTTTAGCACCTCAGCAACGGCCTCTTTGTTGCGCCCATGCCGATAGTGGTTGAAAGCTTTGATGAATTCATCCGTTGGCCCTTCGAAACCCTTACGCTAAATAGGGAGAGGGCCGGTTCACAAGTTCAGCGTGAACAAATTGCGAATCAACACGCATCAGAATGCCGTCGAGATACTGATATCCAATGGCATGTTCTCTGAAGCGGTGGTTCAGCTCTTCAATCGCGTCGTCGGCCCGTTTGAATTACACCACATTCGTCCGGAATGTAAGCCACTGAACGAACTCCCGCAGATCGGTACGCAGAGATTTCCTGAAAGTCCAAACGAGCAGAATCAAGAGAGTGAGAGTCATGCCGTGGCCTTTGCTTTGATGCGCTCGATATAGGCATCCAACTGCGCACGGTCTATTAGATATTTTCTCCCGAGGGGGATCTTCGTTAGCTCTTTCCGGCGCAACAGGTCGCGCACGGCCCACACTGAACAGGCGAGATATATAGCCGCTTGCGGGATGCGGAGTAGTCTTTGATTTGGGAAGCTGACAGGAACAGAAGCCGGGGTATCCGCTGGCGCAACGGGCAGAGCACTGGATTGGAGGTTTCTTCGCTTGACTGGCATTAGACACGTAGGGCCATGCGCTTAGTCGGCGTCTCGCGCGACATGGGTGGAACTTCCATCAAGTCCAGCCCTGCAACGAACATCGGTGAGGGCGCTACCCTTCCCCAGCGGTTCAGCTCCCAGCGGGGGCGAAGAAACTTGATTTCTGGGCGAAGCGAAAGGTCCAGGACCATCTTCGTCGTGCCGCGATAGAACTGCTGAGGCAGCTTCAAGAGCGGCTTCTTGGTCCACGATTCACCGTCGGCAGAACCGTAGATGGAGACATCGAGGGATTCTTGCTCAATCTGATCGCTGACCGTCAGCCGGCAGAGAAACGTGCGGCTGGTGCTCGAGGAGACATCAAAGGCGGCGCCGTCTCCGTTGGCCTCGAGGCGTGAATTAGCCGGAATCAATGCCAGTTCATTTGGCACGCTGGGTATCCCTCCATTTCCCGGCCGATTCTAGCACAAGGTTTCCGCGCCCGCGCATAACAAGCTCGGTTTAAGAAAGCACCGACACATCATCCAATCAGGCTTGCCCTATGGCCGCGGCCATCGCGATCAGTTTCGCACGAGTGAGCCGTGTCCTGGGCTTCTTCAAGACGGCCCCCTTGAGGGCGGCGGGGTCACCCACGACGTACTTCCGGACGTCGTAAGAGATCGGGAACACCTCATTGACCGGAAGCCCAAGAAAGCGCGCAAGCGCGTTGGAGCCACGCTGGCGGTAATCGACGTCATGATAACGCGCAAGCTCGAACCACTTGCCCTTTCGTTCGATGGATAGCGTTGCGAAGTGTTCGTTCATTCGAGCGTCCTCCGTATCGAGGTTGCTGATCAGCGCCGGGATGTAATTGCCATTGGCAAGCCGAACGCGGGTCCTAACAACCCTGCAAGTCAGTCTGGGAACAGGGAGTCGCTTGACCGGTCGCAATTCAGTGTCGTCGCCTTCGTCGTTGTTTGAAACTCCCATGCCGGGTGCTTCTCCATATCTGATATCTGGAGTGCCGGGAATGGCTTGGAATTTCGTGCGCTCATGGATCTTGAAACCTGTTATGCGTGGAGCTTCGCGAGGCGTTGTTCCGCGGCGGCGAGGGTTTCTTCTTTCTTGCAGAAGGTGAAGCGGACCTGGGAGGCGCCGTCGCGGGCGTCGTTGTAAAAGCTGGAGCCAGGGACGACGGCGACGCCGATTTTCTCGACCAGGTATTTCGCAAAGCGAACGTCTTTCGTCTCGGCGGGGTACTGGCGCGGATCAGGGTCGGCGAAGCGAGAAATGTCGGTCATGATGTAGTACGCGCCGCGGGGTTTGAACACGGTGAATCCGGCATTCGAGAGAATGTTGACGAGGCGCTCGCGCTTGGCTGCATAATTGGCGGCGAGCTTGTCGTAGTACCTTTGCGGAAAATGCAGCGCGCTCGCGCCGGCCTGCTGCAAGGGGGCAGCCGCGCCGACGGTCAAGAAATCGTGCACCTTACGGATCGGTTGCGTCGGCTCCGGCGGCGCCAGGACCCAGCCGACGCGCCATCCCGTCACGCTGTAAGTCTTCGACAGGCCATTGATCACGATGGTGCGGTCGCGCATGCCTTCGACGCGTGCCATGGAAATGTGCTCGGCGCCTTCGTAAAGGATGTGCTCGTAGATTTCGTCGGTGATGCAGTAGGCATTCCAGCGGACGCAGAGGTCGCGGATAAACTCGAGTTCGGCTCGCGTGAAAACCTTCCCCGTGGGATTGTTGGGCGTGTTGAGGATGATGGCTTTCGTGTGCGGCCCGAAGGCGGCGGCGAGTTCTTTTTCGTCGAACGACCAATCGGGCGTGCGCAGCTTGACGAAACGCGGCGTCGCGCCGCTTAGAATCGCGTCAGGCCCGTAGTTTTCGTAAAACGGCTCAAATACAACGATTTCGTCGCCGGGATTGATGATGGCCATCATCGCGGACATCATGGCTTCCGTGGAGCCGCAGCAAATGGTGATTTCCCGCTCGGGATCGTACTTGACGCCCTGAGTGCGCTCGAATTTTTCGACCACGGCGTCGCGCAGTGCCTTGGCGCCCCAGGTGATGGCGTACTGATTGATGTTGTCGGAAATGGCCTGCCGCGCGGCTTCCTTGATTTCCTCGGGAGCGGAAAAATCCGGAAAGCCCTGGGAGAGATTTACCGCATGGTGCTTCAGGGCCAAGCGAGTCATCTCGCGAATCACGGATTCGGTGAATTGCTCAGCCTTGGCGGAGAGCATCCGGCGCGAGATCTGCGCCATCGTGGAGTCTGGAGAAGTCATTTCACCTTTCCATGCAGATGAAATCGCGCTTTTGGAACGCCCGAGCCGCTCCGCCTGCGTCAGCGGCTCTGGCTTACGGTCTTCGCCATGGACGACGCCGTAGATGACGCGTTGCTGGGACCATAAATCATCCGGTAGACGGCGGCATTGCGCAAGACGATTTGCACGTAATCGCGGGTTTCGGTGAAGGGGATGGATTCGACGAGCTCGGGGATCTCTTCGTAGTTGCGCTCGGCCTTCCAGGCGGCGATGCGGTCTTCGCCGGCGTTGTAAGCAGCGGCCGCGTATTCGGGTGCGCCTGTCTGGCGGAGAAGGCCAGCAATGTAAACCATACCCAGCTCGATATTGTAGTCCGGCTCGAAAAGCTTGTTCTTGGCGTAACGGACTTTGATCTGCTTGGCCAGGAGTTTTCCCGTTTTTGGCAGAACCTGCATCAAGCCGATGGCATCGGCGCGCGATACGGCGTCGGCCTGAAAGGTGGATTCCTGGCGAATCAGCCCGGCGGCGAACATGGGGTCGAAATTGTTTTTCGCGGCTTCGCGGCGGAGCGCGGCTTCATACGGAAGCGGATAGAGCGCCTTCCAGACAGAAACGGGCACGTCGCTGAATTTGCGAGAGTCGAAATTCGGGACGATGATCCGCGCATAGGCCATACCGGCGCCAAAATGGCCCTGATCGAACGCGGCCTCGGCCGCTTCCAGGAGGAATCGGGGAGAAGATGTCGCGAAGTAACCGTTCTTCAGCTCTTGTTCGGCGGAAGCATCAAAAGCAATGGCGCGGAGCGCTTGGGCGCGAGCCCAGCGGTCGGTGGCCGCAACTGGAATCGGCTCGTCAAATGCGCGCAGCGAGGGTGGCGGCGGAATTTTTTCGAAAAACTCCGGAGCGCTTTCTTCCCCCGTACCCAGCTTGGCGAGGCCAGCGGCCGCGGCGTTGCCAAAATAGGTTTCCGGGAATCGCTCGACTGCTTTCGCGTAGTAGCTGCGCGCGCGGGGAGTATTTCCCGCGCGTTCCGCGTTGCGTCCCAGCCAGTAAAGTGCATCCACAGCGTTGGCGGAGACAGGGTACTTCAGAAGAAAGGTAGTCAGCCGGTCGTCCGCATCAGGCTGATGATTGAGGAAAGCCACCCAAGCAATGCGCCATTCGCAGTTGTACGCGTTCTTCCCATTGGGGAACGTATCCAACACGCGCTGGTAATCAATGACCGCCGTCGTGCGGTTTAATTCGACCCAATGGTAGTTCCCCGCGGCCATTAAGCCTTCCTCGTTCCATCTACTTACCGGATAGTTTTTGTCCAGAGCGTTCAGCGCCGTAAACATCTCGGCTTCTTTTTTCGCGGTGCGGTAGGCTTGCGATGCCGCGTACAACCGCTCAGCATCAACATCCAGATCCGGAGTTTTTAGAGAAGCGATGAGCGACGGCGATCCTTTCAACTGGACGTGGCACTGCGCCTCGCGAAGCTGCGCGCGCTGCAGCGTGGGATTCGACGGATCTTTCAGCATGGTGAGGAGTTTCTCGAATTCGACGCGCGCTTCTTTCCACTTATGCGCGTCGTAGAAAGCCTGAGCGCGCTGCTCCTGCAATTCCACGCCGGGATATTGATATTCCCTGCCGAGGGCGTGCATGACTTGCGTCAATGCGCTGCCTGCGGGCTTGGCTTCGTCGGTCAAAGGGAATTTGTAGAAAATGGTTTGATAATCCTTCGCGGCGCGCGGCAATTGATGCGCGGATTGATACGCGCGGCCGCGTTCGAGGAGCAGTGTGGACTTGGATGAGGTCCCAGGATAAGCATTAAGTGCGTCAATCGCTTCCTGTGCATGGCCGAGCTGAACCGCTGTCGGCGCAAAGGTCTCTAGCAGTTGCTCGCGCATCGCCGTGTTCGGGTAATCCCGCTGAATGACCTGGAAATTCTTGTACACATCCCCTGTTCGACCAAGGGCGCGCTGCGCCTGAGCGGTCCAGTACAACGCATATTCGCGAAGAAGCGGATCGTTCTGCGCCTTCAGAAGCCAACCGAGGGCCTGGGTCATGCGATTCTTGGAATAATCTTCGTAACCGAGAGCCAGCGCTGCGCGCGCGCCCAAGACGTTTGTTGTGTTCTTTACTGCGAACGTGGAGAGCTTCTGGTAGGCGTCTCGCGTCGCACCATGGAGAGCGCGGGCTAGATCCGAAAGTTCTTTTTGCGCTGCTTCGTCTTCCGGCGAATCAGCAGGCAATTGTGGTCCGGAAATTTCCGGTTTGCATCCGGTCTGGCAGGCTGGGGATTTTGGTTTTTTCGTTCTCCGTTTGTGCTGAGACGATTGCGTGAACGCATCAAGCGCGCTTCCGAAAAAAAGCAAAAAAGCAAGCGTGATTGCGAAAACAGAGCGGACCATAGAGCAACAGAATGATACGGCACTTCGCGAGGAATCAGAATCCCGATGAGAGGGTCCGCGTCGTGTGCGTAAACGGAGTTTCCTGGCGAGCGCCGCGCTTCCTGCGCGCGAGGAGGCGAAGGTCATGCGGTTAGCGATGCCGCGCGGGCGTGGCGTAGGGATAGTCGCCGAGGGCATGGGTATCGCCCTCGGCGAGGATTTCCACCATCCAGCGATAAAAGTAATCCACCGGGTGGTCCATGATGGGCTTGAAGCGGCGGTCGTATTCTCGATGAGCTTTTTCAATGTCGTCTTTCAATCGGATGCAGATATCTTTGTTTTGGCGGCCAAGCCGAACCTGCTCCGGCCGAAGCATTTTGATGTCCTGCATCGAAACCTTGGCGACCCGGTTGGCGCGCCGGTGCAGTTCCTGTTCTTCCGGAGACAAGCGGTTGACGTCAAAGTCGCCTTCGAACTCCGGGTCGGAAACGCCGGCCGGCCCCTGGGCAGGCTCGACCAGTTCCAGCGGTTCCGGCTCGGGATGCAGTTCAAGTTCGGTCGCGGCGGACTCCTCGACCATCGGCTCCACGTGATGCGAAGCCATGGGTGCAGGTTGCAGCAGATGCGGACGTTGTGGAGCCGCGGACGACTCGGCTGCAACCTTGCCTACCAATTCGGTGATTTGCGATTCGATGGGCGAGCGCGGCCCGGTCTGCAAGGAAACCGCAATAAATCTCGACAGAACTTCCAGGGAGGCGGCCAGAGAGGCTGCCGAAGTCTGCGCGCGCAGAAGCGGCGGAAGCGCATTGGTTGGCTTATTGCTGGAGCAGGCGGACACCACGTCGCTTACAGCGTGATGCAACTCGTCCGAAGTGCGCTGAATGCGCTCCAGATTATCCCGAAGGGCGCGGACGATAGCTTGTTCGACGGCGTTAGATTCTTTTGACATTCCCGTTTTCAGCGGCCCTTTGCCCGAAATCCCCCGTCTTGTCATTTTGGGAGCTAGGTGCTTGGGAGTCAACGCCCCGGGAGTGCTGTTGTGCCCAATTGTTGCTTAACAAGCAGGAGCAGGGATCAGCAATCAGCCGCCAGTCAATACGGGCCAAACTGCGCCAGCGGGTAGGTCTTCCTGAAGGCCGGCTGCCGCGGACTCGCAACTCTCCCCCGCCCTGGCACAGGTGGTAGAATAGGAGAGTAAGAGGGGGCGACACGGTTTCGACGGAAGCTGTCGCGGCCCGAAGGCATGCCGGGACCCACCTGCCCGTAACTTGGTGGAAAACTAGAAATGCCAACGACAACTTGGCACTTGCTGCTTAATTAATTAAGCGCACGCTTCCCCGGGCTTTGCTCATGGGCCCGGTCAGAGGCGTCACACAGTGAGCTGGCCCGGGCCTTTCGGTCCGTAAGGTGCGGGCGAGATTCATCGGACTAGCCAGCTGCGTTTCTTGCTCATTCTGAGCGTGGCGGGCGAACCAAACGGAATTGAGCTAAGCATGTAGGCTTCGTGTCGCAGCGCTTTTCGGACGGGGGTTCGACTCCCCCCGCCTCCACCATTCTTTCTTCTTGATTTGAAAGGAATTACGCTCGCGCCCTTTCCCGTGTGCCCGCCGCGTACCCTTCGTTCCGGTTCGTGAGTCTGCCAAGAGCGCCGAACACTCGAATACTCGAATAGCGGCACAGCCTGGATGTTGCGGTGCCTCGGTGCGCTTTCGTAGGACAACTCTGAACGATTTTCGGCAGTTCGGGCATGTCAGGAGCAGTTGGAAGCTGATGTATTCGAGTCACGCGCCTGTCACGCGCCTTGACTTGATCTGACATGCGCCCTAGGATTTAGGGCCTCTGATGCTTCCTCCCTGGGCATCGATCTATGAGCCACCGCATGGGCATTTTCGTCTTGCTGGCGATCACAATGGCACTTCTGGTGCCGGACACAGTGGCGCAGAAGCCCCCGGCCCCGGCTCCGGCGCCACCGCCTTCTACACCCTCAAGCAGTCCGGCGACTCCCTCTCCCCCGAATTCGGAGCCAAGTCAACCGAGAGAGAATCTTGTGATGTTTCTCCGGGGACGCGTTGCGACCCGCGACGGCACACCTGTTCCAAACGATATGCTGGTTGAGCGGGTTTGCAACAACAGGGTGCGTCAAGAGGTGTATGCATCTCCTCACGGCGATTTCAGCATGCAATTGGGATCGAGGGCCGATTCTTTTCCTGAAGCTAACGCCGGCCCGACTTCGCCATATGGCGTGGCTAGCAAGGATTCGGTCATGGGAATTTCACGACGCGAGTTGACGAATTGTGAGCTACGCGCTTCGGCCTCGGGTTTTCACCCCGGTGTCATCAGCCTTCTGGACCTCGATGCTTTCGGCAGCATGATTGACGTAGGCGTTATTGTGGTGCAGAGAGGGACAAAGATTGAAGGCATGACGCTGAGCGCCACCCCCTACAAGGCACCGAAAGATGCCAGAAGAGCATACGAGAAAGGCCTGCAGGCCGAGAGGAACGGCAAACTTGCCGATGCACGCAAATATTTTGAAACTGCAGTGGAGATCTACCCCAGTTTCGCGAACGCCTGGTTTCAGCTGGGTACCATTTTACAGAAGGAAAACCAGAAGGACGCGGCTCGCAAAGCGTATACCCAAGCTACGACTCTCGATACCAGGTTCCTGCTGCCTTATCTGTCGCTCGCCTCAATGGCCTACGAGACAGGAAATTGGACCGACGTCCTTAATCTTACTGGTCACATCCTGGACCTCGATCCCTTGAATCACGCCGCCGTCACTGGTTACATCCTGGATCTCGATCCGTTGAATTACGCCGACGCCTATTTCTATAACGCCGTGGCAAATTACAAGCTTAACAAGATCGAAGACGCTGAAAAGAGCGGTCTCAAGGCGGAACACCTAGATCTGCGCACTCATTTTCCACAGCTGCATCTCTTACTGGCGGAGATCTTTACCCGAAAAAACAACTACGCCCTTGCGATCGAGGAGATACAAACTTACTTGGCGCTAGCTCCGCATGCGAAAGGCGCGGATCAGGCGCGGGAGCAGTTGGGAAAATTGGAGAAGCTGAACGGCTCAGTGTCAAACCAGTGAAAAGCCCGATGAGAGGTGAATATCGCCTCTGTAGACCTGCGCGGTGCACCAGGCTCGTGACGAGGCTCGCCAGAGGACCCGCCAGAAACTGGAAGCTCCCAAGAAGGAGCGTCCAACCTGTGCCGCTTTAGAATTTTCGACCTTGCGTTGCTCTAGACCATCAGACTGACTACAATTTCGGAATTATGGTTTTCCTGCCGTCGCGTGCTCTGGTCGCTGTTATGGGCCTCTGCTGCATCGCTCTTACCACCTCTTCGTGTAAGCAACGCCCGTCAGCGCCTGCTGTACCTGCCCTGGCCCCGTCACCGGCGCAGCCCCCGTCCATGACGCTGGACCAGGCAAATACCACGGCATGGGACGAATGCATGGACGAATCTGGGCAACGACGTACGGCAGACGTTCACGCCGTCGCTCCCGAAAATGGTGGGCGTCGAAGCGGAACTCGTGGTAGGCAACCCCGGTCCGCCGGATGATACCCTCACGATGGTGCTGCTGGACGCGAGTGAACGCTCAGTTGCGGTTGTGTCGAAGACCGTGCCAACCGCCAACTGTGAGCATGTGCTATTTGTTTTCCCAACGGCGGCGCGGAAGTCTCGCCCGGGCAACTCTACAGTCTCCGGCTGGTACGGCCTATCGGTTGCCGGCCCTTTCGTCTGCCGGTGCCTCACTAGCTTCACCATGCTTCCGTTTCCACATCCCGCTCATCGAACCGGATGGGCGGATTTCCCGCTTCCGGCTCTCGGAGAAAGGTTCACGATGTCGCCCACGGGAGACGAGATTTACACTGAAGATTCCGTTTTCTACGACCCCGGCAGGGGAGTCTATCGTGGCCGTGACGAAATCGACCGCATCGCGGGCGCGATCAAAGCTACTCACCCTGAATTCCGATATCAGCCAATTACCGAGCCTGCGGAATCGGGCAATGGCGGGCTGGTCCGCTGGGTATCGGGCCGCCC